>DASXEG010000139.1:0-80887 GCA_036490235.1 Candidatus Sulfotelmatobacter sp. | reverse complement strand
TCCCCGAAGCAGCAGCGCAGCCGCGAAGGCGGCGCTCATAATAGTATTTGCCGCGCTCACCATGTGGGTTAAATCGAGGCGCTGCAAGCCAGTAGTGGCGGAGGCGAATACCTGGGTCAGGATATTAGCGGCAACGACGATCAGAAAACAGCGCAACAGCACGATCAATTCGGCGCTGGGCACGGTAGTGCCATGAAAGAGCCTCTTCACCAGCAGCGGACTCGCGCCCCATACCGCAGTGCCGATCAGCAAATCCAGCAGCAAAAATAAGGCCAGCCCCGAACCCAACAGTCTGCTTAACGCAGCGAAATCTTGTCGAGCATAATACTCGGCGACAAATTTGCTCAGCGTTCCCACCAGCCCCAGATCTGCCAGCGATGTCAGCCCATTGATGGCAAGGAACACCGCCCAGGTGCCATACCCCGCGACCCCAATCTTGTGAAGTATGAGTGGCGTCATGAGAAACGGTATCGGCGCCACTAGAACGTAGCGCAAACCGCCAAAGACCACGCTACGCATGATCTTAGCGCCGAGCGAACGCGGCGCGGGAGCGGCTGCAGTCGAGGCTGTATTGTCTTGTTTGATTTCTACGGTCGGCATGCCTGGATCAGGGCACGCCGTTTTCGGCCGCCTTTACAGCATTCTACAACGTGCTGTCATTTTCCCTTGGCGGCCTTTCTGGCAGAAGCTCGACGCCATGATCGGCAGAGGCTCCAATCTGTTTCCAAGTGTCTGTTAGTATCAGGGCTGGAGTTGCCGCTCAGAGCCGACTGTGTCACTCATGTCAAACGGCGATCGAGCATGCGGGAACTTCAGATAAATTATCGCGACCGGGCGGCTCGGAGTGAAGCCTTTACGACTAGGCTCAACTCGATTTTGTTTAGACTTGCTTCTATACCTTTATTGAAGCCGAATCTAAATTAGAGCCGAACCGGACGATTGCTATGCAGATTGGTAAAGCAGTTCGGGTCGCCGCCCGAAAGATTTTGGGGCCCCGGTTGATGGTCATTGTTCGTCGGCGTCTCCGAATTTTGGGTTTCGCGGGGGCCTACCGTCGTCGACTGCGATCTAAACGTGGTCTCGAAATCGGAGGACCCAGTGCAATTCTTGCCGACGATGGGCAACTCCCGCTTTACGATGTTCTGGCATCCTTGGACAACTGTCTCTACTCTTCCAGCACAATTTGGGCCGGAGATGTGCAGGAGGGCAATACCTTCCTTTTTCATTCCGGAAAGAAGCCGGGTGCTCAGATAATCTGCGACGCCACCGATCTGTCACCGATCAAAGACCGTCACTACGATTGCGTTCTGGCTTCTCATTGCCTGGAGCACGTTGCCAATCCTCTTCGAGCCCTCGCAGAATGGAAACGGGTTCTGAAAGATGATGCCCTGCTCCTGTTAATTCTGCCGCATAAAGATGCCACCTTCGACTGGCGTCGCTCTGCCACTCCGGTGGCACACATGACCGAGGATTACGAAAACGCAGTAGACGAAAGAGATCTGACGCACCTTCCTGAAATATTGGAACTCCACGACCTGTCTAAAGATGAAGGGGCTGGAACAAAGGAGCAGTTTCGGGAGCGCTGCCTGCAAAATTATAGTGCTCGAGCCATGCACCATCATGTGTTCGACACCATGGCGGCCCTGGCAGTGGTCAATAAGGCAGGTTTCAAGATCCTTCGTGTGGATAGCTTTGAACCCTGTCACATCCTTATCCTCGCCAGCAAAACGAATCGAGCCTTCGACAATCGCCGTTTTATCGAACCCGGAGGCAAGCACTGGAGCCGTAGCCCTTTTCCGTCAGACCATGTATTCACAAATCGCTGACAAAAGCCTTGCGCGGTCTGTTTGTGCGGTAATCGTTACATACCACCCGAGTGCCCGGATGCTCGAAAACATTGCCCCGGTTCTCGCTCAGGTGCAGGGGTTGGTGATAGTAGACAACGGCTCCAGCCTCGAAGAGCTTGGCCCGTTGCGCGCGCAAAAGCAGCTTCTCGGATTTCAACTGATCGAGAATGGGGAAAACCTGGGCGTTGCCCAGGCCTTGAATCAAGGCGTCGGCTGGGCTCACAGCCAGGGCTATCCCTGGGTGATACTCTTCGATCAGGACAGTGGAATTACGGACGGCTTGATCGAGCACATGTTCGCGACCTGGGAATCCCATCCCGAGCGCGAACGAGTTGGTTCGATCCACCCCAGGTATGTAGATCCTGAGACTGGCATCGAGGCAGCGGTTCCGCGCGCCAGTGATGGCAGCCCCGTGTTACCCATGACCGCGGGATCGCTAATGCCTGCCTGGATCTTTGACAAGATTGGCTGGTTCGCCTCTGAATACTTCATTGATGCGGTGGATTGGGAATACTGTTTTCGCATCCGGGCGGCGGGTTATCGTATCGCCGATTCGAGAAACGCTAAACTGCTGCACTCGCCCGGAAGCCCCGCCAGCGCCACCATCTTAGGCAGAACTTTCCATCTCAGTCGTCACAGCGCCATCCGGCGCTATTATATTTCCCGCAATTCTACGGCCCTGTGCCGGAAGTATTTTTTTTCCTTTCCGAAATGGATTTTGAATATTGTTTATCGGCACCTGCACGAAACGTTCGTGTGCTTGCTTGCGGAGGAGAATCGCGCCCGCAAGTTTTTTAACTTCCTGCTGGGGACCTGGGATGGCCTTTCCGGAAGAATGGGGAAAAGAGAAAACCTGTGATAGAGCTGCGATCGTTTCGCAAAACCGTGCAATCGGTTCAATCAATCGTCAGGGGAATGAAACCATCGGAGAACCTGCGGCTCAGGGAACAACATAGCCCAGCAAGTAGTTCGTCTTCTGGCCTTCGCATTTCGGATCTTTGCTGACAAAATGATCCTGCTCCGTGCTGCAGCGGTAGAGGGCTACCAGGTTGAGTCCGGAAACCGGCCCCGAGTAGCCGTAACCTTGCTTGCCTAGAATCCTCTGGCCTTCGCAACCTGCATCGAGAGATACAAAGTAGTCTTCCTGTCCTGCTTTGCAGCCATAGAACGGTACAGTCGCTCCATCCGATGGCTTCGCATATACATGTCCAAGCACCTCCTGCAACCGAAACCCGGCGTACGGGTCAATCCAACCCGACGTGACCTCATGCACTTCGCCGTTGAAATACCGATTGAAGGGAACCGTTGCGGCGGAACTCGGAACCCACTGCATAGGCATGAGAATCCAACTTCCATTTGTTGCTGAGGTGCCCGCCGCAGCCGGAGTCGCTTCCCAGTCCGGTGGCGGATAAGAGATGGAGGTATACATCTGGATTGTGGGATAGGCCGCTACATTGATATTGCCGTAAGAATCGCGCACAAAACCAGCAATGAAATTCGATTCGAAGCTGGTCGCGTTGGTGTCGAATGTAGCGAGCTGTTGCCAGGGCGAAGCTCCCGTGAACAGACTGCCCCGCGGGATTTTGTAAAGTTCCACTCCGTATTGTCCGCGCTCTACCACTCCTCCCGTAGTTGCCGGCGGCCTACAGGGGAGGTTGAAAACTGCATACCACTCCATCGCGACTGGATCATAAGCCATGTCCCCCCAGCTGGCTTGCGGATCGTCAGCATCCAACCCCGTGACCGTCAGCGTCCCTTCCGCCGAGAAGTGCACCCCGTCGCTTGAGACCGCGGCTACGTGATGCTGGGTGGGATTGCTATCCTCGTAGAAAACGCTGATCGCTGCTTTACCATCTGCATTGTAGGCAGCCGGTTGGCCAGCCCCAAAGCCAGACTCGGAGGTTGAGCGAATAACCGGCTGCGGGTACTTCTTCCAGCTCTGGCCATCTTTCGAAAAGGCTACACCGATACTGTTATTGCCCCCCGCAGTCGCTGAAATTCCTACGTAATACATGGCATAGCTATAAGTTTCCCCGTCGCCAAGAGGGTTCTCAAAAACCCCGCCAATCACCTTTGGATTGCATGTGAAAGTGGAATCCCACGAGCCGGGAGTCTCGGCCAATGCCACTACGGGCCCGAAGGTTTCTTGGGTCGCTACATTCACGCTTTCGTAATAAATCGCATCCGATTCCTGGGAAGCGTCATTTGGATTGACGCCCCAACTACACCACCAGAACTGACGCGTACTTCCGGTTTCAATCACGGAAGGGGAATAGTTATATCTCCCATAATTGCCAACGGCTCCTTTGGGAAGAGATTTCGAGTTCGAACAGCCGGTAGTGGCAAGGATCATGTTCAAGAAAATCAAAATCGTGTTCGCCCTGAGAACGCGGTTTCTGGGTATCATCCGTAAGCTCCACAAGAGTTTTACGCATGTTGATTTTGTAAAATAACCGAACTGCTTGTCTTCGCCTGACTCCCATTTGGGGTAGCTCGAGACGGAAATACCTGAGTTCGGAGCGTTGGCCATTATATTTCGACCCTCCTTCTCGGAGGTAAAATTTTTACGGGGCTGACGGCGCCGCTGAATATCAACCTCAGGTCGTTCAACCGTGTTCGGGTGAACCTCGCCCCCTTCTGAGGATGGGGGTTGCATCAGCCAAATAGCTCGGCCCCGTCTTAGCGAAGCAGCAAGTCCTTCCCGACACTGATCCACCCGCCCGAATAGCGCCAGTAATGAAGATTAAAAATTTCCCGGAGGACTCCCGGGATTCGGGCAAGGTTCGTGCGCGGCAATCGCGCCCGATGCTCAAGATGAGAGAGTTTGCCATCGATCTCTTTCAGCGCGCCATCGGCATAGTGAAAGTTCGGCCGGCGGCTTTCAAGTCTCTCCTGAAGTTCTCGAAATTGCTTTATTTCTTCAAGATACGTGCCTCCGCCTCTGCTTCTTGCGTGCGCCATTCTTGCCTCAGGGGTCAGCGGCGGCAGGCCCGCCTGTTGCCCCGGATGCCGGCGATATCCCATGAGCGGATCCTGAATTAACTCAAACGGGCCATGCGCCGCCAGCAGAAAGGAGATCCACCGGTCGTGAAGGTCATCTGGGGGAATTGGAGATACCAGATCCAAAAGAGCCCTGCGGAATGCCATGGTAGCGCCAGTCACGACGGGATGCCTGACTAGAACGTTCAGGGCGCGACCGTTCGCGAACTGCCGCTGTTTCGAACGATCAAAGGAAAAGGTAGACCAAAGGCGCAATCCCAACATGCGTGAATCATGATCAATCAGATCGGCGTCGCTGAATGCGGCGACGGTTGCATTCGACTGCAGAAATGCCTTTTCGATCCTCGCCAGTTTGTGTCGATACCACACGTCATCCTGATCGGCTAACGCGACGATTGCACTCCGGCACAACGAAATAGCCTGCTCGAAGTTCCTGGTCGATCCGAGATTCTTTTGATTGACTACAAGCCGGGTCGGAAAGGGCGCGCTCTGGGCAAAGGCTCGTATAATTTCAATGGAACCATCCGAAGAACCATCGTCGCAGACCACCAATTCATCCGGAAGTCTGTCTTGTGCGGCGATACTATCGAGTTGCGCGCGGAGAAAGCGCTGCCCGTTAAACGTGCACATCGCCACCGAAATGCTAAGACTCAATTTCTATCTCCCTGGCGAAGCCGCTCCTTTTGGCCGTCCCAGCGCATTCTACATGGTGCTCGATCTTCGGAATCCAGAGCCCTGTGCCGGATTTCTTGTATTTTGCTCATCATCCTTCAAACTGAAGATGGTCTGCAGTGATCTTCTGCTAGTATTTTTCTTTTGGTGCGCCAATCGCCGCGAGAGCCGGAATTGCAGGAGGCAGTGGGTGACAGCGAAACCTGTTTGCGCCGTCATTGTCACCTATCATCCGACTGCGAAGATGCTGGAAAATGTTTCTGTGGTTCTGCCTCAGGTGCAGGGACTGGTAGTAGTGGATAACGGCTCAAGTTCTGATGAACTGCAGCCGCTGAGGCTGAAGAGCCAGACTCTCGGCTTTCAACTGATCGAGAATGGGGACAATCTGGGTGTTGCCGGGGCTTTGAACCAAGGCCTGCTTTGGGCTAGAAACAACGGCTATCCGTGGGTAATTTTTTTCGACCAGGATAGCAGGATCACAGAAGGTTTTATTGATCGGATGTTTGCTAGTTGGGAATCCCACCCCGGCCGCGAGCGGATCGGTTCAATTCACCCCAAATACCTCGATCCGGAAACGGGGACTGAGCCGGTGGTGCGGCGAGCCAGCGATGGGGGTCCCGTGCTTTCCCTGACGTCAGGAGCCTTGATGCCGTTATGGATCTTCGAAAAAATTGGAGATTTTGCGACCGAGTATTTCATTGATTGTGTGGATTTTGAATACTGCTTCCGCATCCGGGCTGCGGGTTATCTGATTGCCGACTCCAGGGAGGCTGTGCTCGTCCATTCCGCCGGTCATGCAAATAAGAGCGTGAACTTTCTGGGATTCCATTTCCGGCCTACTCATCACAGTGCCGTAAGGCGATACTATATGTCGCGCAATCGAGTTGCTCTCTATCGCAAGTATTTTCGGATTTTTCCTCGCTGGATTTTGCAATTTGTCAGCGATTCTCTGCGGGAGACGATCAAGTGTTTCGTCGGCGAGCAAGACCGCGCGCGCAAGTTTCGAAACTTCCTCCTGGGGGTTTGGGATGGCCTGTCCGGCAAGATGGGCAGACGAGATTTGGGAAGCGAGTGTAATTGATTTTGAATCCCAGCGTCACATGCATCGTTTTAAATTGGAATGGTTGGCAGGATACGATCGCCTGCCTCGCAGCCCTAAGAGACTGCACCTACCTGCACATGACTCCGATCGTTGTAGACAACGGATCCACCAACGATTCGGTTGTGAAAATACGAGCCGCTCATCCCGGCGTTCTGCTGCTCGAAGCCGGGGAAAATTTAGGCTTTGCGGGTGGTAATAATGTTGGAATCCGCTACGCTCTCGCTCATGGCGCCCAGTATATATGGCTGCTGAATAACGACACCAAACCGGCTCCCGATGCACTCTCTGCACTTGTCGCAAAGGCTTTAACGGATAGCAAAATTGGCGCCGTCGCCTCGATTTGCTATTACGCCCATGCGCCCTCCGTGGTACAGGCCTGGGGTGGCGCGCTCGTGAATCTATGGATTGGATACGTGCGTTTAAGCACAGAGCCTCACGGAGATGACTGGTTTCATTCGCTCAATGGAACCAGCATGCTTGTCGCACGTACGGCCTTCGAAGATGCTGCTTTGTTGGATGAGGGTTTTTTTCTTTACTGGGAGGATACCGAATTTTGCCTGCGCCTGCGCAAAAAGGGATGGCGGCTCGCTGTCGCCCCCGATTCCCGCGTCCTGCATAGAGTGAGTGGAAGCACCGGGGGAAACAGGATTGCTCTCGACCGTTACCACACTGCTTCGGGCTTACGGATTCTGCAGCTTCATTCCCCCGCTCCTCGCTTAGCTTCATTCCTTTTTCTGGCTATCCGTTTCGGCCGGCGAGCGCTGCGGTTTCAGTTTGCGCGTTGCTGGAGCGTATGGTTGGGGATTTTAGATTATCGCCGGGGGGTTGGAGCATCTACTGGACGACCTCGGTTTCGATGGATAGGAGACGCGCGTTCCGAAAGTCACACGCGCGAAGTGGGCCAATGAAAGGTGTCGCGAATCTTCCCGCCCGTCGGCTTATGGCATTTCTACTGGTCGTGTTTATTTTCCTTTTGATTGTGGATGCCGCGACCATTCAGTTGCAAATGTATTTGATGGGCGGAAAGGTCCTGGTAGGGAATGTTGTCCTCAAAGTTGCAGTCGTGCTGCTGGCAGCATTTGGCTTCCTTCTGTACCCCAAGGTTCGGTTCGCAGGGCTCCCAGTGATTGCCTGGTTGGTATGTGTCGCTTATCTACTTCTCGACATGCGACATCTTTTGTCCGCGCATGACATGACCCTTGTAGATGTATTGCAATCGTACAACGCATATTACGCATTACTTCTAATTGGCCCCTTCTTGATAGCGTTTCGTGGCGGGGTTTCCGAACGCGCGATTATACGGCTCACGGTGTTTCTTTTCGTAATCTGTGCAGTCATTGGATGGGCTCAATATCTTACTGTGAAACCTCTGCTGTTCACCGAGAGCGCGGATGGATCTTTTGCGATAAACAGTTGGGACTTCTTTGAGCAGGTCAGAGCTTTCAGTTTATTCACCTCATCGATGAATTTCGGCTTGTTCTGCTCGCTAGCCGGTGCGCTCGGAGTGGCCCTGTGTCGAACGATGCCCAAAAGAGGAGCATTGTTGTTCGTTGCCTCCGCGCTTGCCTGCTTCTGCACGCTGACCAGACTTTCCTATTTGGTATTTGCCTGCTCTTGCGGCTACGCATGGGTCCTCACTTTCGGCAAGAAGCCGAAGCGGGGGCTTTGGTACCCCCCAATCTTTTTTTTCCTGGGGGTCACGACAATAGTTGTCGGATTAAGCACCTTCACCGCTGCCTCCGGCAACTTGCAGGATACGGGATCTCTCATTCAGCGAATTGGCCAGTGGGGTTTTTATTCTGAGCTTATTGTGCAGTCGAGCACTACGGATAAACTGTTCGGACTCGGCATCGTTCAGAATGAGAAGCTCAGTTCAGACTATCCCATGCTCATTGATAGCTCTCCGCTAGCCTTGGTTTTGCACATTGGCATCGTCGGGTTAGTACTCTTCGGTGTTCTATTGGTCAAGATGTGGCTTTACCTGCGGCGCGAGGCCGTGGCCACCGGACGGCCATTCGTCATTGCCGCGGCCAGCTTCTGCGCAAGCTTTGCCTGCGCAGGCATTTTCAACATTGTCTTCATGGAAGTCGGTGCTGTATTTGCCCTTGCGGTTCTCTGCGGCGGGGATCGGCCACTCAAACGGCTCCATCAGGGGATAGCAAGACGGGATAATCGCCTGCGAAAACGGCCGCTCTCTGAACTGGTCGGATCTCTCAAAGAGACCTAACACCCCGGAGCATTTCTGAGCGTATTGCGCCGAAAGGGAAAGGCTATGTCCATGCAAAGAGCGGCATGTCTCGCGCTTGTACTGTTCCTTCTCACACCTCTGATCGATTCAAAACTGACCGTTCACGACCGCGCAAGCCAGGCTGTATTGACAGGCCAGATCGGAACGGGATTGCTGAATCCCGTTAGCTGTGGAGCTTCGAATGCGCCGTCTTGGTGCTCTGGTTCCGACTTGGGAGCCTGGATCAACGCCGCCTTTACCGCTTGTGGCCTCAACTGCACTGTTGCCATCCCGCCGGGAAATTACTCCTATGACACGACGATTAGCATGTCCACACCCTCGCAGTCTCTGGTCGGCGCAGGAAGTCTTTCCACAGTTTTGCATTACCGGGGATCGGGGGATGGGATTCTCTGGCAGATGAAGCCGTTTACCGTCCAAAAGGCAGGAGCACTGCGAGGACTGTCCATTGTCGGCACCTCGGCTGCGAAGAACTGCGTCCATTCCGGCTCTCTGCAAGGCTCGACGTGGGAGGATGTCACGGTCTCCGGGTGCACCGGAAAGGGATCAACCGGCATACTCCTGGAGAACGCGCGAATTGGGAGAGCAAGAGCTTGGACCGAACGTACTTATATGCACAACGTTCATCTTGGGTACACCAGTGAGGGCGGAATTCCCGGCAACACCAACGGCCTGGTATTCAGGGTGAACGGTGGAACCTTTAGCTTCGGCTACAGCGACTTCGATGTATGGTTCAACGTCGAGTCCAATCAAATTGGAACCCTGGTGGATACCTCGGCGCAGCTGTATCACTCCAATATCAGCCTCAAAGGGAACATGGATCGTGGACCTGCGTCGATGCTAACGGTAAGAGGCGATCTCTTTGAAAGCACTTTGAACATGTTTGCGGAGACCAACCTGGGGTCTTCCCCCGATGCAATTCACGTTACCTCGAAAGGCCATGTCAACGTCCAGGGCAACGCCCAGGTCTGGTACGGGCCTGGTGCAGGCGGACTCGCAGTTCCCTTGGTCGATCCGGGCGGTTTCTATGTTGTGGAGCCTTGGGTAGCCTTTGACTATCCTGCCGTTTCCAGCGCGCTATCTCCTTATCAGCGACCCATGATGGAAACCGGATACCGCTCCATCAATTCAGACGGAGTGATTGTCGTCGCCCAGCCGCAGTCGGGCGACCTTGGGGGGAGACTGATCCTGACTTGGGGCGCCAAGAATGATCGATCCGCGACCATGATTATGGATGTCGCGTGCTCTGAGCACGAAAGCGTCGTCTGCTCGCTCAACGTGCCGGTCGACTATGCCTATCAGGGCCAGTCTGTGTTCACCAATCCTACGATCAAGTTGACCAGTGGATCTTCTAAGGTTCCGCAGATTCAGGTGACGATCAGAAATAGAAACGGAGTTTCCCAGAACGTGACTGCGAGTTGGTTCGGCTCTACTGGGAACACGGACGGGGGTGGTGGCCCGATGTTGTTCCCGGCAACGCCCCTTGGCACAACATCGGTTCGCCTCGTCGGCCTGACATCTGACGGCGCCGGGAACCTGACGGTTGGGCAGGCGATTGTCGGCAGCATCAAGACGGCAGGCGCAGCGCCCACCTGCTCCTTCACCAGCGGCGGCGGAAAATCCCCGGTTTGTTCCCTGGATAGCGGATCCACAAATGCCGCCGGAACCATCATCGCCAGGACTGGTACTGGCTCGCCATCTGGAACTGGCACGATTACTCTATCTTTTAATTCGTCGCCATTCGGAACCAACAAGCCGGTTTGTCAGTATCAGGCCAGCGACGGTGGCGCGGGCGCCTGGAATGGATGGGTCATGATGAAGGATAAAACCTCTTCCCCGTTGAGCGATCTGTTTACCTGGACCAACGGTACGACCCCGACGGCGCTGTCGCCCGGAACTGCGTACTGGATAAACTACCAGTGTTGGGCAAAGTAAGTTGAGGAGGCAAAAGAAAGCTTAGGCTACAGAAGTCGAATCACAAGGACTATTCACCCCCGCTCGAGTCACATTTCCAGCGAGGATCTGGTGCACTCTGCCGACCGTGCGCGCCCATGGAAATTGAGCGGCCCGTTTCAAGCCCTTTTCTCGAAGCTGCTGACGCAGAGAAGCATCGTTTACAATCTGGCCTATTGCGGCGGCGATCTGTTCTACTGAGGTCGGATCCACCAGCAGGGCAGCATCTCCGGTGACCTCAGGCAAGGCAGTGATGTTGGCCGTCACGACCGGTGTGCCGCAAGCCATCGATTCCAGCGGTGGCAGCCCAAAACCCTCGTAAAGGGAAGGAAACACCAGTGCCTCGGCGCCTCGGTAAAGGGATGGCAACTTAGCTTCCGGAACCACGCCAGCGAAGTGCACCCGTCCGGTCACGCCATGCCGTTCGATGCAGCGCGCAAGGCTAGCCGTCTTCTGGCCGGTGAACACAAGACAAATCTCCGTTGCCAGGCCGGCACGGGCGAAAGCTTCCACTAACCGGAACTCGTTCTTATGGCGCTTGCGATTGCTGACGCAGAGTAGGTAAGGAAATGGCAAGCCATATGTATCACCTTCCGGATGATAAGTCGGGTCAACCCCGCAGCTGACATTGAAGACCTTTTGCGGGGACACTCCGGACCACTCTACGATCTGCCTGCGTGTAAATTCCGAGATTGTAAGGATACCCGCGGCACGATGACAGGCGCGCTTCATGACCGTTGCATAATACAGTCGAATAAGAGGGCTGCTATTCTCTGGACAGTGAATGTGACTGAGGTCGTGGATTGCAAACATGAAAGGTGACGGACAGAAGAACGGAGTATTGTAGCCAGGCGAAAAGAAAAGGTCGTCGCGAGTCAGCTTGCTAAGCGCGCGCGTAAGCCGCCACGTATCCAGCGCCGCGGCAGGATGCGAAGTGAGCGGAAGCGGGCGGTAATCGAGCCTTGCAAGGACTTGCCGGGCAAAACGACCGATGCCGTGATCTCCAAACCATCGCTGATCGGCATAGATCATGGTGTTCTTTTGGTTAGTGCCGTCTCGTCCTCTTGCGCCTCGTGCTGTTTCCGCGCTCGCCAATAAGCGAGCAACTCCTTAAGAGTGTCCTCCAGCGGAACTCGCGGCCTCCATCCAGTCAAGCTCTGAATCTTCCCGGGGTTCCCGACCACCTGGGAGGCTTCGTTCGGTCGGATGCGAGCCGGGTCGACCTCTATCTTGATATCTACGCTGCAATTGTCTTGCAGCTCCCTCAAAAGATCCGACAACAGAACTGCGCGGCCAGAGCAAACGTTGTAGGTTTCCCCGATCTTACCCTTATCAAGCAGTTCGCAATAGGCGACGACCACGTCGCGAACGTCCGTGAAATCGCGCTTAACTTCGATGTTTCCCACCTTCAGTACTGGAGGAATGAAACCTGCTTCCATCTCGGCCAGTTGCAACGCGAAAGATGGCAAAACAAAACTTGGGGATTGCCCGGGCCCGGTGTGGTTGAATGCACGAACGGTAATGATTCCCCCGCCTGCAGAGTTTGCATATTGCACGCTCAGCAGTTCCGCCATCGCTTTACTGGCCGCATAGGGATTGTCGGGACTTACGGGATTACTTTCCGCCAAAGCATTGTCGCTGCGCGCATACACCTGAGACGTGCTTACGTTCAGAATTCTTGGTGGAGACGGTAAGCGCATCGCGGCTTCAAATACGTTGTACGACCCGACCACGTTGACGTCGAAGGTAAGCTTCGGATTGTTCCAGGAATCAGAAACCGAGGACACGCCCGCCAGATGATAGATTTGGCTCGGATTCGCGGCTCGAACCACTGCCCCAACATCATCCGGGTTACGGATGTCCGCTTCATAGTAATCCACTTCGGGCTCTCGAATCGTGATCCCTCCGGAAGAAACCACGATTAGCTTCACTCTGGAAGATTTCAGAAAACGAATGAGGTGGGAGCCAACAAAACCCGTTCCGCCAGTGATGAGAATGCGCCGCACTTGTTGCGTGGATGCCCGCCCCGAAAACCTTGAGTATTCAGCCTGCCAGAGATATTGCCTTTGAGATATCTTTTGAAACTAGTTGAAGATCGCTCTCGACCATCATCTCGACTAATTTCTCGAAACTCACTTCTGGATACCACCCTAATATACGGCGAGCCTTTGCGCAGTCCCCGCGCAGGTGCTGCACGTCGGCCGGCCTCAGCTGCTCCGGATCGATTTCGATATAGTCCCGGTAGTCCAAACCTGCGTGGGCAAATGCGATCTCCAGAAAATGTCTGACGCTATGGGTTTTCCCGGTGGCGATGACATAGTCATCGGGCTTTTCCTGCTGGAGCATAAGCCACATGGCTCGAACGTAGTCACCGGCATAGCCCCAGTCCCGCTCCGCTTCAACATTCCCCAACTTCAGCTTGTGCTGAAGGCCGTGCTTGATGCGGGCTACGGCATAACTGATACGGCGGCTGACGAACTCAATGCCTCGGCGCGGCGATTCGTGATTGAACAATATGCCGGAACACGTGTATAGGCCGTAACTTTCCCGTGCGTTGACTGTAATCCAGTGACCATACAATTTGGCAACCCCGTAAGGACTACGGGGATAAAACCGCGTCGCTTCGTTCTGTGGCGATTCTTCCACCATCCCGAACATTTCGCTCGAGGATGCCTGATAGAAACGAATCTTCGGGTTTACCACTCGGATCGCTTCCAGCATCCGCGTGACTCCAAGCGCCGTAAACTCTCCGGTTAAGACCGGCTGGCTCCAGGATGTCGGCACAAACGACTGGGCAGCGAGGTTGTAAACCTCATCCGGTTCCGCTTTCTGCAATGCGGTAATGAGCGAGCTTTGATCAAGAAGGTCGCCAGGAATGAGTTCAACTTCACCCTGGAGGTGCTGAATGCGTTCAAAATTGATCGTACTGCTCCGGCGAATCACACCGAAAACACGATAATTCTTCTTAAGCAAAAACTCTGCCAGATAGGAACCATCTTGACCAGTGATTCCTGTAATAAGGGCGATGCGTGACATTTGTCGGAATCTTACCGAATCAAAAGTCTAGCATACACGCCGTAATACGCTCCCTGCTGCGAAGCGGCCGGTAGTGACCTAACATTGCGTTTAGGACACTACCAGGCGACCTACGGAGTTCGGCATCTCGATACGCCGCAGAATCATTCCATACTTACTGCAATACGGCTAACGCCGCGGCAGTCAGAGCCAACTGGGACGAAATCTGCGTCCAATCGCGCAGGCCGCGGATAAACGCCCCAGTCGGCAGCTTGTAGGGGACTACGATCTGATCGCCGGGGTACAGACGGACGCGATAGAATTTCCCCCCCGTGAAGAGACCGTTCACATTGTTCGCGGCGACCACCTCCCCATTCGCGCGCAGCACAAACGCGTGATGCATGTCGGACTGGGGTTTCCCCTTGCCCGCGACCTCAAGATAGGCTTTGGCATCGTTCCGCGGCTCAAAGATAAATGACCCCGGGTTGTAAACATCTCCGACCACAGAAACCGTCGAAGGAGTGTGCGGTATCGAGAGCCGGTCGTTGTCTTCCAGCAACATGTTGGGAAAGTCATTGATGGTTTTGTCCTTGGGCCTAATAGGAAGAGAAACGCGCCCGCTGGCGGGTGTATTGCGAAGCTGCGTGATGATCGCTTCCTGCGCCGCTATTAACTGCCCCACGTCGCCGGGTTGAGCGGAGGCCGCCGCGGCCACCGCCGATTGCCGTATCTGCACCTCCATCGTGCTGGCCAATTGTTCCAGGCTCTTCTGCTGGTCGATTCGCGCCGATTCACGCGTTAACCGTGTGCCGTAAATATAAGCATCGGGAGTCAGCCCGCCCGCCCGTTCCAGGATCGATCGCAAGGTCTCGTTGACATCCAGTTTATAGACGCCGGGGCGCTCAACTTCTCCTTCAATGATCACATATTGAGAGCGTTCCGCTTGAGGCACGTTGACGTCTCGCTGGGAGAAGATGGTTACGATGTCGCCTGCCTGCAACTCGAGGTCGCTCGCGGAATCGTGTTCCAGGATGATCTTCTTCGGACTTATCCAAATAAGTTTGGAAGATAAATCGAGCGGATTCACGCGCTGAATGATGGCGTAGTCCCAATCGATGTCCGGAGCATAGCGGCGCACGTCCGCTGTGAGATCACGAACTGTGTTCGGATTAGTCGTATTTCCCAGGGTTTGCGCCTGCATATTGCCGGAAGCGCTTTGGTCGGTTTGATTTGGCGAGGTATTGGAGGCGGAATTCTGCGAATTTTGGGTCGATGCCTCCGCCAGATCCGAAAAGCCCCCACCACCGCCCGACAAATCTCCAGACGGAACACTGCCTTGCGTCGAGTCGCTGCTTCCACTGGATGTGGCGCCATTTTGCGTTGTGCCGGTGGTCGTTGGCTGGGTGGCGCTGGTGGCGTTACCGGTAGCCTTCGCCCCGGCTTGCGCCGGGTTATTTTGTGCTGGCTGGGGCCGAATCGGGTACTCAGTGGCGGTCCCTTTCACGATGGCAGCGCGGTCGCGCCAGTAGCGGCGAGTCAGCAAGGCCTGTGGATCCGGGATAAGGGCGCTGACCCGCATGCCGGGCTTCCACGGATAGCGGCCGGGATTAGCCACATTGCCACGCAAGGTTACGGTATCTTCGAAGCGCGGGACGATGGAATAGACGCGAACGATATCGCCGTCCTTGAGCGGCAGGGCGCGCGATTGCGCGTCGTAAGGAAACTCCAAAGTTTGACGGGCAGTGTGATCGACCAGGCGGTCAATGGTGATTTTGCTGGTGTCGGCAACTGTACTCAGGTTGCTCGCGATTTGAATAAGATCGTTAAGCGTCTCCCCATCCTTCATCTCATAAATCGCCGGCGTATTTACCGATCCTGAGATGGCGACCAGAGGACCGACATGAGGGATGTAAATTACATCTCCAGGCTGGAGCCGCACATCCTTCGACTTGTCCCCCTTAATCAGCAGATCATAAAAATCGAAATCCGTGATGGTTGAGCCATCGCGACGCACTAGAATGTGACGTAGTGAGCCTTGTGGGGCCGGTCCCCCGGAGGCAAAAATCGCGTTTACCAGCGTGCTCAGCGCGCCAATTGTATAAGTTCCCGGATAACGCGCATCCCCTACAACCATAACCTGAATGGAACGAAGCCGTCCGATGTTTGCCGTCAGGCTGAAGTTCTTGAATATTTTTGCGACTTCCTGTTTCAGGTGCTCTTCCAGGTCGCCATAATGAATGCCTGCAACCGAAATTTCCCCGACGTGGGGGATATAGATCTGACCCGAACGATCTACAACAACTCGCAAATTCGCGTCAATTTGTCCCCAAATCGCTATTTGCAGCTGGTCACCGGGGCCGATGATGTAGTCGTTGGGAACCTGCATCCAATCTATCGGAGCAAAAGTGCTTGGCGGCTGGATGAACAAAGACTCGCCGAATAAAGGCAAAGGACGGCCAACTGTGTCAGCCACCATCTGCTCGAATTCAGTTTCCGCGTGCGGTGGGACCTGCAGGCGCCGTAGCTGAGACGGATTCAGCGGTGGCGTCGCGGGGGTGTACTGGTCTGGGCTGAAGCCTCCATTGCTTAAGATTGGGGGTCGCACACCGACGGAAGAGCCGCCGCGAGCTCCACCGTATCCGCCATTCCCATATCCGCCATTGTAGCCACCGGAATTCCCTTGATTCGAGACGCCGGTGCACTGGGGGCTATCCGCCATGGTCGGGTCGGAGCAGTCCGTTATCCCGCCCTGAGAGTTCGTACTTTGGCCAAATGGATCAGAGAGACTTTGCGAAAAACATCCTCCCGCACAGCAAACAATCAGCAACACTAGCCGCAGCGACTTTTGCATAATTGACTCAAATCCTCTAACGCCAAAGTATAAAGTATGAAGTTTAAAACTTTGCCATTCTACCAACTGTCGACCATTCACGTTTCCGTGGGGGAGATTCTGGTGGATCAGTATAGTCTCGGCGAAAAAGATTCGATCCGGGACAACAAGTCTCCGCGCGGTCGCGGGCTATAACCCGGCGGGTATGGGATCGAACTCTAGGCAATTATTTTCCGATACAGAAGGTGCTGAAAATCAGATTAAGAATATCGTCGCTGGTAGTTGCCCCGGTAATGGCATCGAGCGGACGGAGAGCGTTGTAGAGATCGAGCAGCAGCATTTCGTGGGGAACCTTGTTCTCGACCGCGCCGGTGGCCCCGGCCAGCCCCGAAAGGGAATCGCGCACTAAGCTTTGGTGACGAACGGTGGTGATAAATCCAGTTTCGGCCTGTGCGCCGGACTCGCCGCCGATGCGACGCAGAATCTCCGCTCGCAGTTCGGCGATGCCCAGCCCTGTCAAGGCCGAGGTGTAGATTAGCGCGCGCATGTTCTCCTTCGCGTGCGGGAGCAGGTCGCATTTATTCCCAACCACAATAGCGGACCGATTTTCTGTTTGCCGCAGCAGTTCATCATCTTCGGCCGCTGCCGGCTGCGATGCATCCATCACCACCAGGACCAACTCGGCGTCTGCCAAAGCTTCCATCGACTTGCGAATGCCAATCGACTCGGCTTCGTCGAGCGCTTGGCGAATCCCCGCGGTATCGACAAGTTGAATAGGAATGCCGCCGATGGCGACGGTTTCGCTGACCAGATCACGAGTCGTTCCCGGTGTCGCCGTGACGATGGCGCGTTCGCGCTCCACCAGGCAGTTGAACAAACTCGATTTGCCGACGTTCGGGCGTCCGACAATGGCCAGGGTCAGTCCCTGATGGACGATTTTGCCGTAGGCATAACTTGCGGCAAGTTGTTCCAGTTGCGTTCGGATGCCTGCGATGCGTTCGAGAATGATCTTATCGGAGAGTACGGAAACGTCATCTTCGGCAAAATCAATGCCCGCCTCAAGCAGCGCAATCAACTCTACGAGCTTCTGTTTGACCGGCTGCAACCGCTTCGACAGCGCGCCTGCAAGCTGCTGAGCGGCGATTTTGGCTTGAAAGAGAGTCTGCGAGTCAATCAGATCCCGGACCGCTTCCGCTTGCGTGAGATCGATGCGGCCGTTCAGAAAGGCGCGCATGGTGAACTCGCCCGGCTCGGCGAGGCGAGCTCCGGCGGCGACGCACCTCTCGACCACGTAGCGCAATACGACCGGTGATCCATGGGCGGAAATCTCAACGATGTCATCGGTTGTATACGAATGTGGCTTGGCAAAGAATGTGACCACGACCTCATCGATGCGTTCTTGATTCCCTGATAGTTCAGCCGCCCCCGGTTGTTCAGCCGGACGATGGTTGGCGCTGTCGCTTGGAGCGATAAGCTCCCCGAAAACTGCCCGCCCCGGCTCCATCTGGTTCTTCAGCCGTAACATGAGCGCGGCGATCTCCCTCGCTCGTTCGCCCGCAATCCGCACAATACCAATTCCACCGCGCCCCGGAGGCGTGGCGATGGCGACAATCGTATCGTCAAGGTTCACGGGGCGATTGTAGCGGTTACACTGGATGCGCAACCAGCGTCTCGCTGGAGACGGATAATCGATAAGCGCTAAGCGAGAAGCGATAAGCGCTCTCCAGTCAACCGAATAAGAAGAGGGACTCACTTGTCAGTCGCAGACGAACTGCTGCAAGCCAATCAGGAATTCGTGAAAACCTTCAACCTTGGAGACCTCGCGGCAAAGCCGCGTCGCCGCCTGGCCGTGCTCGCCTGCATGGACTGCCGCATTCCTCTCGATCGATGCCTCGGCCTCGAGCCCGGTGACGCGCACATCATCCGCAACGCTGGCGGCATTGCCACCGACGACGCCCTCCGCTCGTTGATCATCTCCAATCACCTGCTCCACACGCAGGAGTTCATGATCATCAACCACACCGATTGCGGCATGATGAAAGTGAAGGAAGACGAACTAAGATCGCACCTGGCCGGCAAAACGAATGCAGTCGCCAGCGAGCCTGCGCGTTTCTACGCTTTTGATGACCTTGAGGCGAACCTGCGAGAGCAGGTAAAAAGAGTGAAATCGCATCCCTGGATTCCGAAACATATTCCGGTGAGAGGATTTATCTATGACGTCAATACAGGCGAACTCCGCGAACTGTGCGAGTGATCGTGGAGTTGGCCTACATCAGTGCCCAAAACTGGGAAAAATCGTGGTATAAAAGTGGGGTGGCTAAGAAATCTGGGTTTTCCTTTTCCCTGTTTATTTTTTTGATCTTAATTGTGGCTTCTCCCATGCCGGCGCATGCCTATGGAGATCCGAGCGGCGGCATGCTGTTCCAGATCATCACGCCTATCCTGGCGTTACTGTGGGGCACATGGCTGATCTTCGCACAAAAGATTCACCGCTGGTTTCAGAAGGTGACCGGCAAGGATCTCACATCGACAACCGAGCCTCTTGAAGCAGAGCATTCGGACGCTTTAACCCAGGAAATCGAGCAAACCGGCGTACAAAAGTAGTTCCTTATACGTGGTTCACTACACGACGTCCATATAATCCCCCGGCCACGCGTACTTCTTCTGCACAATCAAAGTTCCCCACAACCGGTCGACACGCTCCTTCTGCACCCGCGTCAGTTTAAACCGATTCCTCACATGGGCTGAGACTTTGGCCACATACTCCTCGAATCGAGGACGGACGGTTTCGAAATCGCTGAGCTGCAATGTCGCATACACCTGGCGAGCTTGTTCCAGTGGATCCTTCTCCAAATCTTCGTAACGGACGTGCGCAACCGAATTTGGCGTAGCGCGCCGCACGCCCTCGGAAACCAGTTTTTCGTGAAGAGGGTAAGCCGCAAGCACAAAGTCTTCGATTTCCTGATCGGTGCACCGCTCGAGACCATACTGATCGATCAGTGTCCGCCAGAGCTTCAGATTGGAAGCAAAAACCTCATACGGATTCCGCTCGATCACGACATACCGGGCCGCCGGGAACCTCTTCTGCAGAGTCTGCATGCGATATCCGTGCGTCGGCGACTTCAGGACCATCGGCCTGGCCCGTTGCGCTTCCGATTGCTGAATGGTCAGTAGTCTAAGGAAGTAATCGAAGGTGGAAAACCAAAGCGTTTGCTGCTCCTGCGAACCAGCCTGCAAATCGAGAAGAGAGTTCACATCGGACATGAGCGAGGGAACAAGCAACACTTCGTACGCGGATGGCGCGCCAAAAGCGAAAAGCGCAAACTCATCTTCCTGCGGAGATGCCCATGAATAGCGCAGGTTATCCATGGCCCGGGAAACTTCCCGGTCGGATTGATTCCGCAGTTTTTTCTCGGACAGCAAAAAATGCGCAGGATTCAAGCAAGCGTAGGTGCTGGGAAAGCCGAATCGCGGATCGCGGCATAATAACTCGTGCAGAAAAGTCGTTCCCGAACGCCAGAATCCCAGGACAAAGATCGGCGCAGGCGGAATCGTTTTCGCCACTTGATCCGCGAAGCTTCTCTTCTGCAATTCATAAAGTGCCGATTGGACCGCGCCATTCAGGGAGTAAAGCGTGCGTGTCCGTAAGCTGAGCCGGCTGCGGTTGGGATCGATCTTGCGGGCTAGTGATCGCCATGTAGCGCGCAAAAGGCGCAGGCGATTTTTAGGTGAAGCTTCCCCCGGCTGAATCACTGCAGGTGGATTGGCTTCCGATTGATTTCCTGAATCTCGTTCATCAAAACACCCCGCATGCGCTGAGCAACCTGCGGCTCCGTTGCCACCAGATTCTGCAGTTCGCCCGGATCGGTTTTATAGCGGAAGAGCAATTCCTTGCCCGAATTAAGATAGCGCACGAACTTGAAATCGTCGTCCATCACTGCAACCGTACCTTTCGTGATGGGATTGAAGATTCTGTTCGTTTCCAGGTTCATAGTGAAGACAAAGCGTGCGGGCATGCTCTTGTTCTCCAGCACTGGTTTGAGGGAAGAACCGTCTGTCCAAGCCGGGATCGGCGCCGAAATCAGGTCAAGAACCGTTGGCAGCAGGTCTGCCTGCTGCGCAAGCTGTGATAACCGCGCTCCTTGGGTCTGACCAGGAAGATGGATCATCAGGGGAACGTGAATTACGCTGTTATAAAGATCTGGTCCGCCATGCGCTAGTTGGTTGTGCTCGAAGTATTCTCCATGGTCGGCCGAAACGATTACGATCGAGCGATCAAGCCGGCCGGTCCGGTCCAGGTCGTCCAGAAAATCTCCGACACAATGGTCGGCGTACAGAATCATCTCATCGTAGGCAGCACGCAACTGCTCCACCGGGACCCCCGCACCCTGTTTATTCGTTTCCGTAACCATGTGGGTGTAGTTCCTGACTCCCGCGGGAACGAAACGGTGTTGATAACCGGGCGGGACCCAGTAGGGATCGTGCGGAGGATAGATGTGGGTCCACAGAAAGAGCGGCTGAGACACGCCGTTTCGCTGAATCAGGTCCGTGGCCTTGCTGAATACCGGTTCCGCCGGCCAAGCATAAACCCCTGGCCACAACAGGCGATCCACGTACTGACCCAGACTGCTTAAGCCGCGTATTAACGAAAGCGAAAGCGTGGCTTGAGTGTTGACATGCAATAAATTCGACATGCGAAGACGAAAGCCGGTCAGGCCCAGTGGCGAGGGATACATCACGGCGTCGTAACTGTCCAGGGTCCTGTGGCGAAACGGAGCCGCGAAGAAATTCGACGTGATCATCGCTGTGTAATAACCACGCTGCCGCAACTCAGCTGCCAGATTCTCCTTCTGGTTTTCACCCCGCAAGAATCCGCCCTGCTGAAAAATGCGATGCGACCACGGAACCTTACCCGTCTCGATCGATGAACTCGCGGGGTTTGTGAAGTTCGCATTGGCGAAGTAATCGTCGAAGACAAAACTTCGTTGGGCAAATTTTTCCAGGTTCGGTGTAGTCGCCCGCGAATAACCGTAAACCGAGGTGTCCTCAGCTCTAAGTGCGTCGATGGTGATGAGATAAATGTCTGGAGAAGTCGAAACCACCGCTGCCCGTGCCGGATGCTCGTAATCTCGAAACAAGCGAACGCCATGCATGACCAGAGCAAGCGCAGCCACCATTGCCAGCGCTATGTGGACCCACGCTATCGCAACCAGGCGAGTGCTGCAGAATCTCTGAAGAGCAGGCAAACCAATTCGCGAAAAACCAACGATGCAAATAACCAGAACCCCCAAACCACTCAGGACCTCATGGCTCGGGGAGGGCCGCCAGCCGGGAAGGAATTCGAGGTTAAAATCCCGAAACAGCTCGACCAGCAAGTAGACCAGGGGCACGCCAATCCACAGGGCCCATTGCAGGTTGATCCTCATGGGCTCCTTCTTCAGAAAGATCCCCGCGATCAAGCCAAGCAATCGAGCCACAAGCCACCATGCGCAAGCGATCGCCAGGGTGAGTAGCAGAGCAATTCCAGCTTCCAGCGCGATTTCCCGCAACTTCAGATAAAGCCGTAAGCCATCGATTTGCTGCAGAACTTCGACTTCCAGGCTGAGGCAGAAAAAAGCGATTACGCTTAATAAGGAGAGCCCCGGGCGCATCGCCACGGCGCTAACAACTCGCTTTGGGCCAGCGGCCGCACCATTGACTTGAATTCGATTTGCTCCCAAGGACGCTTGCAACTTGGAATGCCCCCTTCACGCAATGTTGGCAAACACAACCAGCCGTCAGCGCCCGCGCTGCGTTCACGACAAAGATTTATCAAGAGCAGATTGGCTTACTGCTGCGACCCGGGCGCCGCACGACGTGTTTTTCCCAACATGATACCATCTCGCGCCGAGACGGCTGAAAAGCCATCACCGTCGTCCAATCGATGGCGTGCCGCGTCCGTCGTGCCCGATGGAAGTTGCGCCGTGCCGCCAGTTTGGGACACCAGATGACATTCTGAATCTGATCTTCAGCAGCTTCTGCATCGGGAACTACACCGCCACAGATTGACACGCATCAATCGTCGTCCGGATTAGCCGGTGGCGTTTGGTCGTTGAGAAAATAATCGGCCGGCAGGAGTCTCACAGCCGAAGAAGTAGCGTCGCCCGCATCTTGCAACGGCTCACGCCTTACCGCGCCACCACCTTCTCAATCTCGCCCTTCAACTGCTCATACGGCACCGCGCCAGGATGATACCAGGCGACTTTCCCCGCACGATCCAGTAGCACCAGCGTAGGCGTCGTAGAAGCTCCGTACACATCAAAATTGTGCGCGCTGATCGGGACCGGCATATCAAGCAATCCCGAATAAAAACGATGCCGCACCGCGTCGATGTACGCGAGCTCGTCGCTTGGAGAGGCGTTTTCGGTTTGCGCCGTGTAGCCGTAGAGTCGAGTCGGACCAATCACTTCCAGCCCTCTAGCAGCAAACTCCGAACGAAGCTCCGTAATGATCGGAGCTTCCGCCTTGCAGTCGCCGCACCAGTGTGCCCAAAAGAAAAGCAGCGTAGGCGAGCCTTTCAGTTTTGCAGCAGGCGGCAGCTCCGCACCCAGATATTTATCTTCACGAAGCGTAGGCGCTGGCCGCCCCACGAACGAGAGCAAATTCAAATTCTTCTGCAGCCGCTCTCGAATCGAAGTATCGCCATAGGTGCGCAATGCCGCTTGCAGCACCGCAATGGCCCGTGTCCGCTCTCCGCGCGCAGCCAGAGTTTGCGATTGCACCTCAATCGCCGCGCCGAGGCCGATGGGTAGATGCGGCTCGGCGTCGAGCGCGCGGTGTTTCAATTCCTGCGTGGCGAGAGCTTCCGTTTGCTTCGCATAGGATGCAGCTTCGTCGTAGTTCTTGTTATTCAGCGCCGCCCGCGCCATCCACGAATACGCCTCAACGTACTCGCCATTCACGCCATTTCGCGCGGCGTAGGATTTCAAATCCTGGTCGGCGGCGGAGAAATTATTCTGGGCAAGGGCGGTGCGAACGTCCTCGACAACGCCCGCCCAGGAAGCGCAGGCAATCGCGACAAAAGCTAGCCCCGAAAATATGTGGGCGGAAGAAATCAGTAATTTGCGCGGGAACATGTTCCTAATCATTCCATTGCGCGGCGAATCTGGCAAATATCCTTTCCTTAACCTGAATCCATTAGACGGCAACGCGTTTGTAATCAGCGACATAGCTAACGCTACAGCGAATAGTGGTAGCTATTTTGAGGCAATTCACATACAATAAAATTGCGTTTGACTTTTGAGTTCCTCGCAGTAATCAGTATCTCCGCTAACCGGCGCGTGACCTGCCTGCAAAGAACACCCTTAAGCTTCAGCGCTACATCAACACAAAGGAAATTTGCAACACATGGAAACAGGAACAGTGAAGTGGTTTAACGACGCCAAGGGCTATGGGTTTATCAGCCGCCAGAACGGCGAGGATGTCTTCGTACATTTCTCCGCAATTCAGGCGAGCGGCTTCCGCAGCCTGCAGGAAGGCCAGCAAGTGCAGTTTGACGTGGTCAAAGGCCCCAAGGGCTGGCAAGCCGAGAATGTGAAGAGCGCCTAGATCACTTCAAAGTTGACAATTCAAAAAGGGGCGGCCAGAAATGGCCGCCTTTTGAATTTCATGTCGATTGAATTTTATTATTCGACGTTCAAGACTCACGCTCTCTTCTTCCAGAAGACTCCGGGCGCACAGAAGTTTGAATATTCATGGTTGACCGGAATGGCGGAAAAGTTTCCGCGGCTGAAACAGGATTTCCACCGCTCCGGTAACGTCCTTGTTCGGATTTGGCTGGATTACTGGAAAGAGCCAGCGCTCGTGTTGCACCCACGCCGAAACTCCAAGATTTGAACCAAACCAATAATCGCCCGACACGCCAACGTCCGTAAGCGTGGCCCCGCCCGGGAGGAATTGAGCACTCACTTTTTGATGCCGGAAGTTCGCCTGAATTCTGCTTTTCGGGCTCAACCAATAACTTGTCCAGACATCCGCGCCTTGCCCTTCTCGCCCAATCCAACTGCCGATCAGATTCCCATTATTTGTGTAGCCGCTGCGGAAGCGGTCGTTGTTGTAGAAAAAGCCGTGTTCCACGGTTTTTCCCCCTCCCGGCACATCGGTGAAAACCCCCTCCACTCGGAAATCCATCTTCGGAATCCCCGGCACACGAGCGAAATAGAGGCCCGAAGTCAACGCTGTTTTGTTCCACGCGGTCCACGGATTTGCCTCGTCATCGGTAAAAGCATCGGCGTAGAAAGAGAGCCAGTCCCGCGCTCCTGGGATCCGATAATTCATGTCGAAACCGCCCCGCCGGTCGCCGGGATCGCCAGACGTTCCCGGAGCGCCGTTTGACGAGGAGAACCCAGCCTGAAGAAGCTTGTGCAGCGTTGCCGGAACACCAGGACCTCCGAAGAGTGCCGTAGCACTGATGCCAAGTTCAAGATCCGGTGTCGGTTTGAGGGTCAGCTTTTCCCCGACGATGAAAGGCTGGTCGCTCAGAGACTGGGTCCACGAACCTACGAGACCGGTATTTACCCCGTAGACGAAGCGATATCCAGAAAGCCGCCCGACAATGTAGCTGGCCCGAACCGAACCTAGCAACGGAACTTGAAAAGGCCGAATACGATTGATCTGCAGCATCAGGATCGGCTCAGCATTGTTGCTGAACAGCATCGGACCACTGGCATCCTCGCCCCACCACAAAGACTGCTTGCCGATGCTGAACTCCCAATTGTCGAGCTGCATGCCGACGTAGCCTCCGAGAAGGTCCATTTGGCTCACCGCCGCAATCGGCGTCGTAGGCGCCGGAGGCGATACCTGCACAGCTCCGAGGGTCGCGGCTGCTGCGGCAGAGAGTCCCGGCAGTGGAGCAGCATGTTGATACTCAGCCCGCACGTAAAACGACAACGGTCCCGCCACAGCCGACCCACTCAGACCGCTGATGTTGTTGAAGCCCTGCCCGTACGGCCGCCCGTAATCGTTGACGATCGTCTGGCCAAAGCTCAAACTGTCGTGCAGCGGCGTTCCAGAAATTTCGGTGGCTCGGGTGTAGACGGAATCCAGATTTATATCCAGATTCGTCGCTCCATCCATGCGCGCAATTTCGTCGTGAAATTCCTCCTTTAAAGTCTCATAAACTTTTTCTGCAGTGCTCTTTCCTTCCTCATTTTGCAGCCGTTTGAGCGCTTCTTCCTCCACTAAGCGGGCACACTCCATGCGCGTCCACGGACGCAGCCCCAAATCTGCGGAGCTTATATAACCCATCGCAATGAGGCGCTCCATAGCCGGATAAATCCAGCTGTCAAGGGGCACATAAGGCGAGCCTAGATTGTCTGTATCCTCTACGGTGTCTATGTCCTCGCTCTTGCGGAAAGTTCCCCATCGTGCAACATCGGCGTCGCTGTAGTGCGAGTGCGCGCGATAAACTTGCCGCCCCAGATACCACCCTAGCGCGCCGCCTGCGAGCAGATCTGTAAAAAAATGCTGCTGGCCCGCGAAGCGCGCAGCGCTGATGCCGGTCGCCATCCCATAAGCGAGAAACTGTGTCAACGGTCCGGGATACTCATGCGCAATCACGCTCGCAATAGCAAAACTGATGGCCGCGTGCTCCGAAGGAAAAGAAGTTCCGCCTTGGAAGAAGCGCCCCCGGCCATCTCCGGCAAACGGGCGTTCTCGCCCGAAGATGTAGGCGAACGCTTCCGTGTCGAGAGCAGCGTCAATGCCCGCCTCGCCTGCGAGCAATCCCGTTTCGCGCTCCTGATCGTTGCCTTTCACGTGGCCGAGAAGAAACATTCCGCCGGCAGCCGCTCCCATAGCTGCGAGCCCGGCATTCGAGGCTGTCGTCCAGCGGGAAACGGTAGATGGATTCGTGGGCGCATGTTTCTCAATAGCAGTATCGCTGGCCAGCGAGATCGCTCCAACAAAGGCGGCAGGAACGGTCCACTGCCAGTCCCGCTCGCTCATATGGAAGGGAGTCGTCCAGAATGTCTTTTGGTCCGTGAACAGGTTGCGAGGGAGCGATTTTAAGTCGACCGCAGGAAGAGACGGTTCGCTCGCTTGCTCAGCCCGTGGAGGCCGCGGCGCGTTCGAGTCTTCAGTATTCTGAGCCCGAGCGCCCAGGCTGGATGCAATTACCAGCGCTGCCAGCAAAAACGACTGCAGTCGGCCATTGATCCGAAGCACTCTCAGATACTTCCTGTCATTCCCGCAAAAATTCTCATCCTGCATCTTCGTGTGACGCACACGCGACTCGAGTAGCAGATTCCGGCAAGCCGCACCTCATATTTCTTCCCGGACCGCACTGGAAGGGCCTACTTCCGATGGCATTTCCTTTGAAATCGAATCCTTCCAACCTAGCACATGGTCATTGAGGCCGGTCATGTAGTGATTGAGTGAGTGATCGACTCGCTTAGTCGTTTTTCATGACTGATGACTGACTCACAAAATCACTCAATTTTTCGCGGCATTGATCAGCACCACATCCGAATCCGTATGCCCGCGCACCAGCGCCAACTGTTTCCCATCAAACGACCAGTGAAAATCGAAAATGTGTTCGGATGTGAGATTTGTAAGCTGTCGGCCGTTTGTCGAATCATCTCGGTGGCGCGCGGAAAACTCATCTTAGGAGGGATAACAGGGGCAGTCAAACAAAGGGCCCCGATTATCGGTGAACGGTGAGTGAGTTTTTCTAGGACCGTTTGCCAAAGCGGGAGATGAGAAAAAGTGACCCTTACTTCAAACCTTCCACGAGATAGAGGTCGGACAGAATACGGTGATAGCCATATAAGCATGACTTGCCGTCTGGCGTGATAAGGATAGGTCCAATGCGGCTTACGCCTGCGGAATCGGAAGGTATGAGATCCTTCCATAGAGTTTTGTGCCCCGTCGACAAATCCAGCCGATAGACCTTGGCGGGCAGGTCACCCGGCTTGTAAAGATAAATTGATTTTCCGTCGTCACTCCACTGAATTGGCTGTTCTCCAACTTCAATGCCTGGAACGGCCTTCGGTTCTCCACCTGCGACCGGGTAGAAGTATGCCTTTTCATCGGGCCCAACGCCGACCACCTGCTGACCGTCGGGGGAAAGCACCAGGACTAGAGGATCGATTCCCTCAGGCGAGATAGGGACTGGCTTTTCTTCGGAGGAATTCTGCAAATAAATACGGGCAGCGTGTCCCGGTTCCTTGCCGGAGAAAATGAAGCGGCGCCCATCTGGAAGCCATCTCGCCCGGCTGTGATTGATGGAATCGTGAGTGAGAGGTTTGGCCTCGCCCGGCCCGGTTGGAAGAAGAACGAGCTGCGCCGGGGCGGAAGGCACACTGGCGATAACCCATTGACCGTCAGGGGACAAGCTCAGCGCCATTCCATCTCCCAGTCGCACAGCCGACGCCTCACCAATTTTTCGTTGATAAACGGAATAGTTGGTTCCGCCGCCCTCGCCGGCCTCTGTGAAAAGCAACTCCTTGCCATTCGCCGATACGTCGGATGGATAGGAATAGTCGAGCCACGACAGATCGCGTTCCTTGCTCTCACCTGCCACAAGGCCAGTCAGTTCTCGTCGCCATGCATCCTTAACCAATAGCACCCGCCCGTCCTGCCAGATATCCTGAAGAGACAGAGTGCCCGGGACACGTGCGATCAACCGTTTGTGCCCACTCATAGTGACGGCATAGATGGCACGCTTTAGACCGAGTTCGGCGGCGGTGAACCATATTTCTCGCCCGTCAGGAGACCAAGCCAGTCCCTGCGCCGTTTGGAACCCTTCCGCCAAGGTCTTAATGTTTCCGCTGAGGTCGACAGTCCTAACCGAACCTCCGTCATCGCCGGGCAGAGAATGATCCAGGAACGCCACCAGATCGCCCTTTTGTGAAACTCGCGGATGGCTGATCCAGCCAGAGGTTTGGTACAGCACTTTTCCGATGGGAAACTCGAGTTGGTTTCGCCCACCGACATCCCGCACGATCGCCAGGTTCTCGCCATCCGGTGACCAATCCGCCCACTGCACATTTTCCAGCAGGGGGCGAGGAGACCCGCCGTTGAGCGGCACTCTGGCCAGCGTGCCTACTTGAGCATAAGGTCCGGATGGACGGCTATCCATCGAGACCGCAATTTCTCCCGAAGAAGAGATTGCCAAAAGCGCAGCCCCCTCGAGATTGAGGGACCGCGATTGGGGACTCTCAGGGCTGGTAATAAACAGATCGATCGGAGATCCTTCCCAGGCAGCCCCATAGACGACCGACTGTCCGTTGGGCGTAAAGTGCGCGGCCCGAATGGTACCTCGGCGAAAGGTGAGTTGATGGTAGAGGGGCTGCGAGGTCGGCATCCAACTGGCGCGGAGGAACCAGCCCGCACCTGCGCCCAGAACGAGAGCCGCGCAGGCGATTAATCCCATGAACCAGAGAGAACGTTCCCGCTTGCCCGGGGTGGGTGCGGACGCCATCACCACGGCGGCTTCCTTCGCTGAGACCGAACTCTGCGCCGTCGCACTCCGGTTCGAATCCAAGTCGCGTTTCAAGCGCTTCAATTCCGCGCGTATTTCAGAAGCCGTCTGATAGCGAAGCTCGCGATCCTTCTCCAGTGCATGGCCAATGATCCGGTTGAGATCGGATGGCAAGTTAGGATTGAGCTGGGGCGGCGGCGTCGGGACGCGATTGAGAATGGCCTCGAAGATGACGGCGGAGGTGCTGCCGCCGAAGGCCAACGTGCCGGTACACATCTCGTACATCACGGCGCCGAACGAGAATAGATCCGTGCGGGTATCGAGTTCTTCTCCACGCGCCTGTTCGGGGGACATATAGGCAACTGTGCCCACGGTGCTGCCCGGACTGGTCAGTTGTTCATCCCTGACATCGGCTATCGTTGAGCCGTTCATTGAAGCGCCAAGATTGCGGCTCGCGTTCAGTTTGGCAAGTCCGAAGTCGAGAACCTTTGCCTGTCCCCGGCTGGTGACGAAGATGTTGGCGGGCTTAATGTCGCGATGCACAATGCCGCGGCTGTGGGCAGCGTCGAGTGCGTCGGCAATCTGAATGCAAAGGTCCAACAATTCGTCGATCTTGAGCGGCCGGTTCTCGACCTTATGTTTGAGCGTCTGCCCATCCAGGAACTCCATCGCAATAAATGCTTGCGCTTCTTGCTCGCCGACGTCGTAGATGGTGCAGATGTTGGGATGATTAAGAGCGGAGGCGGCCTGCGCCTCTCGACGGAACCGGCTGAGAGATTGCGGATCGCGGGCGACTTCGTCAGGCAGGAACTTCAGGGCGACGAAACGGTGTAGGCGAGTGTCCTCGGCCTTATAAACTACACCCATGCCGCCGCCGCCGAGCTTCTCGATGATGCGGTAGTGCGAGATGGTCTGGTCTATCACAAGGAGTTGCGTCGCTTGCGGGTCGCTTCATCTTACGGAGGCGGCATCTGCTAGTCAACGCATCTCGCGACTTTGGGTGGACGTCGGCTACTCGGAAACCACGAAGCTCTCGACTGTTGTCGATGAATCGAGATTGCACTCACCAACTACGCCGCCGAATCCCGCTCCGCCTCCTCGACCGAATCGAAGAACCGAAAAAACTGCTCCACCCGCGTAACCTTGAGCGCATTGTGTATGCGCTCGCTAACCCCGGCCAGCGCCAGGCTTCGCCCGCTGTTTTGTCGAGACACGTACGCTCCCACCAACGCTCCAATCCCCGCAGAATCCACGTAAGGCACGTTGGTGAAATCGATGATCAGTGCGCGCGACGTGTCAGCGCGCACCGTCGCCTGGAAATTGAAGAACGTGCTGATCGTCAGTGGGCCATTTAGACGAAGAATGCGCTGCCCAGGCTGCGAGCCGGGCTGGTCGTCGATGCGAAGGGAATCCTGCGGCATGAACGAGATAGTAACGTGCGCGTAATACTCAATTGTTAACGGAGTATGAATTTAGCGCCGCGAGCCTAAATCGCCGCGGCCTGCTCCCGCCGCCGCGCCTGAATTTCAATGTAAACATTCACCAGTGACACCGCCGCAGGCGTCACTCCCGGAATGCGCGATGCCTGCGCCAAAGTGCGCGGCTGCACTCGCGTCAGCTTTTCCTGCATCTCATGCGAGAGCCCGCTCACCGAGCCGTAGTTGAACCAATCCGGGATAGCACGCTGTTCCGACTTCTTCAACCGCTCAATCGCCCGCTGCTGCTGTTGCAGGTAGCCTTCGTACTTGATCTCGGTCTCGACCGACTTAAGTTCGTTGCGCACCTCGGACGAAAGGGCTGAGGACTCTCCAGAATTCAGCCCAGCCTCGTCCCGGAGAAAGAACGCGGAATCCAACTCCCGCAAAATCGCAGCGAGCATCTCAATCGTGATCTCCGGCCGCTTCAATAACTGCGCACAGGTTTGGCCGACGGTCGTTTCAAGTCCGGCGGACGCGCCGCTGCCGGCTGCAGCAGATTCCTCGTCGCTGCGCTCCGCGGAATGACAAAGCTTCGCGAGCAGTTCAGAAGTAAGCCGGGTGCGCTCCAGCAACTTTTTCACCTTCTCCAGCCGTTCCTGCTTCGCCTGAAATTCCGCCCATGCGCCATCCGAAATCAATCCCACCCGCCGCCCATGCGGCGTCAAGCGCCGGTCCGCGTTGTCGATCCGCAAGTGCAATCTGAACTCGGCCCGCGAGGTGAACATGCGGTAAGGTTCGTTCGTTCCCTTCGAAATCAGGTCATCGATCAAAATCGCCGTGTAAGCCTCGGTGCGGTCAAGAATCAGCGGTGGCTCACGCTTCACCTGCAAAGCCGCATTAATCCCCGCCATCAAACCCTGGCACGCAGCTTCTTCGTATCCAGATGTCCCATTGATCTGCCCGCCAAGAAACAGCCCCGCAATCTTCTTCGTCTCCAGCGTGCGTTCAAGTTCCGTCGGATCAATCGAGTCGTATTCAATCGCGTAGCCCGGGCGCAGCATCTCCGCCTCTTCCAGGCCGGGAATCGATTTCAGAATCGCAAGCTGCACTTCCACGGGAAGTGAAGTACTCATCCCGTTGACGTAGATCTCATGCGTGCTCAAACCCTCGGGCTCCAGATAGAGCTGATGCGTTTCCTTGTCGGGAAACTTGACGATCTTGTCCTCAATCGAAGGGCAATAGCGCGGCCCAATCGATTGAATCTGCCCGCTGTACATCGGTGACCGATGCACATTTTCGCGAATAATGCGATGCGTCTCCGGCGTAGTCGCGGCGATGTAGCAGGGAACCTGCGCATCGTGATGTTTGACGCGCTTCGTGCGAAAACTGAACGGAGTAGGATCCTCATCCCCGGGCTGCAATGTAAATCGCGACCAATCGATGGTGCGGCCATCCAGCCGCGGCGGAGTCCCAGTCTTCAACCGGCAGCCGCGCAGCCCAAGCCTCTTCAAAGCCTCTCCCAGCAGAACCGCATTCGGCTCTCCCGAACGTCCAGCGGGATACTGCTGCTCGCCGCAATGGATCAGGCCGTTAAGAAAAGTTCCTGTAGTGATGATGACCGCCCGCGCCCCAACCGTCCGGCCATCGCGAAGACGGATGCCGAGGACTCTATTGCGATCCCACTCAGCGGCTGAAGCCGCTCCTTCCTTAAAAACTTCTTCGGCACGACTGAAGTCGTGCCCTTCCCGGCCGTGGTCATCCCTGAGTTGATCTGGCTGAAAGCTGAGAGCTGATGGCTGAGAGCTTTCCAGGATCAACTCCGCCACCTCCGCCTGCTTAATCTTCAAATTCCCCTGCGACTCCAGCACCTCCCGCATCTTCAGCCGGTAAGCCTGCTTATCGCACTGCGCACGCGGCGACCACACAGCTGGCCCACGCGAAGTATTGAGCAAGCGGAATTGAATGCCAACCGCGTCCGTAATCTCGCCCATGATGCCACCAAGGGCGTCCACTTCCCGCACCAGGTGGCCCTTGGCAATTCCGCCAATCGCCGGATTGCACGACATCTGCGCGATCAGGTCGACGTTCAAAGTGTAAAGTGCGGTCTTCAGCCCCATGCGCGCCGCGGCCGTGGCCGCTTCGCAACCGGCATGACCTGCCCCGACGACAACCACATCGTATTGTTCAGTGAACTGCGTCATAGGAAAGCGAACATGCCGGTGTGGCGCGGGCACTCCTGCCCGCGAACCGCGGCCAACTATCACACACGATAATCCTGCTACTCATTCTAACAACTCACAGACGTTCGTGATCCCAACTTGCCCGCCTCCGAACGCGCCCTTATAGTGGTAGGTCACATTCACCCCGAGGCCATCATGGACAGCGCTCAGTTCTTTGAACGATTGGAATCTGCCATCGCGAAGTATGACTTGCTTTGCCATCCGTTTTACCAGGCGTGGACCGAAGGAAAGCTTACGCATGACGATCTGCGCGAATATGCGTGCAACTATTACCACCACGTACAGGCGTTTCCCCGCTACCTGGCCGAATTTGCGCTTCGCCTGGACGAAGGCGAATTGCGCCGCGCCGTTTTAGCGAACATGTGCGACGAAAAGGGAACTGCCGCTGGATCGGGAAAAAATTCTATCCCTCACTCTGAGCTTTGGCTGGATTTTGCCGAAGGCATGGGAGCCAGCCGCGACATGCGCTGGCATCTGCCAATTGCAGAGGTAGCAGAACTCGTTCGCTATTTCCACAATGCGTCAAGCGAAGCCACGCCGGCAGAGGCTCTCGCCGCGTTCTACGCGTACGAGTCCCAAGTGCCATGCATCGCCAAGGAAAAAGAGCGCGGCCTGCGCGAGATGTACGGCGCTGACGATAAAACCTGCGGCTATTTCTCTCTGCACGCCACTGCCGATGTGTATCACTCCGACGTGTGGCGAACACAACTGGAGAAGCGAGTCACCGAAAATCCCGAAGCTGCCGAGGCGGCGCTAGCGTCCGCAGAAAAAACAGCGCAGATGCTGTGGAAAGCGCTTGACGGCATCGAAGCGGCTCGCACGGCCTACGCCGCCTGAGCAAATAGCCTTTAGCCCTTGTCATTTCGAGCGGAGCAGAGTTGCGCGGAGCGCAATTCTGCGCAATAGAGAAACCTGCTTTTTTCTCGCCCAGGCAAATCACAGCCTCCCCAAAATCATGCCAAAACCAATTCCCCTCGGCGCACGCGGCGAAGCCGAGGAAACAGTCGAATTTCAACATACCCTCACCTCGCGCCACGCCGAACTGCCGCCAATCTACTCCACGCCCGATATGGTCAGGCTGATGGAGATCGCTGCCTTCCGCGCGCTACAGCCCTATTGCGAAGGCGATGAAATCAGCCTGGGCACCGCCATCAACATTCAGCATCGCGCAGCCAGCGGTGTCGGCGCTCGGCTCCGAGCCGAGGCTGCGCTCGAATCGTTCGACGGCCGTTTCTATACCCTTCGAGTCATCGTGCGAGATGGCGAGCGGGTGATCGGTCACGGCACTGTCGGCAGGGCCATCATCAGCATGGGCGCTTTTGCGGAGAAAATGAAGCTTCAACAAAACCCTTCTGCGGGCGTGTCCCGGCATGAGTAATCCCGCATCGATCGAAATCTGTGTCTACTCTTGCTCGAGCGGCTGATAGGCGGGATTTGAAATCCTTTTTTCAAATTGGCGTCATTTCCGACACTCACAGCCTGCTTCGGCCAGAGGCGGTCCAAGCCTTGCACGGTTCCGACCACATCATTCACGCCGGAGATGTGGGCGCGCCTGAAATTCTTGAGCAGCTTTCACAAATCGCAACCGTCACCGCCGTGCGCGGCAACGTCGATAAAGCTCCGTGGGCACGCAAGCTTCCGGAAACCGAGGTGGTCGAAATCGGCGGAATTTCCATCTACATTCTTCACGACCTCGCCCAACTCGACCTGAACCCGGAAGCTGCAGGTTTTGCCGTCGTCATTAGCGGACACAGTCATGTCCCCAGGCAAGAAATGAAGAATAGAGTGCTCTACTTTAACCCCGGCAGCGCCGGCCCGCGGCGCTTCAAACTACTTGTCAGCATCGGCAGGCTGATCGTTGACAACGGTCGCGTCCGCGGAGAATTAGTGCCTTTAGAATCTCGTTAGCCGCGAAGAAACCCTCTCTGCGAAAAAGGTTTGAAAGAACGCGGCTTCAGTCGCCCCGTAAAGCCACGAAGGTGAATAGGGCTTTAGCCCCTGAGGGCGGACGGTTGCTAAAATCGCAATCAATGTCACTCGAGTTCAAACTTAACACCTGCTCCGGAACCGCCCGCGCGGCGTGCCTGACCACGCCCCACGGCGAAATTGAAACTCCCATCTTTATGCCCGTCGGCACCGCGGCAACGGTCAAAGCCGTTCCCCAAGATATCCTCGAACAACTCGGCGTTCAGATTCTGCTCGGCAACACCTATCATTTATATCTGCGGCCCGGAGTCGCAACCATCCGCCAATTCGGTGGCCTCCACGGCTTCATGTCCTGGCCGCGCCCCATCCTTACCGATTCCGGTGGCTTTCAAGTTTTCAGCCTGAATGAACTGCGCAAGGTCACCGAAGAAGGCGTAACTTTTCGTTCCCATCTCGATGGATCGTCGCATTTCTTCAGCCCGGAGAGTTCAATCGCCACTCAGATTGGCCTCGGCGCGGACATCATCATGGCCTTCGATGAGTGCACCGAATATCCCGCGGACCGCGCTCGCACGAAAGCCTCAATGGAAATGACTCTGCGCTGGGCAGAACGCAGCAAGAAGTATTTCGAAAAACATAAGCACGAGGTACCGTGGAAGCAGTACCGAGTACCGAGTACCCAGTTGCCAGCAAGATCCGCCAGCTTGAAAGCTGAGAATACCGATGGCAGTGAAACTAGCAACTCGGTACTCGATACTCGAAACTCGACCCAATCTCTTTTTGGCATCGTCCAGGGCGGAATGGATCTCAACCTTCGAAAGGAATCCGCCCAGCGCACCATAGAAATTGACTTCCCCGGCTACGCCATCGGTGGCCTGAGTGTTGGCGAGCCCCGCGAGCGCACCCGCGAAGTCGTCGAAGCCACACTCGAATACCTGCCCAAAGATAAGCCGCGCTACCTGATGGGCGTGGGTACGCCGGAAGAAATTGTCGAATACGCCAGCCTCGGCGTCGATATGATGGACTGCGTCCTTCCCACCCGCGCGGCCCGCCACGGACTGATCTTCACTTCCGAGGGAAAAATCTCCATCAAGCAAGCCCGCTACGCGCAGGATTCCGGCCCGCTCGATCCCAATTGTCCCTGCCGTGTCTGCCAACGCTACTCGCGTGCATATTTACGGCATCTTTATTCCTCGAATGAGGTGCTCGCGCAGGTCCTAAACACCATCCATAACCTCAGTTTCTACCTTGACACTATGCGGCGGGTGCGTCATTCTATTTCACTTGGGGAAGAGTCCCGTTTTCTTTCTAGCGTTTGGTCCCGGCCAAAAGCGTGACCTGCTGGAACTTTCCCGCAGTCAACCCTGAGCAGTCGATTCAGCCAATCATGATTTAGCCAATCATGATCCGGCCGGAATCGGTCAGCACTCCCGTCGTGAAATGACAGGGCCGTGGTGATGCAGGAGCGGGCGGTAGTTCGCTGTTTTGAAAGGGCTCGGCTTTAGCCGAGCCGTCATGCCATGCTGGTCAATGCGGCTTTAGCCGCTGAGGGATTCGAACCGGAGCGTAGCAGAGCCAGACAGACATGCAACATCTTCTAGCAATTCAGGCAAGCGGTGGAATGGGCTGGCTAAGCATCGCCCCGCTCATTTTCATCTTTGCAATTTTTTACCTTTTGCTGATTCTTCCTCAGCAGCGCCGCCAGAAGAAATGGACCGCGATGCTCGATCAGCTGAAGACCGGCGACAAAGTGACCACCAGCGGAGGCTTGCGGGGAACGATCATGGCCCTCAAAGACGACTCTGTTCACCTTCGCGTTCCACCCAGCAACATCGTCGTGGAAGTGACCAAAGCTTCCGTAACCCAAGTGACTACAACCGGGGAAGAAGAAACGAAAACGAAATAATCCCCGGCTGATTTGGATTTTTTATGAACAAGAATCTTACCTGGAAGATCGTCGTCATCCTCGCCACTCTGCTGGTTTTCCTGTTTGGCATCTTCGGCATTCCTGACAGCATGTCGGGCCAGGGCGTGCTCGCCGCCCTCACCAAGCACATTCATCTCGGCCTGGATCTGCGCGGCGGCACGCACCTGATCCTTCAGGTCCAAGTGAATGACGCCATTAACGTGGACTCCGACAACGCCGTCGAAGTCCTGAAGGAACAGCTCAACAAGCGCAAGATCGCTTTTGCGGATATCTCCAAGCCAGATCCGGCGAATGCTCCCGACCGTATCGTATTGAAGGGCGTTCCGCCAGAGGCTAGAAAAGATCTCCTCGACATCACCAATGACCGGCTTCAGGAATACGATCTCACCTCCGGCGCGGATAACACCTGGACGTTGACGATGAAGCCGCAGACGCTGACCGAACTGAAAAACAAAGCGGTCACGCAAGCGATTGAAACCATCCGCAACCGCATTGACTCGCTGGGCGTCAGCGAGCCCACGATTCAGGAGCACGGTCTCGGCCAGTACCAGATTCTCGTGCAGCTGCCCGGTGTCGACGATCCTGCGCGCGTCAAGGACATCATGCAGTCCACCGCCATGCTGGAAATCAAGGAAGTCATGGGTGGACCGTATCCCAGCGAACAGGCGGCCATGCAGGATAAAGGTGGAGTTCTGCCTGCCGATGCAATTCTCCTCCCTGGCCACGCTGCTCCCGGCGCCTCTGGCGATGACCAGACCTGGTACCTGGTATCCCGGGTTTCGGCGGTCCGCGGAAAAGACCTTCGTGACGCGCAACCAAGCACCGACGAAAACGGCCAGCCCAATGTGCGTTTTACCTTAACCGGAGAAGGCGGCCAGCGCTTTTTCAACTTCACCTCTGCGCACGTCGGTGATCGTCTCGGTGTCGTCCTCGACGGCAAAGTGCAGGAAGTTGCCAACATCAAAGAAGCCATTCGCGACCAGGGCGAGATCAGCGGCGGCAGCATGAGCCAGCAGCAGGCCAAAGATTTGTCGATGATCCTTCGCTCCGGCGCCTTGCCTGCGGGCGTTAAGTATCTCGAAGAGCGGACTGTCGGCCCCTCCCTGGGCACCGATTCGATTCGCGCCGGCGTTCGTGCCGCCGTCGTCGGCATGTTAGCCGTGCTGATCTTCATGCTGATTTACTACCGCGCAGCCGGGATTAACGCCGACGTGGCGCTTTTGCTGAACCTGGTCATTTTGCTTGGGTTCATGGGATATTTCGACGCCGTTCTAACTCTCCCGGGAATTGCAGGAGTGATTCTAACGGTTGGTATGGGTGTCGATTCAAACGTACTGATTTTCGAGCGCATTCGTGAAGAGCTAAGGAACGGAAAAACTCCTCCTTCAGCCGTCGATCAAGGCTTTGGCCACGCCTGGATCACGATTGTGGATACCCACGTGACGACCATTGTTTCCGCGGCAATCCTGTTCCTGTTCGGCACCGGGCCAGTGAAAGGATTCGCAGTCACGCTAACTTTCGGTCTTCTGGCGAACCTGTTCACAGCAGTCTTTGTTTCGCGCGTAATTTTCGACTGGATTTTGAGCCGCAAACAGCGCGGCGATGTGCTCAGCATTTAAAAAGCAGGTTTCAAAGTTTCAAAAGTGTCAAAGTTTCAAAGCGCAATCGCAGTATCCACTTTGAAACCCTGAAACCTTGAAACTCTGAAACTTTGCAACCTTGAAACTTGGAGTTCGACTTGGAGTTCTTTCATAATCCCAACTACGACTTTCTTGGCAAGAAGTGGTACTTTCTTGCCTTCTCGCTCGTCTTCAGCGTGGCCGGAGTGTTCTCGATGCTCTTCTGGCACCACATTCCCTACGGCGTCGATTTCCGCGGCGGCACGCTAGTGTATGTGAAGTTTTCGCATACTCCCAACGACAACGCGCTGCGCTCCGCCATGGATCACGCGGGTCTGCACAACGCCAAGATTCAGCGCTACGATGTTCCTTCGAACAACGAAGTTCTGATTGACCTCGATGTGCAGGAAACCAGCGAAAAGTCTCTCGATCGCGGCAAAGTCCAGATCATCGACGCTCTCGAAACCAACAAGCCGGCGGATAAAGACGATCTAAATAACGCCAGCTTCCTGAGCGTGAAGACCTACCTGATGGACAAAGACCCCATGCACCTGGGTTCGGACGCGGATCAGAAGTATACCCAGCAGGCCCAGGCGATTATGAATGATCGCGATAAAGGGGCGGGTGGAGTTCTCACCTCGTTCGACCAGCTCAAGGGATCGGTGGATCCCTCGGTAATCGCCTCGCTGCCCGATAAATTCTTCCTCTCCGATTTCAGCGTGCGCAACGTCGAAATTGTCGGTCCGCAGGTCGGAGCGCAGTTGCGGCGTCAGGCATTGCTCGCCACCGCTTATTCGCTCGCGGGCATGTTGGTCTATCTGGGTTTCCGCTTCGAGTGGATTTACGGCGTCGCCGCCGTGATCACCGTCTTCCACGATACGATCATCACCGTCGGCGCGTTCTCCCTGCTCAACAAAGACATCTCCCTTACCGTGATCGCCGCCATTCTTACCCTGATTGGTTACTCTAATAACGACACGATCGTGGTATTTGACCGCATCCGGGAAGACATTAAGCTGATGCGTCGCGAGAAACTGGCGGATATCGTTAACCGGGCCATCAATCAAACCTTAAGCAGAACCATCTTGACAGCCGGGCTGACCTTCCTTACAGTTCTCGCACTCTATTTGTTCGGTGGCGAAGTGCTGCGGGGTTTCAGTCTGGCGCTTGTCATCGGCATCCTGATCGGCACGTATTCGTCGATCGCCATCGCCGCCCCCATTCTGGTGGCCTATCAGAATTGGCGGGTGAGCAAGGGCAAGCGGGCCGTAGCCATGCCCGTCCGTACAAAGTAAACGCCTGTATGGCATTGTCTTGGGTTCTTGTGATACGGCTCTTATTGGAGAGTTTGTTTTGAAGGGCGCGGCTTTAGCAGCGCCGCTGAAGCCTCCGCAAAATGAGGGCTTTAGCCCTGAAGGGTACAGCCCCCACCCTGTCGATTTCGGGAGCAAAAGGGAGTTTGCCGGTGTCTAAGTTTTCGTAGGCTCTGATTACGGGAGAAACTCTATGTTTGAAGATAGCCTTTTGGAATCGGGCAATAGGCTGAAAACAAAGCGCGGACGCACAACCACCTTCGCTATCTTTTTGGAAGTACTGCTGATCGGCGTCATGGTTCTAATGCCTCTTATTTTTACCGAGGCCTTGCCCAAGCAGCAGTTAATGACATTTCTAGTTGCACCTCCGCCACCTCCGCCGCCTCCGCCGCCAGCCGCAGCTCCCGTGCACGTCGTGCATCAGATCCAGACCGATATCGTCAACGGCGCTCTGCGTACTCCTACCAAGATTCCTCAGAAGATTCAGATGATTAAGGAAGACGAAGCTCCGCCGGCAATGGCTTCCGCGGGCGTGGTGGGCGGCGTCCCGGGTGGCATACCCGGTGGTCAAATGGGTGGCGTGATCGGTGGCATCATCAGTTCGACCCCAGTCGCCGTTCCCAAGGTCGCAACCCCGCAGCGCGTGCGCGTTTCCGCCGGTGTTACCTCCGGCCTTCTGGTCCGCAAGGTGAACCCGGTGTACCCCCCGCTGGCGCGCCAGGCCCGTATTTCAGGAACGGTCATATTGCGCGCTGTGATCAGCAAAGATGGTTCCATCGAAAACCTCTCGTTGGTCAGCGGTCATCCAATGCTGGCCCCGGCGGCCATCGATGCCGTGAAGCAGTGGAGGTACAAGCCCTATCTGCTGAACGGCGAGCCGGTTGAGGTGGATACCGAAGTTCAAGTAAACTTCACGCTCGCCGGGGGCTAGAGCGAAGGATTTGGCGGCTTTTGCCGCTGGAGCGTAACGCAGGCAAGTGCTTGATGGCCTTCCCCACCCACCTTCAACCGTGGCCGGGAGAGACCTTTGGTTCGGCGCTCTCTTTGTGTCTCGTTCCTGAGTGATTGAGTGCCGGAATCTGGCGGACGGTTGAAACAAACTATCGCTACCGGAAACACTCGGCTAGCGCTTGTTAAGTTTGTTATCCCGCGCCATACAGTTTTGGTCTTTAATTTCGCATCAAAGGTTAAATGGAAGTTCCGAGGAGGAAGTAACTCATGGTAGCTCACTTTGCAGCAGCAACTCTCAGTCATGTTCCTAGGATGGCCACCTGGATTGTGCAGGAGGGTGGAGCAGTAGGATGGGACCCGATTTCACTCTGGAAACAGATGGGTATCGTCGCCAGACTGGTCTGCATCATCCTGTTCATCATGTCGGGCTGGTCCATCGGCGTCATGATCGACCGCTGGATGGCCTACAACGCCGCCCGCAAACAGTCTCGCGCCTTCGCTCCGGCAGTCGCCGGCGCACTGCGCGATGGCCGCATCGACGAAGCCATCAAGGTCGCCGAGCGCAACAAGAAGAGCCATCTGGCCAAAGTTGTCACCGCCGGCTTGATGGAATTCAAAGCTCACCAGGATAGCCCCGGCGCAATCCCCGGCGAAACCATCGAAGCTTCCAAGCGCGCTCTCGAGCGCACCGAAGCCATCGTTCACGCTGAACTGAAGCGCGGCCTTGGCGGTCTTGCCACCATCGGCTCCACAGCTCCGTTCGTCGGACTGTTCGGAACCGTGATGGGCATTCTGAACGCCTTCAAAGGCATTTCAGAACAGAAGGCCACCGGTCTCGGCGCTGTCGCTGGCGGCATTTCGGAAGCGCTGGTGACCACCGCGTTCGGTCTGCTGGTCGCGATTCCGGCCGTCATGATGTTCAACTATCTGACCGGCCGCGTAGAAGCGTTCGACGTGGAAATGGATAACTCGTCGAGCGAACTGATCGATTACTTCCTGAAGCGGCGCGATGTTGCCGCTCGCCGGTAGCACCGTCAGCGAAAGCTTACGGTGGCTACGCTGCGATGAGTTGATGCTGTGAGCAGATGAGAATCCGGCGCTGGAGAACATCCAGCGCCACTCCTTCCGGCTCAGGCAGAAACCTGGAAGCACTGGAGATTCACGCTATGTCAATGGCACAAAGAAACGAAGGCGCCAAGGTCAACTCCGACATCAATGTGACCCCGATGGTGGATGTGATGCTGGTGCTGCTGATCATCTTCATGGTGATCACGCCCATGTTGCAGAAGGGCATCAGCGTCGATATGGCCAAGGTCAACAATCCGACGGCTATGGCCGACGCCGACAAGGAAGACGCTCTTCTGGTCTCCGTGATGCGCGACGGTACCGTGTATTTCGGTTCCGACAAAGTGACGGTCGACAGCCTCACCGGCAAGGTGAAAGACCGGTTGGCCAACCGCACCGACAAGCGCGTCTATGTGAAAGCAGATGCTCGCGCCCACTACGGCAGTGTAGTCCAGGTAGTGGATGCCGTTCGCTCCGCTGGAGTCGACGATCTGGGCCTGCTCACCGATCAGAGGAAGAGTACTCCAAACGCTCCGCCAGTCACACCGGCCGCGGGGCAATGAAGCCAGAACCAAGCTGGGAGAACTAAGAGGAGATCGACTATGAGTATGTCCACGGGTTCGGGCGGAGGCCAAAGCGCGAATATTAACGTAACTCCGCTCATCGACGTTCTGCTGGTGCTGCTGATCATCTTCATGGTGATCACGCCGCTGACCCCGAAAGGCCTGGACGCGCTGGTTCCGCAGCCGCCGCCGCCGAACGCGCCCAAGAACAACACCCCCGACCGTACCATCGTCGTGCAGTTGCTCGATCGTGGCGCTGGCCAGGACCCCGGCTTGAAGATCAATCAGGAAGACGCCACTTGGGACAATCTCCAGGGTCGCCTCGCCGATATTTACAAGACGCGCGCCGAGAAAGTCATGTTCGTGAAGGGCGATGACGCGATCCCCTTCGCCGATGTGGCCAACGTGATCGATATCGCGCACGGGGCGGGCGTAGATAAGGTTGGCCTGATTACCGCGAAGATCGAAGCCGGCCAGTAATTCCGGCTCGTTAAAATGGTGTTCTGCTTTTCGCAACGATAATGATGTAAGCAGTGCCCGGGAACAAGGTTCGCATGGGAGCAGTTTCTCCCGTGCCGCGTCTGCCAAGGAACGCTCACCCTGCGCTTGTCAAACTGCTGTCTCTGGGCCTAGGATGCTGTGGCAAGGGAGACTCATACCGCAATGAATAAATCCATTCGTCTGCTGACGCTGGCGGCAGCCATGCTGGCGATCCTAACCTCAGTGGGTTGTGGCAAGCTCCGCGCCCGCGACCAGCTAAACAAAGGCGTCACGGCCTACAAAAACGCCAAGTACGAAGAGGCGATCGACCACTTCCAGCAAAGTGTGGCCCTTGATCCCAGCTTGATCAATGCAAAGATGTACCTAGCCACCGCCTACGCCCAGCAATATATCCCCGGGGCTGATACTCCGGACAACAACAAGATGGCAGAGCAGGCGATCGAACAATATCAAAAAGTTCTCGACACGTCGGGTGCCGCGCGCGACCAGAAGGTGAACGCCGCGAAAGGCATCGCCTATCTGTATCTCAATATGAAGAAGTTCGACGATGCGAAAAAATACTACCGCATGGCGGGCGATCTCGATCCCAACGATCCCGAGCCTTATTACTCCGTCGGCGTAATTGACTGGACCGCCTGCTATCAGCCTCGCATGGAAGAGCGCGCCAAACTTGGCATGAAGCCCGACGAGAACCTGAATCCCAAAAACAAAGATCAGAAAAAAGTTTGCGATGACTTGAAGGCGAAGAACATGCCCGTGATTGAGGAAGGCATCGAGAGTCTGAACAAAGCAATTCAGCTTCGCCCCGACTACGACGACGCCATGGCCTACCTCAACCTCATGTACCGCGAGAAAGCCGATGTTGAATGCGACGACCTCAATCAGCGCCAGGAAGACTTGAAAACAGCCGACAGTTGGGTCGATAAGACTCTCGCCACCAAGAAAGCGAAAGCCGAGAAGCAACCCGGCCAGCAAGGCATCACAATGGACCAGCAGAAATAAAAATCGAGGAATTTGTTTTGTAGAGGTAAAGGTAAAGATAAAGCGGCGGACATTGCGTCCGCCATTTTTATTGTTAAAAATGAACTGTCCTTCGCCGCTTTGCAGCCGGCGCAATATAGTTCAGAAGTGAAGAGCCGCGCTTCAGCGCTGCGTCATGCGAAAAGTTGAGGAGAGCCTCACCCTGTCTCCGGTCTAACGCCTGCTATACAAACGTAATTCCACTTGAGGATACTGCTCCTCTTCGGTCTCAACAAACCCCTCATTCAAAACCTGTTCCAGCATAACTGTGCTTGCATCCGGCCGTCCCGCTTTTTCATTGCTCATCAACCACACCCACACCCGCGAATATCGGGCGTCGAGCGACCTAACAAGATCCGCGCTCGGCCTGCCGGAAAAATCCCGGTAATCCAGCCGATCGCCATGCCGGGGATAAACAATCTCAGGACCGCCATTCGCCCCGCGAAGCGAGCGGAAGAACTCATACGGCACTCGACCTTCAGCAATATGAAAAAGAATAGCGTCGCCCGGCCGTGAATGATCAAGCACATAATTCGTTGCGGTTTCCGACCTGTCGCGAACAAGATCGAAATCGTAGTCGTAATAAGAGTGGATCCCTTGCATCGACAGCAGAACAATAATGACGGCAACCATGATGGCCCAGATCTTGCGGAGTTCCGTGATCCCAGCAGAAGCCAGAATGACAAAAGGCGGCAGACAGAAAATCAAATATCGCCCAAGAAAAAGCGGTCGTGCCAGCGAAAGCAAAACGACGATGAAGACAGGGAATATCAGCCAAATCAGGAGGAAGCGAATCTCCCAGGAACAAATCGACGATCCATGCTTCCGCTCCTTTCGCCGGGAAACATCAAAGGCAATGCAACAAGCTGTCACGTAAATCAGGAACAGAAAAAGCCCGTCATTCCCCACCAGAAGCTCACCAAATAGCAACACCCCATACAAGCTCGGCTTAGGAATCCAGCGAATCGGCCCAGCCCCAGTCTTGGCCGCAAAAATCACCAATGGAGCTATCGCAATTCCAATCCATATCCAGGTTTGCCTCCAGATCGAAGTTCGTCCCGAGCTGTTGCTGCGCCTCCCAGCGTCCTCTCGCCACCATCGCCGCACTGACAACCATTGCGCCGCCAACAAGAGCAACGCATAGAGATGTGCATAAACCGTCAGCACGCTGGCGATCGCATAAGCGAAACGGTTTCTCCGTGACGGTTCTTGCTGCCAGGCGATAAAAAATCCGCTCGACAATGTTGCGAGCAACACAAACAGCGCATAGCTCCGCGCCTCCTGCGCATACCGTATGTGATACGCGTTCACCGCGATCAGCAGCGTAGCCAGCAATGCCACTCGCCCGCCGAACATCTTTCCTGCCAGCCAGAAAACCGCCGGCAAACAGGCGAGCGACAAAATCACCGACAAGCTGCGAATAAAAAAGGGGCTCGATCCCAAATGCAGCCAGCCCCGCAACAGCAAGTAATACAGCGACATATTCGCTTCGCGCCGCCACATTAATTTGCAGAAGTCTGACCATGGAAGCCGCGCCACCTCGACGCTGAAGCATTCATCGAACCAGAAGGGCTTGCGAACCAGAAATAAAAAGCGCGACACCGTGCCCAGCGCCGTGAGCATCGCGAGAACCGCTACAGACTCACGGTTCCAGAGCGGCGACTGCTCGCTGGGCCGCGAAGCGCCTGGCTTTTCGCTTGTCGTTTTGACCGATGTATCTGATGAACCCATTCGGGCTTGCACAGAAATGCAGAATTCAAATGATATTATCTAGGAACAGCCCCGTGATTACGCGGGTTTCTGCAGATTGCACTGATCCATGGGAACTGTGGCACAGATATCATCGCGCTCCAACCCGCCCGCAGCACAGCAAGGTGAGCGGTGGGCCGGAGTGGTCTCCGTAATCGTTCCCGTCTTCAACGAAGCCGCCCACGTCGACGAACTGCTGCAGGCGATTCACGCCTCTCCCGTAAAAAAAGAAGTCATCATCGTGGATGATGGCTCGACCGACGGCACCCGTGAAAAGCTGCAATCGATGCCGCTTGCCGACGACGTCACCGTTATCTTCCACGCAAGAAACAGCGGTAAAGGCGCAGCCGTGCGCACTGCTCTCGAATACGCTCGCGGAGAATACGTTCTCATTCAGGATTCCGATCTCGAATACGATCCTCAGGATTACCCGGTGCTCTTGCGTCCTTTACAGCAGAGGGAAGCCAACGTAGTTTACGGCGTGCGCCCCGATCGCCCGGAGCGCGGCCTGCGCTTTTTCCTGGGCGCAAAATTATTGACGCATCTCACCAATCTTCTCTACGGTGCAGGCATTCACGACGAAGCGACCTGCTACAAAGTCTTCCGCCGTTCTGTGCTTTCGCAGATTCGTTTCGACTCCCACCGCTTCGAGTGGTGCCCGGAAGTTACGGCCAAGTTTTGCCGGATGGGCGAAAAAATTGCCGAAGTACATGTGCACTACCAGCCGCGCTCTGCCGTCGAGGGCAAAAAGATTCGCCATTCCGATGGCTGGCTGGCAATCTGGACTCTTGTCCGCCACCGCTTCAGTCGCCGTGCTGAATGGCTCAAAGGCGACTCAACCCTTGTGCGTTCGCACTCGCCGTTCCCGGTCAGCTTCGTTCGATCCTTCGAGAAATAATATCTCTGGAAAAACCGCAAACTCCCTGGTTCAGCTCCTTTGATCTAGTCCCTTCAAAAGCAAACCGAGCCTGCTAAACTTCGCTTGGATGCACAACCGATCTTTCCTACCGATTCCGAAATCTGTCATCAGGGTTTTGATCGTCGCTTTTCTCGCGCAGGTCGCGCTGATTGGCGTGTTGCGCCAGTACCGCACCCGTCCCATCGAAAATCATTTCGCTTTCGGCTGGGAAATGGGCCGGGTCGCACGCTCCATCGCACAAGGGCAAGGTTTCAGCAATCCCTACGACGCGGACACCGGACCCACCGCCTGGGAACCGCCAATCTATCCCTACCTCATGGCCGGAGTTTTCAAATTCTTCGGAATCTTTACTTATTCTTCCGCGTGGGTGCTGCTGATCATCAATAGCCTCTTTGCCTCCCTAACCACGATCCCGATTTTCTTGATCGCGGCATACTGCTTCGACGACCGCGTAGCACTCTGGTCTGCATACGCCTGGGCACTGAATCCTTACATCTGGTATTGGTCCATTCACTGGATCTGGGACACCACCCTCACGCCATTTTTTCTGGCGCTGATCTTTCTCCTCGCACTGCAATTGCAAAACTGGCGAGGCCTGCGCGGTTGGGTGATTTTCGGCGTCCTCTGGGGCGTCGCCGCGCTCGCCAATCCATCCATGCTTGCCTTTTTGCCGTTTTGTGGCTTGTGGATCTGGCATCGGAGGTTCAAACACGGTCTGCCCTCGATCGCTGGCGTCATAATCTCGTCAGCCGTCTTCTTTCTCGTGCTCTCGCCCTGGCTCATCCGCAACTACGAAGTCTTCGGCCGCTTCGTTTTCATTCGCGACGATTTCGGCCTGCAATTCCGCCTCGGCAACTCCAACGGCGCGGAAGGAATGCTGATGGCTTACCTCCAGCCCAATCTCAACAAATTGGAACTCGAAAAATTTCAGCGCCTCGGCGAACTGAAATATGGAGCGGAGTGTAAGCGGATCGCCTTCGAATGGATTCGCGAGCACCCAGCACAATTCGCCATCATCAGCCTGCGAAGATTTTTCTACTACTGGAACGGTGTTCCCAAACCCACCGACAGCCGGGCTCCATGGGATTTCCGCAACTCACTGTTCCTGGCGTGGTCGATTCTCAGCATCTGGGGAGCAGCCCGAGCGGTGCGGCAAAAGCTGCCCGCAGCCTGGCTTTACGCAGGACTGCTCCTGACCTATCCCACTACCTATTATTTCGTCTTTCCACATGCCCGCTACCGCCATCCGATCGAACCGGAGCTGACAATTCTTGCCGTCTTTCTCTTATTGCAAGCGAAGCAAAAATTTTCCAACAGCGAACGAATCGCCAATTGAACCACAAAGCTCACGAAGCAACACAAAGAAAAGCCTTTTTAGCTTGCCTTAGTGTACCTTTGTGCCCTTTGTGGTTGTGAATTTCAGATAGAGAACTTGCCCCAACGCCGCGTTCGAAGAATCTACTGTAAAATTCTGGGTTCGTTCAAGCGGCTCCAAAACTTCCGATGTTCAAAAAGATCCTAATCGCAAATCGTGGCGAGATCGCGGTCCGCGTGCTACGCGCCTGCCGTGAAATGGGCATCCCTGCCGCAGTAGTTTATTCGGACGCCGATCGCGCCTCCCTCCATGTCCGCAAAGCAGATGAAGCCTATCCCATCGGCCCGGCCGCGGCCAGCGAGTCTTACCTGAATATCCCTAAAATCCTCGATGTCGCCCGACGCTCCGGCGCAGACGCCATCCATCCCGGCTACGGTTTTCTTTCAGAGAATGCGAAGTTCGCGCAAGCCTGCTCCGATGCAGGCATCAAATTCATCGGTCCGACCGCCGAAGCCATGGAAGCCCTGGGCTCGAAAACCCGCGCCCGTCAGGCCATGGAGAAAGCGCATGTCCGATTGGTGCCCGGCACCTCCCGAGGGGTGGAGTCGAATGAGGAGGCAGAAAAAGTAGCCGCGAAAATCGGATATCCAGTCATGTTGAAAGCCGCGGCGGGCGGCGGCGGCAAGGGTATGAGGCTCGTACATTCTGCGGGCGAACTGAAATCCGCGCTGGAAGCCGCACGCAGTGAAGCTGCCCGCTCGTTCGGCGATGACGAAGTCTATATCGAAAAGGCCATTGTGAACCCGCGCCATATCGAAATGCAGGTGCTCGCCGATGAGCATGGCAATACCGTTTATCTCGGCGAGCGCGAATGTTCGCTGCAACGCCGTCATCAGAAAGTGCTCGAAGAAGCTCCCTCGGCGATTGTCGATCCCGATATGCGCCGCCGCATGGGCGAGACCGCAGTGCGCGTAGCAAAAGCAGCGAACTATACGAATGCAGGAACCGTGGAATTTCTCGTCGATCACGACAAGAATTTCTATTTTCTTGAGATGAACACGCGGCTCCAGGTGGAGCACCCGGTAACGGAACTTGTCACCGGCCTCGACCTCGTTCATTTACAGATTCGAATCGCCGCCGGAGAAAAGCTTCCTTTCGAGCAAGAGGACATACAGATCCGAGGCCATGCCATCGAATGCCGAATTTATGCCGAGGACCCGGACAACAACTATTTTCCAAGCCCGGGAAAAATCAATTTGCTGCTCGAACCATCGGGCCCCGGCATCCGTCTCGATGGCGGTACGTACGAAGGATGGAGTGTCCCCATCGACTATGACCCGCTGCTCGCAAAACTGATCGGATACGGTGCCGATCGCGAGCAGACGATTTCGCGCTTGAGTCGTGCTCTCGACGAATATTTTATCGGCGGCATCAAAACCAACGTTTCTCTCTTCCGGCGAATTTTGCGCGATGAAGCTTTTCATGCCGCGAAATTGGATACTGGGTTTCTCGATCGCATGCTGAAGCAGGCGGAGATCAAAACGCCGGACACGCAAGCAGCGGAGATCGCAGCCATTGCTGCTGGCCTGTTCGCAGCGCTCAATCAGACGGATCAGGGGATGAGCGTTATCACAGGAGACCGCCGCCCACCGGACAACCCGGAGTCGTGTTGGAAGAAGGCCGGTCGGCAGGAGGCCTTGCGTTAACTCTGTTCCGATGTTTCACCGGCAACCGGCCACTGGCAACCGCCCTGCATGCTCTACGACGTAACCATCAACGGCAAGAACCACCGGCTCGAGCTTAATCGCGCTGGAGAGCGCTGGCTTTGCCGTCTTGACGCCCGCGAACTGGAAATTGACGCCCTTCTCGTTCGTCCCCATGTCCTTTCCCTGCGCATCGGCAATCTCGCGTACGAAATTAAATCCGAGCGCTCAGAAAATGGTTTGCAACTGTGGATCGGCAGCGCGTGTTTTTCCGCCGAAGTGAGCGATCCGCGCTCCTTACGCAGCCGCAGCCGCGCCAAAGAGGACCAGGGCCCACGCAAAATAACTGCGTCGATGCCAGGAAAAGTTGTGCGCCTCCTCGTTCAAGCAGGCGATTCCATCGAGGCCGGAATGGGCATCATTGTGGTCGAGGCGATGAAAATGCAGAACGAAATCAAATCACCGAAGAAGGGCAAGGTCGAGAAGATTCTGGTCAGTCCGGGTACAGCAGTGAATGCCGGTGACGTAATGGCAATCATCGATTAGCAGCCAACTGGCCAACACATCATGGTGGTTGGAAAGGCTCTGCTTTAGACGATCTGTTCAGACTGGCAAAAGATGTGGGCTTGAGTCCCTGAGGCTGCTACTTTATCAATCCGTTGCTGTCCAATATTTTCTGCGCGTAATAATTCTCCACCTTCGCCGAATCCCGCAGCACTTCGTAGTAAGCGGCTTTGAGTAGCTGCTCTCGCCGGTCGTGAAGTTGTTGCCGAATGGCCTGTTGCACCCGCGGATCGGAAAGATCGCGCTGCCCCGCGGGCTCCTTCGCGATCAGCTTCACGATACGAAATCCCACAGCCTCCTTATTCGCAGGATTAGTGACGATGATGATCGGGCTGTACTGTCCCGGCTTTAACTTCATCACCGCGTCACGCGTAACCTGATCGGTATTGCGCAGCGACGATTCCGGAACTGTCCCCAGATCGCCGCCATTGCCCGAAGTCTCCGGGTCCTCGGAATAATTCATCGCCAGGGTGGCGAAATCGTCGCCGCTGTCCAGCCGGTTCGAAAGCATCTGGATTTTCTTGCGCGCATCGGCCTCGTTCTGCGCCTTATTGTTCTGGTTGTGCACCTGAGGATTCGGCACGGGGGTAACGAAAATCTGCGCCAAATGGTATTGAGGCTCAATCAGATTGAATTCGGACTTATGCGCGGCAAAATATGAATTGATGTCCTGATCGGTGACGTTGATCTTTGACGACACTTCCTTATTCATCACCTTGTCAACCGTGATCGAGCGCCGGATGTCGCGTTTGAAGTCTTCCAGTGTAATCTTCTTGTCCTTCAGCCGCTGATCGAATTCTTCCTGGGTATATGGCGATTTGATCTCATTCAATTTGCGGTCGACTTCCTCTTCGGTCGCCAGCAGGCCAAGCTTCTCGGCGCGGCGCATCACCATTTCATCGTCGATTAACTGGCGGAGAATATTCAGCCGAAGGATTGTCTCTTGCTCGCCAACAGGCATCTGCTGCGCGCTGGCCACCTGGTTGTCGTAGTACTTATCGACGTCGGAGCGGAAAATTTTTCGCCCGTCGACGGTGGCCATCACGTCGCTGCCCGGTTGCGATTTACAGCCGAGCAGTGTCGTCGACAGGATACCCGCGGTCATCAGCGCCAGAATCTGCGCCAAGCTGACAGTTTTTTTCAAGCCAGTTTCTCCCAAAACTAGTTTCTCCAAAAAAGAAACGCCCAGTTCGCAGCTAAACCAATTCGTCTGAAGTCATCGGACAGTGGGCGTGTTCGATGCCGCCGAGTGATCCGGTACGGGCAAGTTGGCATCCTTCAATGCGCGATCGAGTGCAGCGCGGAGTTCGCTGGGCGGCACCGCCCCATCGATCTTTTCGCCGTTGATGAACAGCGTCGGCGTCGCCTCCACTCCAATCGCGTCCCCTTCCTTCATCGATGCTTTCACCGCGCTTTCATCCTGCGCTTTGATACACGACTGCAACTTCGGCGTGTCCAGATTGTGCTTCTGGCCTTCTAGCATCGTCAGCCGGTCAATTGCCTCCAGTCGCTCCGGGAAAGTTTTTTCGTTGCTCACATCATGCTGATTCGCGTGAATGTAATCCGCAAAGTCCCAGTAGGCGTCGCCGCTTTGCGCGGCCAGGCAATTCGCATCCACGGCCGCATGCACCGCCCAGGGATGAATTTCCGTCAGCGGATAATCTTTATACACAAATGTGACTCGGTCGCCATACTCCTTCAAAATTTCAGGAAACAGTTCCTGATGCATTCGCGCACAGAACGGGCACTCGAAATCATCAAAATTCACCACCACAACTTTCGAGTTCTTCACCCCGCGCGTCGGCCGTCCAGTCAGATTGATCTTGCTCATCGTTTCCGCGTAGGGATCTTTATTCAGATTCAGCTTGTTCAGCCGGATCAACGAGGATCGATCTTTCGAAAGCAGAAAATTGAGATCTTGCTTCCTGCTGCCACTGTCGACGGTTACGATAAGCGCGTCGTAGGTGGGGAAATCCGTGCTCGGCGAGATCGTGCCAACAATCACCTTAAAATCCGGCGGAACGTTGAACGCGCCACGCACCTGCCGCTCTATCTTATGCGCCAGATCGGGAGGGAGGGATTCAGCCGCGCAGCCAAGACAGATAATAAGCAGTAAGAGAAAAGCTCGTCGAAGAAGAGTCACTAAAAACCGCCTGAACATTGGTGGATTAAAGGTTGATTATCTCACAGCGTGAGGCCGGAGGCTGGAACCGCCGGCGCGCGCTGCCGGGGCATGTGGCGCGCGCCCGAACATAATGCCGGTTTCGACTTCAGTCGGCTTACCATCCACCAAGTACGGTTTAAACCTCCATTGCCCCAGCGCGTCGGTGATCGCCCTCGCCTGATCCGGAAAGGCGCTGATCACATGAATGTGCTTTATCCTGCCTTGTCTATTAATAACGATTCGGACCGGCGCCGGATCGAAGCGAGGCTGTGTGAAAACCGGATCAACTCGCGCCATCACGTTACTGTCCCGTGCGTAATCCTTGATGCAAACCGGGTCAGAGCCTCCACCATTACCTGCCGAGGCGCTCACTTCCGTCGGCAATTTCATTCTGCTCATGTCCCGGAGCAGGCTGTGCAGTGAGTTCGTATCGCGACCGGTCAGGATAAACTGCACCACGTGGCACCGGATTTCGATTCCCAATACGTACCAGTGCAGCTCTGCCGCCGGAGACCAGTAGGCAAAGAAGCTGAACGTTCGCCCTGCAACGTTGATGAGGGTGGGAGAAGTTTCCACCGCGTAGTCCGCCTGCAAGTGGTTTTTCAGGTAAGCCGTAAGTTCCAACGCGTCGGTCGCCGGCAACGGAGTGAAAAACATATCCTGGGCTGTGATTAGCATGCTCGCGGAATTAGCTCCTGCTCTTTTTCCCGCGGGACCGATTTGAGCGAGGACGTAACGGCCGCTTTCGGAAGGCGGAGGCCCTAGGTACTCCTGCGTCCAACCTTCGGGCAGCGGATAGGCAATGCCAAAGTACGGATCGCTGAAAAGACCTTGAGAAACGGTCGCGCCTTCCGGCACCGGAGTCACAGAATCGCTGGAGCTCGGCGATGCCCCCTTCACCAGAATAACTTCGGACGGAACTTTTGTGATCGACGCTTGGTTCGGGGAAGAAGCCACACCGGCTTTGGGGCTGGCCTCGGGATTCGGAGTTTGGCTTTCGGCCCCTAACGAAGCGCACAAGACTACAAGCACAAGATAATGGAGCAAGCGGAGATTCATATCGTCCCTTCGGAACTAGAAAACTTCAGGCAGGTGGACCCATAGTGCTGACGGCAGATATCTACTGAGGCTAAAGAGTAAAGAGCGCTGACGAGACGCATGAGCGCCTCGCCAGCACGCGACAAACTATAGCGAGCGAAGAAAATCCAACAGATCTTGCTGCTGAGCAGGCGTGAGTTTGTTGTAGTTGCCGATCACACTCGTAGCTTCGCTCTGGCTGCTCCTGTGATCTTCGATGGCCGTGACTAGATTGGTCGTCCGGCCATCGTGCATGAGGAAGATTCGTTGTCCCAAGCCCCACAACGGAGCCGTGCGGAACTGATCTCCGCCGGCGCTGCCTTGGGTAACGTTATCGGCGAGATGGATACCCATGTTGTGGATCTCAAGATCGGAATACGCATTCACCGGAACGTTGCTGAGCGCCGGCGCAAAATTTGAGACCTGGGTTGTGCCCGGGCTCGGAGAGTGGCACGTAGCGCAACCAACCGAGCTGAACAGAGCGCCGCCGGCTTTGATTGCGCCAGCCGGGACCTGCGTACCCTTCAGCACAACTGGTCCGGTTAGCGGCGGAGCAAGGAAGCGCATGAAATTGGCAAACGCCGAAACATCGTCAAGCACCGCCGCATTCGTCGTCTGCGTTGGATTCGATCTGTCTTCCGGATATCCGCTTCCCGAGAGATTCAAACAAGTCGCCGGCAGCCCCGCCGCCACCTCTTCCTCGGGCAAAGGCCGGTCTTGCGGAAACAACTCGTTGCTGATACCCATCTCCACGTTGTAGGCTTCGCCGGAAAACACGTGCAGCGACTTGTTTTGCGCCTTCCAACCGTAACGCATGATGGTGCCGTCGTTGCCGCTACGATTGAAAGAACCGGCGATGCCAAATGTGTTCTGCAGATTTTTCGCCTGGTTCGCCATTAAGGTTGAATCGTCCAGGTTCTCAATCAAACCTTCACCGTAGGTCGGCGTCGGAATGCGGAAAATCAGATCGTTCGCCGCCGTGTAGGCGGTGAAATCCGGTTGCGTCACACTGCAACTGCCGGCATCGGAACGGCCAGTCACGGTGAATAGATCCTCCACTCCGCCGTTTGGAGCCTGAGTATTGGCCCCCCCGGAAGAGTTGAGGAAAAAGGGAGCTCGAGCTTCGATCGTGGGGCCATTCGCCGTGATGAAAGACGGCATGGTATCGCCAGGCGCCACGCCAGTGCTGATGAAGACAAACTGGGGATTAACGCCGGCACCAGATCCTCCAATCGCTGGTTGCGCGTGACAGGAACTGCACTGATTCGAGTTGAAACGCGGACCCAGGCCGGTGTTTGGAGCGTTCGAAACTGATTCTACTTCCTGGAAGCGAGTGAGACCGTCATTGAAAAACGCTGTGAACCCGTTCGGATCATTCGCCGGGTCGATGATGGTTGCTCCGGTACCTCGGCTGGCTGTCTGAACCCCGGGATCGACTTGCGCCGACCCAATGCTTGCGGCGAATAAAAGCAACAACGGTACAGATGAGAAGCTCAGTTTAGACACAACTCCCTCCTGATTGACCGCGAAATGGTTCGTGCAGCCGGAGTGGCGCTGGAGCACAGTCAGAATGGCGCGGACGAAGCGTGCCGTCTCCGGATTTCGCACTAGCAACCGGATTCAGCGTGCTTTTTTTAACCCAGTATTCCGCTGATAGCAAGAAAAATTGTTTGTACTCCAGGACCGTGGAGCAAATGAGAGAGGGGCACACCCCCGTGATGGGTATTGTTTCCTGATCGTTACGGACAATTTGTCCAGTGTGGTGCCGTCTTAATCACAGGGACTAAGCCCCTTCGAAAACGGATGAAAATTGGGAATGTATACAACGCGGGGTGGCACCGCGAAGAAGATGTAGAAGCGCAACTGAAGCGCTATCCCGCGCGCTTCCGCAATCCATCCGCCGGCAGCAGAGCGTTCATCGATCCCGAACGAAATCCCTCCAGATCAAGCGTGACGAACTTGAAACCCAGTGCTTTAAAGATGCGAGTGAACTCTTCGGTCATCTCTCGCTCCAAAGCGCGGCCCAATTCCTCACGCGCGATCTCAATGCGCACGATCTCGCCATGATGCCGCACGCGAACCTGGCGAAACCCAAGCGCATGCAGCGCGTCTTCGCCCTTTTCAACCGCCGTCAACGCCTCGCGCGTCACCGGACGCCCATATTCAATGCGCGAGGATAAACAAGCCGAAGCCGGCTTGTCCCACACGCGCAATCCCGCCGCGCGGGCCAGTCCGCGAATCTCCTGCTTGCCAAGCCCGGCATCGAGTAACGGCGTAGTCACGTGATGATCCGCCGCCGCCCTCTGACCCGGCCGGAAATCTCCCTGATCGTCAGCATTGACTCCGTAAGCAATCGCATCAAACCCGCGCTTCTGCCGCAACTCTTCCATCATCGTGAACAATTCATCCTTGCAGAAGAAGCATCGTTGCGCATCGTTGCGTGCATACTCGGGCCGTTCCAGTTCCCCTGTCGTCACCACTTCCAGCGGAATATTCTGCTCTCGAGCGAACGCGATGGCATCGTTAAGTTGAGTACGCGCCAGGCTGGGCGAGTCGGCGATGATTGCGAGCATCCCATCTCCCAAAACCTGATGAGCGGCCCATGCCAAATATGCCGAATCAACTCCGCCGGAGTAGGCAACCAGCACACGCCCCAGCGTTGAAATGCGCTCGCGCAAAACTTCGCTCTTCGACACACTCTCGTTCGCTACCGGCATATCGCTCATGTTAGCAGTCTTGGCTGCATTTCCCCCGCGGCCGAAGCCTCACTCAGTTAATAGAGGCTCTCCTGATGCCGCAAACTGCCAAACCCGCCGATGTTCGCCAAACTAAACGTAAAGCGAAACAAGTTTTCATTCCGTACGTTGGCCACCGTGTAGCTCCGGTACTCGATCGTCATCCCGCAGCAATCCCAATTGTAAGTGGCCTGCGTGCTCACAAACTGCAGCTTTCCTACCTGGTAGTCATAACCGAAACTGCCCGCCCCGCTGAATCCGCGCTTTGTGGCGCTGCCATATCCCAATGCAGTACGAAACTGGTTGAAACGTTCCGCCTGCAAAGTTCCAGTGCCGATCGGTTGCGTTGGAATCTGCAAGAACGCATCTCCGACGCCCATGGTCATTTGGCCAATGTGATAATTCACCAGCACCGTATTCGCGTTCACGGTGTTGGCCTGAAAATCATAATCCATGTCCCACTCGGCGTCGGTGCGCGAACTGGTTTCCACTCGCAACCGCGAAACCAGCGGCGAAAGATGGCGAGGCTGGGTAAGAAACGCAATTCCGGTCAGGTCAGCCGTGCTGGTAAAAACATTGCGCTGTCCCGCAATCAGCGCGCCGCCAAATGTGGGGTCGAGAAAGTACTTCTGTTCCAGTTCCCACGTCGCAATCTCATGCACCTGCGGCCCCGGCTGGCAGGGAGCGTTCGCCAGCGGGTTCACATGCTGCCACGGAATCGCCGCTGAGGGCGAAGCTCCGCCCACAGTCAGGGCAGACATAATCTGACCGCAATCTCCCGCCTTGCCGGACGTGCGCTTGGCATAAAGCCGCGTAACGAACCCGTACCCCACTTCGTGCGTGTCGGTAAGAATGTCGCGCTCATCAAACTTGACGATGTTTCCGAAATTGTTAACGCCGGTGACAAACCTGTAATCGATTTTTGGCTCGATCACATGCTTCCACTTTCTTCCCAAAAATGGCTTGTCGAAAATTCGCTCCAGTGGCGGAGGACGTAACTCAACCGATGTTTCCAGCGCCTGCCGGTTGATTCCATCGCTCACCGCCTGGCCCGGGTTCGTTCCAGTGGCTCCCACCACTCGCTGCGTGTAATAGGTTTCGTGCAATGTCAGGTCGGAACGCAGCGACCACCCCTGGTACAACAGCGGCAAAGAAATCTGTGGGTTCAAATCGAACCGTCCCAGCAGATTCGCCGTGCGAAACGCCGGAGTACAGCTTTGTCCGTTCGTCGCACACTGCTCCGGTTCGCTGCGCGAAAGCCCCGCTGCCGACGAATCGAACGACCAATAAAATGGCGTGTGCTCAATCTTCTGATCGACGCTCGACACATCGGCGCTGGGAGCATGCAGAATCGTAATCACCTGCCCCGGCGTCGTACTCAAAAAATTCTGATAACGTTCGGTGAATCCGTTGATGTTGAATCCGTCAACCGATTTGGAGAGGAAGGCTTGCGAGTTTACTTCCGAATAGACCGCCTGGCTGAAAACTTCGTTAAACGCCAGCCTGAACAAAAACGAACTCAGATAATCGATGTTCGTCACGCCGCGAAACCCGCCAATGTTTCCCGCGGAATTGAGGCGCGCATTTTCGCCGCCCTCCTTTAGCGGCGGATATCCAATCCCGCGATCGATCACGCCAAAATAATTGAGATCGACGTAGGAAGTCTCGCTGGGCCGCGCCCGGAACTCGCCGCGTTGCGACCAGCCACGCAAAGAAAAATATTCTGCTCCCACATTCGCATCCATCATCCGGTTGATGGCCCAGTAATAGCCCGCTCCGATGATGTTGCCCTTCGTCGAAGACCGCCCCACCGAGGGCATCAGAAATCCAGACTGCCGTGATTCTTTTTCCACGGGATGGGTGGCATACGGAAAATAAAGAATGGGTATCCCATGCAGCGCAAATTCGCTGCGATAAATTTTGGCGTTCCCTCCGACATCCACATCGACTTTGCGCGCGTAGAATAGCCATTTTGGGTGCGGCAATTCGCACGTCGTAATCGTGCCGTCATACACGAGGTAATGCGTGGGGCTGATCTTCTCCACTCGTTTGCCGCTAAAAGCGAACGGCGCAGTCGATGTGAGGATCGGGCGATTGGCTTTGAAACGCAACCCGGTGGTTCCGGTCACGTCGTAGAACTTCCCCGTTTCGGTCGTAAAGTTATAAGTGCCATGCGAGGCGCGAATGTGGTCATCATTGGGTCCGCCATCCAGCGCAAAGTGCCCGCTCGCCACCGATTCGTTCGTGTCCGAATTGAACGTCGCCTCGTCAGCCTTCAGAACATAACTGTCGTAATAGATCTCCACTGCGCCGTGCAGTTTGTACAGATCGCCATCCCGTTCCTGGGTGAGCGCGCAAATCGTAGGCCGGTCATTCGATTGCTCCGCGAAGGCTCGGGCGCAAGGGCTGGTTTCATCTTTTTCTGATTTCTGCTGCGAACCTTCCGCCCGCAAAACGCCGCTTTCCGCGGGCAGCAACTGGCTGGTTACTAACGGCGGAATCAGAAGCAGGTGACAAAGCAGTGCCGCCGTGATAAGGAATCTGTTGCGAAGAATCATCGGAACGAGATCATCGGAAACCGAACCACACGCTCTCTATGGAGTGTGCCACAGAAGCGTTTGAATCACGCAAGGGTAGCGGTCGAGGTGAACTTAGCACGGCAATGCCCTGGGAGGCAAAGCCATTGATGTTTGAATTCCGGAGGTCTCTTCGCGGTTATCCGCACTACCCAAAATTCGTGCTCTCATAGAAGTGATTCATGCCTTGTCCGAGTTGTGGTGAGATTTGCCGGTGTCCCGCCGCGGAGGATTCATCTGCTCCCCTGCGCGATATCCAGGAAACGAAAATTCTCTCGCCTTTCACCTCGCCCTGCGGATCGCAAATCGAGCAGGCTCCGATCGGTAATGATTCGATCCAGAATGATCTGCCCGCACAAAACCTGCAGAACGATCCAGCCCAGGCAAGTGACATTCCCGACGACGCATCCGCCTGGCGGCAGGAATTATCCGCGCGCCTGAATCGATATCACTCCCGCCGCAAACCGCGTCCGCCGCGGTATCCATCGCTGCAGTTGAAGTTCGAGCAACCGTCCGCCTTCGCGGCCGCCGACGTCAACCTCGATTTTTCCCGTTTGCCTTCGGTTTCGAACCGCATTGTTTCAAACCAGGCTGTAGCCTTCGATGAAGTGTCCTCGTTTTCCACGTTCGTTCCCGAGCCTGCCTATTCCGCGGCAGCTTTTACCTTGCCCGACGAAGCGACGGCCGAGGTTCCGGCCCCTCTATCCCACCCCCCCGGCGCAGGGGCAGGCGCAGGGGCAAAAATCATCGAGTTCCCCCGTTCCTGGACTCCGCCTGTGGCTCCTCTCGATCAGCTTGCCGGACCCGTTGTTACCGCTCCCCGCATCCTCGAAGTGCCGGAGATCGCGCCTCCGCCGCCGGCGTTGGGTGGAATCACCATCGAGCCCCCGGCTCCGCCGCCCATCGAAAAACGCCCCGGCATCGACATACCACTGCTATCAGCGCCTCTGGAACACCGGATCTTCGCCGCTGTTATCGACTCCGTTATTATCGTGAGCGCCTGCACTCTCTTCGCTTTCATCTTTTGGAAGTTGACCGCGATCGAGCCCCCTCCAATTCAAATCGCCGGAGTTTTCGCAGGATTGTTAGCTTCGTTTTGGTCGGCCTATCAATACCTGCTGGTCGTCTACGCCGGAACAACTCCCGGTCTGCTTCTGGCTCGCCTCGAACTATGCCGCTTTAATGGGACCCCCGCCAAACGCGGTCTTCGTCGCTGGCGGGTTCTGGCCTCCTTTCTCTCCGCGGCATCCCTTGGCATGGGCTATCTCTGGGTTTTCCTCGATGAAGACTCCCTCTGCTGGCATGACCGCATCACCCATACCTACCTCGCCGCCAGCACCGGGAATTCGCGGCAATCATCCCCGGTTTTCACCGCATAAAACTGCACCCAAATCCGCGTCCCGCCTGATGAGAACCCCGCGCCGTCTCTCGGCTCGCTATGTTATCTTCAATGAGTTTCCATTTATAGGCAGTCTCGCACTCCTTTGAAGCATGCCGACCTCGGTTGAAGGCTCCAAACCGGCCATAAAGGTTTTCGTCGCCACCACGGTGATGTTGACCTTTATCTCCTTCTGGCGAGCCTCCGCCATCGTCCTCTCCGATCTCGCATCCTCCGCCTACTACGCCGGCGGCGACGCCGAAAAAGTCATCGGCAAAAGCGCTCCCTGGTTCATCCTCGCCGTCATGCTGTTCAGCTATTGCGTTCGGGCGCTTTATATCGAATCCAGCAGCATGTTCGTCCGCGGCGGCGTTTACCGCGTCGTGAAAGAAGCCATGGGTGGGGGCCTGGCCAAATTTTCCGTCTCTGCCCTGCTTTTCGATTACGTTCTCACCGGCCCTATCAGCGCCGTGTCCGCCGGGCAATACCTCGCCGGATTCATTAAGGACATTGGCATCTACCTCCACCACCCCCTCGCTTTTTCCGACGACCACTTCGCCGCAGGCTTAGCCATCCTGGTCGTGGCGTATTTCTGGTGGAAGAACATTCAGGGCATGCACGAATCCAGCCAGAAGGCCCTGCAGATCATGGCCATCACCACGGTGATGGTGGTCATTCTGCTCATCTGGTGCACGATCACCGTTCTCCGCTCGCCGATTCAACTCCCTCCAAACCCGCTGCATGCGGGCGTGATCCCACTCAACAAAGAATCGCTTGGCTGGCTGAACGGAACCATCTTCGCCAAGTTCACCTGGATCATCCTCTTCGTCGGCTTCGGCCACTCCGTCCTCGCCATGAGCGGCGAGGAGACTCTGGCCCAGGTCAATCGCGAGATCGAACACCCCAAGCTCAAAAACCTCGAAAAAACCGGCCTGGTTATATTCATCTACAGCCTTCTCTTCACCTCGCTGGTTTCGTTCTTCGCGGTCATGATCATCCCCGATAAGGTTCGGCCGGATTATTTCGCCAACCTCATCGGCGGCATCGCCATGTATCTCGCCGGGCCGGAGAGCCTCAGACTGCTCTTTCATGCATTCGTAGTTTTGGTCGGAGTGCTCATCCTCGCCGGAGCGCAGAACACTTCCATCGTCGGCGCGAACGGCGTTCTCAATCGCGTCGCCGAAGATGGCGTCCTCACCAGTTGGTTCCAGAAGCCGCACAACCATTACGGCACAAGCTATCGCATCATCAATCTGATCGTCGGCATGCAGTTGCTCGTGATCTTCCTGAGCCTCGGCAACGTCTACGTCCTGGCCGCACTCTACGCTTTCGGCGTGATCTGGAGCTTCGCCATGAAGTCGATTGCCGTTCTCGTGCTCCGTTACACCGAGCCCGGCAATCGGCAGTGGAAGGTTCCGGGGAACTTCCACTTCGGAAAAACCGAGATTCCCATTGGCTTAATCCTCATCTCCGGCGTTCTGTTGATGACCGCGGTCGTAAATCTCTTCACCAAATACGAAGCCACCATCGCCGGCGTGATTTTTAGCGTGGTCTTCTTCACCCTCTTCACTCTGTCCGAGCGTCATGTCGCCCGGGAGCGTCACGGCAAGCCCGAGCAACTCGATCAGTTCCGCGTCTACGGCAATCAGGAACTGGGCAGCGGCGCAATGGGCGTGCGCGCGCAAAGCATCCTGGTCGCCGTGCGCGATCCCCGCAATCTGTACTATCTCCGCCAGGTGCTCGATCGCACCAACACTGTCAAAGAAGACGTGGTCGTGATGAGCGCCCGCCTCTACCATCGCGAGCACTCCTTCAGCGGAAGCTCCGTCCTTGAGGCCAGCCAGGTCTTCGATCACTACGAGCAGGAATTATTCACCGCCGCCGTAGCCGTGGCGGAAAAAGAAGGCAAACCGATTTCGCTGCTGGTTGTCCCTGCGACTGACGTTTTTGAAGCCATCATGGTCACGGCGCAGCGCCTCGATTCCGCCCGCGTCATCTGTGGCCTCTCGAACAAACTCACCTCCGACGAGCAGGCCAAGCTTACCGGCGATGCCTGGGAACGCCTGCCCGAGCCGCGCCCACGCATCACCCTCGAGGTCTGTGCGCCCGATGGCAGCAGCCGCGAGTACGCCATCGGCCCACACACCCCCCGACTCCGGCCTCAAGACGTCGAGTTGATGCACAACCTTTGGCTCAACATCACCACCGATCCCCGCTTCGCCTGCGCGCACCATTACCACATCGTTGCCCTCGCCCTGGAGGAATTGAAGCGCGAACTCAGCACCGACCAGCGCGTCGAACTTCTCCAGAAATTGCAGGACGAAATCAACAAACCCAATCCGCAGTGAATAGAGCTTTTCTCGCAATGCGGTGGTTTGCGAATTACGATCGGGAAGGCCATTAATTTCGACCGGGAGGGCCTTACGGTCGAAAAGGCCACGGATTGCAATTCGGAAAGGCCGTGTATTGCAATCGGGAAGGGCACGACTTCAGTCGTGCCGCAAAAAGTCACACCGAGTTCGCGGCTTTAGCCGCTGAGGTTATGGACTCATACCATCAGGAAAGTCGTCGAGATCGTTGCGAAAAAAAACGACCGCACGCACAATCAGGAGTATCGAATGGTCAAAAAGCTTGCAAAGCTATTTCTTCCGATCCTGGCCCTCGCTGCCGCCGCGCTCGCCCAATCGCCAGCCGGGAAAAATAAAATCCAAACCGAGATCGAATCCGTCCTCCGCGCCCAACAACAGGCCTGGAACCTCCACGACCTGCGCCAATTCATGTCCGGCTACTGGAACTCTCCCGAACTCACTTTTTTCTCTGGAGCCAAAGAACACGACGGCTGGCAAGCCACGCTCGATCGCTACATCGCCGCATATTCCAGCCCCGGCCACGAAATGGGCAAACTGGAATTTTCCAACCTGCGAATCGAGCCGCTAGCCCCGGGCGCAGCCTTCGTCCGCGGCGCATGGCTCCTGACCATGCCCGACGGGAAAACCCCACACGGCTTGTTCACGCTGATATTTCGCAAATTCCCCGACGGATGGAAGATCGTCCACGACCACACGTCAGCAGAATGAAAATCGTCGGCAGGAGTTCGGAAATGCCGCCCACTCGACGACTCAGGATGCCCCACCCGCGTTTTCGGCGGATGGGCATCCGTGCTGTCTGAGGTGCTAGAAATTGAACCACCACGGAGCTTTCCTAAGCTCCCGGCATACAATTCCCCGTGCCCCCAACCCACTCCTTCGATGCCCTGATCCTCGGCGGTGGCGCCGCCGGACTGATGTGCGCCATCGAAGCCGGCAAGCGCAACCGCCGCGTCGCCGTTCTCGAACGCGCCGATAAACTCGGCAAAAAGATCCTCATCTCCGGCGGCGGCCGCTGCAACTTCACCAATCTGCACTGCCAACCGGAAAATTTCCTCTCGGCAAACCCGCACTTCGCCAAATCCGCGCTTGCCCGCTACACGCCCGCAGATTTCATCGCGCTCGTCAGGAAGCATCACATCCCCTATCACGAAAAAGCTTTAGGCCAGTTATTCTGCGACCACTCCGCCCGCGACATTCTGGGAATGCTCGAAGCCGAATGCCGCGAAGCGAAAGTCACAATTTTTCTAAACACCACAATTCAGGACGTCGGGCACGCAGCCGAATTCATGGTTCGCACCTCGACGGCGGAATTTCGCGCCCCAGCCCTGGTGGTCGCTACCGGCGGCCTTTCCATCCCCAAAATCGGAGCGACTTCCTTCGGCTACGATCTAGCCAAACAATTCGGCATTCACATCAGGCATCCCTATCCCGCTCTCGTGCCGCTCACATTTGACGCCGATGACCACAAAAACTTCTGCGATCTCTCCGGCGTCTCGACAGAAGTCATCGCCTCTGTCGGCCACCATCACTTCCGCGAAAAAATGCTGATCACCCACCGCGGCCTGAGCGGCCCCGCCATCCTGCAAATTTCCAGCTACTGGAAAGAATCCGAGCCCATCCACATCGATCTCGCCCCAGAGAGCAAGATCACGCAAGCCTTCGAGGCTCCCACTCTGCCAAGGACTCAAACCACCCTTCGCGCCGAGCTAAGAAAACATATTCCGCAACGCCTTGCGGATCGCTGGTTCGATCTCCATCCGCCGCTCTCCTGGACAAACCAGGCCCTCGCCGATTTCGAAAAGCGAATCCACGACTGGAGCGTTGTGCCCTCGGGCACAGAGGGCTATGAAAAAGCCGAAGTCACCGCAGGCGGCGTCGATACCAACGAACTCTCCGCGAAAACCATGGAGAGCAAGAAAATCCCGGGCCTGTTTTTCATCGGAGAAGTGGTAGACGTAACCGGCCAACTCGGCGGCTTCAATTTCCAATGGGCTTGGGCCTCGGGAGCATCAGCAGGCAGGTCGCTGTGATGAAGGATCTCAAATCAGAAGCTTATTGTTGGGAGGACAAACAGGGCTACGGCAAACCGCCCTACAGCACCTTGATCATGAAGTTCACTTGAATCTTGGCCTGCGTCTCCACCGCCTGCCCGTTCTGCAAATAAGGAGTAAAGCGCCACTGGCGTGCCGCTTCTACCGCCGCCGAAACCAGAATCGGATTTCCGCTCACTACGCGCAAATCCTTAATCCCGCCGTCAGCCCCAACATAAGCCCGCAGAATCACCGACCCCTGCACTTTCATCTGCTTGGCCAGCGACGGATATGACCCCTGCTCAGCCTGCTGCACTCGCTCCGGCAGGTCCGAAGGCATCCGCGTCAATTCAGCGGCATTCGTCACAGGATTCCATTGGAATGTTTTCGAAGCCGACGTGTGCGTGGGAATCTCAACCAGGACATTGTTGCTGTCCGCCCGAAGCGAATGATGCGACTCGCCCGCCACCACTTCGACTTCCATCGGCGGGAGTTGCTTGCGAGTCGAAGCGGAAACCGTCGGCGCAGGCTCGGCAGTCGTGGCCGGCGTCGCAGCCGGCGTCGCAGCCGGAACCGGCGCGGCCGCGGCTTTCGCCACGATCTCGCTCTTCTCTTCTTTCTTCTTGGGTTCAACTTTCTTCTTGGCCACAGGTGCCGGAGTCGGTGCCGGAGCGCTGCTGGCCGCGGGTGCGGGATTCGACGCGGGCGTGGGATTCGGCGTTGTCGCAGAATCTGCCGCGGTCCCACCGTTGGTCGCCGCTGGAGTTGCCGGAGCAGCAGGAGGCGTGTTCTTCGCGATGGTGGTCTGCGCAGCTACCGGCGCATTTGCTTCAGAATCAGCGCTTTCGTCGGAACCGAACCAGAAATCCCGGTTCCGCGCCAGAACCACTACCAGCGCCACGACCAGGAGTGCGAGTGCGAGAACCAATCGGCGTCGGTTTCTGGCTTCCATTTTCGCTCTCCGCTCCGCAACTTTCGTGGAGTAACTATCGTGCGGTAACAAGATGCCTCAGTTACCTCCAGAAGAAAATGGCACGCGCGGCGAAAACCATGGCACCGAAGGGGGATAGACGAAGGAGGATAGACAAAGGCCACCATCCCTAACTCTCTGAAAGCACGGCTCTCCTGCAAATACCGGTCCGTCAATAGGTTGCAAGTTCTTGCGCAGTTGACAGGCTGTTTGGGTCTGAGAATGAAGAATAATGAAGAATAATGTGCGTCATTCCTTTCTGTCGCCGCCCCTTCCCGTTTCAACCTGCGAACCAGAAGCCGCTACCCAGACGCGGCACCCACCTCGCGTAGAATTACCTCTTGCTCCTCGAGATCGAAAAGCTAATCTACGGCGGCGACGGCCTCGCCCGTCTACCAGCCGACGCGCAAGGCCGCGGCAAAGCCGTCTTCACCTCCTTCGTTCTGGCCGGAGAAAAAATCGAAGGCACAATCACCGAAAACAAACCCAGTTTCGCCCGCGCTCACGCCGTAAAAATCCTCCAACCCTCCCCGCGCCGCATTCCACCATCCTGCCCCTACTTCACCGTCTGCGGCGGGTGCCATTACCAGCACGCCAACTACGAGCATCAACTCGAAATCAAGCAGGAAATTCTCCGTGAAAATCTCCGTCGGATCGCAAAAATTGACCTTCAAGCCGAAATCGCCGTTCATCCTTCTCCGCCGTGGAATTACCGCAACCGCTCCCGCCTGCAACTCCGTACAAAGCCAGAATTCGCGCTCGGTTATTTCAAATTTTCTTCCCACCAACTTCTCCCCGTCGAGCAATGTCCCATCAGTTCGCCGTTGATCAACCGCGCCATCGCAAATGTCTGGAATTTAGGACGCTCTGGCAAGACCGCTGAAGGAGTCAGCGAAATCGAGTTTTTCGCCAACCAGGACGACACACATCTTCTCGTGGAACTCTCCTGCACCCTTGACGCCCGGCGCGCCACCGTGCGCGCGTGGGCCGATGATCTCTGCTCCTCCATGCCCGAAACCGTTGGCGTAACCGCCTTCCGGGCCTCGCAAAAAAGCTCGCCCGAAAAACTCATCACGGTCGGCGCGCCGGACTTTGCCTACAAAACCAAAGCCGCAACCCACCGCGTCACCGCCGGCTCCTTTTTCCAAACCAACCGGTTCCTCACAGACGAACTCGTAAATATAGTTTCCGCCAAGCGTTCCGGAGAACTGGCCCTCGACCTCTACGCCGGGGTAGGCCTTTTTTCTACAGCGCTGGCATGTGACTTCCATCACATCGTTTCGGTAGAGATGTCACAGACGTCCTTTGACGATCTTTCCTACAATCTTCCCTTGAATGGAAAGGCGGTACATGCCGCGGCCGAGCGCTTCGTAGCTGAGCTCGGAGATCAAGGGCGGGCCAAGGTTGGCGCAATCCTCCCCCAGCTGCGCCAAAAGCCTGAATTGGTGGTGGTTGACCCGCCACGGAGTGGCCTGGGTGATCGCGTGGCGCGTTCGCTGGCAGAGCTGAACGCGCCTCGCCTCACCTATGTGTCGTGCGATCCCGCGACGCTGGCGCGCGACCTCGTTCCGCTCCAAGCCGCAGGCTATCGCCTCGAGGAGGTTCACCTAATCGATCTCTTCCCCCAGACCTACCACATCGAAACCGTAGTCCATCTGGTGCGCTGAAGCTGCAGCATCGGGACCATGGGGCTCACCGCGGAAGAGCGGCGCTTGAGTGCCGCGTCAAGGATCGAAATTGGAGAACCGGCTTAAGCCCTGATTGTACCGATGAGTCTTCGCGAATGAGCCTGCCTCGGCGTCCTTACAATGCTATCCGACCTCTCAACCTCACCCAAGACTCCAAACTTCTTCCCCGAACTCCACATCAAGCCCACCCGCCAACCCATGCTCTGGGCGGCCATCGCCTACTCGCTGGGCATCCTCACCAGCCCCTACCTCTCCACTCCCGCCCCATGGCTAGTCGGCTCAACTTTGGCATTTCTGTCCGCCTCCCTCTATTTCATCCGCAAAGAACCGCGACTCGCTCTGACCTTGATTCTGGCCGCGCTGTTTCTAACCGGTGCTCTTCACATCCAACTCAAAGGATTCTCAGCCCCATTAGACCCCACGCTTAAACCCTTTGCCTACGGCCCCGAAGTAGAACTCACCGCCCACGTAGCCCACGAAGGCAAACTGCGCGAATCTTCCCCCGGTGAACAACGGCAAACCCTCGACATCCAAACTGAACAAATCACCGCGCAAGACGGCACAACAACTCCGCTCCGCGCTGGCGTCCGCCTCAACCTTTATGCCGATGACCACGCCCCCATGCGGCTTTTCCGCTACGGCGAACGCATCCACGTCTCCGCCAAACTCAAACTCCCGCGCAACTTCCACAACCCAGGCGCATTCGACTACGAAAGCTACCTCGCCGAAAACGGCATCTCTGCCCTCGCCTCAGCCAAAGCCGAAGAAGTTCAACTCCTCCCCGGATTTTCCGGCAGTCGCATCGAACTCGAGCGCAGCCGCATTCACTCAAGCATCGTAGCCAAAGTGCATCAACTTTGGCCCGCGCCCCAGGCCGCGCTGATCGACGCCATGCTAATCGGCGAAAACGCCTTCATCGACCGCGACACGCGCACCAACTTCCAGCGCTCCGGCACATACCACGTTCTCGTAGTCTCCGGCATGAACGTGACCATTCTCGCTTTCGTCGTCTTCTGGACCCTCCGCCGGTTACACCTTGCCGACATTCCGGTAACGGCGCTGACGATCCTCTCCTGCGTTGCCTATGCCTTCCTCACCGAAGTTGGAGCGCCCGTCTGGCGCGCAACCCTGATGTGCGCCATTTTCCTGGCGACTCGCCTGCTCTACCGCGATCGAGCCATGGTCAACGCTCTAGCCACTGCCGCCCTCGGCCTGCTCATCTTCGATCCTCGCCAACTCACCACCGCCAGCTTCCAAATGACGTTTCTCTGCGTTCTCGTAGTTGCGGCCATTGCCGTCCCGTTGGTCGAGCGTACCTCCGGCCTCTACCGCCAAGCCCTGGCCCACTGGAACTCCGACGGCTATGGCACCCGGCTCCCACCAAAAGTAGCCCAGTTCCGGCTCGATCTGCGCCTCATCGCCTCCCGCCTGGCACGCTTCATCGGCCGCCGCTGGTCCCTTCGTCTGGTTCGCGGTGCAACCATCTTCTGCCTCCGTGCATTCGAATTGCTCTTAGTCTCCGCCGTAATGCAAATGTGCCTCGCCCTTCCCATGGCCTACTACTTCCACCGCGCGACCACCATCGGCCTTCCCGCGAACATCTCCGTAGTCCCGCTGACACAACTCCTGATGCCCGCCGCAATTCTCTCCATCGCGCTCGGGTACATCTCTGTCGCACTCGCGAACCTTCCGGCGTTTCTGACCACCGTAGCCCTCGAAGGAATCACCGGCACGGTGCGCGGCTTGGGAAGCCTCCGCCTCGCCGATCTCCGCGTGCCCACCCCATCGCTAATCATGATGACGCTCGCCTCCTCCGCGCTGATTGCAGCCATGATTCTCGCCCGTCGTCGCGCAGCACTAGCCGTTCTCGGAATGTTCGCGCTCCTCGCAGCGTCGCTCTCACTAGCCAGTCTTCAACCCAATCCGCAACTTCACCCCGGCACTCTCGAAGTCACCTCCATCGACGTCGGTGAAGGCGATTCCATCCTGGTAGTCAGCCCGCAAGGCCGCACCCTCCTCATCGACTCCGGCGGTCCCATCTTCGGCGCAGGCTCGCAATTCGATTTCGGCGAGGACGTGGTAGCGCCCTATCTCTGGACCCGCCGCATCTCCCGCCTCGACGCCGTAGCCATCTCCCACGGCCATTCCGACCACATCGGAGGCATGCCCGCCATCCTCAAAGATTTTCGTCCCAAAGAATTATGGATAGGCCTTCTACCGCCCAGCCGCGCCCTCGACCACCTGATCGCCGAAGCACACGCACTAGGAATCAAAGTAGTCCGCCACTGGGAAGGAGACGATTTTGATTTTGGTGGAGCGGAAGTAAGTGTTCTATTCCCGCCCAAAGATTGGCCAGTAGGACTTGAGCCGAAGAACAACGACTCGATGGTGCTGCAGGTCACATATCGAAAAACGTCCGCGCTCCTGGAAGGCGACGCAGAAAAAGCCGTAGAGCGCCGCATCGCCGCCCTACATCATCCTCATGCAGATCTCTTAAAAGTAGGTCATCACGGCAGCGCCACATCGACCACACCAGAACTCCTCGACTCAGTCAAGCCGATCTACGCCGTAATCTCGGTCGGATACCACACCTCATTCGGCCTGCCCAAGCCGGATGTGCTCGCTCGCTTGCATGCCGCCGGAGCCCACATCTACCGCACCGACCTCGACGGAGCAACCACGTTCTATCTGGACGGCCGCACCGTCAGCCCATTCACGACACTAGGCCCGTAAATGTGTCTGTCATTCCGGACGCGAGTGCAGCGAGATGTGTCTGTCATTCCGACGCGCGAGCGAAGCGAGACAGGAGGAATCCCTGCCGGGGAGCACATCCTCAAGCCACCGTCTCATCCTCGTCCGCCTCCTCCGCCAACTCAGCAGAACTCTTCCGCGACTCCTCAATCAACCGCAACGCCCGCTGCTCATCCTCTTCCCGCACCAAAATAATCATCCCGCCAAGCCCCGGAAAAGCATCCTGCAGAAAACTCGCCGACTGAAGATCGTTATCAATCCCCGCCGAGTCCAGCAACCCTTTCACCACGATCGCCTCCGGCTCGTCCTCGCTGTCAAACACCTTCACCAGCTTTTCATTCGGATCAGGCTTCCGCTCTTGCGCCGCCGCATTCGCTCGTTCTGCCATGAATGATCTCCCCGCGAGCCTCGAAGCAGACGCTGCCAGCTCGCACTCTTCTGATTCTAACTCTCGCCGATGAGTTGCATCAGCCGTGCGCACCCTCACGTGGTGTCCTAATCTCAAAACGAAAAAGGGCACGAAGGCGCACTTAGGCATGCCTGGAAAGGTTCCCTAGTTTAACTTCGTGGCCTTCGTGGTTAACTTAGGACACCGCCCCAATTCAACGTTCAGCCAGCCGCGCCCACCGCGCTGCTATAATTAAGAATTGCCCTCATGCCCCAGAAACGCCTGATACGCTCCACAACAGTCCTATCCGTCCGCCGCAACGGCAGTATAGTCTTGGCCGGTGACGGCCAGGTCACGCTAGGCGAATCGGTCATCAAGCACTCGGCCAAAAAAATTCGCCGCCTCTATAACGACAAAATTCTAGCCGGATTCGCCGGCTCAACCGCCGACGCCTTCACGCTGTTCAGCCGCTTCGAATCGAAGCTGGAGCAGTATCACGGCAACCTCGGACGCGCCGCCGTAGAACTAGCCAAAGACTGGCGCACCGACAAATATTTGCGCCATCTGGAAGCGTTACTGCTGGTCTGCGACAAAGAGCAAACATTTCTGCTAAGCGGTCAAGGCGATGTAATCGAACCAGACGGCGGCATAGCCGCAATCGGCAGCGGAGGCAATTACGCGCAAGCCGCCGCGCAAGCGCTTGCCGCCCATACCGATCTCCCAGCCCGCAAAATCGCCGAAGAAGCAATGAAGATTGCCGGCAAAATGTGCATCTATACAAATGACGCAGTAACCATTGAGGAGTTGTAGCTCTCAGTTGGCGGAAGAATGGGTTTCAGTCGGGATGGGTCCGGAAAGGCACGGCTTCGTCCGTGCCGCAAATGTGACGCTAGCGCCACCGTGGAAGAGCGGCGCTTGAGCGCCGCGTTAAGCGGTCTCAGAAAAACTGGGGCTTTAGCCCCCGAGGTATTCCGCATTCTCACATGAAGCCGAATGCTTACCTTCTCGTTTTCGACGGCCTCGCCGATTGGGAGCCCGCTCATGCATTTTGCCAGATTAAGAAATCAGGCAAGTACGAAGTCATCACAGCAGGATTTTCGTCTGCACCCGTGATTTCAATGGCCGGATTGAAAATAACGCCAGATTTGACGATCAACGACGTGGATCCCTCCAACACGGCGTTCTTCATGCTTCCCGGCGGCGATATGTGGGAGAAAAAATCCGACGAAAAGATCGAGGCGCTGCTCCATCGCTTACACGAAGAAAGCGTTTTGATCGGAGCTATCTGCGCTGCCACGCTCGAAATCGCGCGAACTGGACTGACCCACGCTGTTCGGCACACTAGCAATTCGAAGTCGTACTTGAAAGCGATGGTTCCCCAATACCGCGACGATGCGTTTTATGTAGATGAATTAGCAGTCGCCGACAATAATATCGTCACTGCAAGCGGCCTCGGCAGTGTCGAATTCGCGCGCAATGTGATCCGGAGTCTTAAACTTTACAGCGATGCCGACGCAGAGATTTGGTACGGCATGTTCAAACGCGGAGTGATTCCCGTCGGCGTCTTGTAACCAGCGCCAGGCATAGCCTCGCGACAAATTTTATGGCCATTTACTTACCCAGCACCGCCGAAGAAGAGCAGCTAGCGCTCGACGAACTAACCCCGCGCCAGATCGTAGCCGAGCTGGACAAACACGTAATCGGACAAAAAGACGCGAAGCGCGCCGTAGCCATTGCGCTGCGCAACCGAACCCGCCGCCAAAAACTAACGCCAGAATTGGCCGAAGAAATCATGCCCAAAAATATTCTGATGATTGGGCCCACAGGCGTAGGAAAAACCGAAATCGCGCGGCGGCTGGCGAAACTGGCCAACTCCCCATTCCTCAAAGTAGAAGCCTCAAAGTTCACCGAAGTGGGATACGTAGGCCGCGACGTAGAATCCATGGTCCGCGACCTGGTAGAAATTGCAATCGACAACGTCCGCGAACAAAAACTGGAAGACGTAGCCGACAAGGCCGAATTAAACGCAGAAGAGCGTCTGCTGGATATTCTCCTGCCACCCTCCCCAGCACCTCGTCCCACCGACCCCACCTCCTCCGGCGGAGTAGTAATCGACAGCACCACAAGCTTGGCGGAATCCTCCTCCCGCACCCGGGAAAAACTGCGCCAGCAGTTGCGCGAAGGCAAGCTAGACGAGCGCCAGGTAGAAATCGACGTCCGCGAAAGAAATTTCCCAACCTTCGAAATTATGAGCGCGCAGGGTGTTGAAGAGATGGATATCAACATCAAAGACATGCTGCCGAATATTTTTGGCGCGCGCACCAAGAAGCGGAAGATGAAGGTGAATGAAGCGTTCGAATATCTGATTCAGGAAGAGGAGCAGCGGCTGATCGATATGGATCAGGTGACGCGCATGGCGATTGAGCGCGTGGAGAATGCGGGCATCGTTTTCCTCGATGAAATCGACAAAATCGCCGGGCGCGAAGGCGGTCACGGTCCCGATGTTTCGCGTGAAGGCGTGCAGCGCGACATTCTGCCGATCGTCGAAGGCACCACGGTGAATACGCGCTATGGCATGGTGCGCACGGATCATATTTTGTTCATCGCTGCGGGCGCGTTTCACGTTTCGAAGCCGAGCGATCTGATTCCCGAACTGCAAGGACGATTTCCGATTCGGGTAGAGTTACAGTCGCTGACCATGGAAGATTTCGTCCGCATTCTGACCGAGCCGAAATCGTCTCTGGTAAAGCAGTACACCGCGCTCCTCGAAACCGAAGGCGTGAAGCTCGAGTTCACGCCGGAATCCCTCGATGAAGTCGCCCACTTTGCGTTTCGCGTGAACGAGAACACAGAAAATATTGGCGCGCGGCGTCTGCATACCATCATGGAGCGCGTCCTCGATGAACTAAGCTTCGACGCTCCGGAGAAAAAAGGCGAGCACGTAACCGTGGACGCGGACTACGTCAAAAAGATGCTGACGGATATTGTGAAGGATCAGGATTTGAGCCGCTATATTCTGTAGCTCATCATGCGCTTATCAAGCTGCTCTCCTGCATCCGCGGACGCCGTTTGTCGCTGAAGAACTGAACGTATCTCCCGGACTGCCGCCGCGTCGCAATCATGCGAGGAAAAGGCAATATAACCATCTGGCCGGACCAGCGTTACCCCACGGCGCTCGGAGCGCCGTAACTCGACGATCTCCGAAAATGAGTCGACGAACCTCTGCGCTTCTTCCTTTGTTGCCGGCTCCGCTTCGTTGCCGAAGAAAAGCACAAAGCGGCTCAAAATGCCTTTGCCTCCTCGCAGCGAATCATCAAAAAACCGCTTCCCCGGCCCTTCCACGATCGGACTCTGCGGATAAGCAATACCAAGCTCTGAAAGCCGTTGCACAAACCCATGCTGAAACGGAGCGAGGCGCGAAACCATCGGTATCACCGCATCGCGGAGGGTTTGCGCCAGCTTGTTCGGAGTGCCCATGACCTTCGTCATAAGATCTGTGGTCTCGATCACATTTTTGATGACCGGAAGGCGTTCGCTGCCATAGCTATCGAGCAATTGCTCGTTCCCGCGGCCTTTGAGAAAAAGATCCAGCTTCCAGACCAGGTTCCAGGCATCGTGTAGCCCGGTGTTCATGCCCTGGCCCCCGAATGGGCTGTGAATATGTGCCGCATCGCCGGCAATGAACATGCGGCCTTCGCGCAAACGCGCAACCTGGCGGTGATGAATACGAAAATAGCTGCTCCAGTTCAAGGCACGCGCCTCAATTCCGCCAGGTGCACGCTGGGCCAAAATGCTGCGCACAAGATCGAGTGATGGAGCGTCGCCCTCGGTGTTGTCGATTGTGGCGACAACCCGGCGGCGCGTGGCGCTCATGGGAAAGATCGCCACCGGTCCAAACTCACTGGGGCACAGTCGCAGTTCGTTGGCGGGCAGCGCCGTGTTTGTCTCGACATCTGCTAACAGGAACGATCCGTGATATTCCGCACCCTCAAATGGGAGCTTTAGCTGGTGACGTACGGCGCTGTGCGCGCCATCGCACCCGACCACGATAGAAGCTCTGACCTTGTTCGATTCGCCTCTCCGTTCAACCATAGCGTCGACGTCTCGCCCGTTCTGTTCCGCAGAAATGAATTTCGTTTCGTACTCGACGCTTCCACCCCTGCGTTGCAACTCTTCGACCAACAGCTTCTCGGTCACGTCTTGCGGCACCATCGCAACGAAAGAATACGGACTTTCAGCCGGTTCAAACTTCATATGGGCGAGCGTGCGCCCATGGGTGACGACGGTGACATCTGTGACGCGATTTGCCTTCTCAAGAAATGGAGTCACGATTCCTGCCATATCGAATATTTCAAGAGTGCGCGGGAAAATCGCGAGCGCCTTCGAATGCTCCGACTGAGACGAGCGCTCCTCGATCAGCCTCCATCGCAGACCTCGCCGTGCACATTCGTTTGCAAGAAATAATCCGACGGGCCCAGCGCCCACGATCAGAACATCAGTCCAATCTGCGTTATTTGCCATTATGCATCTCTCCCTGACGAGATAAAGGACCAGATAAAGGACGAGTTAAAGGACGAGCCAAAGGCGAGTGAATTAAAAAAACTCTCGAACCGCCTGAGATGGGCTTCACTACCTCTCTTTGATCGACATACCGATCACGCGATTCACAAACACCAGCCTTTTTTCCAGTCTCTATATGACACGACAGCTCAGGTAATTACCCCGACAACCGTTCGCAAACAACGATCGATTCCATGAGTCTCGCCACTGCAGGCAAACATCGAAATGAGTAACTACAACAAACGTCCACTGCGTCCGAGTTTCGGGACTCGAACCTTGAGGAATTAGCAAAGATCGCTGCAGTCGAGATGCCGGCGTAACTTATCGCCTGACTGATCCGTTAACCGTATCGGAATTTAAGGAGGACTCATGGAAGCACGTTTTAATTTTGCTAAGGCAACTCCCGGAGGATTGAAGGCTATGTTTGGATTGGGCCAATATCTTCAGGAGTGCGGTTTGGAAGAATCTTTGCTTCTGCTGGTTGACCTGCGCGCCTCGCAGATCAATGGATGCGCCTACTGTTTGGATATGCACTGGAAAGATTTGCGGGTGATCGGAGAAACCGAGCAGCGGCTCTACTCGCTGGACGCCTGGCGCGAATCTCCGTTTTACACGGAGCGTGAGCGCGCCGCGCTTGAGTGGACGGAAGCTCTTACGCTGATCACAGATGGCCATGTGACAGACGAAGTCTATGAGAAGGTTCGTCCGCATTTCAGCGAGAAAGAACTTTCGGATCTTGCTCTGGCGGTTGTAACTATCAACGGCTGGAATCGTCTGAACATTTCAGCTCGGACCGTTCCCGGCGACTATAAACCGGGCCAATTTCGGCAGCCCAAAAAAGCTGCGTGAAGACGACCCCGATCCGGCACCAATTTTCCTTCTGCCGATGTTCAACCCGCGGCAGTTGCAGGCTTCGCTGAAGTTTACGTTCTAAGGCCACTTCGTTGGGCGATCGAATCTTTCCGCCTCTCGGGTCGGCCTTTCCCCGATACTTCGTGTCTCGTCGCGGAGTAATGTACTCTGAACCGGGATGAAAGTTTGGAAAGTAAGATTGCTGCTTGCGCTCGCCTGCTTGCTTGCGCTGGCGGGATGTGCATCGATCGGCCCGCCAGAAGCGCCATCGCTCGAGTTGCCCAAACCGCCTGCAGACTTGCGAGCTGCGCGTAAAGGCGACAAAGTCACGCTGACATGGACTGTTCCCGCGCGCACCACCGAACGGCAGAGCCTGAAATATTTGGGGAAGACTCAGATATGCCGGAGCTTGGCGCCCGCTCTCAAACAATGTGGAACCGAAGTCGGAACCGCCGCTCCGCCGGCAGATTTTGAAAGTACGATCAGGTCGGGCAAAAAACTGGCTGCGAGCTTCGTCGACACTCTCCCCTTGCCGCTGGAACGAGAGCATCCCCGGGATTCCGCGACGTATGCGGTCGAGGTGTTGAATCAAGCCGGGCGCGGAGCAGGTCTTTCGAATGAAGTGAGAGTTCCGTTGGTTCCCACGCTTCCCCCCTTCGCCGCATTCGCCGCGCAGGTGACCGCGCGAGGTGTGCTGATTTCGTGGAAGTGCTCCGCCGAATCGGGAACAAATGGAGTGCAGTACCTGTTTCGAATTTACCGGCAGCCGGACCAAGCAAGCCCTTCAAAGCTGGCCGATGTTCCAGTTACGGACTGTGTAGAAGGTCGCGGCGAACAACAAGCCGCAAGCTCCGGTGAGAGCGAGGCCTCAAACCTGCAGAGTTCGTATCTCGATCAGACCTTTGAATGGGAGAAAACTTATTCCTATCGCGCAACTGTCGTGAGCGTGATCGAAACCGCCGGAAAACCCTCAGTCGAAGTCGAAGGCACCGATACGCCGGAAGTAAAAGTGTTCGCGCATGATGTGTTTCCTCCCGCGGTGCCTGCAGGTCTGCAAGCGGTTTTTTCCGGGCCGGGGCAAGCGCGCTTCATCGACCTTATCTGGACCCCTGTGAGCGATGCGGACCTGGCCGGGTATAACGTCTATCGCCACGAAGCAGGGCAGCCGCCAATAAAACTAAACCAAGATCTCGTACGTACGCCTGCCTTCCGCGATCTCAAAGTCACTCCAGGAAAAATTTATTTCTATTCGGTCTCCGCGGTCGATGAGCGCGGTAATGAGAGCGCAAAGTCGGAGGAAGCCAGCGAAACCGCAGGACCATAGCTCGAATGCGGTTGCGAATGGTGCGATGAAATGCCCCGCCGGACTTAAATCTCCAAGGGAAGAATTATTTCGCGAGTCTACGCTGCAATTCTGCCAAACGTGATTAGATAGAAAACGATGAAATACTGCAGATTTCAACTGAACGGCGAAGCGCACTACGGCCTGGTCGAGTCCGCCGCCGGGCGCGAGTCGATCTTTAGAATTTTACTCGCGCCGCCCGAAGACTCCGACGGCGATGTAGAAGGCCTGCGCTCGCGCCGAATTGATCCCATTCCCCTCGAAGAAGCCACGCTGCTGGCTCCGGTGCGGCCAACGAAGATTGTATGCGTAGGTCGCAATTACCGCGAACACGCCGCCGAATTAGGCAACGAACCGCCGAAAGAGCCGCTGCTCTTCTTCAAGCCAAACTCGGCGCTGCTCGCGCCCGGAGGCGTGGTAAAGCGGCCGAAGATTTCCCAGCGCGTCGATTACGAAGGCGAACTCTGCGTGGTCATCGGCAGGAAATGTCATCTTCTCCGCGACGACGAAGATGCCCGTCCTTTTATCCTCGGCTACACCTGCCTCAACGACGTCACCATGCGTGACATTCAAAAAATCGAAGACCAGTGGGCCCGCGCCAAGGGATTCGACACATCCTGCCCCGTCGGCCCCGTGGTCGCGGACGGCCTCGATCCGTGGGCCGGAGTGAGCATCGAAACCCGCCTCAACGGCGTGGTCCGCCAGTCCGGCAATACTCGCGATTTCATCTTCCCGCTCGATCTGGTAATCAGGTTCATCTCCCAGGCCATGACTCTGCTTCCCGGCGATCTGGTCGCCACCGGCACGCCGGCCGGCGTCGGGCCGGTTGCAGCTGGAGATGTAATGGAAATCACCGTAGAAGGCGTGGGGACGCTGAAGAATTCCGTGGCCGACGAATAGTGCGGAGCTTTGAAATGCGCGACTTCAGTCGCGCTGCTAACCCAGAGATATCGAACCGGCTTTCGCCGCTGCTTCCTACTGCAAATGAAACCGCTCTCGCATCAACCGCTGTAAGCGAGGTTTATAAAGAAGATCGTAAGCCAGCTCTTTATCCGGGAACATCGCCAGTGCAGCCCGTTTCGCCCCCGCCGCAAGTTCCGAAGCCTCTTCCACAGTCAAACTCGAGTCCTGGCTGATCACCGAAGAAACCATCCCCATCATGATTTGCAAACGGCGAAGCCTGCGCTTTTCGTCGTCCGATTCGACAGATGGTTGCGATGCTGGCTCCGCCTTTTCCTGACCGCCTGATTCTTCCCAAGAATCCATGTAACCCCTTTTTCGGCCCATTACTGCCCACAAATTGGATGTCGCCGCGCGTTCGAGCGTTGCGACTGGCTGCCAGCATTCTCCTCTAATCGGTGCGGAAAACAACTGCACGAAAGTGCCGCAGGAAAAGCTGCATTACTTCGTTTTGCCTGGACGAGGCGGACGAGGCTTGACGTGACCAAAAAGTTACGTTACTATTGACGAACATAATCATTAATCTTAACACGGAGGAGAAAACGAAATGAAATTAGAAGACTTGACTCTCGACCTTGAGCAGCACGTGCAGATCAAGGCGACACCGGAAAAGGCTTTCGCCGCGGTCCTGCATCGCCTGGGAAAAGGCAGCACTCGACCCAATGGCGAGTCCATGCAGTTGCTCCTGGAGCCGAAAGCCGGCGGGCGTTGGTACAGAGATCGGGGCAATGGGATCGAACATCTTTGGGGTTTTGTGCAGGTAATCAAGCCTCCCGTGCTACTGGAATTGAGCGGTCCCATGTTCATGTCGTATCCGGCAATAAATCATCTGGAAGTCAAAGTCGAAGCTGAAGGAGCAGCTTGCAGAGTCGTTCTTCGCCACCGTGCGATCGGAATGATTGATCCGGAACATCGCAAGGGGGTTGGCGAGGGCTGGGGGCACATGCTCGACACAATGAAAAAGGATTGCGAGGGGCGGTGACCCCGACCTCAACTCATCCCGCGGACGAGTTCGATGGAGTGTGGAAGGCGCTGTCCGATCCGACGAGGCGGGCAATCCTGGATTTTTTGCGGGATCGTCCGCGGACCACAACCGAGATTGTGGAGACGTTTCCGCATCTCACTCGCTTTGGGGTGATGAAGCATCTTGACGTGCTGCGCCAGGCGGATCTGGTGCAAACGCGCGAAGACGGAAGGCGGCGGGTGAATTCGCTGAACGTCGTGCCCATCCGGCAGATTTACGAACGATGGGTGGGCCCGTTTCATGAGCTTTGGTCGAGCGAGTTGCTTCGCATCAAGGAGATCGCCGAGAACGGCAGCGCGCAGAGAAAGCGACAACCTTCGCCCGGGATGAGAAGACTCGCGCGCAAAACCAAAACGAAGACAAAAACGAAAACGACAACGAAGACGAATGGAGCCGCCGGAGAAGTTACAACCGCACGGCACCAGGGCCTGCCTCTTCCGAGGCGGTAAAAGGAAAATTGCGCTGGTTTAGTGCTTAAGCATCGTTAGTGTAGGAGGTAAACAGATGTGTCCATTCTGCATTTCAACCATGGGACTGATCGTAGCCGGAGCAGTCTCTACTGGCGGCCTGGCAACGCTTGCCGTGAAACTGACTCGCAAAAAGAACAATCCAGAAATCCATCCAAACTCGATTGAAAGGAGCAATGAAGATGTCAAATAACAGGATTCAAATGAAAACACCCTCGATAGTGTCGCCGCAGGAGTGGGAAGCGGCGCGCGAACAACTGCTCGTGAAAGAGAAGGAGGTGACCCGGGCTCGTGACGCCATGGCCGCCCAGCGTCGGCGCATGCCGTGGATGGCCGTGGAGAAGCAATACACGTTCGAGGGGCCGCACGGCAAGCTGAGCCTGCCCGATCTGTTCGAGGGGCGTCGTCAGCTCATCGTTTATCGCGCATTCTTCGAGCCGGAAGTGTTCGGCTGGCCGGAGCATGCGTGCCGGGGCTGCTCCCTCGGTGCCGATCAGGTCTCCGACCTCACTCATCTGAACCAGCGCGATACGACCCTGGTGTACGCCTCGCGCGCGCCCCAGGCCGACATCGCGCGCCTGAAGGCACGGATGGGCTGGAAGATGCCTTGGTACACCATGACTGACAGCTTCGACGCAGACTTTGGCGTCGATCAGTGGCACGGCCACAACGTGTTCATCCGCGATGGCGACCGCGTGTTCCGCACGTACTTCATCAACAATCGCGGCGACGAGGCAATGGGAAGCGTCTGGAGCTATCTCGATCTGACGGCGCTCGGGCGGCAGGAGACATGGGAGGATTCACCCGAGGGTTATCCGCAGACCGCGCCGTACAAGTGGTGGAACTGGCACGACAATTACGGCGCTGAGACCTCCCCGCACCCCAAATGGGTCGATATCTTAACCGACCCTCAAGCGGCAGCTGCGCGAAGGCGGGATGAAGAAGCGAAAGCGAGCTAGTGAGCAAGACTGGCGACCGCTGGCTTTGGGCGCCAAGAGCGAAAGAACGAAGGAGCGAAGCAACTGAGTCGAACAGGGACGTGCCGTCTTCACACTGGGACACGTTTTGGAAAAATCTTGTCAAGAGGCTTGAAACCGGTTTTCCCTCCAAGTCACTCACGACATTAGGCAAATATTTTTCAAAACCTGTCCCTTTGCCCCTTTCCAAATTGATATAATAGAAATATAGGATAAAACTTTAGGAATCATAAGCGCGGCCACAGGCCGCGCTTTTTTTGTCTCCAAAGGAACCGGCGCCACCAAATGGAACACTGGAAAAACTTCAAAAGCTTCAAGCAGCGCGGAGAGTGGGTCGAACTCCGCTTCATGGCCACCGCCGCCGAGCGCGGCTTCTTCATCCTCAAGCCCTGGGGAGATGTCCGCCCCTACGACGTAGGCATAGAACACGGCCAGAACTTCCTCCGCATCCAGGTAAAATCCACCACCTGCCGCACCGGCACCGGATACTTCTACCAGTTCAAGCCCCACTACCTCAAAAAGCAGGACTACACTCTAGACCAACTCGACCTCTTCGCCGCCTTCGTAATCCCAGTCCAAACCTGGTACCTAATCCCAGCCGCCCTGCTACTCGGCGAAATCCGCAAAACCGGCATCATGCTCTACCCCGTCGAGCCGCTAAA
>DASXEG010000116.1:0-10470 GCA_036490235.1 Candidatus Sulfotelmatobacter sp. | reverse complement strand
GGCCAGGAAAGTTCCCGGTTGCGGAGGTCGGCAAAATACTTGGCCACAGCCAGAATCAGAATCAGCTTCACCCATTCCGACGGCTGGAAGTGGTTGCCGCCCGGCATCTTGATCCACCGCCGTGCGCCCAGCGCTTTTGTTCCAAAAACAAGGACCCCCATCAGAGACGCAACCGCCGCGATGTAGAACCAGTGAATGCGATCCAACAGGGCCTGGTAATTCACCGCGCTGATCAGGAACATCAAGCCAATGCCCGCACAAACCCAATAGATTTGCTTGATCTGCGAACCCGCAAACTTGGTGTGCTCGGTGGCGCTGCGAATCTCCATGACGCCAAGACCGCAGATCATGAGCACAAAGACCAGCAGCAGCCAGTCAAAATCGCGAAATGAAACGTAACGTGACATTGAAAGTCAGTTCCAGGTTCTTATTCCAAACTCTCCAAAAATTGTCATCCCGAGCGGAGCGAGGGACCTGACGACTGTCTCCAGCTCACGTGCACCCTCAAGGATTCTTCACTGTCGCTGCGGTTGTCGTTCATCCGCTGCATCGTTGCTAACCCTGTCGTACGGTCCTTCCCCCGGCTTGCGCCGGGTAACGTGACATTGAAAGTCAGTTCCAGGTTCTTATTCCAAACTCTCCAACAATTGTCATCCCGAGCGGAGCGAGGGACCTGACGACTGTCTCCAGCTCACATGCACCCTCAAGCATTCTTCACTGTCGCTGCCGTTGTCGTTCATCCGCTGCATCGCTGCTAACCCTGTCGTACGGTCCTTCGCCCGGCGTGCGCCGGGTAACGTGACATTGAAAGTCAGTTCCAAGTTCTTATTCCAAACTCTCCAAAAATTGTCATCCCGAGCGGAGCGAGGGACCCGACGACTGTCTCCAGCTCACGTGCACCCTCAAGGATTCTTCCCTGTCGCTGCCGTTGTGGTTCATCCGCTGCATCGTTGCTAACCCTGTCGTACTCGCCCGGCCCGCGCCGGGTTCGAGATGACAATCCTAGTACGGTACCTGATTAATTCCCGGAGCCGCCGCAGCCACAACCATCCGCTTCTTCGCCAGATCCATCAACAAATGTCCACCTTCCAGTACGTCGCCACCGGGAGCAGTCCACAGAACTCCCACGTCGACCTTGCCGCCAACGGTCGAATTTCTAACCACCTTATTCGTAGGACGATTCTTCTTTTCGACGTATGCCTTGATCACTTGCGTGGCGATGCGTGCCGCCAGCTTTCCGTGTTCGCCACCCTGGAAGAGCACGCATACAATGACATCTGGGTTGCGCCGCGGGGTAAAACCGACGAACCATCCATTCTGCGCGAACTCTTCCTCGTTTTTAACTTTCGCGCGCAAGGCCAACGATACTACCTGGGCTGACCCAGTCTTTCCGGCAATATCGACCCCAGGCACTGCTGCCGACGGCGCGGTTCCTCCCGGCATTAACACCTTCGTCATCGCATCAGTGATGTAGTCCCATCCCGCGGGATCCATCGATATCTGCTTTACATCATTGTAGTTAGCCGTTTGCACAAATCCAGGAGGCAAGCCGTCGGGATCCACCACGTGCGGCACCACCATGCGGCCGCCCATGGAAATCGCTGAGATTGCCCGTATCAACTGCACGGGCGTCACCGCAATCGCGCCCTGCCCAATTCCCACCGAGATCGTCTCCCCGGCAAACCACCTCTGCTTGAAATTGCGTATCTTCCACTCTTCCGACGGCATTACACCGCTGACTTCATTAGGCAGGTCGATCCCCGTCTTCTGTCCCAAACCCAGCATGGTGGCGTACTTGGCGATGCGCTCGATCCCCAGCCGGTCTGCCAGCGTGTAGAAGAACACGTCGCAGGACTGGTAGATGGCTTTCTCCAAATCAACATCTCCATGCGACTGGTGCAGGAAGTAGACCCAGCACTTGTAGTTGCGCCCGTAAAAGTCGGCGCTGCCATTGCAGCGCACATGCAGGTTTTGCGCAATGCCTTCTTGCCATCCCGCCACTGACGTGATGATCTTGAAAGTTGAGCCTGGGGCGAGTTGCGCTTGGATGGCCTTATTGAGCAGCGGCTTTTCGGGATCGGTAACCAGCTTGTTCCATTCCTCGCGCGAAACCTTCACCGCAAAATCATTGGGATCAAAAGTCGGCCGGCTCACCATCGCCAGGATTTCGCCGGTATGAGGATCCATTGCGACAATAGCGCCATTCTTGTCACCCAATGCCTCTTCGGCGGCAATCTGCAAGTCGATGTCGATTGTCAGCTTCAACTGTTTTCCCGGAATCGCGTCTGTTTCCCCCAGCACCCCCAAAGTCCGCCCGTGGCTATTCACCACCTCCCGACGCGCTCCATTCTTCCCCATCAACGCATTGTTGTATTGGCGTTCCACACCGGAAATACCCACTACATCGCCCGGATTGTAAAGTTCGAACTGTGCCTGGTTGAGCATGTCCTCGGTAACTTCGCCGACGTAGCCGATCAGGTGCGCCATGAATCCATTGCGCGGATACAAGCGCCGGTCTGCGCGAATCGTGTCCAGTTCTGGCAGTTCATTGCGATGAGCTTCGACAAATGCCTGCTCATCCTGCGTGATGTCTTCCTTCAAAAAAATCGGCTGATACTGCGGCATGGACGAATAGCGCCGGATGCGCGCTTTGACTTCGTCAGGCTGTAAGTGCAAACCCTCCGCAATCAAATCCGCATCAGCGAGCAGGTCGTGAGAAGTATCGCGCAGCAGCAAGGCTGAGAACGAAGGATAGTTATCGACGATAATGCGCCCTTCGCGGTCGAGAATTTTTCCGCGCGGCGCCAGAATGGGCACATTGCGAATCCGGTTTTTTTCCGCGGCCGTTGCATAGTATCCACTCTCCATTACCTGCAACCGCCACAGGCCATACGCCAGCAGCAGGAAGATGCCGAGAATGATGTACTGCGCCGCCGTCAGGCGGATGGCGGATACTTTTTCGTCGCGACCGAACATAAATCAGTACCCAGTACCGAGTACCCAGTACCCAGTGTTTTCTATGGAGTCTCTGTCACTGCGGTATCCGCGGGTAGTTGTGGTTGGGGTTCTTTTATTGTAATGCTCTCGAACAGCGCGTGGCAGCCAGGGGGATAACGAAGGTCACGGTCAAACCAGTCTCGGTACCAGATACTCGCAACTAGCTACGCGCAACTCGGTACTCGGTACTCGCAACTCGGTACTGCCCTACGTTCTCTGCTTAAACTTATCCAGCAGAAAATACAAACCCACGCCAAGTACTCCATTCGCCAGCCCGGAGAGAATTCCAATTCTCCAACTCCAATTCAGCGTCAGGTTGGCCATGCCGCGCGCCACAGTAAAGTAAACCGCGGCGTGGACAAGGTAGAAGCCCAATGTCACCAGCAAACGCGCTCCCGCATTCTCTACATCCAGCTTCGCGCCCAGAGAAGACGCGCCATAGCCCACTACCGTTTTCGCAATGCCGTAAATTCCGATCGGATAGGCGCCCAGCATGTCCTGCGCGAGACCAATCGCTGCGCCGGTGAATAGGCCGGAAATCGGATTCCGCCGCGCCATGGCAAAGAAAATCGTCACCAATAGCGGCAAATCAAAAATAGAGAAGAACGGCAGCCGCCGCGGAAGATACGCCTGTAGAAATAAGGCGATCACCGGCACGCCCACCGTCACCGGCAAGCTGAACCGGTAAACTTCAATCTGTTCGCCCGATGTGTAAGTGATGGGCACGCTAGTGAGGGTCATCTTGCGATGTCGGCTGGACGGACTTTGCGGGCGGAGTCGCGGGCTTCGGCCGCAACGCGGTATTCTGCCCAGGATTCGATGAACCCGCTGCCTTCGCTGTTCCGCTATTCAACCCTGCTGCGGAAAGGGACGGCTTGGGAGCAACCGCCTTCGCTGGGCTCGCCTTCGTTTGGCTTTCAGTAGCCTGACCTGTTATCGGCGTGGCTTGACTGCTCACTGTCCGCACAGCCGTGACGTTCGCCGCGCTTTTGTTGGCATTCGCCATCGCGTCTCCCGGCACAGCGACGGTTTGCTTGACGGACTCAGGCTTTGCCGAAGAAGCAACCCCACCTTGCGGCTTAACAGGGGCCTGTGCGGTCGTCGTCCCCGGCTTACTCGCAGCAACTCCCGTGGTTGAGCCCTGCGGCGGTTTATCCGGCACAGAAGGCAATCGTTCCGCAAGGATATCCGCAGCCCGCACCCGCCCGTTGTTCTCCGTGGCCAGGTTCTGCTCCTGCTTCTCCGTAATCACCAGCACTTCTTCCAACCGGCTCAAGTCGGCTGCCGGCTTCACTTGAATGTTCAAAAAATTTTCGTGCCCCGGGCTGACCTGCGACACCGTTCCCACCGGCAGGCCTTTCGGAAAAATCTGATCCCCACCGCTACTGATCAAGGCATCTCCCGGCGAAACTTTCTCGTCGCTCATCACGCGTTCGAGCACAATCGAACCTTCCGGCGTCCCCTTGAGCACTCCCTGCAGTCGCGACTTCTCCAGCATCGCTCCCACTCCGCTGGTCTGGTCGTTGATCATCAGCACTTGCGATGTTGTCGGATACGCGTGCAACACCTTGCCCACAATTCCATCGGCAGTAATCACAGCCATATCGGCCTTGATTCCGTCGTCCGACCCTTTATCGATATAAATGCATTGCGAAAGATCGCTGCCGCTCGTCCCGATCACCTGCGCCGGCAAAGGCTTGCCAATCGCCTGCTCCTTGAATCCCAGCAGTTTTTGCAGACGATGCGCCTGCTCGGCATCTTCGTTCAGCCGCACCTGCTCCAATCGCATGCGTTCGATTTCCTGCTTTAGTTCGCGGTTTTCCGCGCGCACCCCACGCAGATAGAAATAGTTATGCCATAGATTGCCGGCGCCCGTTTGCACCCAGACAAGGCCCCGCTCAAAAGGAGTGATCGCATCGACCGCCCAAATCCGGATCAACCGGGTATTTTCCGGATCGCCCGCATCGGCGCGCTTCACCTGCACGGCCAGACCTAGAACCTGTAGAAACAACACTCCGACCAGGATGGTCAGATTGCGGTAACGGCCGAGAAAGGATTCCATAGGAGCTTTGAGCTATGGGCCACGAGCTATGAGCAAAACCGCAAATGAACCTGAACTCTTTCGCTCACAGCTCATCGCTCGCAGCCCATCGCTTATTCAATCGAAATCTTGCGCAACAGCTTGAAGTCCGAAAGCATCTTGCCCGTGCCCAGGACTACGCTGCACAGCGGATCGTCGGCAATCGAAACTGGCAGTCCGGTTTCCTCGCGAATACGCTTATCCAGATTTTTCAACAGCGCCCCGCCGCCGGTCAGCACGATGCCGCGGTCGCTGATGTCCGCCGAAAGCTCCGGCGGTGTGCGTTCCAGCGCAACCCGAATCGCGTTCATGATGGTCGAAACGCACTCGCTCAATGCCTCCCGGATTTCCCCATCGTCAACCGTGATCGTCTTGGGCACGCCCTCGATCAGGTTGCGGCCCTTGATCTCCATCGTCATCGGCTTGTCCAACTGATGCGCCGATCCAATCTCCATTTTAATTTGTTCGCCGGTACGCTCGCCGATCAGCAGATTATATTTCCGCTTCAGATAGTTCATGATGGCTTCGTCCATCTGATTGCCGGCCATCCGCACCGAACGCGAGTAAACAATGCCGCTCAGTGAAATCACCGCGATGTCGGTTGTTCCGCCGCCGATATCCACCACCATATTCCCGCTCGGCTCGGTAATCGGCAAACCCGCGCCAATCGCCGCCACCATCGCCTGTTCTACGAGATGCACTTCGCTGGCCTTCGCGCGGTAAGCCGAGTCCATGACCGCCCGCTTTTCTACCTGCGTGATTTCGGAAGGAACCCCGATCACAATCCGCGGATGCACCAGCATTTTCCGGTTGTGCGCCTTCTGGATGAAATAATTCAACATCTTCTCGGTGACTTTGAAATCGGCAATCACCCCGTCCTTCATCGGCTTGATGGCGACAATGTTCCCCGGCGTGCGGCCCAGCATCTCTTTCGCTTCTTTGCCGACAGCCTCCACTTCGCCGGTGTTCTTGTTAATGGCGACGATGGAAGGCTCATTGACGACAATGCCTTTGCCGCGCGCGTAGACAAGCGTGTTGGCTGTGCCGAGATCAATGGCCAGATCGCTCGAGAACAGGCTGAACAGCGATCTCAGGTTGTGTGAACGATTGGAATGAAATCCGTTGCTTGACATGCGTTTCTGCCTTAAGTTTGGTCCTTCGTCGTTCGTCGTTGGTCTTCGTCCCTCGCACTTTCAGCCAACAACCAGCGACGAACCACCAGCGACGTTCTTACTGAATAATGATCTTCTTCTGTTGCGTATTCACCCCGCCCTGCGCCGTCTGCGCCGTCACCGTAATCACGGCTTCGCCGGCCTCCAGCGGCGGCGTGAAATAGTGAAACGAGCCGTCGTCCGTAACCATTGGAACTTCGTGGCCGTTCACCATCACCCGGGCCCCCACCTGCGTCTTGCCGGTCACTTCAATTACATGTCCATGCTGAATGAATGGATCCAAATCCAGTTCGATGGCTTCCGTCTGCTTGCCCTTCGCAATGATGGTGAAGCGATTCTTCTCGCTCTCGACCGACTCTTTTCCCGAACTTTCGTAAGACGAAACCACCCAGTAATATGCCCCGTCACCCAAGCTGGTGACGGTTACGTCGGCTGTGCTCACTCTCTTGTCCAACAGTGTAGAGGAAAAATAAGGATTTCTCGATAGACGAAGACGATACCCCACCGCATTGGCCATCGCGGTCCAGGAAAATTCCACGTCCTTCGTCGCTTCCCCGGAAGTAAACAGCGGCGCCATGTTCGCTGGAGAGATCGGCGTTGGCGGTCCGATGCCTTTCGTCTTCTCCATTCGCGTTTCTTCCTGATGGAAGTTCACTTTTTCCCAGTTGGCCAATTCCACCGTCTCTCCGTTGCGCGTGACTTCGCCGGTACCTTTCTTCATCAGGATTTCGTGCTGGTCGGCCTTAGGATCGTTGTGCACCTGCGCCGCCGACTCGGGAGCCAGCGATGCCGTCGCACCGGCCACAATCACCTGCGACTTCGATCCCGAAGAATAAGTCCCCGTCGAAAGATCGACGGTTCCCGTGCTCACCGCGACGGCGATATTCGTCTGCTGCTGATCGTTCGCCGAATTTTCCTGAATCACGATCAGCGAGTCCTGCTTGACGGTGTAACTGGTTCCATCGTTGAACACGACCTTCGCCATGCCCTCCGACCCGGTCTGCACGACATCGCCCTTGTCGAGGGGAACATTGAAATCAGCGGCAATCCAACTATTTCCGTTGCCTTTCTTCACCCGCACGGTTCCATCGAGCGCCGTAAAGTGAGCCTGTTGCGCCGTGACGGTCCCGTTGCCCGGAACCGGCGCCATGCCGGCCACACGCTCTAAAACTCGACTCGCGACACCGTCGGCAGCTTTGATGCTGCTCGCCGTGAATTGCGGGAATGCCGCCTTCATCGCAATGAAAACAATCCCCACCCCGGCAAGGATCATCAAGGCCACACTGCGATAGGTGACCTGAGTCCACGCCACGTGGATGCTCGGTTTGCGAGTCTGCGAGGACACGAGTACCAGAAACCTTGTTCAAATCTTCTGAATCTGCGGTAGCTCAACGTTACCACATGCCTATCGGCGTGAAATGCAGGTAATCATGAGGAAACGTTACCTTCGTTTTTGAGAATCCAGCAGCGAGGAGCGACCGTTGTCAATCGTTTTTTGATTTTGTCATCCTGAGCAAAGGGAAGGATCCCCGCATTTGGCGGCCATAATCCCGATCGCTATAGCCAGGTCTTATTCTCGGTAGACCTCGGCGCCCTTGGTGTTTTACCCTCTTGCGATATCCAAACCAATGGCTAGCAATTTCCAAACCCCTGTTCCAGTCACGCAGGCAAACGATTCGTCGCTCAAATCCTCAATGGCCCTAGTCTGGCTCCTCGCCCTGGCCAAACTTCTCTTCCATATCTACTTCAATAACCGCTATGGCTACTTCCGCGATGAATTCGACTACATCGCCTGCGGCGACCATCTCGCCTGGGGATACGTCGATCAGCCTCCGCTCATTCCCTTTCTCACTCACATCTCTCGCGCCGTCCTCGGTGACTCGCTCCGCGCCATCCGCTTCATCCCTGCCTTAGCATCTTCTCTCTTGGTCGTGCAAGCCGCCGCCATCGCACGCGAACTCGGCGGACGCCGCTTCGCCCTTCTGCTCACGGCCATCACCATCTTCATCGCACCGCAGTATCTTTCCAACGGAAGCCTGCTCGGCACCAACTGCCTCGAACCCAATCTCTGGATGGGCTGCGCCTATTTCGCCATCCTCGCGATCAAGCGCAACAATCCTCACTATTGGCTCTGGTTCGGCGTAGTCGCCGGCCTCGGCATGGAAGAAAAGTACACGATTGCACTCTTCGGCTTCGGCATCGTCGTAGGCCTTCTGCTCACCGCACAGCGGCGGACATTTCTCAATCCCTGGATCTGGATCGGCGGCCTTGCCGCATTTCTGATTTTTCTTCCCAACTTGCTCTGGCACCTGCATTACGATTGGCCCTTCCTGCAGTTAATGCACAATATCCGCGCCGAAGGCCGCGATGTAGTGCTCGGGCCGCTCGCATACTTCGTCCAGCAAACCATCCTCATCGAACCCATTTCCACCCCCGTCTGGCTCATCGGATTATTCGCTCTGCTTTTTTCCCGGCGACTGAAGCCCTACCGCCTTTTGGGATGGACCTACCTTGTTTGCTACGGCATTCTATTCACTCTTCACGGCAAGAATTATTATCTTGGCCCGATTTATCCCATGCTGCTCGCGGCGGGAGCCGTCATCATCGACGCCGCGATCAGCCACAAGTGGAGATGGTTAAGGCCGGCAATCGCCATCATCCTGCTCGCCAGCGGCATCCACGTTCTCCCCGTCACTGTGCCTGTGCTCTCGCCCAAGCATTTCCTCGCCTACGCGAAGACTCTTCCATTCAAGCTGCCAGTCATGGAGCACGGCCACGAGCGCTCCCCGCTGCCACAGTGGTACTCCGACCAATTTGGATGGAATGAAATCGTTGCCGAAACAGCCGTGGCGTGGAATCGACTGACCCCCGAAGAACGCCAAGACGAAAACTGCGGCATCTTCGCTCAAGACTACGGCCAGGCCGGCGCAATCGATTTCCTCGGCCGCAAGTACGGCCTGCCGCGCTCGCTCAGCGGCCATCAAAGCTGGTTTCTCTGGGGACCGCGCAACTATTCCGGCAACTGCATGATCGTTCTCGACGACAGCCGCACACGGCTGGAACAACTTTGGCAGAACGTCGAATACGTTGGCGACTCCGCCGACAATCCGTACGCGCTCGAAAAAGATATCCCCGTCTGGATTTGCCGCGGCGCGAAATTCGGCACGATGGCCCAGCTTTGGCCAAAACTCAAACGCTGGCGCTAGCCATTCTTTGCTCAAACGAACAACGCCAACACTCTGCGCATGTATTGTTTCGTAGAAAAGCGCAGCTTTGCCCTTGACAGTCTCGCCTTCCCGCACGAACAATGTTGAGTTCGTCCCAAGCCGCAAACACCGGCTTACATCCCTGCACAACTTTCTTACGAGGTGTTCTCATGCTCGTTGCTGCACGTTTCACACTCTTTCTCTGCGCGCCAATCATTCTTGCTGCTGTCTTGTCGGCGCAAGAAGTCACGATCTCGCAGCCGACACTCTGGGCCTCAAAGCCCGACGTTCCCGCCTTCGAAAAAATCGAGAACGACCGCCTCGCCGCCGGGCAGAAATCGATTGACGCACTGCTTGCCGCAAAAGGCACGCGCACCATCGAGAACACCCTCGCTCCGCTCGATGAAGCCTTCCATCAGATCAACTCCGCCGCCTACTTCGCCAGCCTCATGGAGCAGGTCCATCCCGAAGCCACTTTCCGCGATCACGCGACCGCCATGCTCACCAAGGCCAGCGCCGCCATCACCGCCATCGCCTTGAACCACGACGTGTACAACGCGCTCTCCGCCATCGACGTTTCCAAAGCTGACGCCGCCACAAAATATTATGTGCAGCGCCAACTGCTCGAATTCCGCCTGGCAGGCGTGGACAAAGACGAAGCCACTCGGGCGCGCCTGAAGAAATTGAACGATCAGGCGGTCGAAGAGCAGTCGATGTTCGATCGCAATATTTCCGATGGCAAGAAAACGATTGAAGCCACGCCCGCCGAACTCGACGGCCTGCCGCAAGACTACATCGACCGCCACAAGCCGGGCGCCGATGGAAAGATCACCATCAGCACCGATTACCCCGACGCGCTTCCCATCTTCACCTTCGCCAAGAGCAACGACCTCCGCAAAAGGATGGAAATCGCCTTCAACACGCGCGCCTATCCCAGGAATCAGGAAGTCCTCACCAGCCTGATGAAGACGCGCTACGAAATCGCCACCCTGCTCGGCTACAGCTCCTGGGCCGA
>DASXEG010000082.1:0-9803 GCA_036490235.1 Candidatus Sulfotelmatobacter sp. | reverse complement strand
CTAAAAATTTCCATGATCACCATCGTTTCAGGATTACCCCGCTCCGGCACTTCGCTGATGATGCAGATGCTCGCCGCCGGAGGCATGTCCATTCTCTCCGACGGCGACCGCGCACCAGACACCGATAATCCGCGCGGGTACCTCGAATGGGAGCGCATCAAGCAACTCCCCCGCGATCCCGCCTGCATCGCCGAAGCGGAAGGCAAAGTGGTCAAGGTGATTTCCCTGCTGCTGCTCTCCCTGCCCGAAGGCCACGACTACCGCATCATCTTCATGCAAAGACCGCTCGGCGAAGTATTGGCGTCGCAGGAAACCATGATGCGCAACCGCGGCACGGCTGGAGGTAACCCTGCAATCATGTCAGCCGCGTTCGAGAAAAATCTGCGCGCGGTGGATGCCTGGCTCGACAGCAAAACTTATGTCAAGACTTTGCGCGTTCCCTACCACGATGTGGTGAGTGATCCTGAGGCAATTGCCCAAAAAGTCACGCTATTTTTAGAAACGGACCTGAACGTCGAAGCCATGGCACAGCAAGTGGACTCAACGCTCTATCGCAATCGATTGAAGTAGCTCACGGCAATCCTCAAAATTCCTGCTTTGGCGTGGCCTGATCCGAACCAACCCGGCCCGCCGTGATCCCAGCTTTAAAATAATTCTCCGACTTCATAGGAACGCCGGCCATTCGCCGCATCATCGTGAGTTGGCCGGTATGAGTCAGCGCATCCGCCACCGGCCCCTGAAACAATTGCTCCAAAGGAGCCGATCCCGCTTTGCCCGAAGCCAGAAAATCGTCGAAGCTCTTCAGCGTCTTAAAAAATCTCTCGACCTCCTGCTTCCACGCCAGCGGCTTCGAGTCGTGCCACGTCTGCTTGCCTTCCGCGATGGAGAGTGCCCAGTCGAAAAGATCGCCCATGTGCGCCAGGATCTGCGCCGGCGTACGCGACCCTTTTCCACTGTCGAATGACGCAAAACTGTCAGGAGCATCGCGAACGGCTTTGCCTGCGCGGTACGCAAGTGCGGCCAGCGCGTGGCGGAATAGGTCAAGCTTCGAATCGGATTGGGGCGTAGTCGTCATGGGGACAAGATACTCTCGCGCATGCCGATCTTCCCCATCATTTTCGTGGCCGATGTTTTGTAATCGCCAAGGGACGCAGAGGCCAACAAATTCTCTGATTGCAAGGCTTCCTTCGTGACCTTCGTGGCCTTTGTGGTCAATTTTTCACGCGCCTTACGCAAGGACGCACCCATGCATCGCTACACAATCGATTCAGAATTGACCGTGGCCAGCAGACCCGCGATTTCGTATTCCCCCGCCTGCCGAAGAACCTGCAGTGTCCACGCGCTATCTTTGCCGCTGCTCCACGAAACCAGCAATTTCTTCTTCATAGCGGCTTCCGTCGCAGTACACCCGCCACCCGCACAGCGCCGCGTACGCGCTCACGCAGGCTGCGCCCGAATTGTGCGTCTAGAAATCCTTCCATCTGTCGCTGGAATCTCAACCCGTACCCATACCACCAGACTTTCTTCATCCGCGGCATGAGATCAACATCAACGTACTTTATCCGCACCATCTCCTCCAATCCCAATCGCCCGTGCGTACGCCCGATGCCGCTCGCCTTCACTCCGCCATGCGGCGCTTCGCTGATTCCAAAACAAGAAATCACATCATTGACCATCACAGTTCCCGCCCGAATCCGCCGAGCCAATCGCTCCCCGCGAGCGCGATCGCGCGTCCAAACGCTGGCCGCTAATCCGAACTCCGAATCATTTGCCAGCCGCACCGCCTCTTCGTCACTATCAAACGCCGCAACCGGCAACACTGGACCAAATGTCTCCTCTCGCATGACCCGCATGTCCTGCATAACATCAGCCAGAACCGTAGGCGCAAACATGTTCCCCTCCAAATCCGCCATGCGAGCGCCCCCCACCAGAACTCGGGCTCCCCGCGCCCTGGCGTCGGCCACATGCTCTTCCACAATCTTCAATTGCCTTTCATCGATCATCGGCCCTACGTCGGTCTCGCTCTCCATTCCGTTTCCCACACGCAGCTTCTTCGCTTTCCGCACGCACTCCGCAAGAAACGCGTCATACAAACTACGGTGTACATAGCACCGCTCCACCGAAAGGCAAGTCTGCCCGGCGTTCATGAACGCTCCCCAAACCGCAGCGCTCGATGCCACATCCACATCGGCATCCTCAAGCACTAGCATGGGATCCTTCCCGCCCAACTCCAGCACCATTGGCAACAACCGCTCCGCCGCAGCCGCAGAGATTCGCTTGCCCGTCGCAACGCTGCCGGTGAAAACCAGCTTGTCAACCGCCGCACCAACTAGCGCGCTCCCGGTATCCCCGTCCCCAACCACAACTTGAAACACGTCCTTCGGGACACCGGCGTCATGCAGCAGCGATCGCAATTCCAGCGCGACCAGCGAAGTCAACTCCGAAGGCTTCAACACCACAGCATTTCCGGCAACCAGCGCCGCCAGTGCTTCCCCAGCCGGAATCGAAAATGGATAATTCCACGGCGAAATGATTCCGACTACGCCGTAAGGCTCGCGCAGGAGTTTTCCTCTCTTCAGCTTCGCGGCAAAATTTCCATGCGGCACCGGCTCATCCCGTAGCAGTCGATAAGCATTCTCTGTTAGAAATCGCGTCTCATCCAGCACCACTAGTACTTCAGTCGTCAGCGCTTCGGCCACTGGCTTCCCAGCCTCGCGAGTGATGGCCTCTGCGACTTCCAATTTCTTTTCCTGCAGTCTGCGCTGAAACTCGCGCAGCACACCAATCCGCTTTCTAACGCCGAGAGCATCCCAGGCTGGCTGGGCCGCCCGCGCTCGCTCAACCGCAGCCCGAACCCCAGCCTCGTTCGCAGGCTCGAATTCGCGCAATACCGCTCCCGTGGCCGGATTCACCGACGAAATCGTCCGCACTTTAACTTGACTATCGGGCAGCATGTGAAATCGGCCAACTCCAAAAAATCTCTGTGAATCTGCGCCACCTGTGTTTAAGGCTTTCTCCGCCGGCCTGCAGGTGCCCGGGCGCGAACCCCTCGGCAATTCGAGTCAGTATTCCACTTTCACCAGATACAACCCGCTCGCCGGCGCTGTCGCGCCGCCGGCAGATCGATCCCGCGCCTCCAGTACCCGCCTGACATCCTCAACCGGCAATGTCCCTTTGCCCACGAGAATAAACGTGCCCACTAAATTCCGCACCATGTGGTGCAGAAAACCCGATCCGCTCACCGTGTAAGCAAACTCATCCCCCGTCCGCTCCCATGCAGAAGAAAAAATCTCTCGTACATTCGAAACCGGTTCCCCATCCCGTCCCCGCTCCGGGTCCACAGCCGCAAACGAAGTAAAATCATGCTCTCCCTGTACCACACTCGCCGCCAGCGCCATCGCTGTCTCGTTCAACGGATACGGATAATGCCAAACATATCTCGCCAGAAATGGCGGGCAGATTCCCCGGCGATAAATCCGGTAGCGATAGGTTTTACCTCGCGCTGACTTTCGCGCATGAAAATCAGCCGGAACCTCTTCCGCGGCCGTAACTCTTACCGCCGCTGGCAAGATATCATTAAGAGCGTTCACAAAATTTGCCGTCGGAACGGATGACTCCGTTTCAAATGTCGCAACCTGGGCCAGGGCATGCACACCCGCATCTGTACGTCCCGACCCTTGCGGCAATACCTTTTCGTTCGTGATTCGTCCAATGGCTGAGGCTAATAGACCCTGCACGGTCGGCAAGTCCGGCTGCACCTGCCAACCGGCAAAATCCGATCCGTCATAAGAGAGAGTCACTTTCAAGTTCCGCATGCCATCTTTCAAGGTAAATCTGCGAGTCGAATCAATAGGAGCCATCATCCAATTTATTTCGATTAGTACCGGCTTGGGCGGGCGGAAAGCGCGGCATCTGTATCGGCTATACTGTGGCGTTTCCCAATTTCACATTTTTTGAACCCCATCGTTTTCCCGGAACCCGGATGCCCGCGGCTGCGTATCCATTTCTGAGTACAAGTGATTGAAGCGGGTCCGAGTACGAATTTATTAGTGCAGCACGATCTTAACCAAGTTCAAGAAATCTGGTTCTGAGAAATCAAGTTTCTGAGAAATCTGGTTCTGAGAAGTCAAGTTCTGAGAAATCCGATCCGAAACCATCATTTCTAATAGTGGAGATGAGTAGATGCGATTTGCATGCCGGGCCTCGACCCCAAAACTGTTAACAATTACCTTTGTTTTTGCGACTTTGGCGCTTTCAGCCCGGGCACAGGAGCCCCCCACCGCTCCTACGCCCCAAAACACGCCCGAAGCCCGGCCACTTCCCATCGTCAATTACTCGCAGTCGGTCTCGCATTTTCCTAATCCCGTCGGGCCCTACACGCCCAGGCATGTCGCTCCCCCCAACCTGGCAAACAGCGCCCGTATCGATTCACTCATGCGCGATGGCAAGCTCTATCTTTCGCTGAATGACGCTATTGCCCTGGCGCTCGAAAACAATCTCGACGTCGCCATCGCGCGTTATAACCTGAACATTGCAGACACCGACGTTCTGCGCGCGAGAGCCGGCGCCAGCATTCTCGGCGTCAACGCCGGGGTCGTGCAGAACACCCCCGGCGGCGGCGTGGGCGGCATCGGTGCGACCGCAGGCCTCTCCAGCGGCGGCACCAGCCTTGGCGCGGGCGGGATTGGAGCCGGCACCAATGGTTTGGTGGGTTCGACTCTCGGCCTTGGCCCGCAAATTAATAGCTTCGACCCGGTAATTACCGGGACGCTGCAGAACGATCACTTTACTCAGACCGCCACAAGCATTTTCCAGGGCGTTTTCCCGGGCACCACCTTGGTGCAAAATACCGGTACCGTCGATTTCACCTACAACCAGGCTTTTCAATGGGGAACCAATCTTACGATCGGCTTCAATAACACGCGGCAAACCACCAATAGCTTTTTCTCCGCCACCAGCCCTGCACTCACCTCGAACTTCAAGATGACTCTGACGCAACCTCTGCTGCAGGGGTTCGGCTTCCCCGCTAATACTCGCTTCATCCGCATCGCAAAAAACAATCGCGAACTCACTGACGTTGCTTTCCGTCTTCAGATTACGGACACCGTTGATCAGATCGAGAACATCTATTGGGATCTGGTTTACGCCTACGAGAATGCGCGTGTGCAGAACGAATCTTTGACGTTTGCGCAGAAAACTTTATCCGACACCAAAAAGCAGGTAGAAATCGGCAGCCTTGCGCCCATCGAAACCGTTCGCTCCCAAAGCACCGTCGCGCAGGATCAGCAACTCGTCACCCTCGCTCAAACCAATCTTCAACTCGAACAGTTGTTGATGAAAAATGCGCTGACGCGCATGCTCAAAGATCCCGTGCTGGCAAACGCCGAAGTAATTCCCACCTCGACCATGGAGATTCCGGCGCAAGAGGAAACCGTGCCGACCGAAGACTTGATCAACGATGCTTTACGGCACCGCGCAGAGCTGGTGGAATCACGAATCGATCTGAATAGCCGGGATCTGAGCAACAAGGCTGTTCGCAGCGCACTGTTGCCCACGCTCAATTTATTCGCTTATTACAGTGGAGCAGGCGTTGGCGGCGCGCAAAGTCCCTACAGCGAGTGCTCGACGCCGGAAACGCCGATCCAGGATGCATTCGGCTGTTTCGCGGCAGGATCAAGCGCTCCGCTGAACTCCCAGCCAACGTTTCCGACCACGCCGATTGGCGCAACTTATAACCAGCTGATTAATTCGACCAATCCAGACAAGGGCCTCGGTCTGACGCTCAACATCCCGCTCCGCAACCGCGCCGCGCAAGCCGTCCAGATTCGCTCCGAACTCGAATATCGCCAGGCCCAGATGCGGCTGCAGCAAATCGAAAATCAGGTCGGCATTGAAGTTCGCAACGCGCAATATGCCGTGCAGCAGAATCGCGCCAGCGTTGACTCCGCGAAAGCCACACTCGAGCTTGCCCGCCAGTCGCTCGATGCCGAGCAGAAGAAATATCAATTCGGAACTTCCACGACGACCTTGGTCTTGCAATATCAGAGTCAGCTTGCCACCGCTGAGTCGACTCTGGAGAATGCCACCGTCGCTTACGAAAAGTCGCGCATTGAACTCGATCGCGCCACCGGCACGCTGCTCGATCACAATGGCATCAGCGTCGATGATGCCGCTCGCGGCCAGGTCACGCACATGCCGAACGTTCCCTACATCGCCCCGCGCAAGGATCTGCCTTCCGTCGCGCAACCGGCCGCACCAGCAGGTCCGCAGAGCTAATATCTTGCCGCAAATAAACCGCGCGGCCACCAGCCGCGCTTTTTTATTCTGACAATTCTTTACATCCCGCCGCCGCTTTGCCCGCTCCATCCCGTTAAGATAAAAAACGACGCACTGTCCCACTTGCCAGTTCTCGAAATCGAATAAGTCTTTCCAGTACGATGCCTGATTGTTCCGGTTCAAGGAGAAAACAATGTCTGCATCACTCCGGGTGAGCGCCTTTTCGCGTCTCGGCTTTTTTTCGCTCGCGCTGTCGATACTCCTGTTCTCCCAACTATTCGCGCAGAATGTTCCCGCCGCGCCCACGCCTCAGGCGCCCGCGCAAGAACTAATCCACCTGCAGGACTACTCCAAGCCGCACTCGGCCTTCCCGCGCGTCCTCGATTCTTATAAGGCCCAGCAACTGCCGCCGCTGAATCTTGCCAACTCGGCCCGCATTGACTCCCTCATGCGCGACGGCAAGATCTATCTCTCTATCGACGACGCAGTCGCTCTCACGCTGGAAAACAATATGGATATCGACATTGCCCGCTACAACCTGAACATCGCCGACACCGACTACCTGCGCGCCAAATCCGGAGCAAACGTTCTCGGCGTCAACGCGGGCATCGTGCAAAACACGCCCGGTGGCGGCGTAGGAGGCCTGGGCGGCACGGTCGGATCCGGAACAGGTGGCACCACAGTTGCAGCCAGCGGGGTGGGTACCGGAACCAACGGCCTGGTCAGCTCGACCTTGGGCCTGGGCGCGCCCATCACCAGCTTCGATCCCGTCCTCACCGGAACACTGCAACTCGATAAGGATGACGCCGAATCCGTCAGCGTCTTCAGCCCGATCCCTGTAGTCGGTCAGAACACCTATACTGCCAACCTCGCCTATACTCAGGGCTTCGCATCGGGCACAAGCATCACCGCCGGGTTTAACAATACCCATATCACCACAAACAACCCCACCAGCCTGCTCACGCCCGAGCTTAGTTCGAACTTCCAGTTCAGAATCACGCAAAATCTTCTGCAAGGCTTCGGCGCCGGGCCGAACCTCCGCTTCATCCACATCGCAAAAAACAACCGCGAAATTTCCGACGTCGCCTTTCGCCTGCAGATCATCACCACCGTCGATCAGGTCGAAAACATGTATTGGGATCTTGTCTACGCCTACGAGAACGTGCGCGTGCAGGAGGAAGCCCTGACCTACGGGCAAAAAGCGCTCGATGATTCCAAACAGCAGGCCAAAGTCGGCACAGTTCCGCCCATTCAGGTCGTCAGTGCACAGAGCACTGTCTCGACCGACCAGCAAAACCTCATCCTCTCTCAGAACAATCTCCAGTTGCAGGAACTGCTGATGAAAAATGCCCTCAGCCGCAGCATTGAAGATCCCGTGCTGGCCGAGGCCGATGTGATTCCCACCTCAACCATGCAGGTCCCACAGGAAGAGCCTGTTGTTCCCATCCAGGATTTAATTAACCAGGCGCTCAATCACCGCGCCGAATTGGTCGAATCGCGCATCGATCTCAACTCCCGTGACCTGAGCAGCAAAGCCGTTCGCAACGCGCTGCTGCCCACGCTCGATGCTTTCGCCTACTACGGCGGCTCCGGAGTCGGCGGAAACATCAACCCCATAGTTCCTTCCTGCGCCGTATCTCCGGCCAGTAAGTATTGCTATACCGCACCCACAAACCCTCCGCCCTTTCAAAGCGCAACCTCGGTAGGCTATGGATCCACCCTGAATCAACTCGTGAACTCCACAGCTCCCGATAAAGGCGTAGGACTTTCGCTGAACATTCCCATCCGCAACCGCGAAGCTCAAGCCGATCAGGTCCGCGCCGAACTCGAATACCGTCAGGCCCAGGTTCGCCTGCACCAACTCGAAAACCAGGTCCGCATCGAAGTTCGCAATGCGCAATTTGACGTGAAACAAAACCGCGCCTCCGTGGAAGCCGCGCAGTACGCCGTCGATTTCGCCCGCCAAACTCTCGACGCCGACCAGCAAAAATTGCACGTCGGCCTGACCACCACCACTGCAATCCTGCAAGACGCCTCTGTGTTGACAACGTCGGAATCGAATTTAGTCTCCGCCAAAGCCGCCTATGAAAAATCGCGCGTAGAACTCGACCGCGCCACCGGACTGCTGCTCGACCACTCCAACATCGACGTAGCCGACGCTACCCGCGGCCAGGTAACCCACCAACCAAAAGTTCCGTACGTCGCCCCGCGCCAGGACACTTCCCCCGCTCCGCAACCAAGCTCCGCAACCCCTCCACAATCGGGAGGCTAGAACCAGAGTTCACAAATCAAATCTGTTCCGCGCCGAAGCAACATCTCCCCGCACACCAATGTGTTAATTTAATAAGCAGCCACTGCAATCGTTTTATTGTTGATGGTAATTTTCAAGCAGCGCTCTTAACGTAATTCTTTTAACAGCACGTAATCTCTAATCAGCACGTACTCTTTAACAGCAGCACGTAATTCTTTAACAGCAGCACGTAGTTCTTTTAACAGCAGCAGGCAGCACGTATTCTTTAAACAGTCGCTTAAATAAGAAGGGCCCGTAGCTCAGCGGTTAGAGCAGCGGACTCATAATCCGTTGGTCCCAGGTTCGAATCCTGGCGGGCCCACCACTGACTTGATGGCGTGATCTGTTTTGTCGTGCACCGCTGGAAAATTAATCTCAGAGGAAAATTTTTGATGCGAAAAATTCTTGCCGTGGCGGTATGTCTGATCTGTTCGGGGATGTTCTCCCAAAGTTCATTTGCGCAGCAAACCTCTTCTGCGACTGGTTCACAATCTTCCGCTTCTTCTCCGGCAAAGACTCCGGCCTCTCCTGCGAAACGTAGTGGAACTGCTTCGAAGAGTGCGGCGCCGCTTGCGCTTAAGACGCAGAAAGACAAATTCAGTTACTCGCTGGGAATGAGGATGGGCGCGAACTTGCGGCAGAGTTTGAGCAAGCAATCGGTGCCGTTCGATTCTGCGATCATGGCGCGGGCATTCAGGGACGCGATCTCGGGGAACAAGACTCTCATGACCGATGAGGAAGCACAGGCGACCATTACCGCGATGCAGAAGGAAGTGCAGGGCAAGATGCAGGCCAAGATGAAAGAAGAGGGTGACACGAACAAGAAAATTGGCGAGGATTTTCTGGCTGCGAACAAAAGCAAGGACGGGGTGGTCACACTGCCCAGCGGTTTGCAGTACAAAATTCTGACGAAGGGCAGCGGTCCTAAGCCTACCGCGAGTGACACGGTCGAGTGCAATTATCGCGGGACGCTGATCAATGGCAAGGAGTTTGACAGTTCTTCGAAGCATGGCGGGCCGGCCTCCTTTCCCGTGGGCGGAGTGATCAAGGGATGGACCGAGGCTTTGCAGTTGATGCCTGTGGGATCGAAGTGGCAGTTGTTTATTCCTCCTGATCTGGCTTATGGAGAGCGTGGAGCCGGCGGGGATATTGGGCCGGATGAGACTTTGATTTTTGAGGTGGAGTTGTTGTCGATCAAGGCGAAGGGGGATGCCGGGAAGGAACCGGAGAAAAAGTA
>DASXEG010000134.1:0-79622 GCA_036490235.1 Candidatus Sulfotelmatobacter sp. | reverse complement strand
ACTGAATCTCATACGGACCGAGCTTCGTGCCAGAGGCGAGGGCCATCCTTGGTGCGCCATTATAGCTCCCCCGCAGATCGAAGAGGATAAAGCGATTCTGGCTGGATGGTCGGTAAGCCGAAAGTTGCCGCTCGCTAAAGGGCCGCGACAGACCACAGGTGTGAAATCACAGGTGCGAAATTTCGGGCTGATTTGCTAAGTGATTGAAAGATATGGTGGCCAGGGACGGAGTTGAACCGCCGACGCCAGCCTTTTCAGGGCCAAACGCAGCCATTGCCATCTGATTGATTCTCCGATCCTTGTCATGTTTTTCGTCACTCTTTCCGCTCAATTATTGGAACATTTTGGAACAGGACATTGGAACAGAATTAGTTCACAAGACCAGTTCCCGTTAGGTCCATCAACTTGTTCACTACCCGCCTTTGAGATTCGGGAATGAACTGCTGATAGATTTCCAGAGTTGTTGCTGCTCTTGAATGCCTCATCTGCGCCTGGGCATCCTTAACATCCGCGCCCGCCAGCTTTAGCCAGGTGGCATGCGAACGCCGAAGCACTTGCCAATTGACCCAGTCCATTCCTAGCTTTCGAGCTGCAGGCTTCATGAATCGGGTCAGTATTGTGTTGTCCCGCATGGGCGCACCTTTTGTCACAGAAGCAAATACCAGGTCATCCGGTCCGCAAGACTTCACAGCCGGGTAACGCCTCACTGCGTTGCCCGCCTTGATTTCAAGCGTCAGAGCCTTGAGCCGATGGATACGGTCAATAACGCCTCCGTTCACCGGAATCGTGGCATTGCTGGCCTTGCTTTTTGGAGCGCCCCATTCGCCGCGACAAAACCGCTCTTCGATTGTGATGGAGTCCGCGTGCACATTCCTCCATCGAAGCCCGATTACTTCGCTCGGTCTCAATCCTGTGAATGCGGCTACATAAACCATAGTCGCGTAGGGTTCAGGGATTAAGGCAAGCAAGGTAAAGAACTTCGCCGGGTCGATGTACGGCCTCACGCGATTGCCTTTTTTCGCGGGAGCTAGCCTCACGCCTTCTATGGGGTTCTTCACGAGAATCCCATACGTCAACGCGGAGGAAAGGATACTGGACATGACGTCGCGAATTTTGTCTCGTGACTCGTAAGAGAGTTTGGAGCTCGTGAGTCCCGAGAAATACCGCTGCAAGGTTAGTGGCGTTAGGTCTCGCATGCACATTGAACCGAACGCCGGGTTGAGATGGAGTTTGATCACGCTGATGTATCGCGATTGGGTGCTCTTCGCCATTAGCGGCAAGTTTGTTGTCTTGTAGACGGTTTCGACGTAATCTTCAAAACCGACCGCAGCCCCTATTGGCGCTAGACCCTGGTTGAGCGGCCTCAGAAATTCAGCCGCGATTTTCTTGACTTCCCGCTCCGGCATTGTTGCGGGGGCGAGTCGGACGCGTTTTCGTTTGCGTATCCTCTTCCCTTCTACGTACTCGTCCTGCCAGAGAAGGAGATACCACCATTTCCCCTCGCGCTTAGGCGTGGGGTCCTGAAACCTTCGGCGGGCCATTTTTTCGGTATCCTCCGAAAGCTGGCCAGCCGGGTTCGCCTTGACCGCAACGATACCATGCACGACGGGTTGGGCGAATTGCTCCATGACAAAATTGCTATGCTGCCAATTGCTTTTGAACCGAATCTCTGTACAGTCCTGTCAGGTCCGGAATTGAGAAATCAGTACCAGTCCTCGGTAGGAAATCACTGAGTTCCCTAAAGGTCCTAGCTGCATTTCCGCGTGACTGTTTGTTGACGAACTTGCGTGTTCTCTGCATGCCATGTTCTCGAATCAAGTGACATAATCCGAGACCGGCTAGAAACTTCATTAAGTCATACGCATCCGGATCTGGTTCTGGCTTGTTGCACGACAAGAATTCAAGGCTTGCGAACGGATCGAAAGTTGTGGCGTTTTCTTTCAAGGCTCTCAACGTGGAAAGTTCATCAGGAATCCTGGACCCGCCAAACTGCCGTTCAACTCGCGTCAGAACAAGACCTTCGCTCGGATATCCGTACAATTCCTCGAAGCTTGGGAGTTGCTGCTCTTCCGTTTCATTCCTCTTCAGCGCTGCATACTGCTTCTTCAGTTCTGCAATCTTGTTGTAAATGCGAAAACAATTTGGACGACTTCCCAAATACAACGTCTGAATTTCTCCCCGTCCAAGACGAGAAAACTGAACTGCTTTTTCAATATCATTTGCGACTTGTTTGAAAGCTGCGCGAAGACTGTCTTGGAAAAACCAAACTGGAACGCCCACGACATCGGCAGTCAGGTCTATACGCATGATTTGAAGTTGCATTGGATCGACAACAAAGACTCGGTTGATCTCGCTCACCAGATCCTTGAACAACTTTTGTCCTGTTTCCATTAATTCCAACTTGTGATTCCCTCCTTTTCCATGCTTGCAATGTGCATGTAGTACAAGCTCATATCCATAGGGCCTCAAATCGGCAACAGCAACGTAGTGTCTTGTTGCATGAAACGGGTCCTTCCCATTTCCATTCCTCAGTTCGGAGTACAGTTCCCTGAATTTAGCGGTGTAGACCGTGCGCGCCGGGACACGTAGCTCTAACTTGTCGATCACGCTACCGCCCGAAAGAGCAGGAAAGGGCAAGCTCGTCGGCATGACGCGAGTTGCAGGCTATTAGACCGAGCCTGCAACTCTTCTCGCGCCGGAATTGTGCTCGCTCGCTCATTCGCTCGCTCGCTCGCCCTTCTGCTCACCTTCGCTCCGCAGTGGGACCGCTGTCCGCGCGGTCCCCCAGGAGGGGTTTCACCCCTCCTGGACCTCCCCAAGCCAACGCTTTACGTCCTAACCGGGCATTCCTTTGGGTGTCATCCACGGATCTGGAGGGTGGGATCATGCCCGTATAAGTCGCGGGTCGTGAGGTTGGCTATTCGCCACGTTGCCCGCTCTGACGTTGATCCCACCCATCTTTCGGCGTACTGATAGCCAGCGCCGAAACAATTGGGAAATCGGTCCTCGCATTCGCTCATCTGAAAATGCCTTTCTTTCGCTTGCGCCTACCAGAGCGCTCGACATCTTTCAACAGGACTTGCTCACGTCGACGGAGTCCGTCCTTGAGCTGTGGAGGTGTACGCGGACTGCGAAGTGCTGCCTGGACACCTTTCAGTTGTTGCTCAGGACTCAGTTTGTGATGTGCCATCTTTTCCTCTCTCTTCTCACTTCTCGCTTTTTGGGCGTGAACTTTCGGGGAGGCGTCACCGTTTGACCAAATAACCCGCACGGCTTGCAGCGAAAGATCCGAACACCCGCATCGGAAACACTCAGAAACAGTGGCCTTCCGCAAAACGGACAGATTCCGTTTTCGATTGGAGTTGTCGAAGCTTTCGCTCTATCATTCACAGTTCGCCTCTTCCGGGATCCTAGAGGAAAGGGTGATCTCCACAAGATCGATTCGGGCAGACGCTGTCAGCATTTTTGGCGACGAGCCAAAACAGGGTCAGAATTCGTGGCGAAAAAGCAAAAACGACGGAATTCTGCGGCGAAGAAAATTAGGACAAAACCGCCGAAAGCAAAGGGAGAGCGACGCGCCAAGACCAGCAAGCGCAGAATCGTTCCAGCTCACGACTCAGACCACTCACTGAGTAAGAATGAAATCTTAACTCACAACGAGATTTCAGGTCCGCTGCAATACCCCTTTTCGCCATCTGCAGTGATCAGCGCGGAAGTAGCACTCGTCACGAACAGGGCAACGCCTGAAGATGCTCAAGTTGTAAGAGACAACATTTTGCTCGGGCACCGCGACGAAATCGCCTACATTCTCGAGGAGTACTGGCCACAGCTAGGCTGGCAGCTTGAAGTACTACGAAATCCAGCAAAGGGCCATACGCCGGATAGCCTGATGTTCGCCTTCGAGCCCCTTTGTGGCCGCGATCGCGAGTTTCTATTCGGTCCCCTTCTGCGTCCAACGTCGGTTCCGTCCACTTGCCTCCAGGTGAGGAAAACACTCAACGAGCTTAAAGAGCAACGCAAGAAACTCGCAGCGCTTAGGGTACCCATCGAAGCGCAAACACAGAAATGCGAAGAAAAGAGGCGAGCCGTTCAACAGGCAAGCGACAAGAATCGCGCAGAACTGAGCAAAGAAATTGTGAGGCGGAGAGGCGTCCTTTTGCACCTCCGAAACGAATACCAAGAGTGCGAGTGTCTCATGTCAAAGTCCGACGCGGGCACTCAATCTGGCGATGACGTTCGGAAGCGCTATGCGAAATTGACAGAAGAAATCGCGGCCGATGAGAGAGTAGTTCGAGATTTCAAGAAAAACTACGACAATGCTACTCCGCAGAACTGGGCTTGGGCTAAAGAGGTGGCCGCGAAGCACGAAGCCGAGCTATCCATACTCGAAGCACGAGCACGGGACATCCGAGCTGAAATTGTCAAGTTGGAAGAGCGCTATGGTGACGAAGGAGCTGGATTCGCCAGACAGGATCTCTTGATTTTCATAGCGAAACGCCGCTGTCGACACCATCCTCGTCAATATGCAAGGGCGATTGCTGGACTTCCCGACCTACCCTCTCGTGAATCTTTTGGGCGTTGTGCGAGGTTTGCATCGAAGCGTGATCCTCATAAGAACTTCGAAATCTTTCAAGTATTTGCTCGCGCATGGGCAAGGCGCGATTCAGCCTCTACCGATCGTGAGAAACGGATGCAGCTGTTCCGAGACGAGATCGCGAGAATTCCCCAAACGCGTCTCTTCCACAATGAACGCGTGCTGAACTACATCCGCAAGTTTTTCGAAGACAACGATAGAGACATTTGCGAAGCGATCACTTTCTATCTGGCACCCCACCCAGAACCGGGAAGGATTCCTTACCTGATCACTTCTCGATTGCTAAGAAACATCACGGACAAAATCGAGCGCGAGGCGGGACTGACAGACCTGGAGCGGGTCTTAACCGAACGCAAGCGAGGCAAACCGTGACAGAAAACCTAACTGGAGCACTTCCCAGCCTTCGACTTCAGCGATTTTCGTATCGTTTTGCAGAACAGGTTTTGAACAGCAAGCTTTCTCTGAAAGAGGAAATCGAACAGGTATTGCTCGACACGACCGCCGATGTGCGATCGCTTTCGAGGCCCCGATTTAATCAGGTATTACAAGAAAGGTTTGTCTCTCACGGGTGGACGAGCCAACCCACTGTTTTCGACGATCCGAATGATCCTGGCGCTAAGATGGATTTTCTCAAAGAGCGGATTGGGATCGAAGTTGGGTTTGGCCATGCGTCATTCATCGGCATCGATCTCTTGAAATTTCAGGTTTCCTCGTATTCCGCCTTGGACAAAATCGATGTCGGCGTGTACATCGTAACGACTTCCCGGTTTCAGAAGTTCATGAAATCACAATGCAACCAAAATTGGGAAGGGTCATTAACCTTTGAAAAAGTGAAGCGCTACTTGCCGCACTTCAAGAGTGCCATTCAGGTACCTATCTACGTGCTAGGAATCGACGTTTAGAACAAACAGGTGTGCCCGTGGGCCGTCGACGAATAAAACAATCGAAGCGACCGAAGGGGAAAGTTGCAGCTACCCGAGGCTTCGACTTCGGTGTCGTGCTGCGCGCCATCTTGGCAACGGATTCTTCCTTCATTGAGTTGCTCAAGCGAGCCAACATTGTTGCTTGCGCATATACATACGTCCCCAAGAGCCCACTGGACGTTCCAATGCGGGAAATAGCACTGGTTGGCATCAATCGAGAACCTCTCATTAAGGCATTCACGGCGTTTGAGCGTTGGGCAGCGTCTGGAGACGGGGATGCAGTTAAGCTCACATTTATCTTCCTAAAGGATGGTGGCTACTTACTGTGCATCGAGCGGGAGCCAAGTAGGACAACTCATGATCTCACAGGATCAGATCGCATTTACTCTACGATCCTATTTGGGGGAAGCTATATCAAACAGTTTGACACCCGCCACCCAGCCCTTGAAGAACTACGGCAATACAAGCAAGCTTTCTTGATCTCCCCGTTTTTGCTGGGTGCGGCCGTGCTAGAAACTCCTAGTACGCCAGCGCCTAACAACATTGATCCTTTGGATGAAGTTGCTCCAGTTCTAAAGTTCGAAGCGGACTTCCTTGATGAGGATGCCATCTTGCCGGGCACCAGCTTCTACTCGTTGCTCCGGAACAAACCGAATTCGGAGCCTATCAGAAAGCACCAGAAGAGAGATTTTCTTTCGTCTCTGCCCGCCCCGGAACCCCAGCAACCCGAGGAATACTTCCGACATAGAACTAGGATGCTTGAACGATACTTCCCGGTAACGATTGAACGTATCCGGGCTGGGAGGTACGCAGGAATGATGAATGTGTTGCAATCGAGGGGCGTCAAAGAATGGCAGGTCAAACAAGCAGCATGCAACTTGCTTCTGAGTGCATCTCTATTCGATGGCTTGCTTTTCTACCCTAACCTAACTGCGGAAGAATTAACCAGTGGAGTAACGAAGGCACTCGAAGGGCGAGAAGAGAGATCAGATACGCCTGAAATCTCAAGATTCTCCACAGAACAAATAATCGCGCAGGTACAACTGGATGCAATTGCCCTGCTGGAAGCAGAGCGACAGACGATCTCATCGCTAGATCTGGATAACCTTCAAAGGAAACTCGCGCAGCTAAATCTTCTGGAGCCATTGAATGTCTGAACGGATTCAGGAGAAGCTGCAAATTTTCGTGAGTTCGACTATCGGAGAGTGCGCGGCCGAGCGTTCCGCGGCAAAGCGCGCAATCGAGTCCCTCAATCACGACGCAATTCTATTCGAGCACATCGGCGCTCGATCAGTGTCACCAAGAGCGCTATATCTAGGGAAATTAGACCAGTCTGACATTTTCATAAGCATCTACCGGAATGGGTACGGCTGGGTAGCACCTGGAGCAGCAATCTCCGGGATCGAAGACGAGTTGCGCCGCTCGAGTCAAAGGGGAATGCCTCGACTCGTCTACGTGCTTGATCCTGCCCAGGATCGAGATCCGCGATTGTCCGCGATGTTGAAGGAAGTGCAATCGGAGATTACATATTCTAGGTATCGCAACCCTGAGGAACTCTATGAGAGGATTCGTGAAGATATTGAAGCCGAAGTCACCGAGCGCTTTCACGAAGCAGAGCGTCTAGAAGCCATAGTCCACACAGATGCAGCTGCAGCTGTATCGGGTCTTATTCCAGCCCCGAAGTCGTTACTGATGCGCAAGAAACTCGCTGACCTCTTGCTGGAGCAACTTTCGTCCGACCACGTTCTCCAGGTCTCTGGGGAACTGGGAATAGGTAAAACCGTATTTCTAGCCACAGTTGCGAAGGACAATGGTTTTCTTTTCGTAAGCGCAACCCAGCTGGACAATCATGAGCTTGCAGCTGTGGTCACCAACAAATTGGCTTCCGCAAGAGGCGCCAACACGCGGTATTTCGCCGACGCAACCAGCGCATTTTCAGCTCTCCTGGAAGAATGGCGAACCGCCGAGACTTTCACATTAGTGATCGACGATTGTTCGGACCCCGAGTTCGTGGCAGCTTTTCTCAAAAATGCTGGGCCTGCTAGCAAAACGAAAAGATTGATCTACAGCATCAGGATTGCAGATGCGCGATTTGGACACACACGTTTTACGGTTCCTGGTCTCTCTTTCTCGGAGGCAACGGAGTTCTTGACGAGCCATGGCAAGGAACTGTCAGGGGAAGAACTAGAGGAGATCTATAAGAAGTCCGCGGGCAATCCGTTATATCTTCTGTATTTTTCTCAATCGCCCGAAGTCGCTTCTGAAAAGAGTTTTCGCGAGTATGAATTAGACGCTTGGCGCAAGCTGGAGCCCTTAGCTCGCGAACTGGCCTCGTATCTGGCTATAGCCAATCAACGAATCTCTCTTGTAGAGCTAGTTGGATTGGTGGGACAGGGTGGCGGGCCCCTTGAAGAAATGACGGATACGCTACAACGAGCTCAAGTCTTCGTCGCGGAGTTCCCCAATGGCTATGCGCTCCGACATGAACACCAGAGACTCACGATTCGAGAGCAGCTGTCCACAAGCCCGAGTAAATTTGCATATTACAGTGGCCGTGTCGCAACACTTCTAAGAGCGCGTGGCGACTATCTCCACGCATTTCTTGTTCTTCGCGAGGCAGACAAGTCTGCTGCGAAGTCGATCTCGCGCCTCGCACTGTTTGATGCCCAGAGAAGAGGCGACTTTAAGTCACAGCTTGTCATTGTTGATGACATTCTGGAGAGTGCACGGAAAAAGTCGGATCCCCAGGATTTGATGACTCTGCTTCTTTCCCGGGCCCACGCGCTGCACCACACAGGTCGGACTTCGGAGCTGGACGCTGTCTTTGCCGAGGTTGATGGGGTCGCCAGTAGCTCTGGTGATCCAATCCTGAATTTGCGTGCACGTGAAGTACGCGCAATCTATTTAGCCAAATCAACCCTGTCCCTTGAATACCTTGAGATGTTGCAGAAACTAGAACAGGAATACTTAGCAACTGGAGACCGTTGGTCTGCTGGACGTTTAACGACTGAGTTGAGTGTATTGTTTACCCGGACGAAGAGATTTCCAGAGGCTCTCGCTGTATCCGAACGAGGACTGAAGATTTTCGAAAATCTCGGAGACGTTTACGGCGTGTCCGTCTCTATTCGAAATATGGCGTCGGCATTGGCAGAGACCCCCGGCAGAGAAACGGAAGCAATAGTGCTGATCGAAAAGCTTCAGGAGCAGCAGCAGGAGTCAGGGGACCAGCGTGAGAGAGCCTGGTTGTGCAACTACATGGTGCGGACCCTGCGACGCAAGAAACAGTTCCAGGAAGCACTTTCCTATGGTCGTGAGGCAGTGCAAATTGGAGAGGAACTCGGAGACCTCAACCTGGCTGGCATTAATCGTCTAAATGTTGGGAACGTGCTCAGAGACAAACGCGAACTGGATGCAGCGATCACAGAGTACGCTGCAGCTGGAGATCTCGGTCGTAGGTCTAGCGACAAGAGCCTCGAGGCATCTGCTGCCAGACTCACTGCAGGTATATATCGCACGCAGGGCAACAATCGTTTGGCGCTAGAACATGCCAAGGTTGCTGTCGCTCTCCTAGAGGGCTCCATTGCCTCAACTGGGCTGGCCGATGCTCTTGAAGAAGTCGGAGACTGTCACTATTCAGCGAGATCGTGGGACAACGCAGCAGAATCCTACGCTAAGGCTGCTGCCGCTTCGACGGATATCAAGGAAAAATCCAGGCTGACTGTGGATGCGCTCTCGACATGTGTCTACGAGAATTTGGGCCCCGACAAATACATCGGTTGCATCAATCTGGCTTACGGCCTGACAGCCGCTGCGAAGAAGCCCGCCACAGAGCAGTTGTTTGATTGCATCGACATCATGTTAGGGAATGTTCACAGTGACCATGCCATTAGGCTTTTCGGACTGCACTTCCGATTCATGTTTGCAGATCTCCCGCAGCCTGTGGCGCGTTTTCTATTCGGGCGTGTTCTGAAGCAGCTTTCAGCTCAAACTAAGGATGCAGAGGCTTCGAGGATTCTTTTCCCAGCGATGCAGCTTTTGGCTAGCATTCCTGAGGACGGCTTGGCTCTTCGCCATTTGGTGCAACTTGGTGACAAAATACAGGACCGAATTAGTGGGCTTCACTTTAGGTTTAAACAAGAGGGTTCATCCTGGGTCGTCGGCCTCAATCTGCGTAAGCCCGCCCTCGTCACGATTACGTGTCTAGATGGTCGTATCGACACTTTCACAGCTTCAGCTTTGCTTGCAATGTTTTTCAAGGGTTTCGAGCAAAGCATTGCTCAGATGCTTTCCGTACCAGAGCTTCCGAGGCGTGAGCTCGACATTTACGTCGGCAACATCGAGTCAATGCCTAAAGACATGATTTCTTATTTTCCTCCAGACTTCACAATCTGTGCCGTAACTAGACCTTCCAAACCTGGAAAAGACGATCCAACGTTTGTGATCTGCCGAGAAGACATTGGCAAACAGTGGCGCGCTGGAACAGGGTCGGCTTCCGCTGTTCAAGGCTTGCTCGGCGAAGTCCTGATCGAGGTCGTGTACCAGTTCTTAAGGGGAGAAGTAGATATCGAGGTAATCAAACCGAAAGTTATGCAGATCTTGGAAAAAACTCTGTCTTGATCACCATCGAAGAGAAAGAAGCATGTTGATATTCAAATACGTAGGTCCAGACTCGGTCTCAAAAGTATTCGTGAGTGCCAATGGCTTATCAATTCGCTTTGGGCTTCCAAAACACTACAACGATCCCTACGAGCTATTCCTGCAGCCCGATCCACCGCTGGAAAGCGAAGAGCACCGCGCATTTTATGCGTATTTTCTCGGGAAGGTGGTCGAAACTCCGGTAGCGTGCTTTTCAAGGCGACCGGACTCGGTCGTAATGTGGGCACACTATGGTAAAGAATGTGCAGGGATATGCCTTGGGCTTGACGAGGACGTCTTAGTGAAGGAACTGCCGATCGCGTATGCGGGTGACATCGAATATGCGGATGGCCCCGCAACGATAGATTCGGGAATACTTAAATATGCGTATATGACTGGGAAACGTAGACACGCTCTGGCTCTAATAGCAGCGGCGCACCGGGCCGCATACTTTAGGAAAAGGACCGACTGGCAGTATGAAGCTGAAAGAAGAATTGTGGTTCCACCGAATGCAGTAGAGGATCTCGACGGTGTTTTGCTTGGTCGATTCAGTCGAGCCGCGCTTCGCTGCGTCATTTTAGGACCTAACGCGGAGTCGAGTGTCAAAGACTTATGCAAAGCACGTGCTAGAGAGTGGAGCGTTCCAATCGTTCAGCTACGAATCGGTGCTCGAACGTTCAAGCCATTTTTTACGGATTCAGATCTGCGCGCCTCGACATGGTCCGGAGATGACTTTCAGAGCATCGCGAGTGTCTGTGGAGGATGTTTTGAACCGGCAGATCTATCGGAATCCGGAATGTGCCAGTGGTGCAGTATCAATGAAGAAGCTCAAAACTCAGCGGCTGGACGAAGTTTGCTTGCGATCTCTTTGTCTCTCGGCCTGGATAAGGGCCTTCCGTTTGAGTTCGAAGGCATGGAGCCGAGAGGACGTTTGGTTAGCCAATCGAAACCCACGAAATAGCAAACGGCAACTGCCTGCATAGTCTTGAGTCTCCGTTCTGCGGAACCTCAGTTTGGCTAAGAAATGTGGCTAACACTCATCGACGTCTTGGCACGGATGCAGCCCTTGTTTTCGCTACATTCGTCAGCCATTCCAGTCGTCCAGCCCCACGCTCAGAGAGCCGATACACGATCCCTGCAGTTGTCTTAAAACGCTCCAAAAGCCCAAAACGATGTAACCGAAGTAAATAGGAATACGCGGCGCGGATCGGATAGAAACCAACGAGAACGGCCCACTCTGTCGGCCTGATCCAGCCACCATGACATTCGAATACGCTCAGCGCACGTTGTTTCAACCTGTTGTAACGAGGTAAATGTGACATGTTCTGTTCCAACACTTCACCGAGAATCTACGAAGCAGCAAAAACTAGACAATTGGAGGGTCCATAAACCGTGGCAATTAGCAATTCATCGTAAATAGGGTTTTTCTAAGTCATGCTTGTCATGCGACTTTAACCATCTTTCTTCCTGCTCGAGGCAGCGAGAATTGCAATTCCGACGAAAATGATCCAAATGACAAACGACACCAGTGCTCCGGCGACTTCATCTCCTGATCGCGAATTGTCTTGCGACCTTCCGGACGCAGGAGCTGCCGGGGAACGATGAGGGGCGCTGTAATCCTCGGGACTGCTAAGACTTCGCAGGCCCAAGCGCGCTACTGCGATCCGCCGAAGAGCAGAACTGGTGGACGAGTTCGAGTACGTGGCAACAGCATTGACGGCATCTGCTGGCAGCGTTAACGAAACACGCCCGTACCCTGAACCTGGATCCGGCGGCAACGAATGAGGCTGGTGAATAAAATCATGCAGCCATGAACGCATCTCGGCGGAAGTAAGGCTTGTCGTTATCTCTTCCGGCGCTCGAAAAGTGAAGGTTGTCATTTGGGTAATCTCCAAAGGCGAAAATCGGCGCTGGAGCTTGCAGTCTGGGGGCAAACATCTACTGAGCAGGCGAACCCGGTAGGTCCAGCTTTATTTTTTTTGGAACAAATTGGAACAGGTTGGGATTTCCGAACGGAGGTAAATGATTGAAAACATGGTGGCCAGGGACGGAGTTGAACCGCCGACGCCAGCCTTTTCAGGGCTGCGCTCTACCACCTGAGCTACCTGGCCACTTGTCGAAACCGCATTGGCGGCGGTCGCGAAGGTTATTCTGTTTACGCGGTGCGGGCTTGAACTGATTATGCCGATGCGCGTAGAACTCGTCGATTATAACAATCGATCGGAGTTACCTCAACGTCAGGGCCCCGTACGTTTCCCTATCGTTGAGATACAACGCCGTTGATAACCGTTGTTTCGCAGCGGTTCGTTCCAAACCAATAGGGAATCTCGCGGTAATCGTTGACGTTGAAGATGGCCATATCCGCATCTTTTCCCGGCTCAATCGAGCCCTTGCGATCCGCGACTCTCAAAGCCCATGCGCCATTGATCGTCGCGGCCACAATAGCCTCCGCCGGCGACATCTCCATGTGCGTGCAGGCAAGCGACATCGCCATCGGCATGCTCAACGTTGGCGAGGTTCCGGGGTTATAGTCGGTTGCAAGCGCCACGGGAACTCCCGCGTCGATTAGTCTTCTTGCCTGCGGATAGGCGTTCATTCCTAGAAAGTAATTTGCTCCCGATACGAAGGTCGCGACGGTGTCGTGTTGAACCAGTTCCAATATGTCGTCATCGTCCACGTGGTCCATGTGATCGAGAGATGCTGGTTCGTAGCGCAGCAACGGCTTCAGTTTTGTATGAGAAAGCTGTCCCACGTGAGCACGAACGCCGAGCCCGTGCTGCGAAGCAGCTTCGAAGATTTCCAGCGTTTCTTCTGCCGCGAACGCACCTCTGTCGCAGAAAACGTCTGCAAATTGCGCAAGCCTCCGCTTCACGACTTGTGGAATCATTTCCTCACAGATGATCTGTATATATTTCTGTGAGCGGCCATGAAATTCCTGAGGCACTACATGTGCGCCCAGGAACGTGGGAACCACCGTTCCGGCCCAACTGCCTGCCGCCCCGCGAATGGCTTCGAGCGACTTCAACTCGGATTCGACGGTCAGACCGTAACCGGATTTGGCTTCGACGGTAGTTGTGCCGTGGACTGCCATATCGCGCAGCACGGCCGATAATTTCAAGACCAGATCCCTCTCAGCCGCCTTGCGAACTCCCTCCAAACTTGACCGTATACCGCCACCGGCCGCGGCGATTTCTTCATAGGATGCACCTTGAATGCGTTTTTCAAAATCGAGCAACCGAGGGCCGGCAAAAACGGGATGTGTATGTGAGTCAACGAAGCCAGGAAGGACAACTTTACCGGAGCAGTCGATTTCGAGGAGATTCTTCCGATTTTTCCTAAGCCAGGGATCGCGCAGCGCGTCTTTCATTGCGCCGACCGACACAATTTTTCCGCCCAGGCACAACACCGCCGCATTATCGATGATGCCGAGCTGCTGCAGTTCTGCACCGCGGCGAGGACGGGAACTATCCGAAGTAGAGCGAAGAGTGAGGAGCTGCCCTATATTGGCCAGAAATAATATCTGCTCCACGTTTAGAATTCCTGCCGGGCGACGCACGTTTTAGCTTAGCAGTCTTCTTTAGAAACGGCCTAGTTGAAAAGCTGGCCGATGATCGACCTCATGTCGCCCAGAGACAGCCGGCTGTGAAGTCACACTCGGTGATCTTCTTTCTGTTACTTGCGAAAATAACTGCTAATGGCCTCCGCTTGTCCCCGCGTCACTACTGCCGATAATGCGGCTGCATCCGCCTGCTTTACCGCCTGCAGGCTACCAAAGTGTTCGAGCAAACGGCGGGTGGTGCTTTCTCCTACCCCCGGAATTTCCAACAGCTCCGTCGACCGGTCACGCATCTGGCGTCGCTTGCGATGGAATGTCACAGCGAAGCGATGAGCTTCATCGCGAATCTGCTGAATCAGATGAAGCACGGGTGAGTGATGATCGAGCGCAATCGGATCTTTCTCCTGGCCGTAAACGTAGAGAATTTCCTCGCGCTTGGCAATCGCAGCGAGCGGTTGGTTGATGATCTCCAGCGATTCCAGCGCTTCGGCGGCGGCATGTAGTTGTCCGAGTCCTCCGTCAATCAGCACGAGACTTGGCATCCGCTTTTCTTCCTGTTGCACTCGCTTATAGCGGCGCGTGACCACCTCGCGCATTGAGGCAAAATCGTCCACTCCCTCGACGGTGCGGATGATGAATTTGCGGTAGTCCGACTTTTTCATCTTGCCGTCTTCCCATACGACCATCGAGGCGACAGTTTCTGCACCTTGAATGTGAGAGATGTCGAAGCACTCGATGCGCTTCGGCAAATCAGGAAGACTGAGAATTTCCTGTAATTCTTCCTGAATCTTTCGGGCGTTCGGCTTGAGCACGCGGAAACGCTGATCGTAGGATTGTTTGGCGTTGGTTCCAGCCAGGTCGATCAACGCCCGCTTATCGCCCCGCTGCGGAACCAGAATATGCACCCGCGGAGCGCGAGCACCCTCACCTGCGAACTTTTCTGAGAGCAGATTTTCCAGCTCTTCGCGATCTTCGAAATCGACTGGCACGTACAAATTCCGGGGAACGTAAGGCTGTTCGATGTAGAGCTGCTTCAGAAGGGCAGAGAAGAACTCATTGGGAGAAAAGCCGGGTTTTGTTGTGTCCTTCTGAGGCCCGCTTTCTTCGGGGGCCGACAAAACCCTCGAACTATCGCGAGCTAAGCTGGTGCAGTCCGCATCGGCGCTACCTGCAGACTGCATATGCCCTTCGCTTCGCTCAGGATGACGATGCGTTCTTGGACTCTCAAACTCCGGCAAGTCTTCCCAGAAAAATTCCCGGCGGTCGACTACCCGCCCGCCGCGCATGTGAAACAAATTCACAGCCAGCATTCCGTTTTCAAAGTGATACCCAAATACGTCCGCGTCATCGCCTTCGGCTGCGGCGATTCGCTGGCGCTCCTGCAATTGCTCGACGGTAGAGATTAAGTCACGATAGCGCGCGGCTCGTTCGTACTCCTCGGCGTCCGCAGCCTGTTCCATGCGTTGGCGCAGCGAGCGCGACAAATCTGTAGGCCTTCCTTCGAGAAACAACTTCACGTCGCGAACCGCTTCCTGATACGCCTCGGGCGTCGTCAGCGCCTGCACGCAGGGACCGAGACAACGCTTGATGTAGTACTGCAAGCAAGGGCGGGGATGGAAGCGCGTAAGGTCGACCTTGCAGGATGGAATCAGAAAATTCCGATGAATCAGATCGACAATCCGGTAAGCGAGATTGGCAGGAAAGTACGGACCGTAATATGCGCTGCCATCCTTTCGTAGGCGGCGCGTGACGTAAACTCGCGGCCAGCGCTCGCCAAGCGTGAGCTTCACATAAGGGTAAGTTTTGTCATCGCGCAGCAAGATGTTAAATCGCGGCTTCCGCTGCTTGATTAAATTGTTTTCGAGCGCCAACGCCTCTTTGTTATTGGCGACCACGATGTAATCAACATCGACGGCCTCGCGCACCAGGCTTCCGGTTTTCGCATCTTCCCAACGTCCCTCGTGAAAGTAGCTTGAAACTCGGCTGCGAAGATTCTTCGCTTTTCCGACATAAATCACCTCTCCTTCGGCGTTCTTGTACAAGTACACGCCGGGCTCGGTCGGAATAGTGCGAATTTTCTGAAGAAGATCCATTAATTAACGGAGGGATTGATTACCTATTTTATTAGATCGATCTGGCACGGGTTTGATTTGTATTGCAGCCAAACTCGCACGCATTTACGCGACGTCACAACCCGAAATGCGCCGGATCCGTCGTCGAATAAGATCTCAAGTTTTGCCTTTTATTCGATTTCTGCCCCCTCGCTCCGGATTCAGGGCTGACTGGTACCGTATAAAATTTCCATATCTCGTGTGGGTTTGCTTTGCTGGGGGCCCAAGTCAGTTAATGGTCGCCATCTCGATTCCGAATGCAAACCATTGATAATCGGTATACTTGTCTCGAATTCCACCGGCAGTCGAAAACTGGCATCTGCCGTGCACAGTTATGATTGTTTCACGGTGCCAACTGGAAACCCAGGGCTTGCAACACATATAAGGCGCGAGAGTTCAATCGTGCTGAAAGAAGATTAAGGAGCCGCTCACAAATGACCCGCACTTCGTTAACGGTTTTGCTAGGAATCTGTCTGGCAGCCACCTTTGGCTGTACCTCGAAGAACTACGTAAAGCAGCAAACCACACCGCTTATCAACAAGACCAACGAACTGGACGATCTAACCGCGAAAAACAGCAGAGACATTAAAGACGTAGACACGCGCGCTCAGGCTGGTATCGCTGCTGTGAACGCCAAGACGGCTGAAGTCGAACAGAAGACACAGGCTGCCGGCCAAACCGCCAGCTCTGCGCAACAGACTGCGGACACAGCCAATGGCCGTGTCACCGTCCTGACCAATACCGTCGCAAATCTCGACAATTATCGTCCGGTGGCTGAGACGTCGGTGAAGTTTGGTTTCAACAAGGACAATCTGACGGCAGAGTCGAAGCAATCTCTCGACCAGGTCGCAGGCAACATCGCGAGCACCAAGGGTTACATCATCACATTGGAAGGCGGAACCGATTCAGTGGGACCGGCGGACTATAACTACGATTTGAGCCAGCGCCGCGCGAATTCGGTAATCCAGTACCTTGCCTCAAAGTACAACGTTCCCGCGCACAAAATTTATGTGATCGGATTGGGCAAGGATAAGCCGATCGAGACAAATAAGACGAAGGCGGGACGCGCCGACAATCGCCGTGTGGATGTTCGCCTCATGACGAACACGACAGATGGCAATCAGCCGGCAGCCGCGCCCACGACGAGTGGGCAGAACAATCCCTCTTCGATGTAACGACTTTTTTGAGTTCCTCCTCCCCGGAGGACTTTGCCAACCAGGCCGCTCAAAGCCTCCCCCTGAGCGGCCTGCTTTTTTTGGGAAAGCTAATTGCTCGCCGGTTCTTATCTCTCAGGAAGTCGTAAAATAGGTCAATGGGTAGTTGGCATAGGTTAAGCTTTGGACTCTTGCTGTGCGTGGCGTCTGGGTCGCTATCAGCAATCGGACAGTCGCAGTCCCCACCGCCCTCTGCTCATTCGGCATCTTCTTCCAGCGATTCTAAACAAACTTCTTCTACCAAGGATTCGACTCCGTCGAACTCAGATTCTGTTCAACGGTCAAGTGCTCCAAACCTCGAACCTCCCCGCTCCGACCGTGTTCAGGCCGACGATCTCGGCTCGGCACTTGGGGACAGTTCGAGCAAGGATACGGAAGTGGATTTGGCTCCGCCGAAAGACGATGCCAAAGCGCATCCGAACAGCTCCTCGACGGTAGCCCAGGAAGAGGCGGGAATCGCGCCGGGTGGGATCAGCGAATTTCATACTTGGGATCCGCAGAAGGCTGCCAAGGATATCGAGGTCGGAACTTATTATTTCAAGCGTGGAAACTATAGGGCTGCAGAGGACCGCTTTCGCGAAGCACTCACTTACAAAGAGAACGATGCTGTCGCCACATTCCGGTTGGCGCAGTCACTGGAGAAGTTGGGAGTGTTCGATGACGCCCGTGCCGAATTCGAAAGCTACCTGAAGATCCTGCCTCACGGCCCGGAAGCGTCAGAGGCACAGAAAGCTCTTGACAAGTTGAAAGCACAGGACGCCGGAGGGCCGCGCTAGCGGAATGTTCTCAATGCACACACTGAGGCTGGCGCGATTCTAGGCCTTGCGCTGTCGTCCGCGCCGGGAATCTTTTGCCCCGCCAACAGAAGCCACCTTGCTCTCTGCCGCTTCACCAAGAATCAGATTTGACGGCCATGCTGGTCCGGAGCGCCCCCTGCTTTTGTTGTGAGCGCTTTCCGTCACGATAACTTCAACCGCGTCAAGGCAGGAGTGGAACATTTGCGTCCGCAGCGGGTCGACCACGCCGCCGCGGATCAACAGCATCGCAGTGCCGTGAACGAGTGACCAGATCGCAAGCATCAGGCGCGTGTGCTGCCGCGGGGCTCCGCCGATTCGGCGAGTCAGCTTTTCCCGCAACAGATTAAACGAAGGCCATGGCTCATGCAGCGAAGGCGGTTCCGCGAATTTGTCGTAAAGCACCTCGTAAGCGTGACGGTGCTGAAGGGCGAATTCGAGATATCGCTGACAACCCTCCTCCAGCGTGCGGACGTCTTGCAGAGACGCAAAAAGCTCCGCTCGAGTTTGAATGCGCAGGGCGCGCAAAAGGTCGGCGCGGTTGCGATAGCGCTCGTAGACAGTTGGGGTCGTGGTTCGTGCGGCCTTGGCCACCGCCCGCATAGTGAGCGCTTTTTCGCCTCCCCGGGCCCGTAAACGGCCGGCGGCTTGAAGGATTCGTTTTTCTAGCAGGGGGTCGGGTTGTCGAGGCAAGGGAATTGGCTCCCGAGTGGAAATCGATTTAGGGGCCCAAAAAATTTAAAGAGTTTTCTACTTCTCGACCCGGGTAAACTCGCCAGTCGATGCATTCACGGCCACCGTGAGCTTGGCGTCATCCCGGGAGGTCCCGTAGATAACGTGCCAGATGAGTTCATTCGTGTTGTGATTCCAGTCGCAAACGTAGATGACTGGTACGGATGGGTCCTTTTCGAGAACTTTGTCCCCACCGTGCTTTTGCGCCATGTCAAACGCCTGGTCGGAATCTATTTTAAGAAAACCAACATCGAAAACCTGGGTAGACGAATTGCTTGCGTTGTAGACATCTTCGTTTCCCGGGGATACTCCGCGCGAAGGAGCATCCGGGGCATTGCTGCCTGACCAGATAAAAGGCTTCACCCCGCGCCGCGTTGCCGAGGCAAAGCTGGCTTTCCAAATCGCCGATTTTCCGTCGTGACCATTGGCATCAGTTGTGGGAGTCGACTCGATGCGAAACGGCTTCACATCGGGCGCGTAATTGCGGGCGGCGATGAACACCTTCTGAAACGCGCCCCGCCCCGTAAGCAACTCTGGCGGTTTCGGCTCGGGTTTCGCTTCCTGTGTGCTCGGCGGATTCGAATTGCATGCTGTTGCCAACAGAACGGAGATAAAAACGGGAACCAACAGTGCGCTTGAGAGTAACCTTCTCGGAGAGACGCGCGGCTGAAAGCAGCGTCGCACCGGACGTTCTGCCTCAGTCTTCCGCACAGCGTTTTTGCGGGTTCTCATGGCACCCTACCTGGAAATAATGGGATGATGGATTCGACCGCTCATTCTACCTGAAGCGAACGACAAGACGACACTAACTGTATGGATTCCGACCTTGAGACTCTGCTGAAAACGTTACGAACCACGATAGAAGGGATGTCCGAAGAGCAATTGCAATGGTGTCCTGCTGGCAAGTGGTCGGCCGGGGAGGTTTTGGAACATCTTTACCTGACTTATACGGGAACCATAAAGGGATTCGAACGCGTGCTTGCGGCGGGAAGGCCTCTCGCGACTCGCGCATCCATGAAGAATCGTGTCCAGGCCTTGGTTGTTTTTAGCTTCAACTATCTGCCGGCTGGCAGAAAAGCCCCGCCGCAAACGATGCCAAGAGGTTTGGCAGCTGAGACGATCAGAACAGAGATTTACGGGAAAATTGCCGCCATGGATGGAATCATCGCAGAATGCGAACGGCGTTTCGGTTCGCGCAAACTACTCGATCACCCGATGCTTGGTCCGCTGACGGCCAAACGGTGGCGCAGATTTCACCTGATTCACGGCCGGCACCATGCCAAACAAATCGCGCGTTTACGTCAGCAGACAGCAAGACCAGGCACTTTGTAGACAACCGGTTGAGATCCCCGTGAAAGTTCTCCTCTACTGCTCGGAGTTGTTGCTTGGGGCAGTTTGCTCTCGCACGGACGCCGGAACGCCATCCTTGCGGGCCTGTTCCTGCATATCATCCAGCTTTTGCTTGGCATCGTCGACAGCCTTTTGTTTGTCGGCAATCTTTTGTTTGTAATCCGCGTCTTGCTTATCCCAGTCTCCAGAGTTGCGCAAACGATTGCCGGCATCTGCGTACATGGCAGCGGCTCGCAGTTGATACTCTTTCTGCAACACGTCCAGTTCACGCGAGGCTAAATCGATGTCGCTTTTCTGCGTAGTCATCTTGTCCTGCCAATCTTTCCATTCCTGCTCATTCTTCGCCTGATCGTCCTTCGCTTGACCGTCACTGCCAGGCTTGCCAGCATTAGTCTGGGCGTCCGCAGTTGCTGGAGCTCCCACCACGGATAGTTTGTCTTCGGTCGGAAGATTGTCGTTATCGTAGACCTTGGGCTTGGCCTTGGATGTGGGATCTTTGCGGACTTTGCGGGCGTAGTCTGCGAGAGAGGATTGGTCTGTGCCAGTAGTCGAATTCTGTGCCACCGCAGAAACGGCCAGCAGAGTGACGAGTGCGAATACGATCGAAATACGCTTCATAGATTTCATCCTCCAATAATGACGATTTGGTCTAAGCCGCTTGGCTTGCCTATCTGTATCTATCGTCTTTCATGCCTTGAGACTTGACGATCACCAAAACCTTCCGTACCACTGGAAGAAATAATTGCCGGCAAACAGCGCCAATAGCGCCATGCTGCCAAGAAATACTCCAAAGGGCATTTGATAATGGCGGTACACCATCTGCGCCGATTGCCATCCCCTTCGGCGCGCAGCTTGACTGTCCGCGAGCCGCCGCATGAAGCGGCGTGTGCGCTTGGCCCAGACGATTCCGACCATGGCCAATCCAAACATCGATCCCGCCATGGAAGCGGTAAAAATTGTGAAGACCGTGAGTTTTATCCCAAGGAATGCTCCCACCATGGCCATCAGCTTCACGTCCCCGAAACCCATGCCTTCGGTCCCTCGCCAGCGAAGATAGACAGCTCCCGCGCCATAAATGAAAGACGCTCCAAGAGCCGCGCCAGAGAGCGAATCGACCAGAGAAAGCAGGCGCATCTCAATTTCCGCGCTGAAGGGCAGGTTGACCACCCCCGGCAGAAACTGCGACGCGAGATCATTGACCGGGACAAACAGGCTGAATGCCACGCCCAAAGCCAGTCCCGGAAGGGTCAGCTTGTCGGGAAGAAGCTTGGTTTCCGCGTCAGTGAAAATGAGGCCGAGCAGCAGAAATCCAAAAACGCAATACTTCAAAGTCGCCAGCGTTAATCCAAAATAGGCATAACAACCCAAAAAGAGGGCTCCAGTAAGCAATTCGATGAAGAGATACCGAGGAGAAATCCTCGCCTCACATTGGCGGCAGCGTCCGCGCAAAATCAGCCAACTCAATACCGGCACATTGTCGTAAAACGCAATCTGATACTTGCATTGTGGACACGCTGACCGGGGTGAGATCACGGACAAACCCAAGGGAAGCCGATAGATACACACATTCAGGAAGCTGCCGAAACACAGCCCTAGAAAGAAAATCGATGATGCGTAAACAGGATCCACGGGTTTGGTTTCGTGAGAAGGCGCAGCGCCTCTTCTTTTCCCACGCACGCTTTAATTGAGAACGCAGATTGTGCGATCTCTTGACTGGATTATAAGGCGGCTGGATTTGGCAAACTAAGGTACCGAAGTCACTGCCCAGAAGGTCAATGGTCGGATTGCACAGGAATGCCTTGTTGCCGCACCCCCGGGGTGGATTTAAGGAAGATCCAACCGCAATAATTCGCCGTCCAAGGGAATGGAAGACGGATCATCCGCTGGAAAATTACCGTTCCAGCGGCTCCAGGTTCGCGGTATTAAGCGTGTTTCAAGCGCCCTTCGCGTGTGCCAGATTTCGCCCACCTGTCGCCGCACAGGAATGCAGAAACTGCTTGAAATGGGCAATGCATTACCCAGAAGAAGGGTCCATTCGAACAGCGCTGCCTGCAGACCCTCCGTCATCGATTCGGACGGGTCGAGGCAGAGAATCCAGTCATGCTCGGCTACATCCAGGTAGCGAGCGGCGTGGTGATCGTCCGTTAAGATTACCCGGGCGCCGTAACTAGCGGCAATGCGAGGGGTCTGATCGAATGAGTGATGGTCCACCACCAAAACGTCAGCACAGGGCAGAAGCGTTTCCAGTGCTCGGCCGAGCCTGCGAGCGTCATTTGAGGTATGGAGGAGCGCGGTGATTGGAGGCATCGCCGTTGATAAAAGCGTCACACTTTGGTCGCAGCAAGTTATTGTACGAGAATACGCCCCGAACGGTGGATTGACCCTCCTCCAGGCTTGTGAGACACTTCGGCCACTATGGCCGGTATGCGTGCGCGGGCCGTGTGTGGTTCGTGGCCCTTCTTTGCCCTGTTAATTGCAGGTGTGATTGGCGGTCCCAGTCTCTTTGCCCAGGGATTCGGCAATGATCCTTTTAATGCCATGGGTTCGACGACGAACCTCACGCCGGGCTACGACAGCCGCGGCGGTGGCACTGTCTTGCAGCTAAAAGTGTACGCCGAAAATGATAGAAGCCTGCTCGACCGGCAATCAGTGATCAAACTCACCAATCAGACCACCAACACCGTTCGCTGGATGACAACGGACGACAAGTCAGAAGCCTTTTTTGGCGATATGCCTTTCGGGCACTACGACATCGAAGTCAGCGCCGTCGGATATCTGACGGAGCATAAGGAACTCCAGGTCGTCAGTGCAACTGCCACCGTCAACCTCGATTTCGTCTTGAAAAAAGATCCAGCCGCGTTTCAGTTAGGATTTGCCCAGGCCGCGATGCCACCCAAGGCGCGCAAGGAAACCAAGCACGGTGTTTCCGCCCTGAAGTCGGGAAACCTAAAGCAGGCGGAACGATGGCTCGATGCCGCTTATACGCTCGCGCCGGGTAATCCCGATCTGAATTTTCTCATGGGCTATCTGAGCTACCAGCGGAAAGATTTCCCCCACGCTCAGAACTATTTAGGCTTGGCGGCCAGTCTGAATCCGCATGACGTGCAGTCGCTGACTTTGATGGGCCGCATCGATTTGCAGCAGGAAAACTATCCGCAGGCCAGCACCATTCTGGAAAAAGCCGTCGCTGCTGACTCCAATTATTGGATGGCACACGATTTGTTGGCCGGAGCATATCTCAAAGAGAAGAAGTATGATGACGCACGGCACGAGGCCCAGACGGCAATTGAAAAAAGCAAAGGCGCCGGATCGGGACGGCTGGTGCTCGGCCAGGCTCTGGTTAATCTCGGTCAGCGTCAGGAGGGGATACAGGCTCTCAAAGCCTATCTCATAGATTCACCAAAGAGTCCCACGGCACCGCAGGTAAAAACTCTCATTGCCCAGCTCGAAACTGAGTCGGGGGTCTCAGTTGGCGAAACCCTCGCCTCGGCAGCGCATACTTCACTGGCGGGAGTCGATCCTCTTTTGGCATCCCCGGAACTCACATTCTCCGTGAGGCCATGGCAGCCAGCGGGGATCGATGACAGCAATCTCTCGATCGCGTCCGGTGTCACTTGTCCTTACGATCAAGTGATCGAACAGTCGGGCAAGCGCGTCAAAGAATTGGTGGATAACGTGTCACGTATTGCGGCCCTCGAGCACCTTCTGCACGAGCAAATGGACGAAATCGGAAACCCGATTACCAGGCAGACGCGTGATTTTAATTATGTAGCGTCCATCTCCGAGGCGAGCCCCGGCGCCCTGGCCGTGGAGGAGTACCGCGCTGAGCATCTTGGCATGAGCGACTTTCCCGATCAAATTGCAAGCACGGGCTTTGCCGCTTTGGCACTCGTGTTCCACCCCGATATGCGCGGCAACTTCGACATGAAGTGCGAAGGTTTAAGCGACTGGCACGGGCAACCGACCTGGCTGGTTTATTTTCATCAGCGCGATGACCGTCCGGCCAATCTTCACGATTACCGCGTGGGGTCGGAGACGTACGCCGTGCGCTTGAAAGGCCGCGCCTGGATCACCGCGGACAAATTTCAGATCGTCAGGATTGAGTCGGAACTGGTGAATCCAATGAAGCCGATTCAGTTGCTCAGCGAACATCAGATTGTTGAATACGGGGCGGTTCCTTTCCAGAGCCACAATACGGAATTGTGGCTGCCCAAGACCGCGGAGATTTATTTTGAATTCCGCCACCACCGCTACTACCGGCGGCACAGCTTCGATCATTACATGCTGTTTGCGGTCGCCTCCGAAGAGAAGCGAAAAGAGCCTTCCGCACCGCCTTTGCAGGAAAATACGAACCCGCAGCCGAATTAGCGCACACGCGAATCTCCAGCAAAATCAGTCATTCGGTGGCGCTATTTTCCGTGCGCCGGAGCGGGAACGAGGGCCTGCCGAACATGATTCCGGTTTCAACTTCAGTCGGTTTTCCGTTGCGAAGATAAGGTTTAAATTTCCACTGTTTTAGCGCATCTGTGATCGCTTTGGATTGCTCCGGAAATGCGCTGAGAAAATGAATATGCTTTACCTTGCCCTGCTCGTCGATGATGATTCGCACCGGAACCGAGTTAAAGCGGCGTTCGGAGAACACGGGATCGACGCGCGTCACCAGATTCTCGTCATTCGCATAGTCCTTCACGCAAGCAGGAGAACTTCCGCCGCCGGTGCCCGTTTTTGGATCGGCATCCTCGGGCAGCTTCATCCTGTTCAAGTCCAGCACCAGTTTTTCCAGGAGTTTGGTGTCCTGGCTGGACATTATGATCTGCAGCGTATGACACCGGGCCTCGGTCGTCAGCACATACCAATGCAGCTCGGCAATGGGGGACCAATAGGCGAAGAAAGTGAAGGGTCGTCCGGCTATCGTAGTCTGCGAGGGTGGCAGTTCAACCTTGTAATCGGCCTGCAGGTGATTCTTCGAGTAATTGACCAACTCCACCGCGTTGGAGGCGGGGAGCGGATTGAAGAACATATCCTGGGCGGTAATCAAGATCAAGCCGCGGCTCGATCCCCTGTACGTATCCGCTGGACCCAGTTGGGCGAGCACATAGCGGCCCGTTTCGGAAGGTGGCGGACCTTCGTATTTCTCCGTCCAATCCGGGGGCAGGGTATAGCTCATCCCGAAGTACGGGTTGGCAAATGCACCGTTGGCTACGCTTCCCCCTTCCGGAACCGGTGTTGTGGAGTCGCTGGCGCTTGACCACGCGCCTTTCACAAGAATCACGCCTTGAGGCACTTTGCTGCCGGTGACGTTATTCGAGAAATCGCCGCCGTTAGGCACGGCCTGCGGCTTGATCTGGCTCGACAGAGGAAGCGTCGTCGACAATACAAGCAACAGAATTCCACAGAACGAAGAGCGCATGATTCTTCTCCGCGAATGAAGGCTCAAGCGAGTCGAGCATCCGGCGGGATGCACACCGCGTCCCGCCGGATACTCACCCGATTTACAGCGACCGCAGGAAGTCCAGAATTTCCTGCTGCTGGGTGGAGTTGAGTTCGAAGAACTCCTGTTCCACCGTGCTAGCCTCGCTGCCGCGGCTGGCGTGGTCCTGAATTGCCGTGATCAGATTGGTGGTGCGGCCGTCGTGCAGCAGGAAGATTCGCTGCCCGAGGCCCCAGAGAGGAGCAGTGCGGAACTGGTCGCCGCCCGCGCCGCCTTGCGAAACATTGTCCGTAAGCCCGGTGCCCATATGGTGGATTTCGATATCGGAGTAGGCGGGCACGGACACTTGGCTAAGTGAACTGGTGAAATTCGATACCTGCGTCTTGCCGGGATTCGAGTTGTGACAAGTCGCGCAGCCGATGGAAGAAAACAACGATGCGCCAGCCGAAATTGTACTAGAGCTGACGCTCTGTCCATTGAGCACAACTCCGCCTGTAGGTGGCGGCGCGAGGGTTCGCATGAAGTTGGCGAACGCTGAAACGTCATCCAGGACGGCGGAATTCGGCGTTGCCGCCGGATTGGAGCTGTCTTCGGGATAACCGCTGCCGCTCAGATTTAAGCAGCTCGAGGGCAGGCCGGTCTGTTGTTGGTCTTCGCCGGGCAGGGGGCGATCTTGTGGGAACAGCAGATTGCTGATGCCCATTTCCACGTTGTACGCTTCGCCCGAGAAGATGTGCAGCGACTTGTTCTGTGCCTTCCAGCCAAAGCGGCTGATCGTGCCATCGTTGCCGTTGTGGTTGAACGTTCCTCCAATTCCAAATCCGTTATTCAGATTGACGAGTTGATTATCCAGCAGGGTCGAATCGTCAAGGTTCTCGATCAATCCCGTTCCGAAAGTTGGTGTCGGAATGCGGAAGATCACGTTATTCTCCGCTACAGCGGTAGAAAAACTTGGTTGCGGCAATGTAGTGGCGCTGTTGCAGGTGCCAGCATCGGAACGGCCGGTAACGGTGTACAGATCTTCCACCCCGCCATTGGGCGAGTTCGTGTTCACGGTTCCATTGCTGTTAAAGAAAAAAGGAAACCGCGCCTCACGTGTTGGCCCGGTGGCGGTAATGAAAGATGGGACTGTGTTTCCAGGTGCGACCCCGTTGGTGGGAAATGAAAACTCTGGGTTGGTGGCAGCTCCTGAGCCGCCGACCGCTGGTTGAGCGTGGCACGAACTACAGCTGTTTGAGTTGAATCGTGGTCCCAGGCCATTATTGGCACCGCCAGAAACAGATTCCACTTCTTGAAAGCGGGCCTGACCGTCGGTAAAGAACGAGAGAATCCCTGAAGGGCTGTTAGACAACACCGAGGAGAGTGCTGCTCCGGTGCCGCGATTACCGCTTTGCACTCCCGGATCAGTCTGAGCGACTGCGAAGGGAGCGACGAACATCAGAATTGACACAAGACCACATGCGACTGCAGATGCCTTCATCACAACGCCTCCTTAGAGACAAGTTTTTACAGGGTTGTCTGAGTCTTTCTACTTAGCTCTTGCGGAAAGCGCCCGAGCGAGTCGATCCCCGGGGCAAGGGTTGGGAAACAGAAGTTCGCTTCCCGTCTGCAGACGAGCGTGTCTGGAGCGGAGCACAGTTTTCCTCATTTAGACGTGGGCCACAGAACCCGACTAATGAACTGGCGCGGGGACTCGACAAAGAATCCGGACGTCAAAGGTGCAGGTGGTCCGAAGTCAGTGCTGCGTTTTGTAGCGCAATTCCGGTTGGTTGTGAAAACAAAATGCAGATCGTTACGGAGTCAGAACAAGGAAATCCAGAGGAATTGGAGAACTGTTAAGGTTTTCTTGAACATAGAATCTTCGGCGGCCGGCAACCTGTGCCCTATGGAATGACAAGAAAGTGGATGTACCTGTTCGGAATACCGAAACTGCAGAAGACGAATTGCACTTCTGTGTAGCAGATCAGTAAGAAATGCTGAGGAGTTCGTTGCGAACCTAGCGGATGAACTTGTAGTCCACGATTGAAGCGGCCAGGAAACTCGTCGCAGTCTCCGTTTCTTGCTGCGGTTTTTCCTTGGCAAGCTTGTCTGTATCTTTCGCGCGGATAATTCGACCCTGGCACAGCACGCTCCGGTTCTTTTGGCCGGAAATCTCTTCTGGCATCTCGAACACCATTTCAACTAGAGCGTTGACGGGTAGTGGCTGAGGTCCGTTGAAGAGGATTCCTGTCTGGCTGAGATTGTCGATTACGCCTTCATACCAGATGCTGGTGTTGTTTACGCGATAGCGCAAGGGCAGATCGAGCTTCAGCCTGCGTGCGCGAGGAATCCATTTTGGCCGTTTTTCGCGCGTGTGGGCGCGGCGGATGCCCGTTTCCGGCTGAGCATGCTTTACCCGCTCCGTGCGCCGCATGGTCGCCCAGTCGTACTTATATTCCGCTGCGCAAAGCAGGCAAATCTGATAGTAATCCCCATCAGAACCACGCCGGGGCCAGGAAAACTCGTGGGAGCAATGCCCAAGCATAAGAACTTCCATTATTTTCTGCGGCATGATGAATGACTTCCGGACAACCTCGGTGCACCCAGGAGAGCGTCTGAGGGCAGGTTCATCATCTCCCGGATAGGATTTCTTGGATAGGTTACTTTTGTGTCAGGGGAGGGGCATTCTTAGAGTCACATTGCTACCGGCTTTGTTTGCCAGAAGCTCCACAGAACTGTTAGGTCGCTTGCAGGCTTTGGACGGGGTAGAGTGTATGATCGCCGCATGGCGGGTCGGAGCGATTTGGCTGCGTTCATTCTGGCCGGTGGTAAGAGCAGTCGCATGGGAACGGACAAGGCATTTCTGGAACATGGAGGCAGAACGCTGCTCTCGCACGCGCTGGAGTTGGCCCGATTGCTCACGCCGGACGTATTCGTCGTAGGGAGCCGGGAGAAGTTCGAACGCTATAGTCCAGTGATAGAAGATGTATTTCCGGGCCAGGGACCGCTTGCAGGCATTCACGCGGCGTTGCGTTCGTCCTCGGCGGACCTGAACCTTATGATTGCGGTCGACATGCCGCTGCTTTCGCCGAAATTCCTGCGGTATCTGGTTGATCGAGCGCGGAGCTCGACGGCGACTGTAACCGTGCCTCGCGCGGGCGGCCGTTGGTACCCGCTTTGCGCCGTTTATCGCCCCGCCTTCGCGGTACTTGCCGAAGATGTCCTCAAGCTAGGCCGGAATAAGATTGACCCTCTGTTCGCACAGACGGAGACGTTGACAATCGAAGACGAGGAACTGAAGAAAGCTGAATTCGTATCCTCCATGTTCCACAATTTAAATACACCGCAAGAGTTCCTGGAGCTAGCAGAGGAGAAAATAAGTTAGAACATCGTTCTTTACTTGAGAGCTCAAACGAATGCCCGATTCTCAGATTCATCCCTACATCGAGTTCCGCGAAGTTTCCAAGGCGTTCGGGGACAAGAAGGTTCTTGACCGAGTGAGCTTCAACGTCATGCCTGCGGAAACGGTCTGCATATTGGGCCGGAGCGGCGTGGGCAAATCGGTTTCCCTGCAGATTCTGATGGGATTTCTCAAGGCCGATTCCGGCCGGGTGGTCGTTGCCGAGGAAGACATAACGGATTTCACGCAGGAGCAAATGGAAGCGATTCGAAAGAAAGTAACGATGGTATTTCAGAACGGCGCGCTTTTCGATTCGCTCACCGTTGGTGAAAACGTGGCCTTTCCTTTGCGCGAAGCGCGGAATCTATCGGAAGAGCAGATTTATCAGATTGTGGATGGGCTCCTTCAAATGGTGGGCGTCAAAGAAATGCGCGATCTTTTGCCGTCTGATCTTTCTACAGGAATGAAGCGCTCCGTTGCCATTGCTCGCGCGTTGGCCGCGCGCCCCGAGTGCATTCTTTACGACGAACCCACGACCATGGTCGACCCGCTGATGGCGCAATTGCTCGGCGATCTGATTAAGCGCCTCAAGCTGCAACTCAGCCTGACCAGCATCGTAGTTACCCATGACATGCGTCTGGCGGAGAAGCTTGCCGACCGCGTGGTGTTTTTGTACGAAGGCAAAGCCATTTTCTTTGGCACCTACGCCGAAATGGAAAAATCGACTGAGCCTATCGTGCAGGAATTTCTGGAACTCGATGAACTGAAGATCGAAGCATGCTGACGTTGTGTGCAGCCACAGCGATCAAATCCCCACGAATTAAGGCTCACTTTTCTTGTAACCTTCGCAGGCTAGCACGGGTAACCGGGGATACCGGGCAAATCGCGAATCGCTGAACGATAGCTGACACTGCAGAAACGTCGAGCCTTTGTCAGATGTGATCCTCTTGCCGTGGACACAACTGGCACAAAGCCCTAAACCAAAGGAGTCTTTTAACTCAAGCCGCGTCACTAAAATCCCTGCCGAACAAGTTCTTCTATCGTAAGAGAACTTTCCGGCGGTTCGCTCTTCACCATCTTCTCGACATATTTCGCAATCAAATCGGCTTCGAGATTGACGGGATCGCCCTGCCTCAGGGAGCCGAGATTTGTCATCTCGATGGTATGAGGAATGACCGCGACGGTGCAGATTCCGTCCTCAAGCTTCGCCACGGTCAGGCTGATTCCCTCGATCGATACCGAACCCTTGTATACCGTGTACTTCTCAATCTCACTCGGCAACGTGATTCGTAACCAGAAGTTGTCCGATCCTGCAATGCACTCGAGCGAGATGAATTTGCCCACGCCGTCAACATGTCCCTGCACCATGTGCCCGCCGAAGCGGCCATCGGCCCTCATGGGCAGTTCAAGATTTACCGATGTGCCTTCACGAACTCGAGAGAAAGACGTGCGCTCCCAGGTTTCGGGAGCCAGATCTGCGCAGAACGAATCCGACTTGATCTGAATGGCCGTAAGGCAAACCCCGCTTACGGCAACGCTGTCACCCTGCTTCAATTCCTTTGGAATATTCTTTGCCGCGACCGTGATTCGACGGTTCTCGCCCCGTTGCGCCATGCGGGTGATGCGTCCCACTTCCTCGATTATGCCGGTGAACATGCAGGCCTCGTTTCGAATAAGCTGATCTAAATTCTAACTCCTGTTGCGGCCCGCGGACCGGCTCCCCACTCTCTGAGAGTTGAAAGCAGTATCTTGATGGGCAGCATCAACCGGAGAGATCATGAGCGGCATGAATCGGAGGTCGTTTATCCTGTCCCCTATGCAGGCGACGTGGGTGTAATGTGCGCCGCGCCTGAAGGGCCGGGATTTCGCTGCGTATTCGATGATTGGAGACTGACGACCACCAAAGACTGAGGGACTTAATCGAGATAAGGATCGCGGAGATAGCCCTCGATGGCGACGTCCTCGCCAAAGCGATGGAGTTGAACCTGTTTCAAGCGTAGTACTTCATCCCGATTATCGAGTGCGGATCCGCAGGCGAAGGGCACGGCCCCAACGAGTGCCATGATCTTCGGCGCGTAATACAGGAAAAGTTTATCGACCACGCTTGCGGCAAGCGCCGCCCCATTTACAGTCGAGCCGCCTTCGATCAGAAGACTCGTGATTTCGAGTTGTCCCATTCGTTGTAAAACCGTTTGCAAATCCAGGCCGCTGTTTAGCGAGGAATCCGAAATCCTCTCGACTCGAATGCCGGCATCTTCGAGTGCTCGTTTCTTGTCTTCTTCGGCACTAGAGCAAAAAACGAGGACGTCGCTTTCGCGAGCATTTTCTCGTCGGGCAGTCTGGACCAATCGAGACCCCAAAGTCAGGCGTAAATGGGAATCGAGGACGACTCGTAAGAGTGGCCGACGCCGGATTTTGCCGCTGCGATCCGTCAGCACCGGATCGTCCGCCAGAATCGTTCCGATTCCAACCAGAATCGCATCGCTTTGGTGGCGCAGTTCCTGGACGTGCGCGCGAGCGGCTTCGCCTGTGAGCCATCCCCCGGCTGGTGTTCCACGTTTTTTCGGAAGTGCTAAATTCGGCGGCGGAGCAATCTTTCCATCGAGCGTCATCGCCGATTTCAGAGTCACGAGCGGGACGCCGTGGCGAATGTATCGAGCGAATGTTTCGTTCAAATGTCGCGCTTCGTTTTCAAATCGGCCAACTTCGACCTGCACGGCCGCGGCCCGCAGTTTTTCAAATCCCAGGCCACTGACTTTGGGGTTGGGATCTGCCATGCATGTCACTACGCGGCGAATTCCCGCGGCGATTAAGGCGTCAGTGCAGGGAGGCGTGCGTCCCTGGTGTGCGTGCGGCTCGAGGTTGATGTAAAGAGTGCCGCCGCGTGCCTTCGATCCGGCCTGCTCAAGCGCCAGCACCTCAGCATGTTTCACGCCGTCGTACGTGTAGGTTCCAGTTCCTGCTATTTTTCCACCAGAGTCAACGATGACCGCGCCAACATTGGGATTCGGAGAGGCCAGCCCAACACCTTTTTCGGCTAATTCCAGAGCATGTTTCAGGAATTGCTCGTCAGCGAGATGATCTGTCATTGCACGATTAATGATCTATATTTATCGTGATAGAAGTATTAGTTAAAGTAAAACTTGCACGTCTTTCTATTCGAATAGGGAATCCACAAATTCTTTTGGATTGAACGGGAGCAGATCACCAAGTTTCTCGCCTACACCCACGAACCGAACCGGCAGACCCAACTCCCGGGAAATGGCAACGACCACGCCGCCCTTCGCAGTCCCATCCAGCTTGGTGAGCACGATTCCGGTGACTCCGGCGGACTGGGTGAACAAGCGTGCCTGTTGCAATCCATTCTGGCCAGTTGTTGCGTCCATCACCAGAAGGGTTTCGTGTGGGGCGCCGGGAATGATTCGCTGGGCAGTTCGACGCATTTTTTCCAGCTCCGACATCAGGCTTGCTTTCGTATGGAGGCGCCCGGCCGTGTCGACGATCACATAATCGGTTTTTCGCGCGGCTGCAGCCTGGAGAGCGTCGAACAGCACTGCGCTTGGATCGCCGCCCGGTTTCGTTTTGATCACTTCCGTTCCAGTGCGTTGCCCCCAGACTTCCAGTTGTTCGATCGCCGCCGCTCGAAAGGTATCGGCCGCGCAGAGCAGAACGTTCTTTCCATCCGAACGGAAGACCTGTGACAGCTTTCCGATAGTGGTGGTTTTGCCAGTTCCATTCACGCCAACCACCAGAATCACTTCGGGTCCGCCATCGACTCTACTGACTGGCCGTGTATTCGCTGCGCTCAGAATTGTCAGCAGCTCTTCCTTGAGAAGGCGTTTGAGTTCCTCGACGTCTTTTATCTGCTTGCGGTCGGCTTTATCGCGCAACTTGCCCAGCACTTCCTGAGTGGTGATCGAGCCCAGGTCGGCGCCAATCAGCGTCGCTTCCAAATCATCGAGCGTATTGCGGTCAATTTCCTTGCCAAACGAAACAACCTCTTCAATACGCTCGGCAAGATTTTCTCGAGTGCGCGTGACCGCCTGTTTCATTCGCTCGAACAGGCCGCTTTTCGTTTCTTCCGTACTGCCAAATAAGGTCTGAATCATGACGGATAACCAATCTTGATTATAGCGGCGAGAGCGCTGCTTACTGAGATAAGCGCGCGAGCGCGGAAAAGCGAGATGGAAAGTGTTACACGCGCGTGCGTTCGAGCGTAGCAGCGTCTGGGCTGGGAGACTCGGGAGCGGGCGCTGCCGCAGCGCCACCCGCAGATTCGACTGGAACAGGGCGCTTGATAGAGATGCGCTGAATACGGATTTCACCCCGCCCGTAAACGGCCAGCAACGCAGCGACCGGCCCAGGGTCGAGCCGTTTGCCGGCTAGATTCTGGATAATCTTTAATGCCTCATCGGGAGTGTGCGCAGTCTGGTAGGGGCGGTTCGTGGTCAACGCGTCGAAGGTGTCGGCAACGGCGATGACTCGCGCCAGCAACGGAATCTGATCGCCCTTCAAACCATACGGATAACCGCGGCCATCGAGTGCTTCATGGTGCAGTTCAATGCCGGGCAGCATCTCAGCGAGCTGAGTAACCGGACGCAGAATATTTGCGCCCTTGGTGGTATGCGTTTTCATCACTTCAAATTCTTCTGCGGTGAGTGCGCCGGGCTTTTTCAGAATGTGATCTTCGATGCCGATCTTGCCAACATCGTGCAACTGCGCGGAAATCTGCAACGTCTCCATGAATGGAGCGGGCAAATTCATTTCCTTCGCGATCATCATCGAGTAGCGCGTGACGCGGTCGGAATGGCCGCGTGTGTAGGGATCCTTTTCGTCAACGGCGCCAGCCAGCATTACAATCGAGCCGAGAAACAGTGCGCGATTCTCTTCCGCTGCCTTCTTCAGATCCTCAACAAAGCGTTCGAGCTCTTGTGACATGGTGTTGAAAGTCTCAGCCAATTCGCCGATTTCAGTGCGACTTCGCAGGTGAACGCGCTGCGAAAAATCGCCGCGGGCCAATGCCCGGCTTGACTGGGTTAGAACCTGCAGGGGATTGTTAATTCTGCGGGCTGCAAAGATGCTTACCGTGATGCTGAGCAGTACCGCCATCAGCGCCAAAAGGCGCGCGGTTCGCTGCATTTCATAAACGCTGCGATAAGCTTCACGCTGTGGCTTTTGAACCACCACAGCCCAGTCCAAGGCCGTTACCGGGCTGTAGGTGCCCAGCATTCCCTCGTTGCTGTTGCCTTCCCGCGCCGCGAATTCCTTGGTTGCAGCAAGTTGGGCCTTGTTGCCTTCGTCCACAAAGTTCCGGACGATCTCCAAACTCTTCATGTCCTGCCCGGTAATGTATTGCGACGTGCCCGCCGCGACGAGGCGGCCTTGCGCATCCACAACATAAGGGATCAGGCCTCCACCGCTGAAATCATGCAGGCGGCGAATCAGAAATTGCAGATCGACTACGGCTCCGAGCATGCCTAAGAATCGCCCGCCATAGCTGACCGGGCTGCTTACTAAAACAACCGTTCGCGAGTTCTTGCCGTCTTCTATCTGGAGAGCCTGCCCCGTATATGCGCGCCCGTCGCGCGCGGCATCGAAGGCATGCTGCAATTCGCGCTGCAAGAACGCGTCGGGCGTGATTCGGCCGGCGGAAATGCCTTTGGCATCGGAATTCAGCAGGGTCGCGTAAGCGAGTTCGTCCGAAGTGGAAACGAAGTTTTCGAGTAGCGCGCGCAGTTCAGGGGCTTCGATGTTTTTGGCGCCGATATCTCCCCCACTTGCCACCTGAACTGCCGAAGAGAGATTGCCTAGCATCATTCTTAGCGAGCGCTCGTGCTCGGACAGGTCATCCGCCAGAGAGCGTGTCACGGTATTCTGAAGCAGCATTTCGTTGGTCTTCAGCCGGTCGCGATTAATCGCCTCCACTTGGGCGGAGTAGAAATACATCGGGACAATACTGATCGCGAGAAGCACGCCCAGAATGACGTAGAGAATGGGGATTCGCGCCGAATTGGGCGCGGCAGAAGACGCGTCGCTCGCCGGTTGTGCCGGTGCAGCGCCGTCGATCGAAGTGGCGGCGGATTCCACGATATCTATTGAAGTTTAATGGCTGAATTCCAGCAAGATGACGGAATCTATGATGTTGGCGATTACCAAAGTGCAAACTGCGGCCAATGGGCGAGGATTCGGGAACGAAAACTAAAAAGGTTACCGGTGGTTACCCGCCAAACATCTCGCTCTTGCCGCTGCGTGCCATCAGTTGCTGAATTGCATCGCGCGGGGACTTTCCTTTTTGAAGAATCTCGTACATCTGCTCCGTGATCGGCATTTCAACCCCGTGATCGCGTGCCAGTCCCAACGCCGCCGTCGTGGTGAAGACTCCTTCTGCAACCGCGCCATGCATGCTGGCGAGAATTTCCGGCAGCTTTCGACCATGGCCGAGTTCCACGCCAACGCTGCGATTACGCGACAGGCCGCCAGTGCAGGTCAAGACCAAATCCCCAAGCCCCGCCAGTCCCGCCATGGTTTCAGCTTTTCCCCCGCAGGCCACGACCAGGCGTGTAATTTCAGCCAATCCGCGAGTGATTAGGGCGGCGACCGAGTTGTATCCTAACCCCAGGCCATCACAAATTCCTGCGGCGATCGCAATTGTGTTCTTCAAAGCTCCGCCAAGTTCGACTCCAATCGCGTCGGCATTCGTATAAACGCGGAAGGTTGGATCGCTGAATTCTTTCTGAATTGTTCGAGCCAGGTCGGCGTCCTCCGAAGCGATCGTAATCGCCGTTGGATCGCCGCGAGCCGCTTCGAGCGCGAATGATGGCCCACTCAAGGCACCGATCCGGGGAGCGAAGGTTTTGTTGTTCTTCACAACCTCCCGAATCACTTCCGTCATCCGCATATCGGTCTGGTTCTCAATACCTTTGGTGGCGCTGACGAGGAGCATTTCCGAAGTGAGATGCTCATGCAAGTCTGTAAAGACAGCACGGCAATGATGAGAAGGCATGACGCTAACGACGATTTCAGCCTCTCTAATTGCCTCTTCGTAGCTGGTGGTCGGATGAACGGTTTCCGGAATGTGGCAGCCGGGAAGAAACCTGTCATTCACGTGCCGATCGCGAATCGATTCATATACATCTTTTTCCCGCGACCACAGGCGGACCTGATGCGTTCCCTTGCGTCCCAGAACGATGGAAAGCGCCGTGCCCCACGCGCCGGCGCCAATGATGGCGATCTTGCTCATGCGCGCTTTGGTCCTGTCCGGCTTTCTGTTCCCGAGACGAGACGGCGAATATTTTGATGATGTTTGGCTACGATCAGCAGGGAAGCGAAACCAATCAGGATCAGCACTCTTGTTTCAAAATGGCCTGACCACCAGACAATGAAAGGAAAAGCCGCAACCGAAGCGATCGATCCCAGAGCCACGTAACGGAAGACAGCGACGATCAAAACAAAAACACCGGCTGCAAGCAGCACAGCTTTGGGAGCGATCAACACGAAAGATCCCAGGCCGGTAGCAACCCCTTTACCTCCGCGGAATTTCAGCCAGAGGGGAAACATGTGTCCAACGACGGCGAACAACGCCGCGGCCGCCATATTTTCGATTCTCAGCGCGCCGGATTCAAACCTTGCAGTCAAGATAGAGGCGATTGCGACGGCCGAGGTCCCCTTCAGCGCATCCAGCAAGAGAGTGGCGACACCGAGCACCGGCGATTTCCGGGAGACATTCGTTGCGCCGATGTTGCCGCTGCCGCTTAACCGCACGTCCTCTCCATGAAACGCGCGGACCAGCAAATATCCGAAAGGAATGGATCCCTGCAGATAGCTTATGGCGGCGATCAGGGCGAATGTGGTCATTGACTTATCTTAGCTAGTGCAATGGAAATGCAGCTAACTTCGTATATTTTGATCCGCGTGGCGAAAGCTGACTCCGGTACAGAAAGAATTCCTGTGCAGTCATTTTCCCGAACTCCGGCGTGGGCAGGGCAGCGAACTTTTCCTGCAAATGTTTGAAGTTGAGATTGGCGCGGTCTCCCTTGCGCCAGTGCGGCGAACCGGACCCCCCACCGCCTCGGGCGAGCGTAAGGTGCGCATTAAACGCGTGCGTTTCTTTCGGAATGTTCAACGCCGACAGTCGGCCCTCCACCTGCGACGCCAGCGTAGACAATCTCGAATCCGCCTCGATGCCAATCCAAAAGACACGCGGCGCACGAGCGCTTGGAAAAAATCCATGGCCACGAATCTGCATTTCTATCTTTTCGGCTTCAATCGTCGCAAGGGATTTCTCAATTCGTACAACTTCCCCGTCTGGCTTTTCTCCCATGAACTTCAACGTTACGTGCAACGACTCGGGCCGGACCCAGCGCGCATTCGGGGCAAATTCGCGAACTCCGTCGAGGAAGCGCGTGATTTTATCCCGAATGCTGTCGTCAATGTCCAATGCTACAAATAAACGCATAAAGACGAGCTACAACCGATCCCGTTTAACCGAAAAGGTGAAACGTCTCAACCGCAGGCTAGAAATTCGCAGCTCGCGGCACGTAGCTCGCAGCTCCCTCACATCAACTTCCTTCGCACCATGTCCAAAGCCATAGTGGTGGCGAACCAGCGAATGCGTTTGCGATCACCGGAAAAGTTTCGCTCGATAACTTCCGTCCCGCTATCGCTGGCGAGGCCGTGATACACCAATCCCACCGGCTTTTCTGGAGTTCCGCCCGCGGGTCCTGCAACCCCCGTGATGCCGACTCCGAGGGTGGCTTCGCAACGATATCGAATTCCCTCCGCCAGAGCTGCCGCCACTTCACGGCTCACCGCACCGTGGCGCTGAATCATATCCGCGGGCACCCCGGCGAGATCGGTTTTCACAGAGTTCGCATAAACGATTGCACCACCGGCGAAATATCGAGAACTGCCGGGAACAGAAGTTATTCTTTCCCCGAGCAAACCGCCGGTGCACGATTCGGCGACTGCCAAAGTGGCGTTGCGCATCTGCAGCCAATAGCCCACGATATGCTCGAGCGACTGTCCATCGCGGGAGTAAACGGCATCATCCAGTTCTTCTTCGACCGCGTCTGCCGCTTCGTCTACCCTTGCCTGTGCGGCTTCCACGGTTTCCGCGCGAGACCTGAAGTGCAGTTGGATTTCTCCCGCTCCGGCAAGAATGGTCGTCTGCACTTCCGGGAATCGTTTGTAGATCGGCGAAACACGGGCGTCTACGTGGGACTCGCCCAGCATCGCCACTTTCAAAACACGGGTCGCGATAAACGCCGCCGGCACATTCACCCTCAAGCGCTCGCGGCACTCCGCCTCAAAAAGTGCTTTAAGCTCATGCGGTGGTCCCGGCAGTAGAATCACAATTTGCTGACGCCCGTCGAATCTTCCGCAGATCCACTGACCCGGCGCCGTGCCGTTTGCATTCGGTAACACGGTCGCACCTTCAAGGATGTCCGCCTGTTTCAGATTGTTCGCAGACATCTTCCAGCCGCGCGCGGCAAAGCGCTGCTCGATTCGGGCAACAACATCTTGATCGCGCCGGAGCAAAACTCCTAACGCATGCGCGATAGCCTCCCGCGTCAGGTCATCTTCCGTCGGGCCCAGCCCACCGGTGACAATCACGATATCAGAGCGAAATAAGGAGTGTTGCGCGGTGGCAATAAGCTGCGCCAGGTCATCGCCCACCACGCTCTTGAAAATGACGTCAACTCCAAGCAGATTCAGTTGCTCGGTGAGGTAAAGCGAGTTGGTGTCCATGCGGAACGGCGTAAGCAGCTCCGAGCCGACCGCAATGATCTCTGCGTTCACGATAGAAGTTTAAACGAAAGAAGCTTAAATGAAAGTGGAGGAACGCGGACCAACATCGTGCAGTGAAGCGGACACGTGTGTGCCGCTATTCACCGAGGAGCGGCAGACCCTGAATATTCCACGAAAGATGGTGGACGGAATCTGTGGTAGCCAGAATTGCGCTGCGTCCGGGAGCAAACGCCAGGCCTACCAGGCCGTGGCCGGCGACTTCCAGGTTGGCTTTTCCTTCCGGCGTGATCTTCACGATTCCGCGTTTACCTGTGAGAGAAGCGGCGACGTAAAGATTTCCGTTCGCGTCAAAAGCCAGGCCCTGAGGCCGTCCCAGGCCACGGTAAAACGTAGTCACCGTTCCGTGCGGATCAATTCTATGAATGCAGTCGAAGCTTGAAGTTGTGGGGCCGGTAACAAACAGATCTCCCTGCGGCCCGAACGCCAGGTGATAGGCAGACACACTTGGCTCGAGCGTGGCGAAAACGAATACCTGTTGATCGCGGCCGATTTTGAAGATCGTGCCGCTGCGATCGCCAACGTAGAGATTGCCGCCCTTGTCGAAGGCAATACCGGTGGCGATACCCATGCCCTCGGCATAGGTAGTCATCGTCCCGTTCGGAGCCACGCGATATACGGCGCCATCATGCCGCGACGAAACATACATCTGACCTTCGCGATCGAATGCGATTGACGTTGCATTCATCATCTCTGGGACGAAAGGCTTTACCGTGTAATTGGTGTCGATCTTGAAAATTGCCACCGGCACCTTCTGTCCGCGCGAGCCGGAAAAGGTCACAAAAATATTGCCTTGAGAGTCGAGCGCCGGATTGGTTACTGGATGCAGGTTTTCGGCGATCGGTACCGCGACCTTCACCGTTTGCGCGTTGCTCACGTGGCCATTGGTAGCAACGACCACTGACCCTGACGTTGCCCCTTCAGGTACACGGGCGACCAGAAACGAATCTGAACTTACTACGATTCCGCCTTCGATTTCGCCAAAATGAACTCGGGGCCGTTCCCACTCCTGCGGGCGCAAGCCGGAGCCGGCGATGCGGACCTCGCCTCCCGTCAAGGCCAGCACGGGTGTAACAGATTCAATATGCGGTCCGCCGTTCACGTTTTTCTTGCCCAGGATACGATCGGAAAATCCCATGAGGAACCACTGCCTTGTTAGAACACTATCTTAGAAGACCAAAGTGCAGCAAGAGATGCATGATCACCAATGCGTAAAGTCCGGCGGCAATATCATCCAGAACAATGCCTGCGCCTTCCGGTAGAGCTTCGAGTTGGTGGACAGGTGGGGGTTTTAGGATGTCGAAAACGCGAAAAAGGATAAAAGCGAGCAAAAAAGATTTCCACGCCAGCGGCACGGCAATGAGTGCGACAAGTTGGCCCGCAACTTCATCGATGACGACGAATTGCGGATCTTTGATCCCAGATGTTCGCGAAACCTGGGTTGCCGCGGGAATGCCGACTGCAATGATCAGAATAACGAGACCAATCGCAGCGGGAAGCCTGACCGTGAGAGGGAGCGAGTATGCGATGAAGCTCCACAGAATAACGGTAACGGCGGAGGCCCACGTCCCGGGGCCGGGCCGCAGGCGGCCGATGCCGAAGAAAGAGGCAAGAAGCATGGACCATAAAGAAGTGAGGGCGGGTTTTGACTTCGATGGTTTAGTCAAGCGATTTGAGTATCACTGCTGCGGGGCACTGTCCCTGTTATAGGATCCGGTTCGTGGCTCACTAATCCTCGTCCCGTTCTCTGCCAGGTGTATTTTCCTGCAGCCGTTCTTCTTCGTCTGGCACTGCTGAGGGAATCGAATAAGCCCCACTCGCCCACTTACCCAAATCAATCGTACGGCAGCGTTCGCTGCAGAATGGGGAATTCGGGTCTCCAGCCTTGACGTCCTTTTTGCAGATCGGGCAGCGGAGAGCGGTTATGGGCTTTTCTGCCATGGAAACAAGTTGATTGGTTGCAGCTATGTCTGCTGTTTCTCTACAGAATCTTCGCTACGAGATCGTAATCGTGCGCTTCTGTAATTTCGCAACGATAGAAATTACCCGCTTCCGGAGTCGTTTCTGAAGGGAAATCATTCACGAACACTTTGCCGTCGATTTCCGGGGCGTGCATCGAAGTGCGACCCTCCAACAGGAGATCAGTTTCTTCCGATGTGCCTTCGAGCAGCAGATCGAATTCCCGGCCGACGAGCGCCTTCTTTTTCTTCCGGCTGATTCTCCGCTGAATCTCCATCAAATGCTTGCGCCGGCGCTCAAGCTCGCGCGATGAAAGTTTGTCCCCGAGTTCGTAGGCGTCTGCCCCTTCCTGATCCGAGTAAGAAAACGTCCCCATCCAGTCAAATTGCGCTTCGCTTACAAAGTCGCAAAGGTGCTCGAATTCCTTTTCCGTTTCGCCCGGAAAACCTACGATGAATGACGAACGCAAAGTCAGGCCGGGAATGGTGCGCCGCATTTTTTCGATCGAACGAAGGAAAACGTCGGCTCCCGCGCCGCGCTTCATTCTCTTCAGTGTCGAGGCGGAGGCGTGTTGCAGAGGAACGTCCATGTATGAACAGACCTTTTCGTGTGCTGCGATCGTTTGCAGCAGCCTGTCCGTGATCTTGTTCGGATAAGCGTAGAGAAAACGGATCCAGCGCAAGTCCTCGATCTGCGCCAGTTTTTCAAGCAGCAGGGCCAAGCCATCTTTTAAACCTAAATCTTCGCCATAACAGGTCGTATCCTGGCCGATGAGCGTAATCTCGCGAACGCCGGTGCGCGCGAGCCGTTCCGCTTCAGCGATTACGGACTCGAACTGCCGGGACCGAAACTTTCCGCGCAGCTGAGGAATAATGCAGAATGTGCACGGGTGATCGCAGCCTTCCGCAATTTTGATGTACGCGGTGTGCTTCGGCGTCGCCAGAACTCGCGGCGTCTCGTCGTCGTACAAATAATTTGGAAGGTCAGCGACGGCGCCATCCCACTCCTCGCGCGAAAATCGTCCCTGCAATGCACGGGCGTCTCCCTCGGGCCGCGAAGGAAGAACGACAAAGGGAGAATTGCTCGCCGCCGGAGTTGGAGTCGTCATGCCGGCGGCCGACAGAATCTTTTGTAATTCGCCTGTCCCAACAACCGCGTCCACGTCTGGAATACGCTTGCGAATCTCATCCCGGTAACGTTCCACCAGACAGCCGGCCACTACCAGTTTCTTTGCGCGGCCTGATGCCTTGTGCTCCGCCATCTCAAGAATCGTGTTCACCGATTCCTGTTGAGCGCTTTCAATGAACGAACAAGTGTTCACGACGATGACGTCGGCATCTTCGGCGCGGGTCGAGAGCCGAGCTCCGGCGCGGCTAAGCAGGCCCATCATGACTTCACTATCGACGAGGTTCTTCGGACATCCCAAACTGACGAAACCGACCGTCGGACCGGCTTGTGTCTTTATATCGGTGGCCGGCCCAGATATTGCGGTATTTTCGCCGTCAGGTGTAATTGTGCGGGTTTTTGATGCCATGCAATCTTTCGATTTTATCATTCTGCGAACCAAGGCTGCTTTTGGGGGCGGAGGTCGGACAGGCACTTACTTTGGGCACCATGAAAGGTAATGCCTGAGGTCAAAATTCGAGACCTTCATGCTAGGCTGAATTACCGCCGAGAATTCAAGTGATCCCACTTTCCGGAGGGGGACAATGTCTGCGAAACAGGCCGTGCTCTCAGTCGCAATCGCTGCGATCGTTATCGTAAGTCTGTCGGCCTTTGCGCAGGATGAGAAAAACGAATTGAGTGGTATGTTTGTCCGCGCCATCATCAGTGATCAGGGTGTTCACGGTCCAAACACGCCAAGCATTAATCCGTTTGTCCGCTCGGGGAAGGGATATGCCTTCGAGGTGAATTACGCGCGTCGTCTACGAATTAATCCGGTTCTCGGAATTTCCGCCGAAGTTCCAGCGGTCTTCAACCTGGATGAAAAGCTCGGTTCCGGTGGCGATGTCGTTCCCAAAGATTATCAGCAGATCTTCGTAACGCCGGCGGTTCGTTTGAATCTCTTTCCTGAAACTGCAGTTTCGTTCTGGGTTAGCGTAGGCGGCGGGTTCGCGCATTTCAGCGAAAATAAAGACTTGAACTATTATGGAACGAACCCAGGTGGCTCCTCCACATCGGGAGTGTTACAGGGCGGTTTAGGCCTTGATCTAATGCCGTTTCGCGGGCGTTTCAAGAGCTTCGGGATTCGCGCTGAAGGCCGTGACTTCTGGTCCGGCGCTCCCGACTTGCCGCTAGCAGATACAGGCGAAAGCCGCCAGCACAATTATTTCGTCGGCGCGGGCGTGATATGGCGGTTTTAGCGGGATCATTTCCTCGAAACTGATTCCACCTCTTCGCACAGACCTCTCAACTGCCGCGCATCCTCTGCCGAATTTCCGAATCGCGCTGATTCATACACGTACGTAAAGCGCTCCACTCTTATGCGCAACGACGTGTCGTGAATGGCATGCAAAAATTCTCTAGGGGTCTGAGCCGATGTTTTTCTGACTCCCCGTTTTGCAACCGACCGCGCCATGCGTTCGTACCAGATTGTGGCGGCCTCCTGCGGGGATCTTTCTGGGTGCGACTGCAACAATCGCACACGAATCACACGAACGATGCGACCTGCCTGCGCCAGCATTATCAGAAACACGCAGCCTGCCACTATTCCCGTAATCCAGCCAATCGGCGCCTGTTCTGCACGCTCTTGTTGACGACGCGCAAGATTCAGCAGGTCCTGGTACCGCGTCAGCGTCCACCCACGGGCACGGTCGGCAAGACTGCGCGTGGTGTTCATTGCCGCTTGTCCTAAAACAAATTGATGGGATGCATCGTAGCTGATAATCCACTCGCGCCAGAACGACTGGGCCGCGTCCAGATAAAGCATTGCACGGTCCCATCCTTCGGGAGTTCCGACCAGCCCGCCCGGAGTAGGGTCAAACGTGATCCATCCATATTGCGGGAAATAAACTTCCACCCACGAATGTGCGTTCCGCGCCCTGATGATGTAACTACCTGTAATGTCATTGAATTCATCGCTGCGAAACCCGTTCACCACTCGCGCGGGGATCTTCAGCGTTCGCAACATCACCGCCATGGAAGAGGCGAAATATTCGCAGTGCCCTTGCTTGCGATCGAAGAGAAAGTTAGCCAACGGATCCGGCACCGGCGCGCGCAGCAGCTGCAGGGTATATCCATAGTTGGTTTTCAAGTATCGGTCGATTGCAACCGCTTTGTCGTATTCGTTCGAGGCCGAGCCTGCTTTCTCCGCCGCCAGCCTCGGAATTCGTAGGTCAATTCGTGGCGGAAGTTTCAGGTAAGGGGCCGTGAATGCAGGGAAATTATTTCCCGCGCTCCGCAGGTTCGCTGCGCTCGGCTGGGTGATGTCTGATTCCGCATCGTAGCTGCTAATCGGATGCCTCGCATCCGCGTTGTAAATTGCGCCACCGCTATCGACCGCCATCGCCCGGTACGCGCCATGTATACGGCGTCCCCAAGGAGCAAGAAAAAAGACGTTAGTTCCAATCGGTTCCAGCAGAACGCGGTAGTGGATAACCTCGTCGCTAGAAGAAGCGTAGGCGGGACTGGCAGGTCCAACACCTTGCGCCATCCAGGGTACTGGAAAAGTGCCGCCGAATTCCGGCTGCAGGCCGTATTGGACTGCGGGATTCGACCAATTCCGACCATCGAAATTTTCCAGCGCCACGCCGCGCCAGTGCAGTGCATATTTGCCGCGCTTGTCACCTTCGATCTGAATATGCATGACCACCGCGTTCGACTGCTGAATTTGCCCAATGCTTCCTAATTGCACTCGCTCACTGAAGCCGGTGGAAAGATCGGTACCGAAGGTGTAATTACCCAGGAACCCGGCGGACATACGCCGCGGCATGACAAAAAACATTGCAGTCGCACCCAGCAAAATCATCAACACCAGCAGCGGAGTGACCCGCGCCAGCGAAAAAGCCATTCGTCGATGTTCATAGTCATCTCGCGAATGACGCGCGAGAAATTTTGCCGACTGGCCGGTCCGCCGCATTTCCATCAAGACGAAGGTCGCCACAGCCAGCAGCGTGAAGCCGGAAAAGAAGAGCACAAACATGCTGTCGACGGTCAGCACAGCGGAGGCCAGTACCATTAAAAACGACAACACCGCGAGCATGATGTAATCGCGATCTCGCCGCAAAGAAAAAGTGCGCACCACCACTGCAAACAACACCAAGTGAACGGTGGCAGGAAGAAACGCCCGCGAGAGAAGCAGATAATCCGCGGCATAGAAAACGCAATACAGAATCGTCAGAGGTGTAGTCCATCGGTCAGAGATGACGACTCGTGTTCGCTTGGCGAGAAGATATCCACGAAAGGCGAAGGCAGCGCCGGTAATCACGATCGCGGGCAGATCCAAAGCTCCCGTACTGGCCAATGTTCCAAAGCCCATCAGCACAAGGAGAAAGAGGCAGAGATCCAGGTACTTCTTGATCGCCTGGGGCAAAGGAATGATTTCGGTTTGTACTTTGGATTGAGGCACGAATAGGTATGTCGAGAACCAGTCTGCTCTGGACCTGATCTTTCTATTGTTCGATAAAAGCCGTGCAAAAGGGAAGTCCCAGGACAGCAATTCTCGCACCGAAAGTCACAAGCTGTTCGGTGTACCGAAGTCGAGGAAGTCGTTCGCAATGAAAGCGGAAAGCAGTTTGTTAGAATGATTCGAGTCAGGCATCGGTCTCACGCGACGTACTCTCGCCAACCCCGCCAGATCCGGAAGGAAGCAACGGTAACGGGCTCTTGCGTGTGCAGTGAGTTCCCGGTGCCTGGCTTTTTACTTTTCTCGTAACCCTATCCAGACATTTCCTTTGTGGTGTGTTTAGGAACCCTCGGACCTTGCTTTACACAGCCTTTACAACTCTTCTTGCAAGAAATTTCTTCGTCCTGCGTCTCTTGGAAGAGCGTTACGTCATCTATAAGAGAGTAGCTAGGAGAATCAATACCATGCGCAATCTTACCTCGAAGCCGATTTCTCCCACGGTCACCATTCGCGTAGCAGGCTCACTGTCGCAAGGCCATCTGTCCTATCTCGATCAACTCGTAGCCTCGGCGATTGAGTGCGCCCTGTGGCCTCTCCTCGATCTGGAAAGGCTGGAAGAGTTGGACCGGGTCGCGCTGATGTATTTGGTCGGCGGTGAGGGCCGTGAATTCGGCATCGTCTCATGCCCGGATTTCGTCCGTGAATGGATGTACCACGAAAAACAAGGGCGTGCCGCCTAGAACATGGCAACAGGGACTCATGGGCTGCTATTCGCTGCGTCCCGGAATGTTCCTAGGGGTTTAACACTATCTTCCCGAACATCTGGCTTTTCTCCAAATACTCATGCGCGGCGCGTATGTCTTTCAGCGGAAACACGCGATCGACCACTGGCTTCAGCCGCCCCGCGAATAAATGACCAAGCACTTCATACAGTTCGCCCATCGTTCCCATGTATGAACCAAGAATTGACAACTGGCGGGCGAAGAGATGACGCAGTTCGATGCCGACATTCGATCCCGTTGTCGCACCGCAGGTTACGAGCGTGCCTCCAGTCTTTAGTGACTTCAAGCTCTCGTCCCATGTTGCTGCGCCTACGTGTTCGATGACGATATCGACGCCTTCTTTGTTTGTGAACTTCCGCACTTCTTCCGAGATTTTCTGCTGATAGTGATTGATTCCGAAATCCGCTCCGAGTTCCCGCGCTTTCGCGAGCTTTGTCTCATCGCCGGCTGTCGTGATTACGCGACAGTGAAAGAGCTTGGCAATCTGAATGGCTGCCGCGCCTACGCCTGAGCCAGCGCCAAGGACGAGCACCGTCTGCCCAGGGCGAATGCCGGCGCGCCCAACCAGCATGTGCCAGGCGGTGACGAATACAAGCGGAACGCTGGCTGCCTGATTGAAATCGAGTGAATCGGGGATTGGAATCACGTTCATGGCAGGTACCGCGATCAGTTCGCAATTGCCGCCATCGACGGCATTTCCCAGCACCGTAAACTCCAGGCATTGATTTTGCAAACCGGCTACGCACTTCGCGCAGTGACCGCAAAAATGCATGGGTGCGAGGAGCACGTGCTGGCCGGTCTGGAATTCCGTGACGTAGTCGCCGATCTCGACGATTTCTCCGGCGATATCGCTGCCGAGGATGTGTGGCAGCTTTACGCCTGGCAGACCTTTCCGCACCCAGGCGTCGAGATGGTTCAGCGCGCAGGCGCAGACGCGGATCAGGACCTGGTCTTTTCGCGGCTGCGGGTCTGGGACGTCTTCGTAGGTGAGAACTTCGGGTCCGCCGAATTGGTGGATGCGAACAGCTTTCATGTTTTGCTCCCGTTACGAGGCTTTGCGGAAGAAACTGCGGAAGAAACAAGGATACTTGGGGAAATTGGAAATTTGTATCCCATCCGCCGGAAATCCCGTAAACTGTTGTGCGATTTCGTTGGTGAGAGTCGCTTTGCTTGGGGGTGTCAAATGGCGTTTTGCAATATGTGCGGAGCACAGATTCCGGACGGCGCCGGCGTATGCCCGGCGTGCAGTAATAGGCCAGTCGTCGCTGCTGCCACGACCGCACCTGGACTTGCCGATAATACTGCTGGAATGCTGGCGTATATCACCATCATCCCGGCGATTGTCCTTCTGTTGATTGAGCCTTACAGCCGCAACCGGTTCGTGCGCTTTCACGCGTGGCAGTCGATTTTCTTCAACATCGCGTGGTGGGTAATATGGATCGGGCTGCACATCGTGCTGCACTTTCCCTTGGGCTTTCTGACTGTGCTGATTTGGCCGATCGTGGGGCTGGGTGGGTTCATCGTCTGGCTGATCCTCGTCATTAAGGCCAACCAGGGACAAATGTATAAGCTGCCAGTGATTGGCGACATGGCGGAGAAACAGGTTTAAGCGCCTCTACAAAAGCGGTGGGCCTCGCTGGATGCGCATTGATTTCACCTCAAGGAAGCAGTGCGCCTGAACGAATTAACATTTCGGCGCTTGACTTTCCTCGTCTAAGCTGTCATTCCTATTAGCTTTCCTTTGTCGCCAAACTACGCCTCCTGTGGGCGTGGGAAGGGCGAAATTTTGCGGGCAGAGGTTTGGATTGAAAGTTAAAGTCTTTTATCACGACAAATGTTTTGATGGAGCATCGTCGGCGGCGCTGTTTGCACGTTTTTACCGTGAGCGCATCCGCAACAACGTCGAATTCGAGTTCTCCGGCCTGGTGCATCGTGCCGGTGCGCTGTTTGACGAATCGCATTTTACCGGCGATGAGAATGCGATTGTCGATTTCAAATATTCCAGCTCCCCGAAAATTACCTGGTGGTTCGATCACCACGAGAGCGCGTTTCTTTCTCCGGCCGATGCGGAACACTTCGAACACGACGAGAGCAACCGCAAGTTCTACGATCCGGCGTTCAAATCGTGTACGAGTTTCATCGCGATGATCGGGCAGCAGCGCTTCGGCTTCGATCCCGCGCCCGTTGCCGATCTTGTGCACTGGACCGATGTGATTGATGGTGCCCTGTATCCGGATGCGAAGAACGCGGTTGAAATGCAAGCGCCGGCGATGAAGCTGGCGATGGTGATTGAATCCGCGCCGGATCATGGATTCGTTCCAAATTTGATTCCGCTCTTGGCTACGAAGCCGCTTGGGGCGATTCTGGAAGAACCTTTTGTGGCGCCGCTTTTGCCGCCGCTATTGAGGCGGCACGAAATTTCGATTGAGATTTTGCGGCAGCGAACCGAGTGTGTTGACGGCACGATTTTCTTCGATATTACGGATCAGGATCTCGAGGGCTACAACAAGTTCGTTCCTTATTACCTGCATCCCGAGTCGATCTACAGCGTAGGGCTAAGCAAGAGCAGCTTTCGCGTCAAGGTGTCGGTGGGGTCGAATCCATGGGCGCCGGAAGAGCCGGTGGTCAATTTGGCGAAAATTTGCGAGCGCTACGGCGGGGGCGGACATGCGCGCGTGGGCGCGATTTCGTTCAAGGTGAATCAACATGCTGCGGCGATCAAAGCGTCGCGGGAAATTGTGAATGAATTGCGCGCGGCGGTTCGTTCTGAAAAAAGCGCGGGAAGAAGCTTGGGGAAAGGCCCCCAGGTGGCTCGCTAGTTTCACGGCGAACAATTCTTACTGCTGCGGTAAACCGCTTGCCAGGCAGGTGGCAGGATTACCGTCATTCGAGTAGCGAATCGTCCCGGCCTGATCGGCGCAATAAGTGCGACGCCCAAACGAACTTCCGGCAGGAGTTGCGGTGATTTCGAAACCGCTGGCCGGATTGCCGGTGCATCCCGAAAGCGTGAAGCTGTATCCGTATCTTCGCCCACCCGCCAGATCGCTCGGAATCAACATCGCTTGATGCTCGTTGCGGTCAGCCGCTCCAAAACCATCCAGATCAGAAAGCGTGCAGGTATAACCAACGGAGGTATAGGTTGTGCTGTAGGCGGATTCCGCGGCGAGAATGGTACGCATCGCGGAGAGGACTTGAGTATCTGAGCCGAAGCTGGTGACCGAAACACGCGCCTGCGGCTGAGAGAGCAGGGCAGTTGCAGCGTGCGACTGGGCCTTCGCCATTCCTTCTGTAATTCTGTTAAGGAAGTCGGGATCGGCTAATGGAACGCTGATCGTGACGGACACTACGTCCAATTTCCACACCCCGGATTCCTGCTTCATCGCCAGCGTGAGCGTGGGCATGTAGGGTGTGCGTTGCAGTTGCTCGCCTTTGTAGGTATGAAAGGAAATTGTGATGTTGTCGGTATCTCCCTGGATGGAATCGTTGTCGACGATAACATCGTACTTATCGCCCGACTGTTGGCTCACGCCGGTCATGAGCACAGGCCCGGTCTCGAAGGTCTGGAAGGACTTCCGTTGAGCCTCATTTTGAAATTGAGTAGCCAACATTGAGTATCCCTGCAAGCTGGTGAGCGCTCCCGACTTCGCGATCGCCGCGAGTGTGGCCTCCGGCAAGTGTTTCATGAAGGTGCCGGGGTTCTTGCTGAAAAGCATTTCGATCAGCGCCTGACGGGCGGTTTGCGGAGCGGCAGTTTCGGGCGCCTGGCCCCAAGCCGAAGCTGCGATAGCGAAGCCAATAGCGACCATTGCGAATCGTTTCATGGGATTTCCTTTTGCGATCCCATGATCTTGCCATTGGGGAAGAGTCTGCTCCAGTTACCGACGTAAGTCCGGGAAAGCGCATCTTATCCGGGTCAGTCGGCCCGGTTATTCTGCCGTGTTAGTCTGGGAATTGACTGCGCCGCGCAGCATGGCCTCACATGCATCGAAACCCGGTCTGCCCACAACGCAACGGCGCATTCTGCGGGCTGTTGCCTCGGTCGAGCTGTTCAAGGGTATTTTCGTTCTGATCCTTGGCGTGATCGCAATTCTGCTTTTGCACAAAGATTCATGGGTGATCGCGGAGAGCATTCTGGCGCTGTTCCACATCAGCACCGACCGGCGTTCCGCACAACTGTTTCTCGATTACGCTGACGATCTCACCGACGCGCGTCTTTGGATGCTGGCACGCTTGGCCTTTGCCTATTCCGTTCTTCGCTTTGTTGAAGCTTATGGATTATGGAAACAACGGACGTGGGCCGAATGGGTGGCCCTCGGATCCGGTACCTTGCTGATTCCGTGGGAGATTCGGGAGTTGCTGCGGGGCGTCACGCTGTTGCGCTCGGGCGTATTTATTGGGAATCTAATCATTGTGTTTTACATGCTGTATTTGCTGCGTTGTGGACGCTTGACGGCGATGGGAACTGCGGCGGCGCCGAAAGAGGCTGCCGCGAGCGAAGGGTCTAGGGCTTCGAAGGGCTAATCGGATCATCACCGTGGCAAATCTCTATGCAGGTAAGCGCGATCAAGCCGCCTCCGGCGATTTTCGCCGCCGTGCTATCCAACCATACGGGCTGAATCCCCGTTCCGTCAGCGGGTCGAGGCAAGTATCCTCCGCAGTGTTCGCTGTGAGCTTTTTCTTCGCCTTGGTGAACGATGAAATCGGATGAATTGCTCTGTTTCGTGCGGCGAGCTGCTCCGTGAAGGTGAACTTTCACATCGCTCTTGAAGGCGGCGATCTTCACCTTTCCATCCACATCGATGACTCTGTATTGAGTTCGATCGGAATTGATAGGAGTGATTGTGATGCAACCGATCAGCACTTTCATTTCGCGTGAGGTGTCGAGTTGCAGTATCCCGTGATCGAGCGCAAGCTCGAGGCCCTGGTACTGCACCACCGTCTCCGGCGAAATCTGCGCGGTCGAGCCTTCCGCTTCAATTCTGGCGGTGTGAGCGGCCTGGGTCTGGATGAGCGAATCGGGGAAGATGGCAGAAACCGCTGGGGCTGGAGTTTCATTCAGCCAGGTGCCGCCATCGTTGCGTAGCAAGGCGCGCTCGCTATATTGGGCGAGAAGCGGCGACGGAGCTATAACGATCATCACGCCGCAAACGAGTTTGCGCCATATGAGCAAACTGCCTCCCGCCTTTATCCGCACGAATGCCTGCTAAAAGGATAACTTTCTCAATTCGGCGCTGGTATTGGCTTGTGAGGTGCGCGGGATTACGAAAGAGTCTGGCGTCCTGTGTTGCAACGGAAGAACCGGCCCGATTCGCTCTACACCTTCGCGAAATCGATGAAGCCGTGCTGCACATCGGTGCGGACGAGTTTGACGCGAAGTTTATCGCCAACATCGAGTCCTTGCGCGCCTTGCGCCAGTAGGCCTTCGACTTGCGGTTGCACTGCGCGGACGAAGGTTCCGTTCGATGTCACGCCTGTTACCAAGGCGTCGAAGGTCTCGCCGATTCGCTTCTGCATCGCGACCGCAGCCATTCGTTTTGTCATATCGCGCTCCACTTTATTCGCGGCATTTTCTTTTTCGGTGCAATTGGCCGCGATGGCCGTGAGTTCCGAATCGGAGTAAGGGTTTTCTTTTCCAGCGAGCGTAGCTTTGGTGATCCGCTGCGTCACAATATCGACGAAGCGGCGATTCGGCGCGGTCGAGTGGGTATAGTCTCGGACGGCAAGGCCGAAATGTCCCGGCGCCGTTTCGCCGGGACGTTCGAGCACATATTCGCCGCGGCCGATCAACTTCACGACCGCGAGCGAGAGATCGGCGAAATGTTCAGGCGCGGCGGCTTCCTGCTTGAGCAAAAAATCGCTGAGGGCTTTAGAGTCAGGACTGGACGGAAGTTTCTCACCATGCGCGGCGGCAAGTTGGACGATGCGGTCCCAGCGCTCCGGTTCCTTCACAATGCGGCGCAATGACGACACTTTTTCGAGCATGCGGGCCACGACACCGTTGGCGGCGATCATGAAATCTTCGATCAACTCCGTGGCGTGATTTTTCTGCTGCTTCTGCAGTTCGATGACTTGGTCATTCACGATTAGCGGCTGAAACTCAGTTGTTTGCAACGTAAGCGCTCCGTGAGAGAAGCGCTGCGTCTTGAGCCGTTGCGCGGTTTGATTTTGCAGCTGAAGCTGAGCCTGAAGCTCTGCGGAGTCGGCGACCTTCTGTGGCGCCGGGCCAGTGCCTTCCAGCCACGCGCCCAGAGAGTTGTATTGCAGTTGAGCTTTATTGCGAACGACAGCGCGATAGACCTCGCTGGAAGTGACTTGGCCGCCTGCATCGACCATGAATTCGACGACCACGCTCAGGCAGTCCTGATTTTCGAGAAGGGAAGTCTTGCCGGTGCTCAGTTCCTCCGGCAGCATTGGGAAATTCCGCACTCCCGCGTAGACGGTGGCCGTTTCGCGGGCGGCGTGCTGATCGATCGGCGTTAGCTTGGGCACAAAGGCATCGACGTCTGCAATGCCTACCATCACTTTGACGTTGCCGTTCGCTTGTTGCTCGGCGACTTCAATCTGATCGAGATCGCGCGAGGTATCGTTGTCAATCGACGACCAGAGAAGATCGCGCAGGTCGCGCACATCTTGTCCCGGTGCTATTTGCGGCGGGTGGGCGTGCAGTTCAATGAGTTGTTTTCCAACCGCAGGCGGAAAGTCAGGATTGAAGCCGCGCTCTCGCACCACGTCGAGCGCAATCGCCTGCAGATCGATATGGGATGAATCGGGCTTGGGCATTCTGAATTATTTTGAGAAGAGCGATGTATTACTCCGTCACCACCGCTTTCACCAGATTTCGCGGGCGGTCGACGTCGTAGCCTTTTTTCGTGGCTACATGGTAAGCGAACAACTGCAGCGGGATGACTTCCACAATAGGCAGCAACAACTCAGGAGCCGGGGGAACGGAGAAAACTTCATCCGCAATGGCAGCGATCTCGTCATCGCCCTCGGTCCCAACCGCCACCAGCCGTCCATTGCGCGATCTCACTTCTTTCATCACATCAAGGGTACGGCGATATCGCAGAACCGAGTCGGGATCGTTGCGGTCGAATGTCGCCAGCACAACCACCGGCAGGTTTTCATCCACCAGCGCGTTGGGGCCGTGCTTTAGCTCCCCGGCGGGATAGCCTTCGGCATGGGCGTACGAAGTTTCTTTCAGCTTCAACGCGCCCTCGCGTGCAATGGCGTAGTGCACTCCGCGTCCGAGATAAAGGAATTTCTCGGCGTGATATTGTTTTTCGGCGAAACGCTCGGCCAACTCGTCCCAGGAGCGAAGGCTGCGACCGATCGCTTCGGGCAAGCTCAGCAGGCTCTGCAGGTAAGTGCGCGTCACTTCCGAGGTCATGCGTCCGCGGCGGCGCGCAAGAAAAAGCGCCATCAGATAAAGAATTGTTACCTGAGTTGTGAAACTCTTTGTCGCCGGGATCGCGATCTCCGGGCCCGCGCCGGTGATCAGCGCTGCACTCGCCTCACGGGGAATGGTTGTATCTGCGACATTCGACACGGCGATGGTCTTTACGCCGCGCGTAAGGGCTTCACGCTGGGCCGCGATGGTATCGGCGGTTTCGCCGGATTGCGTAACCACCATGACGATTGGATCGACGGCGGCATGAGTGGAGCGGTAGCAGTATTCACTGGCGTATTCCACGTCGACGGCAACGCCTGAAAGATCCTCGATCATGATTTCGCCGGCTAATCCTGCGTGGCGGCTGGAGCCGCTGGCGGCGATGATCAGCTTCTCGAATGTGAGCAGCGCGCTTTCGATGGCATGCAGTTCGCCGGGAAAAAGAATGTCGTCCTTCAGATGTTGATCAACGGTCTTCGCGATGGCCTGCGGCTGTTGGTAAATTTCCCGGCGCATGTCATGGGAAAAACGATCGGAGGCAGTGCCGGAGTTGGCGCGGGTTGGATTCATTGGACTGCCGCGAGGGTAAATCATTTGCGGCGCGGCGGGCAAACCGTCCCGAAGATGTGCACGATTGGCGTGCGATAATGAAGGGCACCAGCCCCCGCATTTCACGCGGCCCCGTAGCTCAGTTGGATAGAGCAGCGGTTTCCTAAACCGTTGGTCGGCGGTTCGACTCCGCCCGGGGCCCCCACTCCGATGACCAAAGTCACCACACGACGGTGCCACTCGCCCGAACGGTTGTGCGAATCCAGGCTTGTCCCAGTTTGATAAGATGGGAGCACGCTACCTGCATCTTCACGTGATCTTTAACCGCCGATTCGGCGTCCCCCGCAGGGCGACAAGCAAGCACAACTCAGGGGATAAGATGTGACTGCTGCAACAATGATCATAGGTTTCGCAGAACTCTCCCGGCGACGAGTTTGGTCGTTTACATTTCTTGCCTTCTCCTGCGTTGTGTTGGCGAGTTGTGGTGGTTCTTCGAGCAGCAACGGATCGTCGTCGCCGCCGACCGCTACCCTGACCGCCACTCCTTCTACCATCACAGCCGGCGCGAATACCACGGTCACGCTCGTATACACCTCCACGAATGCCACTTCCGGCAGCATAAACGGGCAAAACGCCCCAGGGAGTCAGGGACAGATTACGGTCCAGCCCACCGATACAACGACCTACGTTTATACGGCGACCGGTGCGGGAGGCAGTACCAAAGCGTCGGCAACAGTGACGGTGGCGCAGGCGCCCATGGTCACTTCTTTCACTGTAAATCCCGGCACAATTCTGGTGGGGGGTGGCGTCACGCTGAGCTGGAATTCTACGAACGCGGCGTATGTGGTGATTAACGCCAACGTCGGCGCTAGCCCGGGACGGGTTGGAGCCAGCGGCGCCAACGTAAGCATCCCGTCTCCAAGCCAGACCACCACCTTCACCGCGGTGGCGACCACGTCGAGCGGAGCGCAGTCCGCTGGGGTAAACGCCACGTTGACTGTCAACCCGATAACTTCTTTCAACGGTTTGGACTCCTCGGTCGGGGGCGGGTCAACCGAGGATGACATTGACCCAAATGGTGCGGTGGGAACTAAGCAGTACATGGAATATGTAAATACCTCTTTTCAGGGATATAGCAAAATACCCCCCTTCACGCCTGTATGGTCGAGTCCGCAATCCATCAATACGCCGTGGCCAAGTACTTCGCCGTGCGGGGAGGTCGGTGCGAATGGACCGGCTATCCAACTGGACGCGGTAATCATTTTTGACCGTTTGGCTTCGCGTTGGGTGATTGCGGGGAAAACTACAGTTCAGGATGACTACAATTTTTGTATCGCGGTTTCGAACACCGATGACCTCACGTCTCCGACTTTCGCGTGGTACGCCTACAACTTCCCCCTCGACCCGCTTCTCGAAGTTCCCGGATCAAATCCCGTGTCCTACTATTTACCCGACTGGCCAAAGGTGGGCACATGGACTGACGGGTATTACGCGGCTATGGATTTGATTGATCCCAGCACGCAGTACGAGTCCGGCGTTCTGGTTTGTGCCATCGATCGAAATGGTATTCTGACGAACCCAACTTCCACTCCCGCGTTGGCCTGTTACGAGGACTTCGGTACGAACACCACTCGGTTCAGCAACGGAATTTACCTGGCGCACAGTTTAATTCCGGCCGATGTGGACGGGATCACCCCGCCACCGACGGGCCGGGACGAATTCATGGTCAGCATACAGAATCCGCAGGATCCCGGCTTGGCGAATGGCATCGAGAGTTCGTCGACCATTAACTTATGGGATTTTCATGTGGATTGGACGGCGCCGGCGACACTTACCTTGGAGAATCTTTCAACACCGGCTGTGGATACATACATTCCCGGCTGCTATACGCAGAGTGAACCGGGCGAGACGACTTGCGTACCCGAGATGGGAGTAACTGGGCTCGGGGGCATCAAGGTTGACTCGGTCGGCGACCGGCTTATGCCGCGATTTGCGTATCGAAATTTTTCCGCTGCCGCGACTCCGTACGAGTCCTTCCTGGTTAGCCACACGGTGCAAACCGGTCTTGGAGTGGGCCAGGACGCTACACAAACCGGTGTGCGCTGGTACGAACTGCGCGGCGACGGGAGCGGAAGCGGAACGCCCTCACTCGCGCAGCAGGGCAGAATCACTCCAGATTCTGTCTACTACCGGTTCCTGCCGAGCATTGCCGAGGATAAGAACGGAAATGCGGCGGCAGGGTACAGCATTTCAAATCCCTCAAGCAATCCGGGAATTAGTCTCTCTTACTGGAATCTGAACCCGGTGAATGCGAATCAGCCGCAGGAAGTTACGATTCTCAACGGTCCCGGCGAAGAGATTCCTCTCGCTTTGAAGCAGGGGCAAAACCCGAATTTAGGTCAATGGGGGTCATATGCCGACATTAGCGTGGACCCCACGGACGATTGCACCTTCTGGTACGTGAACGAATATTGGCCTGCAAATACCACGGGTACTCCGGGACCGTGGGCGACGAACATCTCCAATTTTCAACTTCCCGGCTGCCAGTAGAGTCTTCTTTCCCGGATGTTTTCGATCCCATTCGAAGGCGGCTATTGGCACTACGATGCCATTGACAGCCTGCTGTAACGCTGTTGAAGTGGGCAATAGCTCGCAGTGTCTCGCGATCTAGTTTGCCGGTTTCAAGAACGAGGGGTAATACTCTGACACGTTACTTCTGCGCATTACTGCTATTTCTCTCTCCGAATTTTGTGCTGGCAGCGGTGAGCTGTCCCGGGGGCGCGACGCCGAATCAGTATGGATTTTGCGGGATGTACACGGCTTCGCAAATTGCCTGTCAGAGCACGTCCGCAAACGGGTGCTCGCAGCCTAGTGGATCCCCAAACATCGGTTTTTACGCGGTGAAACCTGCGGCTGGAACGGCGGGTTCCGAGTTCTCTGGAATCGCTTACTCGAATTTTTCCGGATCACCCACATACGACACGCCCAATGCTAACGGCGCCGTCGGACAGAAGCAGGTTTTGGAGTTTGTGAATAGCGGCGTTCAGGCGTTCGACAAAGTCTCGGGGAATCCGATCTTTGTTAAGAATGGAACGAAGACGCCGACGCCGCAGTCTCCGAGCAGGCCATGGGCTTCGTATGCCGGATCGCCGTTGAGTGCGAATTGCGGCAGCCTCTCGGTGGACCTCAATGCGACTTACGATCAACCCGATGCGGTCTTCATCCTTTCCGGCATTTCGACTGCGTCATCGAAGAATGTCCCGGCCATCTGCATCGCGGCGAGCACGCAAGATAATTTGCTGGGCACCAACGGACGCAGCTACTGGAACTCTTACGGCTTCAGCCTCGGCAGCATGATGGTCTCCGATAGCGGAGTTCGCGCCTACTTCGACTATCCGCGCATCGGCACATTTGGAAGTGCCTTTTACGTTGCGATCGATTACATCGACAACACCGTCGGCTCGCCCGACTACCAGCATATTCTCGGCTACGTCGTATGCTCGCTCGATAAGGCAGACATCATCGCGGGTAAGCCGGCGTCGAACGCGCAGTGCGCCGTCTATCTGCCGACGCGAACCAGTGGTTTCGATTCCATCATCCACAGCCTCATACCGGCAGATATGGACAGCACCACGGTCGCCCCGAGCACGGAAGGAGAATATTTCCTTGGGCAAGTAAACCCGATCACAAACGGAACGATCTGGACGCAGGGCTCGAATTGTTACAAAAGCTACACGTGCGCCAGTTCCGCGGAGTTGATGCTGTGGACCTGGTCCGAGATTTCGACCGGAGCCCCGGGGACGGTGGTTTCGAGCACATTCATGCCCGGCTGCTATAACCCGTGGAAACCGAGCGACACGTTCTGCGTGTTGCAGCCTAATCCCGCGACTTCAACGCAGGTGGTTGATGGTCTCTCGGATCGCGTCAGCGGTCGATTTGCGTATCGCTACGATACCTCGATTTTGAACGAAGAAATTCTTGCCGGAACGAACACAATATGGAACGGAGACGGCACGCAATCGGCGCCGCAGCAGACGGTGCAGTACTCGGTTCTGCTGGCGAGCCCGGGAGCAGTGCCTTCGCTTGCTACGTCCGGAACTTTCCCGGCTTCGGATTCGACATGGAGCGGCTGGACAGCGAGCGTTGCCATTAATTCGCAGGACACGCTTGGCCTCACGTTTAGTGAAGATGATTCGGGAACCGTTAATCCGATACCGCCCAGTATTTATTCCGCGCAGATCGTTTATGACAGCGCGACTTCGACGTGGAATCCGCAAGTGCCGAGCCTTGTTTTGGAAGGGACAGGCGTGAGCACTGGCAGTCCGACCTACGTTCCCGATTGGGGGAACTATGTTTCGGTCGCGCTGGATCCGGCGAACGGCTTGGAGTTCTGGGGCGTCAACGAATATTTAAACGGGAACGAAATGCCCAAAGCGCTAACTTGGGCGACGGAAATCTTCAACTTCTCGACCAACTCCAAGAAAGCAACAAAGTAGTGTTCGATCGAATGCCTCGCAGCTCCTGTTTTCGAACTGAGATTGCGAGGCTTTAGCAGGGACCTTCAGCGGAATCCATCCGGATCATCTGCGGGATACAAGCTCATCTGAACTGCGAAACTGCAATTGTCAGACGGCCTTTTGCCCCACTTCGTCGTTCAGGATTGCGTCCACGGTCGGCGCAATGCCGTTATCGTAGAGCAATTTCAAGATGAAATCGCCGAGACAGTTATATGCTGCGAGCTTTTCATTTCTGACGCAGTCGCTGCACAGATAATCTTTCCATGCCTCAAAACTCAAAGCCGCATTGGACGAGGGCGCTGTCACGAATGCAGAATATTGCATATCAGGGGGTCACGTTAACGCCAAAGTCCGCCAAATAATCTCCCGTCTCCGCAAAGCTATGCCTGTCTGGAAGGCACGCATCTGTTTACATCCTATGTACCTCTGACGATTCCTTCCCTGACCTTACTGCTGTATTATCGTTTGCAATCCTCCCCCAAAGGACTCGTAGACTCGGGCCGGAGCCCCGGCCGACAAAGGCAGACGCAATGTCCCAGAAGCAGTCGAGAGGAAGTCGTGTTCGCGAACATCGTGCCGTCAGTTTCAAGTTAGACAAACAGCTCACCGCCTACGCACTGGCCGCCGCTGCAGCCGGCACGGGAATTTTGTCCGCAGCAGAGCCTGCTGAAGCACGCATCATCTCCAGCGAGGTGAATATAAACATCCCGCTCAACGGTGGCGTGATTCAATTCGATCTCAACGGCGATGGCGTTCCAGATTTTGGTCTCAGCGCAGGCATCTACGAGTTTGCCGGCGCGCCTCCGATGGGCAATTTTAGCTCGTGGCTGCGAGTGATTCCGGCGCAGGCCGGGAATGAAGTGTGGGGAGTGAGCAGCGACAAAGATCAGTGCGCGGTCGCGGTGCGCGCGGGATTGAGCATCGATAAGGCCCGCTTGTTCGCACCGAAAGCGCTAATCATGGTGGAGGCTGCTGGAAGTTATACGCGAGGGCGCAGCAGCCATTGCCCGTGGCACGGAGCGCATCCGCCTTACCTCGGTTTGAAGTTTCTGATTAATGGAGAAATTCATTTCGGATGGGCGCGTGTTGCGACCGCCGAACGCAGCGCGGTGTTGACCGGGTACGCCTACGAGACTATTCCCAACAAGCCGATTACGGCGGGCGCAACGAAAGATTCGGACACTGAAGAAGAGAGTGTAAATGCAAAGCCAGCGACGGTGGAAAACCTGGCATGGGGTTCGAGTGAGCGCGCCCCGTGGAGGCGGAAAGAAAAGCCGACTGGTTAGGCGAGATCGAGTATCGGCCCAGCTATTCCGTAATTTATCAGTTGAACTGATGCATTACCTACTATTCGCTTCCCTGAATCAACTCCAGCTCAACATTGGGCGCTGAACCTTCCTCGATGCTCACAGCCTTGCCCGAATCCTCATAGGACTGCAGAAAGTCGAGATCGAAATAAGCTCCCCGGTCAATTTCTTCCCATGCAAAGAGTTTGTAATTTCCCGGAATCACGTTCTGAATATTGAAGTGGCCGCCGGAATCCGTGAGGGCCTGCCGGTAGAATCGCGGCTCGGCTCGGCGCGGAGGATCGGGTACAAGCACAACTGTCGCGCCTGGAAATGCCTGGTCATCTTTGCTGACGGTGCCGCTGACGCGCCCCGCTCCGGCGCTCAAAGTCAGGTCTACTGCTGCGGAACGGTTCCGCCCTACCTTCACGCCAGCTTCTACCGCGTCGCCTTCTCCACCGGGCTTCAGGTAATAACCGTTCGGCAGAGGGATCACGTTGATGCGATAAGTTCCCTCAGGCACGTCATGAAACTGGAACGAGCCATCGGGCAGGACGTGAACATTCGACACATCCGGGGCAAAGCCGAGCGACGCCATATCATCTTGCGGATCGAGGATGACGCTGAGCTTCGAGAGATCGGCAGAGTTTTTTCCTTCGATGCGCACGTGCCCACTTACGCTCGCTCCCGGGCCCGTGACAACTTCCGCATCAGTAATATTCGTCTCGCCCACGTCGAGCGGCGACCGGCCGCGCATCACCTTATCGTTCTCGCCGTTCCCGAACTGCTCGGCGATGAGCGTGTAGGACCCCGGCGGCACGGCACGAATCTCGAACGCGCCTTTGGCGTCTGAGGAAGCCTGGCCCGCAGTGAACGTGAAGCTACCCGAGCCGCCGACGAGAGAAACCTGCGCTCCTTTTTCGGGCTGAGAATTCGCGTTCAGAACTCGTCCGCTTACGCGGACCGAGTGCATCGAGACAAAGTTCAAATCAATGCCTGTGGCTTCATCGCCGGGATGAAGATCGACCGGTTGCGTGCGCGAAGGATCGGTCACTCCGGGATAGAAAATAGGGACATAGAGCAAGCCACCGGGCCGCGCGGTCTGCCCCCTGGGATGCGTGGCGCGAATGTAGTACTTTCCCGGAGGCAGACCCCAGATACGGTATTCGCCGCGATCATCTGTCGTCGAGGTTCCAACCTCGGTCAACTGACGCCGCTCATTTTGATAGTTATACTTCATGGCTTCGACTGAAACGTTCGGAACAGGTTCATCACCCTCACTCGTGACGCGGCCCGCGAGCACCGCAGAAGGAGTGAGCCGGACAATCGTGTCGGACGATTGTTGGCCGGAAGACAACGTAATCAAGCTCCCTCCTGCACCTGGGCGGGGTCCGCGGCTTACATAACCGTTTCGAGACGCTGTGACTCGATATCGTCCGGGGGTGAGATTGTCAAATGCAAAATGCCCTTCCGAGTCAGAGATTGCGGCCGTGGGCTCGGAGCGATTTCCCACTCCGCCCACCCAGGATCCTGAGGAACTCAATCCCCAACCACGGAGCGTGACTTCGGCGCCTCTCACCGGCTGCCCGGTCTTGGAGTCGATCACGGTTCCGTGTAATGCGCAGCCATTCTGGGAGTCGCCAGAGGTTTGCGCATTTGCGTTGATAAAGGAAGGAACAGTGGCAAGCACAAGGACCGGCAAAGCTAGAAAGGAAACCTTCATGTGTAGTCTGCGTACAGTCCTTGACCGGGCACGTGCGGACACCCAGCAAGATCACTCTATAACGCTTCTATTTCGATTCCAAGAGGATGGCCCGGGATTTCCGAGCTAAGAACAAAAAAGCGTTCCGGCGGAAGATGCCGGAACGCCAGTACCTTTCTACAATCGATTATGCGCTGGCTGATGCCGCTCGCGCTAAGGCCGGGGCCCCCAGCGCTTCTGCTTCCCGCGCGAAGTAGAGCCGGTGCGAGCGGTGAATCCCGTACATCAACGGGAAGATCACCACCGCCGCCTGCCAGCCGAAGCGATGGCTGACCAGGTCGAGCATCGTGGTCACACCCGCACTCAAGACGAAGTACGGGAATGACATTAGTGCGATGCTCGTCCAAATCTTGCGCATCGACTCGTTCTGAGTCAGCTTGATGATTACCGCCACCGGAACCGTTTGCCCGAAGAAGAAAGTGGCAGTGGCTGCGGCGAGCATTAGCGGCTCAGTTGCCCAATCCGCCCTGCTCCAGCCCACGTTCCAAACCAGGTTTGCGAGGCTTGCAGCTAAACCCATCATGCTGACATTGAACAGCATTTGCTCGGCTTTGAACTTGCCGCCCTGCTTGGGCCAGCACTGAACCACTGTGGACAAGCAGGCGATTGCGACTGCTTCCACCGCGCTCAGCGTGATCACCGCCGTGAGCAGGAACGGAAGGTTCACTGACATGTTGCCTTCAATCCCGGGCAGCTTTACTTTCATGCGAGAAGTTGCCGCTGCCAGTGCAAGTATTGCCAGAGCGTAGTAGGTGTGCATGGTGTGGCTCTGGGCCGCAGCGTATGTAATGCTTGCTCCCGCTGCCACAACCATTGTGCCGATGAATGTTTTAGTTAGCCGTGAGTTCATATTGTCCTCCTTTCAAGGTGCGTTTATTCACGGCTATTGCTCATCGTCGCCGGCGTCAGAGAACGCGGCATCCGCACTACCGACTGATGCTCCCCAGACCACGCTGGTGGCCTGTGTCGCAGTACCCACGCTCGAGCCCCAAACTACGCTGAAGGCACTTAGGGCGCTACTGTTCCAAGGAACTGAGTTGCCCCAGACGACCGAGGTACCACTCACTTCCGCCGATCCCCAGACCACTGACGCTCCCCAAACCACCGAGGTTCCCCAGACAACTGAGTTCGACGATACGGACGAATTTCCGTATGCCAGAGAAACCGTGCCGTTCTGAGGGTTGTAGACGACGCTCGGTGAAAGCGCCGCTCCAACGGTTGACGGAGCGAGAGCGGTGCTGTTGATGGCGGTCTGAACGTTCAGCAGACCGGAACCAACAGAGAACAGATCGTACAAGCTGGTGAAGGTCTGCGAGAGATGGGGCACAAAAGCGCTGGTCGAAGTCAGGTTCATCTTGTAGGTCGTCTGCATCAGACGAGCTTTCACCTGATCAGGAGTGAGCGAGCTATGCTCTTGCAGCAATAAGGCGACGGCTCCCACTACCGCGGGAGTCGCCATGCTGGTGCCGCTCAGCGTGAAGTAATCGTTGTTGCCGTCGCTGCCGGTCACCAATTCTGCCGGGTATGCAGCTTCCAGGGTTGCACCCGGCGCGGCAAGGGAAACTACGTCGTTGCCCGGCGCAACGAGATCAGGCTTGACTACGTGATCGTAGGTCGTTGGGCCCTTCGAACTGAAGCTGGCAAGAGTTTCAGCCGAGGGTGAAGACGATCCGTTGCTCTTAGTCGCACCGACCGTGAGAACGTAAGGATCGTTGCCCGGCGCGGTAACGGTTCCGTAACCGTTGCTGTTGAAAACGCTCAAGCGGCCATAATTGCCGGCAGCTACAACCACAACGATGCCCGCCTTCCATGCCGACTCAACCGCCTGGCAGAGAGGATCTTGTGTGTAGCTGACAGCGATGCCGCGACCGAGAGAGAGATTGATCACTCGAATGTTATAGGTGCTCTGTAGGGCAATGGCCTGCTGAATGGCCGCGATCACGCTGCTATCGGTGCCGACGCCGTTCAGATCGAGCGCGCGAAGATCAATCAGATTGACTCCCGGCGCAACGCCTTCATACTGCCCGCCGGAGAGATATCCGTTACCGCCGATGATGCCGGCGACGTGAGTGCCGTGGCCGTACAGGTCCCACTGGGCGCCACCGACGCCAGAAGTCGAGGTTCCTGTGAAGTCCTGGTGATAGACCACGCGCGATGCGGTCTGGCTCGAGTTCTTAAGGTCCGGATGATTGCCGTTGATGCCGCTATCGATTACCGCCACGCCGATGCCTGCACCCGTGTAGCCCGCATTCCATGCGGTATTAACACCGGTTGCGAGATCGGTGGCGTCGTCGGCCAAGTGCATGGGGTGGTCGACGCTGACCGAGACGATCTCTGGATCGGCTTCGAGCAGGGGTAACGCCCGCACTGGAACTGTGAAAGCCGCGGCTTTGATCATTTGCAGCTTTGAGTGAAGCAGCCCGCCGCGCTGTTGCATAGTTGCGTAATGCGTCGCGGTCGGAACTTGCTTGTACTGCACGATTACGCGGACCGTTTCCTGGGCGCTAGCAATGCCCTGATGGGCGCGCTCAAGAGTCGGCCCCAGGTCGTTTGCGAACTTGCCGGGGCGAGCCTGCCCCCAGGCTGTTTGCGCCACCAGCAATACCAGTACATAGCCGAGGCGTTTTCCCCAGGCTGCGCTGTGACGTTCGCCGCGCCCGGGAGATTGTGGTTTTAATGTCTGCGACATAAGTTTTTCACCCTTCCATGGCACAAACTTGTACTTCGAGTCGGATTGGTGAGTGCACGGGAAGGGCCAAGTGGCGATGCGTAAGTTGTTGATGCCGTTATGCTTATGGAAGTTACGACGAGCGGGTTAGGGACAGTGTGTCCCAAGAGCGAGGGCGCAGGCCAGTTTGTCCCAGGGTGGCGAAGGCGATTACATTCGACACAACTCAGTGGTTACCTCGGGATTACTCGTGGCTATCGCACCGTGGCTGCATGGGCTGCGGCGGCCAGCTGTGTGTGTGGAATGCGCGGTAGAGCTGCCATGAGTTGCTGCGTATACGAATGCTGCGGGCTGGTAAATATTTGTGCCGTCGCGGCGCACTCGACGATCTCGCCCTGATGAAGAATCGCAATGCGATCGCAAATTCCCGCGACGGAGGCGAGATCGTGGGAAATATACAGAATCGCCATTCCGGTCGAGCGATTGAGGGCGCGAAACAAGGTGAGAATTTCGGATTGCGTAATTACATCAAGCGCGCTGGTCGCCTCGTCGGCGATGAGCAGCGCCGGCCGGTGCAGTATGGCCATTGCAATCAACACACGTTGCGCTTGTCCGACGCTCATTTGCGAAGGATATTTGCACAGAAAATCGGTCGTAGCGGGTAGCGAGACGCTCTCTAAAGAGTTTCGAATCGCTCCTTCGCACTCGGCACCAGAACCGGGAGCGTGAGCGCGCCAGGCTTCTTTGAGTTGGGTTCGAATGCGGAGCGCTGGATTCAGCGATGAAAGCGGGCTTTGCAAGACGAGCGCGATGGCGCGGCCACGCAGCGTGCGAAGCTCGCGCTCGGACAATTGCAACAGATCGCGGTCTTCAAACTTGATGGCGCCTTCGGTTTGAGTCGTCTTTTTGTCCAGAAGCCCAAGAATCGCCATTGCCAAGGTGCTTTTGCCCGAGCCGCTCTGGCCGACTAGGCCTAATACTTCGCCGCGCTGGATTTCGAACTGCACATCGCGCAGGACTTGCTTGGCGGAATAAGCAACCGAGAGGCGCGCCGAAAGCAGAGCCGGATTGGGGATTGCGGAGGACATCGATATCAATTCATTTCTGGATGCGTGCGAATCCGAAAGTCCGTGCGATTACTGCGAAACCGTGAGCCGCTCTGCGTTCCAGAATGTCTGCGGCGACAAGATGACAGGAACCGCGCCGTGTACTCGGGTTGAAACGGCCGACAGAGAATTCTTGTTAATCAGGAAAATGAATGGTTCCTCTTCCACCACGATTTCCTGTACGCGATCGAACGCCTGTTTACGCTTCGAAGGAGCAATCGCCGAAGCCTGCGCGCGCATCAGCCGGTCGATTTCCGCTTCCCATGTTGTTTCGGGAACTTTTTGCTGGGGATTCCACTGATGATTTTCGGCCGAACTCAGCCACACGTTCATCTCGCCATTGGGATCGAGATCGACATTCGTCAGTCCGAGAATGATCGCTTCGTAATCAAAACTTTGCGTCATGCGCTCGATCAGGGAAGGGAAGTCGAGCGTGACTACGTTCACATGGATGCCGATTTTCTGCAGGTCATCCTGGATCAGGACTGCCATGCGCTCGCGCGGTTTGCTGCCCGCGTTGGTAATGATCGAGAACACAACGGCGTTACCAGCCTTGTCCTTAAGCGTGCCGTTCTCCATGCGGAAACCGGCGTTCTGCAAGGCTTTCAGCGCGGCATCGGAATCGTAGGCCAGCGGCTTGAGTTTAGCGTTGAACCAGAACTTATTCGAAGGAGAGAATGGCCCAGCGGCAGGCTGAGCATGCCCATGGTAGACGATGCGGCTCAAGTCCTCGCGATTGATAGCTTCGGAAACTGCTCGCCGAAACTCTGCTGACCGAAACCATGCTTTCTTGTAGTCGGGAATGGGTGCCTTCGCTACTTCGTTGAACCATAGCTGTTCGCTATCGAGGGATGGTCCCGCATCATGAGCGACCTGCGGCGAGGTGGACGCCAGCTTGTCGAAGTATTCGCTATCGAGAGAGTTGATGAGATCGAGTTCTCCCCGCTTAAAGCGCAGCATCTCGACATCGCGATTTGGCTGAATGTCCATGCGGATGGAATCGAGATATGGCAGCTTGCGTCCCTGTTCATCCGTCTTCCAATAATTGGGATTTCGTTTGAGCAGCACCGATGCGCCCGCTTTGTAATCTGCGAGCATGAATGGCCCGAGCACGGCCAGTTCCCGCTTCGGTGAATGTTGCGAAAGAATTGCAACCTGATCGAAAAGCCGGTCAAGCTCTGCGACCGGCGCAGGAAAAGTAACAGAGATCTGCGTCGGAGAGATCACCTTAGTTTCAACGCTGCCCGTTCCGGAGCGAAACGCGTCGCCCGTAGCCGAATGCAGAGCCGGATCCATCAACTGCTGAATGGTATATGCCACGTCCGAAGACGAAAACGGAGTGCCATCGGAAAAAGCAACTCCACTGCGCAGGCGAAAGCTGATCTGGCGGCCATCCTTCGATACCTTCCACGCCAGCGCCAACTCGGGCTCGAGCTCCTGAGTCTGCCGGTTGATCCGCATTAGCGTTCCGCCTGTGAGATAACGAACTGCAGCTGAAGCTTCGTCTTCCACTTTAAGTGGATCGAATGTCTTCGGTTCCAGGCGGAGGCAAAAACGGAGTTCTCCGCCGCTTTGCGCCAGCGCGAAGATTGGGAAACAGGTGAACGCAACTAGCGCGGCAGCTAGAATTCTTGCCCGGGTTCTCTTCATTTCGACTTCCTCTAAAAAGCTATCTCTTCCTGCCTCGAGAGCAGGAGCTGAAACGACATCACAACGACCACCAAAAGAGCGAGGGACACAAACTTCCACGGTTCTTCACCAAGGGAAACCAGGCCTTCAAGTTCTCTCAACAGGCTTCCCCAGGAAGGCATGGGTTCGGAAACTCCGAGGCCGAGTACACCCAGATTGGCCTCGGTCAGAATGAACACCGGAATTGAAATCCAGAATTGCGCATAAAGCACAGGTTTCATGTTCGGTAGCACGTGAATCCAGAACAGCCGGGCGCCTCGGACTCCGGAGGCTCGCGCCTGGCGCACAAAATCAGACGAGCGCAACGATCCAGCCGCAGTGCAAAGCACACGTGCCGCCGTGCTCCAACCCAGGAGGCCGAGCAGCAGAAATGTGACCACAACCGAAAACAGAGGCGACACATTCAGCGGCATCAAAGCCCGCGCCGTGATCAGCAGAAATAGCCACGGCAGCGACATGAACAAGTCGGTCATTGCCATCGCGCCTTTCGCCCAGATTCCGCCCAAATATCCGGAAAGGCCTCCAATCAACGCTGCCATCAGCGTTGAAAGCAGCGCCGCCGCCGGCGCCAAAAGCAAGGAAATCCGTGTTCCGTAAAGCACGCGCGCAAAGCGATCGCGCCCAAGTTCGTCCGTTCCCAACCAGTGCGCGCGGGAAGGCTCTGCACTAATCGCTTCGCGATCTTGCTTCGCATACCCAATCGGAGCCAGCCAGTTCGCCCCCGCAGCGGCGCAAACCACGACCACCAGAAAGGCACACGCCAGCTTCTGCCAGAGATTCATAATTCCTGGCCCCGGATCATCTGACCGATTACATCGGCTCCGGAGTTTGCCAGCAAGGTTACGAGCGTCACGAGGACGGTGAGGTTGACCAGCAAAGGCAGATCGCGTGCCAGGGCCGCTTGCCAGGCGAGTTGGCCAATGCCGGCCACGCCGCAAAGAGCTTCTACAGGAATCGCCGCACCAATCGCCATGCTGATGGAAACTCCGCCGATCGCGAGCAATTGCGGAGCGACTCCCGGAAGAACATGCCAGAAGAGAATGCGAGCTTCACTGAGACCCTTAGCTCGCGCCGTAACGATGTGCGGCAGAGTGTACGATTTCGCTAAGAGATTTCTCGCATAGCGATATACATGCGGGAAAACGATAAGGGCTATTGCCAGCGAACCGGGCACGTTCCACAAAACGGAAAGCAGGGCGAGAACGGCAGCGGGAAGACACAGGAGCGTTCCGCTAAGAAGCGTGCCGGCCGCGTCATAACCTGCAAGCCGCAGCCGCGCCGCGCTCAGCGCCAGAGACAAAGCAGCAGCCCAAGCCATTGCAAGACCGAGAAGGAGCAATCTGACCGTGGTCGGGGCGCGATCGCGCAGCAAAGTTCGAACCGGCTGGCTGAGAGAAAGCGACGTCCCCAAGTCGCCATGCGCCAGGCGGTTCATGTATGACACATAGAAACGTAATATGTTGTGATCCTGTACTCGCGCGGCACGTAATGCTTCCACGCTGGCCGAACTCAAGTGTGGATCAAGTTGCTGCTCATCGACATCGAAGCCGGGCGCAAGACGCACTAGAGTGGCCGAGAGCAAACCTCCAAGCAGCACGGTTGCGACTAATGCGAGAATGTGTCCGGCAATCCTGTTCCTGAGCACTTATTTCACCGCTGCGCTTTTTGCCAGCGCATCTGTTTCGGCGTGATGAATCTGTTTGACCGCATACATGCGTCGGTCCGCCTCGCTCAGGAGAGATTCCACGTCATAGCCATCGTCCGGACAGAATGAACTTCCAACGCTGAGGGTCGTCACATCGCGGCCGCAGACCTGCCTGCCAGCTTCGATGGCAGCCTGATTCAGGCGCTGCGCTTTTTCGATCGCGGCTTCTGGAGTCAGACCCGGGGCAGTAATCACGAATTCATCGCCGCCCATCCGGGCGACGTAATCGTAACCGCGGCAGACTTCTTTCAATCGCAGGCTGAATTCACGAAGAAGTTTGTCGCCCTCCAAATGGCCGCAGGAATCGTTGACCTTCTTCAGCCCATCGATGTCGCAGACCATTACCGCCAGTGAAGTCTTCATTCTGCGGCTGCGTGCCACTTCCTGCGCCAGGTGCATAAAGAGCGAGCGGGCGTTGGGCAGTCCGGTAAGAAAGTCTGTTGTAGCAGAGCTTTCGGCCTGCTGATACTTGAGGGCGTTTTCTACCGAAAGTGCAACTTTTGAGGCCACTGCCAGCAGAATTCTCAGGTCGTCCGGAGTAAATGCATCGAGGTTCGAGTGGTACATGGCCAATACACCAACTACGCCGGTCAGTCCCTGCAGTGGGACGGCCAGCGCAGAAGCCATTGGCGTAGCCTTCGGATCGGGGGCGAAGCCTGCTTCGACTTGCGGATTGCCATTCAGTATTGGCTTGCCGTTTTCGGCGACCCAGCCGCATAGGCCTTCGCCGACCCGAATTTTCAACGACGATAAAAGCCGGAAGTTTTCTCCACTGGCGAGTTCTGGCAACAGCCAGCCATTACGATTCACAAACACCGCAATCGAATCGTAATGAATCAACTTACGCAGGCGCATCGAGAGCAAAGAAAGCGTTTCGCTAAGGCTGAGCGAGTTTCCCAAATCCTGGCTCAGTTCGAACATGGCCTGCGCTTCCTGCCGCGCAGAGGCGATGGATGAAAGGAAATCCGTCTCCGCCTGGGGATTTTCGTTGGAGCGTTCAAAGCCCGCCGCGGGAGCATGGCCGCGCTCGACCTTTAGTTCCCTCGAGAAACCAGATGGTACGAAACCGGCGTCCTTCGATTGTGCCAACCGTTCGAGTTCGACATAGCGGCGCCCGAGTAAGTCCACGACTTGCGGATCGAACCAGGTGCCTGATTTTTCCCGCACCGTCGCCATTGCCTGATCGAGTGGAATTGCTGGACGATACTGACGGTCGGAAGCGAGAGCGTCCAGGCAGTCCACGGCCGACAAAATTCGCGCTCCAATGGGAATTTCCTCTTTCATCAGGCCAGCGGGATATCCCGACCCATCCCAGCGCTCGTGATGGGAACGCACGATGGGAGCGACAGGATACGGGAATGCAACACGCTCCAGAATTTCCGCGCCCACCAGTGGATGGACCTTCATCTTTTCAAATTCTTCGGGGGTCAATTTGCCGGGTTTGTTGATGATGTGCTCGGGCACGGCCAACTTGCCGATGTCGTGCAAGAGTGCCGCTGCACGCAGAGCTTCAATTTCCTCCGGCGACAGTCCGAGTTCCTTTCCGATTTCGACCGCATAAGCTCGCACGCGCTGCAGGTGGATGTGCGTCGTGTGATCTTTGGCTTCGATCGCCAGAGCCAGCGCTTCGATGGTGCGCATATTGAGCGACGCAATTTCCTCCACATGCCGTTTTTCAATCTCGACGCGTTCTTTTTCCGCTTCCAGGCGCGCCAGATAGAGTCGATACGATCGGTAAACCCAGTAGATCAGCGGCAGCACCAGCAGCGAAGTTTGCCATCCGGCGCGCTTGTTGATCACGCTGACCAGGCCCACCGCTGCCGCGCCGACCATGTAGTAGGGGAACGACCAGAAGTAGCACTCCGACCAGATTTTGCGGACTGATTTGTGCTCGGTGAAGGAAATTACAACCGCGATGGGAAGCGTGTTGGCGAGAAAGAAGACCAGCGCCGCCACCAACAAAATCACCGGCCCGGCTGTGGTTCTCCGGTCGAACCAGTAATAGCTTTCGTAGCACAATGCGGTGGCATTGGCCATCATTCCGAGAACGTTGAAGATTACTTTAACGGGATCGATCTTCTTGCGGGCCTGCCACAGGCTCTGAACCAAAGTCGCGCTGCATCCGATCAGCAGCGTTTCCGGCAGGCTGAGTTCGACCACTCCAAGAAGAATGAACAGGAAGTTCACCGACATGGTGCCGTCGATGCCCGGCAACTGCACCTTCAATCCCGAGGCCAGGACCGCCACTCCGAGATAGCAGAGAAAACGCGCGAGATCGGCTGACTGCCAGTGGGCCAGTGAAAAGCAGAGAATGAACAGGCCAAACGCCGCCGTGATTGTGACAAACAGTTTGGTCTGTACCGACATAGAGTCGTAGTTCCAACTACAGGGGAAACACGCAGACCGCCCCCAGCGCGCAGAAAAGTTCCCGCGCCGGCCTCAAGAGCAATTAAGAAATCCTACTGTTTGTCGCGAGCATTTCAGAGGTTACGGTCGTAACCACGGAGGGCCGCATTCGGAGTTTTGCTGGTCAATGTGATCTCAACCCCTGGGGCCTCACTCCCCTTGTTCTTACTGGTCGAAGTTCTTGCAGGTCGAATTACTTCGGTTACCCTCGGTCTGCACCGACCCTGCCTCCAAAGATCGGGGCTGTGTAAAGATCGACTCCAAAGGCAGAATGTCCACGTCAGACATCAATTCGCAAACCCGGGATGCCGGCGGCAGGGCTCCTAAAAGCGCTCCAGCGGTCGTGCTAGCTGATAGTGAGGGGAAGATTAACGGCTGCGGCACCGCAGCTTTGGAGCTATTTGAATGCACATCGGCTGAGATACTTGGCCGATCGCTAGACTCGTTGCTGATTTTGCAGAGGAGCCCAGCCGACTCCGAGCCGCCCGATCTAAAACGCGGAATCTTGCGGGATGGGTATTACAGTACGTCCTGTCAGTATCGGAGAAAATCCGGCAAGCCCGGTGCGGCCGAATTATCTGTCACATTGCTTCGCGACGGACGCTCCGTGCCCACGGCAATGGTGGCTATTTTCACAGCGACGCCAGACCGCTCGAGGTTCGCCCCCCATTCGAATCGGAATTCAGACCAAGTGCCGGTCCAAGGGGCAGCCGATGCGCCGGCCGACGATTCAACTGAAACTGTTTCCCGCGATGTCGATGGTTCTCATTTCGTGGTTTCGAGCCCCGTCATGCATCGCTTCATGCGCATGGTCGATCGCGTCGCCCAACATACGGAAACCGTTCTGATCACGGGCGAGACAGGTACGGGCAAGGAACTCGTTGCCCGCGCCATACACCAGTCGTCCAGCCGCAAAGGTCAGCCGCGGGTCGATATCAACTGCGCCGCGCTGCCAGAGAATTTGGTCGAGAGCGAATTATTCGGATACGAGAAGGGCGCCTTTACCGGGGCCGATGCATCCAAGCCAGGTCTGTTTGAACTCGCTGACCGTGGCACGCTGTTTCTGGACGAAATTGGGGAGTTGCAACTACATACACAAGTCAAACTGCTTCGCGTGCTCGATGGATATCCGTTTTATCGTCTCGGCGGTCATCGCAAGATTAAAACTGACGTACGCATCGTGGCCGCAACCAATCAGGACCTGGAAGCTGCTGTGACCGCCGGCCGGTTTCGCGAAGATCTCTTTCATCGGCTGGGCCAGTTTCAGCTTCGAGTTCCGCCGTTGCGCGAGCGGCCGGAGGATATCGTTGCCCTGGCAGAGCATTTTCTCGCTCTCAAAGCGCCTCAAACTTCATTTGCGCCCGTCGCAGTCTCGGCGCTGCTTGCGCATTCCTGGCCGGGCAATGTGCGTGAGCTGCGCAACTTGATAGCGAGGGTTGCGGTGCAATCGAACGGCCCGGAAATCGAGGCGTCCCAAATTTCCGCCGCAATGACGGGCAATCCGGCAACCATGCGCCAAACCGCCTCCGTGCCAGTCGGCAACCTCGATAGCATGGAAGAGCAGATGATCATTCGCGCGCTGGAGCGAAGTGGTGGCCACCGGGGACAGGCTGCCGACGCGCTTGGAATTTCACGCCGCACGCTCAGCCGCAAGCTGAAGGAATACAACATCAGCGTCACCTCTGGAGAAGGGAATGATTCGCTTGGAAGCATCAGCCTCGAGCAGCAGAAGTTTTTCCGGGCGCGAATTCAGCTGGCTGTTACTTTGAGGAACCAGCGCGGGGACGAAGTAACGGCGCAGGGAGTAAACCTGAGCACCGGCGGTATGGGCTTAGATGGCGTGAAGGAGCCTATGCGATTTGCCGGCTTGCTCGACGTCAATTTTGCGCTTCCGGATACAGAAGCGGTTTTCAGCGCCAAGGCCCGCATCGTTTGGATGGGTGATGAAGGCCGCGTGGGACTGCGCTTCAGCGTGATCGATCCCGCACTATTTGAGCAGCTGCAGCAGTGGACGAACAAGAAAATGAAAGACGAGGGCTGGGACCTACCCTCGTAGCCTGTCGAAGATCGCAACAGCGTTAATGCGCCGGCGCAGGTTGCGGATTGGCAGCCGGAGCCTGCGTCGTCGGACTCGTGAAATTCACCTTCGGAGCTTCCCGCGACCCGGGAGTCGCCTCAAAGTAAGCTTCGTTCGGCTTGAATCCCGCAAACCCTGCGAAGAAACTGTTCGGAAACTGCTGCACGTAGGTGTTGTAATCGCGCAGCGTATCGTTATAACGCTTGCGCTCGACCGCAATGCGGTTCTCGGTACCAGCCAACTCATCCTGAAGGCGCAGAAAATTCTCGTTGGATTTCAACTGCGGGTAATTTTCGACAATCAATAACAGTCTGCCTAGAGCTCCATCGAGCTGATTGTTGGCGGCAATCTTATCCTGCGGAGAACCGGCAGAAAGCAGCGCCGAACGCGCCTTTGCGATATCTCCGAACACGGTCTGCTCCTGTTGCGCGTAGCCTTTTACTGTTTCCACAAGATTCGGAATCAGATCGGCGCGTCGCTGCAGCACGATATCGACCTGCGACCATGCGGCCTTCACAGCCTCGTTCTTACTCACCAGGGTATTCTTCACATTCACATACTGGCCGAAGGTCAAGAACACAATCAACACAATGATTCCAATCACAACCAGCACTGCAATCAGTCCCTTGCTCATGATGTCTCCTTACCTTTGCCCAGAATTCGAAGAAGAACTTCCAACACCCGAGTCCAGCATTCTATCAACAGCGTCGGTCACTTGCGTCACGGCGGCGAGGTAGTGCGAGAAAACCTCGCCCACATCGAGTTCCTTCGGCTTCACGCGATGTTCGCGCACCTCCAGGACGTGCAGAAATCCGGAAGGATCGAAGCCGATCTTTTCCGCCAGCAGCTTCACCGTCTCGCGTTTCGAGAAAGGCGCTTCCTGCCCTAGAACTGCCAGCGCATGGCGGAAAAGCGTGACAAAGGAAGAGATCGATTGCGTCAATGTTTCCCATAGGAGTTTGTCCTTGCCCTGAGCGAGCAGGAGGTGACGGCGTAACAAAGCCAGCTTCTCCCGCAGCTCATATTCGACTTGAACACGACGCAAAGTGGTTGGAATCACGAGCTCCTTCAGAATATCTTCACCAAACAGCAAGCGATGATGTTGCTTCATATCCAGTAATTCAATAGAGAAAACATCCGCCGAGCGCTGCACTTCCTCGCGCGTCACAAAGAGAGGAGGCGGCTGCCTTTGCCGGTCCCACCATTTCACGACTGGCGCGAGCGCATGTAACGCGGCGAACGATGCATCGCGCAGTACACAGAACAAATTCAAATCGGAGTATTCGGGGTGAAAATCCTCGCCGGCTGCGGACCCATACAAAATCACGCTGAGCAAATTGTCTTTCGCCGCCTCGCGTGCCTTCGCGACAAACTCATCTGCCTGCTTGGACCAACGAGTCTCTTCGTAACCTGACGCCATAAAATCCTCGCTATCTACCAACTGCTGCTGGCTCCGCCGCCCCCAGAGCTGCCACCGCCAAATCCCCCAAAACCGCCGCCACCGAATCCGCCGCCACCACCAAATCCACCACCGCCAAACCCGCCGCCTCTCCCCCCACCAAAGATTTGGGAAAAGATGATCCAGAACAGCAAGCTTCGCAGCGGCGTGACTAACACAATTAAGATGACGACTATGAGCAGAACAATTCCGCCAAGCGACATGCCTCCATCCGGTTGCTCCTGAACGGGCGCTGTGGGTGCTTCGTCGTTCGTGAGTTGAATGCCGGCATCCTGTGCGATCACATCTGCGACTCGCACGGTAACGAGCGTTAACGCTTTGCTGTAGTCGCCGCTACGCATGAGCGGGATCGCTTCGCGCTGAAAGCCGCCGACCTTGCCATCCGGCAAAATGGGCTCCAGCCCGTAGCCGACCTCGATGCGGGCGCGGTGATCGTCGATGGCGTAAAGAATCAGGACGCCACGATTGGTCGCCTTGCTGCCGATTCCCCATTTCTGAAAAAGATCGTTCGCATAGCTCTCGATGTCCGACCCATCGAGTGTATGGATTGTTACAACCGCGATCTGGGCGTGGGCCTTTTCGTCAATCTGCCGGCAGAGATCGTCCATTTGCGTAATGGCGCTCGGGTTCAGAACGTGGGCAAAGTCGTTGACGTAACCGGAAGCTTTGAGCTGCGAGATGGGCTCGGCGTGGGCCGCCACCGAAAACGCCAACAAGGCGGCAACCGCAAGCCATCGGGTTAAGCGCAGGTTCATCGGAAGCAGAATTGTACAGGACAGGTGGAAGAGAGCGAGGCAGTGTGAGAGATGCCAATCGCGCGGAAGTCCAGCGCGATTGGCAACGAGGCTACCGACCTACCTTCAGCAGGAGCACGGTGCCGCTCTCAATCTTCACGTTGTTTTTATCGGAGGTGAGCATTGAACCCTGGCTGGGATTCGGGGCTGTGGAATCGAGCGTCAGATTCGAGATGCCAATGACTCCTTGAGTATTTGCAGTAATCGGCGGTCGCGATGCCGTGTTCGTCTGGGAATTGTTGGGCGTATTGCCCGCCATCTCAGGAGCGCTTGAGGTCGAAGGAGCGGGACTCGAACCGCCCATACCCGGACGCGAAGAACCCGTGCTCGCCATAGGCCCAGTCGGCTCCGGCGCGCTAGCCGCGCTGTTCTCATTTCCCTGAGGATTGTTATTTTGCGGACCGATGACCGCCTGAATCGACATGGGCACCGAGATAGTGTCGCCATCTTTCATCACGACGCGATCGAACGCGATGGCAACTTCAGACTCTTTTTGCTCTTTGTTTCTGGCCTGTGCTTCGGTTACGCGGCCCATCATCTTCGTGTCTTTTGCGACAATTACGTCGCCGCTGTTGCTTTTCATGTCCTGCGTAACTTTAGCCACAACTTCGTCGCCAACCTTCGCCTTCTTTGCGTCAACCGTCTTCGTTAAAGAAACAGGGATCACGCTGCCCGGGGCGATGCGGGCTGCAGGCCCGGAATGTATTGAAGTCGTGCTGGTGGCAGCATTAGGTTGGGTTGCAGGCGTTCCTCGCGCCGGCATCTGCTGCCCTTGTGATTGAGCCGCGCTCTGTGGCTCTGAGGACGACGATGTGCTGCTCTGGCCCAGCGCGACGCCGGTGGCCAGAGCGAAAGAAACAATTCCTATCAGGATTCCTTGCATAAATTACCTCCGTTGAACTCGAAAAGGCTATTTCGTCGAAGGACGCGCGCATACTCGAAATTGTGATGCGCTTTCGCGGCCGCTCGTCGACTGAAAACCGTAACTGCGCTGACGGCGCTCGAATGTCGGCGCCAACTGCAATCGAGAAGCCGGCATCGAATGTTCGATGACACGCATCCGCCTACACTTTGTGCTCTGCCTTGGGATGACTTCGGCCTTGCTTCTTCTTGCCGCCTGCACCCGGAACAATCCTGACGAGATTCGCCGTCAAACAGCGCAAGCCACCGAAACCGTGCGCCAGGACACGAAGGCGGTGGTCGATGGAGTGAAGGAGGGAATGGGGCGCGGCCACAATGCAATTAATATCAACAAAGCTTCGCGCGAGGATTTGCAGACCCTTCCCGGATTGTCCGATCGTGAAGCCGACCGCATCATCGCGGAGCGTCCATTCGACCACGCGCATGACCTGGTGAAGCGCCGAATCATCTCCGAAGCGGAGTACGACCGCATCCAGGACCGCGTTATCGCCGCACGGTGACCTTCCTCTTGTGGCTTCGCGCGTTCCCGATTATGCCCGTGCGATAATCAAGGGGATGGCTTCTGTGCGAGACCACCATCCATTTCAGACGGACGATCCTCGTCTACGACCGGTCTACTCCAAGGTAATTGCCTGCGAGCGACTCACCTCCGAGGACGGGCTCAATCTTTACCGCACCGGCGACATTCTCGCAGTGGGCTGGATGGCCAACTATGTTCGCGAGCGCATGCACGGTGATAAGACATATTTCAACGTCAATCGCCACATCAATCCGACGAACGTTTGTGTTGCCGCCTGCCGTCTGTGCGCTTTCGGGCGCAAGAAAGCCGCGCCGGGGGCTTATACGATGGCGCTCGACGAAGCGTTTGAGACTGCGGCTTCCGGCTACAGCGAAGCAGTCACAGAGTTTCACATTGTGGGCGGATTGCACCCTGATCTGCCGTTTGAATATTTCCTCGATCTCTGCTCAGGTTTGAAGCAGCGTTTTCCGCAGGTCCATCTCAAAGCATTCACCATGGTGGAAGTTGCGTATCTATCCCGTAGAGCCAAGCTTTCGATTCGCGAAACGCTGGAACAACTGAAAGCCTCGGGCGTGGATTCGCTTCCGGGCGGCGGCGCGGAGATATTTGCTGACCGCGTGCGGCACATCATTTGCGATCACAAAATCGATGGGGACGAGTGGCTGGAAACTGCCCGAATCGCTCATCAGATCGGGCTGAAGTCAAACGCTACCATGCTCTATGGTCATATCGAAAGCGACGAAGATCGCGTCGATCATCTGATAAAGTTGCGGGCGCTTCAGGATGAAACCTGCGGGTTTCAAACTTTCATTCCATTGGCATTCCATCCTGACAACACTCCGCTGCAACATTTGCCCAAGACCACCGGCATGCTCGACATCAAGCAGATTGCCGTCGGCCGGCTGGTGCTCGACAATTTCCCACACATCAAAAGCTATTGGCAGATGATGACGGCAAAGATTGCGCAGATTTCGCTGCGTTTCGGCGCGGACGATATGGATGGAACCGTGATCGAAGAAAAGATCTATCACGATGCCGGCGCTACCACACCGCAAGGCATGAGACGCCAGGAATTGGAGCGGTTGATCCGTGCCGCAGGGCGAGAACCGATCGAGAGGGACACGCTTTACCGGCCGGTGACGCGGACGGAGACGTCGGTCACGGTGGCTGTGTAGGCAAACCTTTTGGTTTCTCAGTTACCCAGCTAGTTGAAGAACTCCCTCATCTCGGGCCCACTCTGGCCGCCGCGCCGGGTAGATCAGTGATTCCTTACAAGAAAGCGCCGGCTTCCGCTGGAACCAATAGCCAAAACGAAAGCCGAAGGCGGATTCAGACACCGCCTCCGGCTCGAATTTCTCCACGCTTACAACTTTTCGAAAAACTCACATGCCGAGCAGGAAATATAAATTCCCCCCGGAACGCCGCGCTCACGGTCCTTCATCCTTTTCACGATGCGCGTGTCCTTGCCACACTTCGGGCAAGCTGTGCTCTTGCTGGTATCCATCACCTTCTTGCGGTCTGCTGTTTTTGCGATCTTGGCGCCTACGGCCATGGTTCGTTTCTCCTGATTTCTATCGAAGTTCTGCGCAGCGCACGCTTATCCCGCACCAAGGTTGCTGAGGAATCGAACTAGAACCTGGAACCGCGAGGAAATATGCTGGGAGAATTCGTCGGCTGCCGCGTTTTCCGTCGTTTCCTATTCTACACGCTGGCGCACAATGGCGCTTTCCCTGGGCGGACAACGTCGTCATCATACGTTCAGAGCTTGCAAGTTAAGCTCTTAAGTCGTGTACAGCGAAGAGCGCCTGTGAGCGAGGCGCTCTAGCTGTACGCAGCCTTCCCATCGCTAAGTCCCCCCGCGAACGGCTGAATTCAGTTTCAGCCGTTCTTCCATTTGCCGCTGTGTTTGACCCCACTCCCTCGCGCCTGCTACGTTTTTATGTTTTGCATATAAGCGAGGGAGTTCCTATGCCTGCCATCAAATTTCGCGGGGTCGACTTTATTCAGTACGATTCGTTGCTCACGGAAGAAGAGCGCCTGGTTCGCAACACGACGCGGCAATTTATCGAAGATAATCTCATCCCCATCATTGAGGAATGCAACCGCGCCGGACGCTTCCCGCGGGAACTGGTCAAGCCCATGGCCGATCTCGGTTTCTTCGGCGCGTCGATCAAGGGTTACGGCTGCGCTGGGATGGGCAATGTGGAATACGGCTTGATGACGCAGGAACTGGAGCGCGGGGACAGCGGCGTGCGCAGCTTTGTCAGTGTGCAGTCGGCGCTTTGCATGTACCCGATCTATGAATTCGGCAGTGAAGAGCAAAAGAAAACCTGGCTCCCACCCATGCAAAAGGGCGAAAAGCTTGGCTGCTTCGGCCTCACCGAACCGGGCTTCGGATCGAACCCCGGAGGAATGCTCACCCGTGCAAAAAAAGTCGGCACAGAATATGTGCTCAACGGCGAAAAGATGTGGATTACTTCTGGGTCCATCGCCGACGTTGCAATCATCTGGGCCAAAGTAGAAAACGAAAATAATAAAGTTCGCGGCTTTTTGGTGGAAACCGACCGACCCGGATTCAAAGCTGATGATGTTCACGGCAAGTGGTCACTGCGCGCTTCGGTTACGTCAGGCTTGTCATTGCAGGATGTCCACATTCCCGAATCCAACTTGCTTCCAAAAAGCGATGGCCTCAAGTCTCCGCTGATGTGCCTGAACCAGGCCCGCTACGGGATTGCGTGGGGAGCCATCGGCGCAGCCATGTCTTGCTACGACACAGCGCTGCAATATTCGCTTCTTCGTAAACAGTGGCGCGACCAACCCATCGCTTCGCACCAGCTAGTGCAAGATAAACTCACGTGGATGATCAGCGAAATCACGAAGGCGCAACTGCTCGCACTGCAGGTCGGCCGACTGAAAGATGCAGGCAAAGTCGAGCATCAACACATCTC
>DASXEG010000054.1:0-130255 GCA_036490235.1 Candidatus Sulfotelmatobacter sp. | reverse complement strand
CGAGCTTCCTTAGCGCCGGAACGGGGCCGATTCCCATAGCCTTCGGATCCACTCCCGCAGAGGCTACCGCCGCGATCCGTGCGAGCGGCTTGAGATTGTTTTTCTTCACGAAGTGTTCGCCGGCCACGACCATTGCCGCAGCGCCGTCTGTGATCCCTGAGGAATTGCCCGCCGTGACGGTTCCTGTTTTCGAAAAAACTGGCGAAAGCTTGCCTAATTTCTCCATGCTGGCCTCAGCGAATGGGTGTTCGTCGCAGTTGAATATCGTCGTGCCTTTCTTGCCTTCGATTGTGACCGGTACGATTTCGTCGTTGAACCGTCCGGCAGCGATGGCGCGTGCGGCGCGTGTTTGCGACATCAATGCATATTCATCCTGTTCTTCGCGAGAAATTTTGTATTGCTCGGCGAGTAGCTCCGCTGTTTCGCCCATCACCATTTTCGCCATTGGACAGAAAAATCCATCGCGATACATCCCGTCCACCAATTCCTGATTACCGAGACGAAATCCCCAGCGTGCCTCGAGATAGTAAGGAAGGCGCGACATCGATTCCGTGCCGCCTGCGAGGATGCAACTCGAATCGCCCAGCGAAATCGCCTGGTATGCCAGGGCGATCGATTTAATCCCGGAAGCGCAGGCCTTATTTACCGTGAACGCTGGAACTTCCTGCGGGACACCGCTGCGAATGGAAATCTGTCGCGCCGGATTCGGACCTCCGCCGGCTTGGCGCGCGTTGCCGAAGATCGTTTCTTCAACCTGCTCGGGCTGGATTCCGGCGCGCTCAATCGCGGCTTTACCTGCAACAGCACCCATGTCGGCAGCGGTCAGTGAAGCCAGCGACCCGCCAAACTTGCCGATCGGCGTGCGGACTGCGGAGAGAATGTAAACTGCCTGCAACCTTCACCTCCAAAACGTTTTGAGTCTAGCAGGGTGGAAAAAGATGCAGGACGACCGGGCGTTTAGGATTCGACGTACATATTGTTTGTGAGATCTTTACAGGAAGGGATTTTCAATCCGCAGGTCTTCAAGTTTCCGACCATGCTCAAAGTCTTCGCTGTAGAGCGTCGTGCATTTGCTCTCCAGGGCGGCAGCAACAATCAGAGCATCGTGCCAGGATATTCGATGGTGCTCCGTGATCCGCAGAGCCTCAAAGAAGATCGTTGGGGAAGAATGCACAGCGAGAAGAGGCCGCAAGACGGTTATCAAGTATTGCTCTGCCTCGGCCACCGTCATTGGGGCGGAAAATCGTCGAAGCGCTACATTAAAGAACTCCTGCACGACCTGATACGAGATGACTCCCTCGCCGGTGCTCGCGGCCAGTCGAATGATCTGCGACGCTTTCTTCGCTTTCGCGGGAGATTTTGGGTCGAAGCAGTAGACGAAGATATTTGTGTCGATAAAAAATCTACCGTTCATTCATCTCGTCCCTGGTGTATGACCCGGATGATCTGACATGACGAAGCCGCCTCATAAGAGCGTCGAAGGCTGCGCCACCGCCCGCTTGCGCTGCATACTGTTGAAGCCACTCGCGGAAAGCGGCGTTCAACGTTCTGCGCTGGGAATGCGCAACTAACCGCGCTTGTTCAATCAAGGTCTCATCTGCGCTTAAGGTGATATTCTTCATCCTGAAACAGTGTACACTAATATAGTGTGGCTCAAAAGTATTTCCAGGCACCATTAAGGTAGATTTACTGGGCGTTATCCTTGCCATCATCTAGAAGCTCCGGCATAATAAATGTTCGCCTTGAACTCGCCGGACTCTTCCGGAAATAAGGATATCGTTCTGTGCTCATGATCCGACTCGCGCGCACTGGTGCGCGCAAACAACCGCATTACCGCATTGTGGTGATTGAAAAAGCACGGGCGCGTAACGGCCGCCCCGTGGAAGTGATCGGAACCTACAATCCCCGCACAAACCCGGCCAGCATTGAACTGAAGCGCGACCGCGTGGATTACTGGGTCTCGAAGGGTGCCCAAATGTCGGAGCGCGTCGGCAAAATTTATTCGAAGCACTCGCCGGCTGCAGCGGCCTCGGTGGCCTAGGAATCCAATGTCGGAACAGGCTGGAAATGTTCGTCTTCTGATTGAGCAGATTGCGAAGTGGATGGTCGATGCGCCCGATGAGGTCTATGTCGATCACCTCGATGACGACGTAATCGAATTGGAAGTGGCGGAAGCCGACGTGGGCAAGATTATTGGCCGGCAAGGGCGCAATGTTCGGGCTTTGCGCACCCTTCTCAGCTCCGCAGGAGCGCGGACGCGAAAGCGATATACCCTCGACGTCATCGATTAGAAGATAAAATTCCGGTCTTCTGTCAGGATGTGCCATTCGCGATCCAGAAAAAAGTGAATTCATTACGCTGGCCCGAGTGGTGAAGACGCAGGGACGGCGCGGGGAAGTCGCGGTTGAAGTCTGCAGCGATGTGCCCGACCGGTTTAGCGTTGGCATGAAGCTGTTGGCTTTGCCAGGCAATGCTTCGGAACGGCGTGAGTTGAAAATTGATGAACTCTGGCCGCACAAAGAATTCCTGATTTTGAAGTTCTCTGGTGTGGATTCCATCTCCGATGCGGAGCAGTTGGTCGGTGGAGAGTTGCAAGTTCCTGCCAGCTTGCGCGCCAGATTGGATGCGGGATGGAGTTACGTCAGTGATCTGATCGCCTGCGTCGTATTTGATCACGATCGCGAAATTGGTAAGGTTGCGGATGTAACGTTTGGCGCGGGAGAAGCGCCGTTGTTAAGTGTCTGCGACGCTGATGGCAAGACTTCAGAGATTCCGTTTGCCGAAGCGTACCTCGATCGTGTGGATTTGGAAAAAAAGAAAGTGCTCATGCGTTTGCCGGAAGGATTGCTTGAGGTAAACGCTCCGATGACGGAAGAAGAGAAACGGGAGCAGGCGCGGCCGCCGCGCAACAGACACTAGACAAGAAACGCAGTCTCGAAGACAGGTTCTGCGATGAAGGCCGATATTGTCACGATTTTTCCCGACTTCTTTCGTGGACCGTTGGACTACGGCACCACCCGCCGGGCGCAGGAAATGGGGCTGGTGAAAATCGACGTTCACGATCTGCGCGGGTTCACGAAAGATCGTCACCGCACCGTGGACGACCGCCCCTTCGGTGGCGGTGAAGGCATGGTCCTTAAGCCGGAACCACTGTTCGCGAGTTTGGAGTCGATAGGGGTTGCGCCGCACGATGATCGGCTTGTGGGTCGAGTGAAGCAATCGGTAGTTCTGCTTTCGGCGCAAGGGCGGCGGTTTACGCAGAAGGTCGCCAGCGAGTTGGCGCAGCTTGACCGGATCGTTTTCATCTGCGGCCGGTACGAAGGAGTCGACGAACGGGTCGCTGATTTTCTCGCCGATCGCGAGCTTTCGATTGGGGATTATGTCTTAAGCGGCGGCGAGATAGCTGCTGCTGTGATTGTGGAGGCTGTGGTTCGATTGCTGCCAGGGGCCGTGGGAAACGAAGCTTCCACGCAGCAGGAATCGTTCACGGTCGATGCGAAAGAAAAAAGTGCGAATGGCGCGGATTCGACTTGCAGCTCTCAGGGCTTGCTCGATTATCCGCACTACACGCGACCGGCGGACTTTCGCGGAATGGCTGTGCCGGAAGAGTTGCTGACCGGCAACCACCAAGAGATCCGGCGCTGGCGGCGACAGAAGGCGCTGGAAAAAACGTTGCGCAACCGGCCCGATTTGCTGGAGAGTGCTGCGCTGAATCAGGAAGACCGTAGCTTCATATCGGAAGTCTCGCGGGAAATACCGCGAGCTCGAAATTGAAATCGCAATTTGGAAGGGCAAAAATTATGTCGAATCTCGTCATTGAAAAACTACTGGCGAAAACTCGCCGAACCGATATTCCCGAATTTAATTCGGGAGACACCGTTCGCGTTCACGTGAAGATCAAGGAAGGCGACAAGGAACGCCTGCAAGCGTTTGAAGGCGTTGTGATCAAACGCGACAAAGGTCCGCAAGCCAGTTTTACCGTGCGCAAGATCAGCTTTGGCCAGGGCGTGGAGCGTATTTTTCCGCTGCACTCGAAGGTCATCGACAAAGTGGACGTCGTCCGCTCGTCGAAAGTTCGCCGCGCCAAGCTTTATTATTTACGCGGATTGAAGGGCAAAGCTGCGCGTCTCCGCGACGTCGAGTAGGGGTTGGTTAGGAGCGCGGCACTGGTTTTCCGGTGCCGCGGCAATTTCTATCCCGCCACCGCTGCCAAAGGCTCGGTGACTACTTCGCTGCCGGCAAACCCATCTGTGCGCGGTTTCTTCAGCTGGTTCAGCACATAGTTCAGCAAGGGACGGTCTCCCTGCCGAATTTCGCGAAACTCAACTCCCATTGAGCGGTCTTCAGCGGCATACTTCACATTGCCCTTTAGCGCGATGCTCACGTCGTAGATACTGAGAACCATCCTCAAATGAGTTCCCGGAGTCAGCAGATCGCCTGCACTGATCAGGCATCCGTGTTCAGAGATTTGCTCGAGCCGGCCTGCTGATCGGCATTCTAGTCCGACCTGTACGAGATCGACCTCTCCTCCGGCTTGGAACCGCCGGCTCCGTCTGCGATTTTGATCGCCCCTTCGCAGGCGATTGCCGGCCGCCTTCAGCGCCGCTTTCGAGCCGATTGGCAGGTAGTGTTCCTGCATTTGCCGCAACTCTTCTTCCCACGGACTCCTGCCGCCCTCGATACATTCCACAGTGAACTGGCCACGCAAGGGTGAATCCGGGTCGGCGGTCCAAATTACCCGGCACAGAGACTTGCCACGCCCTCTTTCCACCGTAACCAGGTCTCCGGTTTTTACCCTGCGCAAGCTGAGCAATCGCGCGCCCTTCGGATGAATATCATAGGTGCACGCCGCCTCTGGTTCGCTGCGCTCTCCGTTCACCATATGGGTGAGTCGAACGGGCAGAGCGAGATGAACCAACTTTACAGAAGCGTCTTGTTGCGGCTGCGCCAAGTCCTTCGATTCCTAAAGTGCTTGCGACTGCTGAGAACATAGCAGTACATGTCCGAAGGGACAATGTACGCACGTAATCTCGGCGATAGTTACCGTAAATCTAGGCGGACCTTCAAGAGAGACTAACCGAAGAATAGCAATCCACAGAGTTGCGGGGATTTCCGCCTTGCAACTGCGGCAAAGGCAGGGGAAGATGGAAAAAGCAGTCTCGCGATGCCCACTCCCAAGGTTGCGACCGAACTGACACTTTCGCCTTCCGCCGCGAAGCTGCGTTTGCTGAAACGGCTACGCTGCACGCTGCGTTATGAAAAACAAGCCTGGACGTCGGGAGCGGTGATGGTGGCCGGTGTAGATGAAGTGGGTCGGGGTTCGTTATTCGGGCCGGTTGTCGCGGCCGCGGTCATTCTTGACCGTAACTACCGCATCCGCGGATTGCGCGATTCAAAATTGCTGCAGCGAGAAAGACGCGAACTGCTCGCGCCTCGCATTCGTGAACATGCTGTGGCATGGGCGGTTGCAGCCGTGGACGCGGCGCGCATCGATCAGATCAACATCTACCGCGCCTCCCGCCTGGCCATGCGCGAGGCCGTTTCGCGTTTGAGCCCGGCGGCAGATCATTTGTTGATTGACGCGTTGAAGCTGGATTGCGATTTGCCACAGCGCGCCATCATTCACGGCGATGCGCTTTCTGCTTCGATTGCCGCCGCTTCGATCCTGGCGAAAGTCGAGCGTGACCGGCTGATGTGCGAGTGGGATGCCATTTTTCCCGAGTATGGATTGGCCTCGCACAAAGGCTACAGCACGCCGCAGCACTTGGCTGCGTTGAGGGAGTGGGGGCCTACGCCCCTTCATCGGCAGTCGTTCGCGCCGGTCTGGACTTCCCCGGTGGCGGAACAGGTGGTTCTTGAATTTGACTAACGATCTGCGACTTCGTACGACTATTTCTCGGGCTGGTTCGCGGTGGGAGATTTTTCAGGACTTAGCTTGGAGATGAGGTCATTCAACAGCTTTGTATTCCGATCCAGCGCGTCACGCAGAATTTCAGCCTGCTGCTTGGCGGTTGCCCAATCCTGTTTTTCTACCGCTTCCGTCAGTCCCGGCAATTCCAAGTGTGCGTAAGTGAATCGCGCGCCATAAAGAATGTGTTTGAACCATGGCCTGCCGGGAATTCCGTCCGGATTGAGCCAGTTGCGTTCGACCTCCATCGCGCCTTGATTGATCTCGGCGGCCAGCTCGGGGTCGATCCTGCCGCCAGCCAGAGCGAGAGAGACTGTTTTGTCCAATTGCTGACCGGCGGATTCGAAATTGTCGATGGCTTCGAGTACCGGCTTGAGATCAAGTTGGCTAAGGTCTTTGCCTTTCGCCATTTCCTTGACGAACTCACGAATGTTGGCGGCATAACTCGCAAAATCAAACGGCAAAAGATCAGCATTCGCGAGGCGCATCGCCAGCACACCCCACAGCTGCGACATCAGCGTGTGATAGCGGTAGCCGGGGTCGCCGAAGTGATTCATCCAGAAAAAATCGTCGTATGCTGAGTGATAGACGCCGTAAGGGCCATCAAATTGAAGGCCAAGCACCGGCATGCCAACAAAGTTGAGAAATACAGTATGGTCGGAGCCGCTGCCGATGCGGGTATCGGCGAGGTTGGAATCGTTGACCTGTTCAGGTTGCTTGGCGGCGAGCCGCTCTTTCGTGGTCGATTCCTTCCACGCCTCATACAGACTTTTGCCTGAGGGATCTTTCAACGAGCGGCTGGCTTCCACCAGCATCGGCGCAAGAGAAGCCACAGCCTGACCATGGAAATTTGGACCTGAGGTGGAGGAATCGACGTTAATGTAAGCGACGGCCTTCTTCCGCAACTCGTCGGCAAATTGTTCTCCCCACTCAGTTGAACCGGTGAGGCCGACTTCTTCGCCATCCCAACTACAGACTACAATCGTGCGTCGCGGACGCATTCCTTGCCGAGCCAGCTTTCCCAAAGCGCGAGTCATTTCCATCATCGATGCGGTGCCGCTCGAGGGATCGACTCCACCGAAGACCCAGGCGTCGCGATGGTTGCCCAGCACGATCCATTCATCGGGTAGCTCAGACCCGCGAATGCGGCCTTCAACCACGTAGTAGGGTTGCGTAGAGTTATCCATTTCGATTTTCACGTGCACCCGCACGCGATTGCCGCCGAGATGATACTTAATGGGCAATCCACCCTGCCAGTCTTGTCCTTGCCAGTCAGTAGGAGCAAGCGGCCCATCCATGTTTGCAAGAAGCGGTTTTGCATCGTGCCACGAGAGGGGCAGCGCCATTATCTTTGGAATGGATACTGCCTCTTCGGCCGGAATCCGCTTCGCGCCAGGAATCGATGCCCAGCCCGGCGTCAGCGGATCGCCCGGAACCATGAAGTCGTAGGTGATCGCTCCGCGCTGAATGTGATATTCGGGGCCCCACGGGCCTTTGGGATCGACCTGGCCACGCTTGAATCCGTCTTCGGCAGGATCGCTGTAGATGAGAATTGCAGCGGCGCCTTCGCGCTGGGCAGTCAGAGCTTTGAATCCGCGGTAGCTGTAAGGATTCGAATAGCGAACCAGAACAACCTTTCCTTTGACATCGATTCCTTGTTTGCGCAGCAATTCGTAGTCTTCGGGATTGCCGCTGTGAGCGTAGACAAGAGGCGCCGTGATATCTCCCGAGGCGGACATGCCGCTCCACGCGGCACTGATGCTCTTGTTCTTCGAATCGGGGTCGCCGGGAATTGGCAGTTCGCGCAGCAGCGCGCGGTAATGCACAGGCGCGACCATTTCAAGTGAAGTAGATTTCGGATTGCTGCCGTAGACGTCGTAGCGGCGAATTACGACGTCGTCGAGGCCTTCGTTTCGCCACTGATCAGCGATATAGCGGGCGAGTTCGTTGTTGCGCGCCGATCCGGCAACGTGCGGCTCTGAGGTAAAAATATGATGCTGGCGCTGTTCCTCATCCGGCGAGGGAATGGCTTTGAATTTGTTTTCGACGTCGTTCTCGTGCGCGGCTGAAGTGTGAGTGAAGCCGAGAATCTGCGCATCCGCCGGTACAGGAACAATGAACGGCAGCGCGAAACACGCCACGCGCGCGCAAGAAAGCCCACGCCTGAGAAGTCCCATGCTCGAACTCTCCCCGGAAGGAATGAAATGCAACAGCTATCTCGTCGAGATTACTTTGCTTTGTAAATCTCCGTCAGCAAGTCAGGCTTCGAGTCATCGCGTACCAGGTGCGGATAACGCTCGCCTCCGTGATAGTCGATTTTGTAAACCTTGTAATAGTCAGTGTTTTCGACTAGAAGCTCCAGCGGGGTGGTTCCACCTTTGCCGGTTTTCAGCGCTGCGCGCAAAACATCCGGCGAGTACTGTCGCCCGTTGACGGCAATGAGCTTCATTCCTGGCCCCATGCCGGCGAGAGCGGCGGGCATTCCTTCCGTCGTATCAACGATACCGCCGTCATCGCGCAGTTCGAGTCCGAGCGAGTAGGCCACATCGATGTACCGGTCTCCAGTGCCGCGATCCATCTCTGACGGACTTTCGCCGTACTCGACCTTCCAGCCACTCCCGTCGATCCCTCCCAACGGCGCTCCAGGTCCGTGATTGGTGAGACGCTCCGTCCAGAAACCGCGCCAATCGTAGGGAACGATCTGGTTCAAGGCATTGACCACATCATCGAACGTGTAGGTTTTGAGCGCCGGGCCGGTGCTGGGCGCGCCGTGGAAAAGATGGCAGAAATCGTCGATGGTCTTTGCGCCCTTGCTCTGCTGCCGGATGATGACGTCAACCCACAGCCAGTTGAGCGTATCCTCGTCGTAGAAATCAACGCCGCGCCGCCATGAATGCCAAGCTTCCGGAGCGAAATACAGTTCCGGTGCAGCATCGGCGGTATCCTGCAGATTGCGCCAGGTGCGGCCTGGAGTGTGATCCAGCGCAGCCGCAGTCAAAGCCAGATCGTCGCGCGATTGCTCGACGGTGAGTAAACCGCTGCGCGCGGCAAGCACAGTGCCGAGATAATTCGTCAGGCCTTCATACACCCACAGCAAGTCATCCTGCATGGGCTGCTGATAGTCGGGTGTAGCCAGATCCGCAGGGCGGCGATATTTCCCGTTCCACGAGTGCACGTACTCATGTGGAAGCAACGTGGCTTCCAGCTTCCGGTCGTTCTCATCCACCAGTCCGCGTTCGTCAACGCGGCTATCGTCCGATTCGTGATGCTCGAGACCAAAGTGAGCGACGTGGTCGCTCAAACTGAGCAGGAAGTGATAATCGCGATAGTGATGCGCGCCGAAAAGTTTCTGCGCCTGTTCGACCAGATTTCTGTAGTGGTCCCAAAGCTCCTGAGGAGCGTCGAGCGCGGCGGCGCTGTCGGCAGCGATATCCATCTCGGTGGGAGGGTCGTCCGCTAGTTTCACCACCTTGAGGAATTCCCCCGTAATCACCGGCGAATCGACCAGCGTGTTCAGTGGAGCGGGTTGGAACTTGATTTCGGTTTCGCCATTTTGATCACTGGTCGCAGCGATTGGGAGCGGCGTTCCATATTTCCAATGGGCCGGAAGTTTCAGGCTGGCAGTGTAGGTGAGTTCATCTGCTTTCCAGCCTTTGGGATAAAGCAGCACCTGATTCCAGCTGATCACCGCCATTTTGTCAGTTGCAGACGACCCTGCCGAGAAGCCGCCTTCAAAGACAGCGGGAGAGAGAAAATCAAGTTCGGCATTCACTTCGCTCTCGCCCGCTGGAACGTCGACGTGAATCGTGAAACCATCCAGAAGATCGCGGCGCCATTTGAGCAACTTGCCGCCCGCGTAGAACTTGAGTCCGGCCAGATCAATCACGGGGCCATCAGGAGCATGCTCTCCCGGAATCCACTTTGGGTAATAAAGGGTCAAGTCTCCCGCGCTGGCGGGAATCTTCAGCTTTGCATAAAAAATTTTGCGCGGGGCTGAAGATGCATCCACAAAAAGAGTTACCGAAGGCGGCGTCGCAGGCCACGCAGGAAGAATGAAACAGACAAGAAGACAAGCTACTCCCAGAATTCTGGAGAGTTTCATTGGTGAGGCTCCCATGTCAGAAGGTCGAATGTGCGTCCGTGAAGAACTCTAGACTATATCAGCCCGAAGCGAGCAGCGGTACAGGGACGAGCGCGACTGCTATGATTCGGAGCATGCCGCGCCGCGGAAAATTCATTACCTTCGAAGGCCTTGACGGAACTGGCAAGAGCACGCAGATGCGTAAGCTGGCCGCGGCCTTGCGCGCCGATGGAAATAGAGTTGTGGAAACGCGCGAACCCGGCGGCACGGTCATCGGCGAAAAAATTCGCGGTGTGCTGCTAGATTCTTCCACCGAAAATCTCGATCCGGTGGCCGAAATGGCAATGATGTTCGCCTCGCGTGCGCAGCATATCGCGGAGGTGATTCGGCCCGCGCTCGACCGGGGAGAAATTGTCCTCTGTGATCGTTTCACCGATTCAACTGAAGCGTATCAGGGCAGCGGAAGGAAACTTGGGAACGAAGTTATTTTGACGCTGCATCGCACTGTATGTGGCGGCCTGCAGCCTGATTTAACGATTCTGCTGGAATCGCAACCGGAGGCGAGCCTTGGCCGGGCACGGGAGCGGAATCGTCATGCGGCCGAGCGTGCCAAAGAGCGAAAAAGCAAGCAGGCTGACGAGAATCGATTCGAGCAGGAGCAGCAAGGGTTCTTTCTTCGGGTGCGCGACGGCTATCGATCAATTGCCAGGAGAGAGCCGCGGCGCGTCGTTACTGTGGACGCGAGCGGGATGCCCGCGCAGACGCATCAAAAAATTACAGACCTGGTCTGGCGGAAGCTGAGGCTAGGGCTACACACATGAGCTTCTCGGACTTTCACGGAAACGCCGGAACTCTTCATCGTCTGCGCGACATGATAGCGCGCAATCGCTTCCCTCACGGGGTGATTCTGTCGGGTACGCGCGGCTCTGGCAAGTACACACTGGCGTTGATGCTGGCCCAGGCCCTGAATTGCCTGGAGCCGACAGAAATTGACGGGCTGCCCGATTTCTGCGGCCATTGTTCAAACTGCCGCCGCATCGCGCAGGCCTCCGATCTCGATGCGAGATTTGCCGAGGCTGTTGAGGCGCGGGAAGCTTTGCGCGAAACAGATAAGAAGGAAACTCGGCTATTTGTCCAGACGCACCCCGATGTTTTGATCGTTCCACCTGATCCGCCGCAGATGATGGTCAAAGTGGATCAGGTGCGGCGGGTCATCGAGACAATCTATTACCGGCCTTCGGAAGCTCGCGAGCGGATCTATATTTTTACCGATTCGGCATTTATGAAAGAGGCGGCGAATTCGCTGCTCAAAGTTCTGGAGGAACCGCCTGAGTTCGCTACAATTTTTCTGCTGTCGGAAAATCCTGGGGAACTGTTGCCCACGATTCGCTCGCGGGCGATGACTTTTCAGCTTTCAGCTCTGCCGATTGACGAACTTGAAAGTTATCTTGCGCGGGAACAGCCAGAATGGAAGCCTGCGCAACGGGCTCTGGTTGCACGGCTGTCAGAAGGAGCTGTGGGGCGAGCCCGTAGCTTTGATCTGGAAGCTTATGTGGCGTCCCGCTCCGACGCGCTCGCCGTGCTGAATTCCGCGCTGCTCGGCAGCGATCACAGCCAACTGTTCAAAGTTACGGAATCCTATCGTGCCGGTGCGGAGGGGCGCGACAAAACCGAGCGTTTGCTTCGCACGTTGTATTCGTTACTGCGAGACCTTATGTTTCTTGGCTCAGGTACGCCTGAGATGGTTCACAATATCGACATTCAGACCCAACTTGCCAAAATGGCCGACTCCGCCGACTTTGAATGGGTCGCCATTGCATCCGATCGCTTGGCAGATCTCGAGCGAGGTATGCGAAGGAACTTGCTGCGGTCGCTTTCGATCGAGGCTTTCAGCCTGGCGTTGGAGAAGGCCAGCTAGCCTTCGTAATTGACGCGGTTTCAGTGGCTTAGCAAGATTACTTCGGTGGTTCTACGCCCTTCGGTGTCGTTGTTTGCCTTCGACTCAAACCCTATAATCGAATCACTTTGGTTGAAGAATTCCGGTCAGGTTCCCACTGGCAGGGACACACAGTTGAGGTCTGTTTTCGAGGAGCGTAGGAACTCGAAATGCGAAAGCGTCTCCAAACAGTCCTGATGGCTGGCACGCTGGCCGCGGCCTCGCTCATCACGACGCCCTTGCTACGTGCCATCGACGGCGACGAACATTCGGGAAAGATCACCGTCAGTGACGATCACGGCCGAAAAATTTATGTGAACGATTTCGTGTCATCGACTCCGGCGCATCCAGCAGAAACTTCCGCTCCGCCTCGTCGAGCATTGATGTATTGGAGTTCGAAAGATAATCGGTGGAAGCCCGTGCCTCCACCGAATGCGGCTTCGATGAAGGCAGCGCGGTCGGCGGCGGCAGAAGTCAGCCAATACATTGGGCGTGAATCGAGGCAGGCTGTCAACGCCCGGATCATGGCCGCGAATGCCAACGGCGCAGTCGCCAGCTCAGTAGATGTGGAGACAGCAATCGTCGAAGCAGCTGCGCGCCACAATGTCGATCCGAATCTCGTGCGTGCGGTAATTAAGGTGGAATCGAATTTCAATCCCAATGCAGTTTCGCGCAAAGGCGCGATGGGGTTGATGCAACTGATGCCTTCAACTGCCCGCCAGTTAAACGTAAAAAACCCCTTTGACCCTGAACAGAATGTCGACGCTGGCGTTCGCCAACTGAAACAGTTGCTTGAAAGTTACCATGGAGATGTCAAACTGACCCTTGCCGCTTACAACGCCGGTGCGGGCGCCGTCGCGCGAAACTCGGGCGTGCCTCACTATGCCGAAACGCAGAACTACGTTCGGCGGATTACGAATCTTTACTACGGCGGCCTCAGTTTTGATTCGCCTGCGGCATCCCGCGATCCAGTGACGGTTCAGCGGGATGCGCGGGGCGTGCTGTACATCAGCAACACAGATTAGTTTTGCGGCATCTGTTTATTCGTATCATTTTTTGACTTCATTGATCTCTCAGGCACCCAGGCATCGTTCGAAGAGTTAAGAGAACCGAAGAAGGAACAGGATTATTTTGAACATCGCACTGCGGGAGCGTCGTCTTCGGCTGCTCGGCATATTCGCCTGCGCTGCATTATTGACGACCACTTCGCTCGCGCACGCACGAACCCACCGTTCTGAAGCCTGGGCCCGTGAGCACTTCGCAAGTGCCGAGAGAATGCGCGAAGCGTTGAATGGGCGATCTCCCGCCGACAGAACCCCGCACGATTATCAACGGGTAGTGAATGCGTATCGCGCGATTTATCTGGGAGCTCCCAACTCCACTAAAGCGGATCCCAGCGTAGTGGCCGTCGCCGAAACGATGGTCGAAATGGGACGCCGCTTCAAAGATGATCAAATCCTGAACAAAGCGATCGACGAATACAAGTTCCTGCGGCGCGAGTATCCGGGCAGCAAGTATCGCTTTGACAGCTTGTTCACGATCGGCGAAATCTACAAGGACGACCTCGATAATCCCGAAGCGGCGCGATCGACGTTCGATGAGTTTCTGCGCCGGTACCCTCACAATCGCCTGGCAGATGAAGCCCACCAAGCAATCGCTCAATTGACGGAGGAAGCGGACAGGCGCAATCCGAAACAAAAGAAAACCTCCGGTAAAACCGTAGAAGTCTCGAAGAGTTCAGATTCTGGGGTTTCGACCGAAGACCAGCCTTCACCGGCGAGTGCCACGGGCGAGGCCGCCAATCAGCCTTCCGCCCAATGGCCGCGAGTAACCGGCATTCGTCACTGGTCTACGCCTGATTACACTCGAGTGGCGATCGATGTGGAGAGCGAAGTGAAGTTTTCTTCGCAACGGATTGCCAGTCCGGCCCGCATCTATTTTGATCTTAAAGACACAAAGCTGGCGTCCACATTGGTGGGGAAGAGCTTCGATGTTGACGACGGTTTTCTGCGAAAAATCCGGGTGGCACAGTTTGCGCCGGGGCGAACGCGGGTCGTGCTGGAAGTCGAAGACCTTTCTGTTTACGACGCGTTTCTGCTTCCTAATCCATATCGTTTGATCATCGACATACATGGCAAGAACGGCGCTGCCAAACTGGTTGAAGGTCAAGCGGAGCCTGATCGCGAAACTTGGGCCACGTCCGACGCGAGTGATGAACTGGCAGAGAATACGCCGAAACTTGCGCATCTTGAGCCACCGGACACATTGGATGCCGGCGAAACGAATCTTTCGGCTGGCAATAGCAAATCCTCGAATGGAGTGGTGAAGAAAATCGTCGATGCCGACGAAGGCGACGATTCCGCGGCCGAAAAAGAGATTGCTCCTCCCAAACACGCCAAGAAAATTGCCTCACACGACGGAATTCTCGTGGATAAGGTTGCCAAGGGGAATATCGATGACTCGCCTGCCGAAAGCGCGCTCTCAGCTCAGAAAAGCCTGCCGACTTCGACCCACCGAAGGAGTTCGTCGCGTGCGTTGGCATCGAGCAAGTCGGAAAGCGCCGACGATTTCAGTGTTCGGGAAGCGCGTCCCACCGCCAGCGGCGATCGTTCCCTGATCCGCGCCCTGGGATTGAAAATCGGCAAAATCGTGATTGATCCCGGCCACGGCGGTCACGACACCGGAACCATCGGCCCCAATGGACTGAAAGAAAAAGATCTTGTGCTTGAAGTCGGACGCCGCTTGGGGAAGTTGCTTGAAACCCGGCTTGGGGCCGAAGTGGTTTATACGCGCAAGAATGACACATTTATCCCGCTCGAAACGCGCACCGCAATCGCGAATCAGGCGCGGGCGGATTTGTTCATCTCGATCCACGCGAATTCAAGCCACGATCCCGATGCGCGGGGCGTTGAAACTTACTACTTGAATTTCACCTCTTCGCCGGACGCCCTGGAAGTCGCAGCGCGCGAAAATGCCGTCTCTGAGAAGTCGATTTACGAGCTGCAGGATTTGGTAAAGAAAATCGCGCTGAAGGAGAAGATAGAAGAGTCGCGCGAGTTTGCCGCCGATGTTGACTCGTCCCTGCACAGCGGGCTCGCCGCCAAAAGTCCTTCGATTCGCGACCGGGGTGTGAAAAAGGCTCCTTTTATCGTTCTGATCGGCGCCAATATGCCCTCGATTCTGGCCGAGATTTCCTTCGTCAGCAACCCCGCGGACGAGCGCAGGCTTGAAACCAGCGAATATCGCGAGCGCATCGCCGAGTCCCTTTACCGCGGCATCGCCAAGTATGTGAATGGCCTCAGCGGCGTGAAGGTCGCGAGCAAAATGGACAAAAATACAGCGCAATAGCACCGCGGCGGTTGCTCAAATCCTTTCGGCCAATCGAAACAACAGAACTACGCACTGCCGTCGATAGTAAGCTCAGAGATTTACCCTTGACACCTGTTTCTTCGCGACGGATACTCGAACGCCTCTGTAACCCGCGACTGAAGGACCTCTTCAGCCACTGAGTATTGGCTCACTGCAAGGAGAAAACTATGTCCGAGGCAAGCACGCGCAATCGCGCCCCGATTTCCCTAGATAACAAGCTCGAGCAGAAGATATTCAGCTATGCTGCGGCAGCGGGTGCAGCAGGCGTAACCGTGATGGCGCTTGCCCAACCGGGCCAGGCAGAAGTTGTCTTCACGCCCACTCACCAGGTCATCGCGGCTAACCAAACCTACGCACTTGACCTCAACCACGATGGCATTACCGATTTCATCTTCCGCAATAATTATTTCGGAGGAGCGAATCGGGCAAACCGGCAGGGCGGGGTGTTTCCCACCGGCGGTTCCTACACCTACGGCGGTATCAAAGCCAGTCCGGTCACACCGAACCGCGTTTTGGTGAACGAACGTCAGGTAGCACCGGATCTGAAGGTTGGGCACAGAGTTGGACCATTAGCAGATTGGGATCCGAAAGAGGGCCTTATGTGGGGTTGCGACGCGAGTGAGGGCTCTCCATTCGCTACTTTCGGGTCATGGAAGGATGTGACATCCCGTTATCTTGGCTTAGAGTTCGTGATCGACGGGCAGATCCACTTTGGTTGGGCGCGATTAAGTGTTACCGCTACGAATTGCACCGTCACCGCTACCTTGACCGGTTACGCCTACGAAACGATCCCTAACAAACCAATCGCGACGGGCGAAACCTCCGGAGCAGTGGAAGGTGAGGTTGCTGAACGGCCACATGCAATGCTGGGAGCGCTGGCGATCGGCAGCCCAGCACTCGCCGTCTGGCGCCGCGACCAGGGGTCGAACTAGAAGCGTCCGTGGCATCAGGAATCGAATCTGTCAGATAAGGGAATTGGAGGGTGGTTCGTGCTTTCGCTATTCCCAAAGCCCACCCGCTACCTAGGAAGCTCGTCCGCCTGACGGTCCCTGGAAACTTTTTCCTGCCTGCTGTGGTCTAATTAATGACAGCGTCTTAAGGCGGGACATGCGTTTCTTCGGGCTCTTCCTCGCGGCAATCATTCTTCTCACAACCGCAGCCTATGCTGCGCCGGCACCATCAAGCTTGCCTGCAATTCTGCCCCAGCAGTTTGCCGGGTGGCAGATGCAAGGGCAGCCAAAGGCCAGCAAAGACGGAGCGGCGGCCGATCCCACCAACGCCGCGCTGCTCAAAGAGTATGGCTTTACCGACTTCGAGTCGGCCGATTACAAGAGCGACGATGGCCGTACATTGAAAATCCGCGCGGCGCGTTTCGCCGATGCCAGCGGAGCCTTCGGAGCCTATACGTTCTATCTACAGCCGGAGATGGCGCGAGAACAAATAGGCGATCAGGGGGCATCGTCGGATCGCAGGGTGCTTTTCTATCGCGGGCATATCCTGGTGGATGCCGTATTCAGCCAAATGTCTGTGATGTCGGCGGCCAGCTTGCGTGAACTGGCCGGCGATCTGCCGCGTCCTCCTGGGAATTCCGGTAATCTCCCTCCCATCCTTGCTTACATGCCTCATCATGGCTATCAGGCGAACACCGAGAAATATGCTGAAGGTCCGCTTGGAGTGGGGGCAATCGACGCGCCCCTTCCCGCCAGTCTCGTGGACTTTGGCACGAGCCCCGAAGTAGCGTTGGGCAAGTACGCTACCCCGAGCGGGCAGGCGACGCTAATGCTGATCGAGTATCCAACACCTGCGCTCGCAATCGAACATCTGCGCCGCATTGATGCCGCCAATCATGCTTCACAGCCGCAGGCGGGAGTGGAAGCAGTCGAGAACGTCGGTCCATTCTTCGACAAGCGCACGGGCCCGATCGTCGCGATCGCGTCGGGTTCGGTTTCGCAAAGCGATGCACAGACCTTGTTGGGCGCGGTGAACTACGAGGCAAGCGTCACCTGGAACGAAAACACCTACTTCGACAAGAAGAACAACATCGCCAACTTGCTGGTGAACATAATTCTCCTATGCATTATTATCGGTGCGATTTCTCTCGCTGCCGGTGTCGCATTCGGAGGCGCTCGTGTCCTGTTCCGTCGCTATTTACGGGGCGAGACTGACGACATGGAGTTTATTGCGTTAGATCTCTCGGAATCGGCTCCGCAGCACACCCACCCTCGACACTCGCACTCCGCCGACAGCTCCAATCGAACATAAATCCATTGCCAGGTTTGGCTTAGCCGTGGCTGCGGCCCAGTTCGTCTCATAATGAGATGAAACTAGAGAATATTACTCCATTATTCAAGTGATTGAAAACAAAGGCATTTATTTACGAAAAATTGCTTGACACTCTGCTTTTTCGGCTCATAAGATTTTGTTCGGAAAGTTTTGACGGATTTTTTGCCTCCGTTGGAACTATTCTCCCTTAAGGAAAGGTCACCCTATTGCCGGGTGGCCTTTTCGTTTTTGGCACCATGGTGATTCGGCGAAGTTTCTAACGGAACAATTATGGGTGGATTGCGTACCATCTGTTGAAGGCTGTTTGTTTGAGAGATTCTGGAAATCCGCGGGGAGCCAATCATGTATTGCGACGCGTGTGGGACAGCCGTGCAGCCGGGACAGGGATTTTGTAGCGGTTGCGGCAAGCAGATTATCGGGCCGGTCGAGTCCCTACGAGGGCGACGTCGCGTCCAAGATCACATTCATCTGCTCTCAATTTTCTGGTTCGCGATTTCAGCCTTCAACTCGATCATCGGCGTCGTGCTTTACATCATCGCCAATACACTGCTTGCTCCCGGCGGCGCGGCGAACGCGCCGGATTTTTTGCGGCCCCTGCTTAGCGTTGTCGCGATTATCATCCTCGGTGGGTCGGCGCTAGGATTCTGTGCGGGCTGGGGATTGATGCACCGCGAACCATGGGCTCGCGCTCTGACCCTGGTATTGGGATTCCTCGTCCTCTTTATAAACATTCCCATCGGGACTGCGGTAGGAATCTATACTCTGTGGGTTTTGCTTCCGGCGGAGTCCGAGCAAGAGTACAGCGTGCTGGTCCTGGCGCGCGCGGCTTGATCAAAAAGTGCCCGCTTGGGGGGAGCTTTCACCACAACCAATCGAAGAAGTTGGAGAACTGCGTCGACCTTTGCCTTCGACAAAACCTGTGCAGGCGTGAGGTTCGCGGGCGAAAAACGACTTCTGGTTTTGCCAGGTCAGATCGGCAGATAAAAGCCCCGGCCGAAGCCGGGGATCTATTTCTCGAAAGCCGAATCTAGAACAAATTCCACAAAAACTGGTTGTAAACATCGTGGTGGTACTGCACCTCCGGCGCCTTTACGAATGTTCCCAGTAGGCGCGCGCAGCGATCGGCTGCGGCTTGTTTCAGATCGGCATAGCGTCCCTTCACATCTTCGCCGAGGAGTTCCGTCGTCCACTTGGCTTTGCGGAAGTCGTGAAGAGCGGTGTAGATGTTGTCGGGCAAATACCGCTCGGCCTGGCGCAAGTTCTTGATCTTCGCGGTTTCGCCGTCAATACCGCTCTTGAAGATCGAAAGCATTACCATATACGGATTAGCATCGGGAGCCACTGAGCGTACCTCTACGCGCATGCTCTTTTCGTTGCCAATCGGAATTCTTACCATCGAGCCGCGATCCACGGCCGAAGCCTTGATCTGGTTCGGCGCTTCAAAGTGCGGGTCGAGCCGGCGATAAGCGTTCACGCTCGGGTTCAGAAGCAGGCAGATGTCGTTTCCGTGCGTCAGGATTCGATCGGTAAAGGCCCAGCCCAGCTTGCTGAGCTTTTCTTCGCCTTTCGCATCCCAGAAAAGATTCTTGCCGTTTTCGCTGATCGAAACGTTCGTGTGCATGCCGCTGCCATTTACGCCGACCACCGGCTTCGGCAGGAATGAAGCGGTCAACCCCATGTTGGTTGCGACCTGGCGGCAGATGAGCTTATAAAGCTGGATCTGATCGGCGGCAGCGACTACCTCGCCGTATCCATAATTGATTTCGAACTGCGATGGTGCGACCTCGGGATGGTCTTTTTCGTTCTGAAAGCCCATTGAGCGCTGCACTTCGGCAGTGGTATCGATAAAGTTGCGCAGCGGATCACCGGGCAGGGAGTGGTAATATCCGCCGGTGTTCACGTATTCGAACCTGCCGGTCTCGTGATAATGCCGCTCGGCGTCTGATCCTTTGAACAGGAATCCTTCAATCTCATTCGCCGCGTTGAGCGTGTATCCCTTTTTCTTGTTCAGTTCCGCCGCATAATTTTTCAACATGCCGCGAAGATCGGCGGTGTAGGAACTCCCGCCCTTATCGATTACTTCGCCGAATACCAGAACCTTGCCGGAGCCGAACACGTCCGACGGCGCCCAATAAAAAGCCGACCAGTCGATGCCCAGCCGCAGGTCGCTCTCGCGCTGCGCGGTAAAGCCGCGGATGGAAGAGCCATCGAAAGTTAGGTTGTCATAGCTCTTGATCAAAAATTTTTTGTCGTAGTCGAGCATATGCAGCCGGCCCTCGAGATCACTGAAGAGCACGGTCACAGCCTTGATGCGCTTCTCGTCAGTCAGATATTTCAGGCGCTCTTCCTGGATCTTGCCAATAGCGACACGCTTGCTGCGCTGTTCCTTCGCCTTGAGATTCAGTTCTTCGAGTTCGTCGTATGAGAGGGCCAGAAAATTGCGCAGTTCAGTGGACATGGAAGTTCGTCATTCTCCTGTTCCTAGTCGAAAGTTTTTGATTTCGCACAACAACAGCACGGAAACATTGGTTGAAAACGGCTGGGGGTGTACAAAAAAGAATAGCGCGAGATTTTGCTGGCGACAATCGAAAAAGCTGATAATCGAAATTCGATAGATTTCTCACCGGCCTGTCTCTTCCTATTGGAGTTCCAGGGAGATGACACTCGGGTCGCCTTCAGCACTCTCGCGGTAATTAATCGCGACTTTCTTTCTGCTCCATGAGCACGAAAATTCGTCCGCCCCGATGAGAACCATATGGTCGTGGTCAGCCACTTTCATTTTCCAGGTCTTTCCATTCGCAACCACCGTCAACAAGGCGGAGGGTGGGTTTGAGCAATCTGCAGCGATCAGCATGCCCTGGAAGAATTTCGCCACTCCAGCGTGAGTCGGTGACGGCGTGGGCGACGTAGGTTGCCGCACGGCGCTACCGCCATCGCCGGGTCGCACGACGGCCATTGTTGTTGGCGGCGACTGCCCCTGCTGTATCACCGCCGCAAACTGCTGCGCTTGCGCCATCAGGGCGGAGACCCGGGCCGCAAGCTCCGGATTATCCGTGACATGCAGAGATTGAAGGATAGTAATCGCTTGAGCCGGCTGCCGGCTGGCTAAATAGAGGTTGGCGAGATTGAAAAGATAGTCTTTATTACGAGGACTGATGGAAAGCGCTTTTTGCATGGCGGCGACAGCTTTACCTGAATCACCCTCGGATGATTGCGCGAAGGCTAATAAAGCGTAAGAATCGGCAAAGGTAGGGTCCAGCGCAATAGAGGATTCCAATTCCTTGGTCATCGTCGCTGTATCGACGCCCGGCCCGAAGCCACTTTGTCGCGCCATAAGCAGCGCGTTGTAATAGTGCACCCGAGGATCTTTAGGGTCGAGCTGTGAGGCGCGCCTAAAATATTCTGCAGCCTGCGAAAAATCTTGCTTTTGCAGATAGACGTAGCCGAGTCCACGGCACGCGGCGGGGTTATTGGGATCGGCTTGCACAATGCGCTCAAATTCAGCAGCAGCCTGCTCGCCATAATCGCGAGAGTGCAGGTGAATATCGGCGATTACTGCCGCCGCCGACGTTAGCGTAATCGGCGTGGTCGAAAATGTGTTCTCCGATAGCCCGGGAGGCGCAGCCAGTTTAAAGTAGCGATAATGACCGCTCATAACATAATCGCGTAGGGCTTTATCGAACTGCTGCGAACTCATTCCGAAAGCTTTCTGGATCGCATCCTCCTGCGGCAGATGCTGTAGTTGCACGAGATCGAAGTACATGCCGACTTTCGGAATGAGCCGATTATCGTAAAGATAGTGAACCAGGATGCTCGACTCGGCATAGAAACTGTTGCGGTGATCGCCATTTTCGTTGTAGGTACTGGAATTCTGTTGTACACGGAAAAGGTCGGAAACTTTCATCATTCCCGATTGCCGTAGAATTACATATTCATCATTGGGAACCTTGCCGACGGCGGCTTCTTTTCCATCGACTTCAATGCTCGAAAAATATTCCGCGAAACCTTCCTGAAACCAGGGATCGAGGTCCATCTTCAAGTTTCCATTTAGCAACTGGTGAGCGTATTCGTGAAATACAACCTGCCAGGGATTCTCGACGGACATGTCGAGCATGATGAAGCTGCGGTCTACCCCCTGCTGGAATAGCCCAGCCACCTGAATCGGCCTGCCGCTGAATAGTGGTGCAACCTGCCGCAGTTCCTTTGTGTTGCGGAATGCCACGATCTGCAGCGGAACCGGAAGATTGACGTTTACCTTCGTCATCAGGCTGCCAAATACGGCGCGCATTTGTTCGAAGCGCATAGCGACTTCACGGCCGCGTTTTTCGCCGGCATCGGTGACGACAGAAAAATTCGGAGAGCGAACCTCGACCCACTGCGGCTCGCCGGCGAAGGCTAGAATGGCATCGGCCAAAATCGCAGACAGGCAGAGAACGATCTGGATGGCAATGCGAAAGTATCGAAGACGAGTACTCATTGGGCGCGCTCCCTTTCGGGCTGCGCGGTATCGTACACCAGTGGAAGTTCAAGTCAATGGCACCATTGCCTTATGGATGATTGCCGAACGCCAAACAGGTAGCGCCGTAGTCCTCGAGACCGCTTCCCCGTGAGTGCCACATGTTGAAAGACTCTTGTCGGCTTGGAAGATTCAAACGCTCAAATTCTGCGGCATGGCCTCGGGAGCTTCTGCCTGCCGGGTGTTAGCTGGTTGCCGAACCTCCATAATCGCCTCTGCGAGGCTCCCGACCACCGAACTAATGCATCCCGCCCCAAGGCGTTGCTGGGCGACGCCACTCTCGAGATTCCAGAATCCCATGACAAGCCGTAGGTCGCCCGCATCGGCACGCAATCTTCTGCACAGCGCTCTCGCTTCTGCAACAGAAGAGGGCGAGATCGATGAAATGCAAACCGATTTCGCGCCGCTCCGTTGAATCGACTGCACCATCCTTTCCACAGAAGCAGATCGAATTGCGCGCGAGGGAATGCCAGCCTGTTGCAGCAGCTGCGTGAGCATGATTGCTATCAAGTCATCCGCCCCGCTTGTGGCGGCGATGCACGCAAGTGGCGCAGCCGCAGGCTGGAACTTGTCAGACTGGATTGAGGCGAGCGCTCCTTCCTCTGAAGTCGTGTTTTCCGGTTCCGCGTAAGAGTCTCCCAAATCCTCAATCAAATTTCTCACGCTGCGGAGCACGAACTTTCGTTTGCCAAGGTCAAGTTGCTCTCTCTCATAATCCTGTTCGGCTAATTTCAGAGCTGGAAGGATGATCGAATCGTACAAACTTTCCAAAGAGTTGGTTTTAAGGTGTGCCTCGCAGATTGATCTGGCCTCATCCGTATCCATTGCGAGAAGGCGTTGATAGAAACACTGTTCGGGCAGAAGGACGGGCTCGTCTCCCAAGACGACTGCGAGGAAACTCAACTGGGGAAAATGTTGACCCAGCACGACGAGGCAGACGGTTAAGGGTGTAGATAAAATCAGACCCACCGGACCCCAGATCGTTGCCCAGAACACTGCGGCCACAAGAATTGCCAGCGACGAGATCCCGGTGTGTGCGCCGTAAAGTAGAGGCTCGACGAAGTTCGAGACCATCAGTTCCAGCGCAACGAAGATTCCGAATACCACCGCGGCATGATGCCACCCCGGGAAAACAGCTAGCGCCATCGCAACCGGCATCAACGCTGCAAGGAGCGTGCCAATATACGGCACGAATCGCAGCACGCCCGTAAAGACTCCCCACAGCAGCGCATGGGGCACGCCAACGAAATAAAGGCCGATGCCGAACAGGATTCCGTAGGTCGCATTGACCAGGCATTGCAAAAGCAAATAGCGGCTGAGGCGGCGGCCTGCGTCGTCGAGCGCTTGCGTCATTACGTGCAGATGTCCTCGACCAGCGAGACGGATCGCGCGGTTGCGCAGATCTTCCCGCTTCACGAGCATAAACAAAGTGAAAATGATGACGATGGTCGCTGTCTCCGCGGGGCCAGCCAGTGGACCGAGCAGGCTGTGAAGATCTTGAATGATGCTGGACGGAGGTTGGGCCACCTGGACCGGAAGCGGGTGGGCCGATCGCGAACTTCGCGATTCCTCGCTGTGCCCTGCAGGAATCTGGCTCGGCAGGTCTGCCAGCTCTCTGTTGAGATCCCGAAGCGTGGCGGTTGCCCTGCTAAAGCTGCTGCCTCTGGCGGTGTGCAAGGCCTGAATCTTTGCATCGAGATTGTCTTTATATTCGGGAAGCTGAATCATGATCTCGACCAGTTGAGCCGCAACACCCCACGTGACCGCTCCCACCAGGGCCAGCGATAAGGCCAATACCGTGAGCACTGCGGGCACGCGGCCAAACCGAATTTTCTGCAGCAGCGTTACGAATGGAGTGAGAAGGAAACTGAGAATTAGTGCGAGTGCCAGCGGGATAAAGATCCCGCGGCCGAAATAGAGCGCCGCGATTGCCAGAACAAAAGCGATCAGCAAAAGCGATTTCGACGAAGTGGTTGCATCATTGGGCCGAGCCAAGCGTTGCTCCGGTTTTCAGTTGGACTGCGCCTGCGCTTCTTCGATCACCCGAGCGGCGTTAAAATTATCCAGGCGCTTTGCAGGCTCATGCTGCGGCCTGTGCGCCGGCACAGACGGCATGTCCGCATCCGCAGGCCGTGTCTGCCGTACTCTTCGAAGCTTGGCAAGCCGGACTACAATATTCGCTGCCGGGTGCAGCGGGGCAGGTGCATTTTTCGTGAGCACATTTTTTCTCTTGAGTATTCATCTTGTTCCTCGCTCGCGTGGGCACATAGTGTGCTCACGGATGAACATTAGTGCTGATCCATCTGCTTTGGGTTGTCTTTAGGCTCAGCGCTGCGCTGACTGACAGATCGGAAGAACTCTCCGCGAGGCAAAATCGAGGCTCCAGGGCTCCTCGTAATAACTGTTCCTCTAAGACAGTTCGAATATTACTCTCAACTGCGACCGGCGAAAGCAAAATTCTGTTATTGGCGATGGGTGGATGCGCCGGCCGCAATCTCACGTAGAGCGCTGACGAAATCCGCCGCGGTGCTGGGATCGGAAAGAGCTTCCAGCCGCACAGTAGCGGAGAACTGGGGCGACTCCGGCCGAAAGTGAACCTGGAGAATATCTTGGCGGCGGGCGGACATCAGCGCGTTCAGTTCTGCAGACGGGTCCTGCTTCCAGTGAGTGCGCGTCGTCAAAATGACTGGACCCGGTTCATAAATGTCCCATTCCCGATTATCGCGCTTGCGCGATGAAAGACCGCGATTGTGCGCGCACCAACGATGTCGAATCACTTCCAGGTGGAAATTAGGAGAGCCGTCGAGATCGGCCTCGAAGGTCAAAGTCTCTTTTTGCTTATGCCAGCAGCTCACCAGCCACTGGATTGGGAGGGCTCGGGGGCGGAATCGCACCGTGACCCGCGCGTTTTCAAACCAGTGCGAGGGAAAATGGAGGCGGGCCTGCATGCGAGAATTGCCCTGCCATCGCGACTCGAGGATCCGCCCCTTGCCGGCGCAGGCGGTCTGCACCCAATGCAACACGGCAGCGCCCTTTTTGTGGTTGTAACGCGAAAACACCAAATACCATAGCCCCAAGATGGCAACCGCGCTGGCCACGTCGATCAGGAGAAGGCGTCCCACTACGCTTTCCTCTGATGCGATGGTACGTCCGGAGGTTGCGGAGTTGCAAGGGGACAATTTTCTCTAAAGTGGATCGCGGCAGCATTCCGGGAATCAGGAGGCATCTGGGAACGAATCTGTGAATATCCCGGCTGAAACGAGGGCCGTTACAATGGCCTCCGTGCCGTTCACTGTCCGAAACTTCCAACCATCCGACTTCGACACCCTATGGCACATCGACCAGGCCTGCTTCCCTTCGGGAATCAGCTACTCTCGGGCCGAGCTCAGACATCATATTCAGCGCAGCGCCGCATTCACTCTGGTGGCAACTGGCAACGCATCGCTGAAGGTCGACTCTACTTTGGAAGCCGGAAAAGAAATTTCAACTTCAACGGCAGCCGGGTTCATCGTGGCGGAGGGTGAGTCTCACCAGGACGGCCACATCATTACGATTGATGTGCTTTCTGCGGTCCGCCGATTTGGCGTCGGATCACTACTTCTGCGGTCGGCCGAACAGAGGCTTCGTTCAGTCGGTTGCCGTACCGTAGAACTGGAGGCCGCCGTCGACAACCTTTCGGCTCTGGCATTTTACAAGCGCCATGGTTACCACGTGGTCCGGGTCTCCCCTCGATATTACTCGAATGGAGTAGATGCGCTGGTAATGGAAAAGAACTTAGAGTGAATGGATGCTCCGGCTAACGACTAACATCTCTTGGCGGGATGCGGACACATCTGACTTTCGAGAGGAATCCCCCCCCAGCAGTTAAAAACGCGCTGCCAGATCTCCCGTATTCGCAGTGTCTGCCCGCATCTCTCCTTGGCACGGCGGCATCGAAACGGTATTGGCCCAGCTCTATACCATCGGACACTCTACTCGCCCGTTCGACGAGTTCCTCGCCATGCTTCACGCCCACGGAATCGAAACTCTCGCCGACATTCGCGCCTTTCCCATGTCGCGCCGGCTGCCGCAGTTCAATCGCGAAGCGCTTGAGGCCGCCTTGCCGCCGGCAGGAATCGGTTACGTCTGGATGAAGTCTCTCGGCGGGTACCGCAAAAAAATCCGTGATGATTCGCCGCACATTGCCTTACGCAATGCCAGCTTCCGCAATTACGCTGATTACACGCTCACGCCCGAGTTCGGCCGCGCGATGTCGGAACTGATCGCGCTCGCCGAAGCTTCGCGCACGGTCTACATGTGCGCTGAGCGGGTCTACTTTCACTGCCACCGCATGCTGGTTTCTGATTGGCTTGTTGCGCACGGACATGAGGTGCTGCATATCAACGGCTCGGGCGCTCCTAAACCTCATCGCCTTACCGCCGAAGCGCGAATGATTGACGGCGAACTTATTTATCGTGGGGATCGGCTGCTGTAGCGTTCCGATACGACGGAAGCCCGCTTCGAGTGCAACAATTCGTGATTCGATGCTGATTCTGTTGGTCGCCTGGCACGGAAACGGAACGTTTGCGAGTTCTTTTGCACCTCTAATGCTTCGAAGCCCGCACTCCCCAATCGCGAGCCAAAAGTTTCAGGAATTACGGGAACAAGGGTGTCGCCGATGTGAATGATCCTCATAAACCAGTTTTGAAGACTGTCGCAGCCCACGAAAAAACCGCCAGGCTTTAGAACGCGGAAGACTTCGGCCAGCACCTCGTTCTGCAATTCTTGTGAAGGAACGTGATGCAACATGGTGAAGGAAACTGCGCCGGAGAATTCCGAGTTTGCAAAAGGCATCTTCGTCGCATCCCCTTCGATGACGCGGACGTTTCTACCGCTGAGGCGCGAACTGAGCGAAGCCGCCAACGCCGGATCAATCTCCAGTGCCGTGAGTCGCGGCGTGAGGTTTCGCAAAAGGTCTGTCGTTAAGCCGGGGCCGGGACCAATTTCCAAAACGTTCGGTCCTAGATCGGTATCTCCAACTGCCCACGGAAGCCTCTGTGCGACGGTATTGCGCCAGCGATCTGAGCGGCACAGCCATCGGTGTACGCGATTCATGCTTTCCTACAAGACAATACAGCCTTAACTTCAGTTTACAGTCTGCGCGTTTATGCACGCCGCTTTCGATAAAGATGGACCATCACAAGAAGGCCAAGGCTGGGGATGCTGGCGGTTGCGTGTTACCTTGCTTGTGATGAAATCGGCTAAATCAGTCGCAATTCAAGGGGAGTTCGGTTCGTTCAGTCACCAGGCGGCGGAGGCGATGGTTCCGCGCTGCCGGGTGGCGCCTTGTGCACGATCGATCGACGTTTTCGACGCTCTGAAAAGAGGCTCGGTAGCTTACGCCGTGATTCCGATTGAGAATTCTTTGGCGGGAACAGTTGCCGAGCATGCCGATCTGCTCGTTGAGCGGGATGTTTTTATCCAGGGTGAATTCTTTCTGCGCATTGTGCACAATCTGATTGCCGCTCCGGGAGTGAATATGAGCTCTGTACGGCGCGTGTTGTCGCATCCTGTGGCACTTGACCAATGCCGGGAGTTTTTTCGGAGAAATCCGCGAATCGAGGCGGTACCGTTTTACGATACGGCGGGCAGTGTGAAACATGTGATTCAAGACAAGCTTCCGGATGCTGCCGCGATTGCGGGAGTGCATGCGGCGCGGCAGTATTCAGGGAAAATTCTGAAGGCTGGAATCGAAGATGACAAACGAAACTTCACGCGCTTCTTCGCGATACAAAAACTGACGCAGGATAAGAAGGGCCATGATTCCTCGACAATTCCTAACTGGCGCTCCATTCCCCCCGGGGCGAACAAAACTTCGATTGCCTTCAAGGTGAAGAACGTTCCGGGAGCGTTGTTCAAATCTCTGAGCGTGTTTGCCCTGCGCGATATCAGCCTGAGCAAGATTGAATCGCGCCCTTTGCGCGGGAAGCCGTGGGAGTACGTCTTCTATGTAGATTTTTTGCGCGGAGACGACGAAGCGGCGCGGAACGCGTTGCGACATCTCGGCGAAGTGGCGGAGTTTGTGAAGGTGCTGGGAGCTTATGCGGCCGCCTGAGTCGTGTCCAAGCTCCGAAGGTCTCGAGCAGCAGCGACAAATATGCGAGTCTCTCCACACAAAATCCAATATCGAACCCGTGTATTCGATAGGCCGATTAGTTCCGTTTTAGCACTCCTGCTCCTGCGCAATAGCCCCGGAACCATTGGCATCATGTTCGAGATGCCGCAACGCCGATAGAATGGACAAATAGAGATTTAAAGAGGTATAGAAGGGGCGATTTGCGCCGCTTTGAAACCTTGTCCTGACGTGTATCATCTAAAGCTTGAGTGAAATACACTCAAGGAGAGCTAATGAGCAACCAACCGCTTTCCGAGCCAGTTGTAAAGCATAGAGAGATCAATGACGTACGGGCTTTGCCCGTGCTTCCGGTGCGGGACACAGTTCTGTTTCCGCATGCCGTTCTGCCCCTCACCGTGGGGCGAGAAAGTTCTGTTCAGCTGATCAATTCGCTCGGAGAAGATAAGACTATTGTGGTGGTGGCGCAGCGCGAAGCGCGCGTCGATAACCCCCAACCCAGCGACCTTTATACCGTAGGCACTTCTGCTGTCGTTCATAAAGTCGTAAAAATGCCCAACCAGAGCCTCTTTGTATTTGCCGAGGGTCTGGAGCGGGTTCGCCTCAGCGAGTTCACGCAACTGACGCCGTTCATGCGCGCACGCGCACTGGCCATTCCGGAAGCGCCTCCGCCGGAGACTTCTGAGATCGACGCGTTGCAACGCAATGTGCTGACGCTGTTTCAGCAGATCGTAGCCGGGTCGCCGACCCTTTCCGACGAGCTTTCCACCGTGGCCATGAATATCGACGAACCGGGCCGGCTAGTGGATTTCATCGCCTCCTCGCTGCCGTCGCTTTCTACTCCGGATAAGCAGGACACTTTGGAGACCCTCGATATTCGGGCACGGCTCGAAAAGATCAATCAGCATCTGGCGAAGGAACTCGAAGTCCAGCAACTGCGGAACAAGATTCAGAGCGAGGTGCAGGATCGAGTTCAGCAGACGCAGCGCGAATACTATTTGCGCGAGCAGATGAAGGCGATTCAAAAAGAGCTGGGAGAACAGGATGAAGGCCAGCGCGACGTCGAGGATCTGAAAAAGAAAATCGACGAAGCGGGCATGCCGGATGAAGTGAAGAAAGAAGCGCTAAAGGAACTAGGGCGTCTCTCTCGCATGTCGCCGATGGCGGCCGATTATTCGCTGACGCGCAATTACGTGGAATGGTTGGCAGTGCTGCCATGGTCGAAGACCTCGGGGCAGGAGATCGAAATTCCGAAAGCGAAAGAAATTTTGGATGCCGACCACTATGATCTGGAAAAAGTGAAGGATCGCATTCTCGATTATCTTTCCGTTCGGCGGCTGAAGCCGAATATGAAAGGTCCGATTCTTTGCTTTGTAGGGCCTCCGGGTGTGGGTAAGACCTCGCTCGGCAAGTCGATCGCTCGAGCGCTGGGACGAAAGTTTGTACGGCTGTCGCTCGGCGGCGTGCATGATGAGGCCGAAATCCGCGGACATCGCCGCACCTACATCGGCGCGTTGCCCGGACAAATCATTCAGGGCATTCGCCGTGCCGAGACGAAAGATCCCGTGTTCATGCTCGACGAAATCGATAAGGTCGGGCGCGACTTCCGGGGCGATCCGGCTTCGGCGTTACTCGAAGCGCTCGATCCCGAACAGAACTCGACGTTTCGCGACAACTATCTCGACGTGACGTTCGATTTGTCGAAGGTGCTCTTCATCACGACCGCGAACATGCTCGACCCGATCGCCGAGCCTTTGCGCGACCGCATGGAGATCATTGAGCTTCAGGGTTACAGTGAAGAAGAAAAGCTGCACATCGCGAACCGCTACCTCGTTCCTCGTCAGGTAGAAGAGAATGGAATTGCGCCGGAGCAGATCGAATTTCCGGAAGCCGCACTGCGTTATGTGATTCGTCACTACACGCGCGAGGCTGGCGTTCGCAGCCTCGAGCGCACGATCGGTACCATCTGCCGCAAACAAGCGCGGCGACTGGCTGAAGGCAAGGGCGAGAAGCTCGTTGTCACCCAGGAGATCGTCCAGGAATTTTTGGGCGGCATCAAGGTGCGCTCCGAGGGCGAAATCGAAGAGCGCACTGAGCGGCCCGGCGTGGCGGTGGGCCTGGCATGGACTCCTGCCGGCGGTGACGTACTGTTTGTCGAAGCCAACGCCATGAAAGGCAAAGGCGGATTTACCATGACCGGCCAGATCGGCCAGGTCATGCAAGAATCCATGCAAGCCGCGTTGACCTGGGTACGATCAAATGCGGTGCAGCTTGGCGTTCCAGAAAATTTCTTCGCCGACCACGATATTCACATGCACGTGCCGGCAGGAGCGATTCCGAAAGACGGGCCTTCGGCGGGCGTCACTATGGCAACCACGCTGGTTTCGCTGCTCTCGGGACACCGCATCCGTCCGCTAACCGCGATGACTGGCGAAATTACGCTGAGCGGCAACGTGCTGCCGGTTGGCGGAATTAAAGAAAAGGTGCTGGCCGCGAAACGTGCGGGTGTGACCGACGTGATTCTTCCCGCGGAGAACAAAATGAACGTGGATGAGGACCTCACGCCGGATCAACTTGCCGGACTGACCGTGCACTACGTGAAGACGATCGACGAAGCGCTGCGGATTTCGATACCCGCGGTGGCCGAGTCGGTGGCTGCGAAACTGCTCACGCCGCAGCCGGATGTGGTGCACGACAAGGCCTTCGCACGAGCGTAGGGCTCGGTTTATCGAATTGCATCCCCACTCGTTCTCGCTTTTGTTGAGCGAAACAGGGTGGGGATTTTAATTTCTCAACCTTTGCTAGGAAACAGAGCCGGTCAGATTTCTTTGTTACTGTGGGCGAGCAGGACGCTTGGGCCGACCTCCGAAGGTATAGAACGACCGCCTGTGGAGCTGTGTCACGTTCGCTAGTTTATTGCGGTCTCGGAATGCCTGAACTTCAGCAAGGCCGCGCAACGCCTGCGCATCGCGCAGCCACCGTTGAGCCGTCAGACTCGCCGATTGGAAGAGGACCTTGGCGTACCTCTCTTGCTGCGAAACAATCGTTCGGTGGATTGACTGACGAAGGTCGAGTTTTTCTCGAAGAGGGAAGAAAGCTGGTGGCGCATGCCGGAAGCACGATGGATGCGGCTCGTCACGCTGGCTATGGCGATTCGCGGTTATTGCGAGTCGGAATCCCCTCGCGACTCGGGGGAGCGGTAAACTGCAGCCGCGATGGTTGCCGCAGGCAAAGCCATCATGATGCGAGTGGGCTCAGGAGCACATTCCAGTACTGGCCCACGGCTGGTCCCCGTGCGGTTGGATGAACCCGGGGTGAGGATCGAACTCTACATGGCGTTGCGGAAAATGAACAACCGCGGACGGTGTTTTCCTTCCTCGAGAGTACACGCGATGTTTTCAGCAGTGGGTGAACCGGGCCAGTGCGTGATACTTTCTAAGCGTCTGTTCGAGTCCACGAGATTCTGAAGAACCGCCGCATGATGGCTCCTTTCCCGCTGCACCTGGTCTGTGTCAAATTCTCGTCGGTTCGGTCACGTTAAACTGAGGTCGAGTGTTTACAAATCCATGCGCGTGCGCCTTTTGTTTTTTGGCATTTTGAAGGATCTGGCAGGCAGATCGAACGACACTCTGGAGCTGCCGGAAGGCGCCACTGTAGGGGAAATGCTGGCGAAATGCGAGGCCAACGTTCCTGGTATAAAAACCTCTCTGGCGAGTTTGGCAATAGCGGTTAATCAAGAATACGCCTGCGCGGAGAGGGAGTTGAAAGAGAACGATGAGATTGCGTTGCTGCCTCCGGTGAGTGGAGGGCTGGACCGCGAAGCGGCTGCAGCCAGGCGCGGTCATGCTCGCATTGTGCAAAAGGCGATCGACACTGCACGAGCTCTTGCCGACATAAAGCGTGGGGATGATGGGGCAGCGGTAGTCTTCGAAGGGATAGTGCGCAACCAGACGCGCGGTCGCAAGACGCGGTATCTGGAGTACGAAGCATACGAGGAGATGGCGCTCAAGGAAATGGAGACGCTGGCCTGCAACGCCCTGGAACAATTTGCCATACGCGATGTGGCTGTGGTGCATCGGCTGGGCCGGCTGGAGATTGGAGAAACCAGCGTGCTGGTCGTCGTGGCGTCGGCTCACCGCGCGGCCGCGTTCGATGCTTGCCGCTGGTTGATCGATACTTTGAAGCGCACAGTTCCGATCTGGAAGAAAGAATATTTCGAAGACGGCGCCGTATGGGCGGATGGGGAGCCGTTTCCGCCGGAGATCGCGGCAAATCGCCATGGTCCGGGCAGCGCTCTGCCGCAAGATGCATCTAAGTGAATGGCCTCGAAGGGCTTGGACTCGATCGCAGGCTATACTTCCATCGTTCTGATGACAAAATCTTCAGCCGTCATTTTTCTGCTGTTAGCATCCGCCACATCGCTGGCGCAGCAGCCTTCGGTCCACAATCAGTCGCCTCCGGAGTCTGCGAGCACGCTCAAAGTCGACGTGAAGCTGGTGAACGTCTACGTCACGGTTACGGACGCGCGTGGCGGTCCCGTTGGAGGATTGAAAAAGGAAAACTTCACACTAGAGGAAGATGGAAAGGAACAGACGATTGCCGTTTTCGATAAGGAATCGGCGGCTCCGATCTCGATAGCCCTTGCTATCGATACCAGCCTGAGCACGCGTCACGATCTGCCACTGGAACAGGCTTCGGCGAAGCGCTTTGCGAAAGACATCTTGCGTCCGGTCGATGCTTTGTCGGTTTTTGGTTTCAGCGAGATCGTGCTGCAGTCTACTTCCTACACTTCCGATCTGAGGCGGATTGATGAGGGCATCGATCACATTCCCCTTGGCGCCGCTACGGCTATGTATGACGCGGTTTACCTGGCTTCACGGTCGCTAGACCGCCGGAAGGGAAGAAAAGTTCTCGTCCTGATTACTGACGGCGGGGATACGGTCAGTAAGATGGACTATAAAGAGGCTGTTCGCGCAGCAGAAGAAGCGGAAGCGCTCGTCTACAGCATTATCGTCGTGCCAATCGAAAACAGCGCCGGACGCGAAACCGGTGGCGAGCACGCGCTCATACAACTGGCCGAGGATACTGGCGGGAAATATTATTACGCGACTTCGATGTCGCAACTCGATGATGCCTTCCACCAGATCAGCGATGAACTACGTACGCAGTATCTGCTGGCTTATTACCCCTCTCAACGGATATCAGACTCCCAGTTTCGGCGGATTGAAGTAAGCGTCTCGGGCCGCCCTGACGCCGCGGAGTACCGGGTAAGGCACAGGGCTGGGTACTATACGATGAAGTCGGATTTCTGAATCGAAGTCTCCAGCCCCTGAGACCCACTGAGCCCGTCAGCTCTACGAATGGCAACAATACATCGAGAGACGAGATTGTTGCTCCGCGCCGCGCCCGAAGCATATTCTTTTTCGATAGGAATCTACTATTTTTGGGATTTCCCCAAACCCCATAAGCTGCTTAACGAGCGCTCCAAGCTTGCGTGTCTACGCAAGTAATTGATAAATAGGCGGATAATCCGGCAGCGTCCTTTCGTATCTTCATGGCTCGAAAATTGCTGTGCCCAACCCAGAGTTCCCTCTTCGACGGGAAGCCCCTAAAGCGTGTGCCCTGATCCCGCGCGCAAAACATCGTTGGGTTCTTGGTTGGGGCAAATATCTAAAGCTCAAAATTTGAGAACAGGTTTTGAAAGGAAGGTTTTGCGATGTCCATGATGAATATCTCCCGACTCGGGGTCAAAGTGCTGGGTCTGATCGCTGTGCTGGCCCTGTTTTTGCCGGCGACCGTAGCAGCCCAGACATCGATCGCGACGGGCAGTATTGTCGGTACCGTCACTGACTCGACAGGCGCGGTGTTGCCGAACGCGAAAGTTACCGGCACCGGTCCGACAGGCCAAACGCTTCGTGCCGTCACCAGTTCCACGGGAGGGTACTCGTTGGGCGCGCTTATTCCGGGTCCATACCATGTGCGGATCGAGGCCAAAGGCTTCAAGACCCTCGATTTGAGCCTTGACGTAAAGGTGGACAATGCAGCCAATGGAAGTGCGAAGCTGGAAATCGGCCAGGAGAGTACTGTCGTAGAAGTCCAGGGCAGTGAAGTCCAGGTCAACACGGAGCAAGCGACGGTACAAGGAGTTCTGACGGCGGATCAAATTGAAAATCTGCCCGTGAATGGCCGGAACTTCCTGGATCTCGCCCAGCTCGAACCGGGCGTGCAGATTCAAGATGGCCAGAATTTCGATCCCACGAAGGCAGGATATTCATCGATATCATTTGCCGGTCGCTTTGGCAGAACCGCCAGAATCGAAGTTGATGGCGTCGACGTTTCGGACGAGACTGTAGGTACGACGACCACCGACATACCTGCCAGCGGCATTCAAGAATTCCAGATTGGTCAGGCCAGTCTGGACATGTCGACCGAGTTAACCTCTTCGGGTTCGGTCAACGTCACGACAAAATCAGGAACGAACGCGATCCACGGCGAGGCCTTCGGGCAGTTCCGCGACTATCGCGTGGGCTGGGCAAATCTGCCTGGCGGAGCAAACCCGTACTCCCAACGCAGTCAATATGGCGCCGACTTGGGTGGGCCGGTTATCAAGGACAAATTGTTTTTCTTCCTGGATGGCGAGCGGACGGTACAAAATACACAAACACCCGTGCCTATCTCAGCTCCCTTCCAGTCTTATTCCGGCAATTTCAGCGATCCCTTCCGTGAAGATAATCTGCTGGGTCGCCTGGACTACCAACTCACCAAGAGCGCGCGTGCCTTTTACCGTTTCTCTTACTTCAAGAACCTTCTCGGCGCCACTTTTGGATTCGGTTATTCCCTCTACGACAATAAGGACATCACCCGTAATGACGTCGTCGGGCTAGATTTCAACACAGGGGCATTCACCCATTCGATCCGATTCTCGTTTTTGAAGTTCCAGAACCAGATTGTGGATGCGACCACGGGCAATGGCGCGCTTCCTTTCGATAACATCGGTGCCGAGATTTTCATGGGAGCGACTGGGCTGGTGGCCGGGCCAAATCTACTGGCTCCGCAGAGCACGCCCCAGAGTGACCACGAGTTCAAGTACGATGGCAGCCGCGTTTGGGGTTCACACATCGTTCGCTATGGAGTGGCTTTCAATCACCTTCAGGGTGGCGGCTTCGCATCATTCTTCAAGAATGGGCCGCAAATCATCTCTTCAGTTTCGTCAACCGACCAAGCCTTTGCAGCCGCTGGTCCCTACCCGGGCGGAGCTTCGAACCCGTTGAACTGGCCAGCTGATGGTGGCTATGTTCTGGGCAACGGATTGGGCTATTCAACGACCAAGGCGGCATTGGGCTTCCCGGCGGGCGGATTGGGTCCTGACAATCGCGTGCTCTTGTATCTTGGCGATTCTTGGAAGGTAAAATCGAACTTCACCCTTAGCTACGGTTTGCGATATGAACGCGACACAGGCCGGACCGACAGCCAATATCCGGCAATTGCCGGGCTTAACGATCTGATTCCGGGGCTGGGAAATTCAGTGAACCAGCCGAATACGAATCTGGCCCCTGAGTTGGGATTCGCCTGGGACCCGGCCAAGAACGGCAAGACTTCCATTCGCGGTGGAATCGGCTTGTTCTGGGAGAATGCCATCTGGAACAACGTGCTGTTTGACGGGCCATTCCGGGAAGCCACCGGCGCGTTCCTGCAGGATCCTTCACCCTGCGCTTCCGCCGGATCACCCTCCCCGTTAACGACCTCTACCGGCATCATTACGCCTACTGCGGCGGTTTGCGGCACTTCAGCAGGCTACCCAAGAATCGGGGATGCGCTACCGGCGCTTCTCGCGCTTCAGGCGCAGTTCCAGGCGGCTTCGCCGTTGAAACTGCAGCAGTCCAACCCCGCCTATGCCGGACAATACCTTACGGGTTGCAGCGACGGTTCCAACTGCTTCTTCCAGTCCGGCACGAGCATGTTCAACCCCAACTATCGGTCGCCGCGGTCAGTGGTTATGAACTTCGGCATCCAGCGCGAACTACGGCCCGGCATGGTGTTTAGCGCGGACTTTATTCGCAACGTACAGACTCACTTTCTGTTGGGAGTGGATCAAAACCATGCGGGCGACGTTCGTTATTTCAGTCCTTCGGGTGCTATGTCTGCGATCAATGCCACTAATACCTCCTTCGGCTGCCCGACCGGGCCAGGCGCGGGAGTCGACTGCGCTATCGCTGCCGGGGCCACAATCAGCGATTACGCGGCAAACGGCCTGGGTTCCTCCAGCGACATGGGCGGCGACAGCTGTCTGGCTGCGGTTGGCCATGCCTGCGCTTTCGGTGGCATCAACCCGCTCGCTCCGCCGTTGACTTTCCTGTCTCCAGTCGGCCGTTCGGTCTACGATGGATTGCAGATGAAGTGGATCGATAATGTGAAGGCACCGTTCCGCGGTGCCAAAACCATGAACTTCCAGGTTTCCTATGCGCTGTCACGCTTCGACAATTCGGGCGGCGCCGTACCTGCGGATTCAACGGTAACCGCCTCTTCCGCTGATCAGGACTTTATCGATCCGGCATTGGACAACGCGAACGTAAATCGTTACTTCGGACCTTCTACCTTGGACCGCACTCACCAAATCTCGTTCGGCGGATACGTCGACACGCGTGGCGGGTTCGAGTTTGGGATCATGTCTCACTTCTACAGCCCGTTCGCGATCACTCCGACGGTTCCGAACACGGGCGACGGGGCCGGAGAGATCTTCCGCACGGACTTCGACGGCGATGGCACGACGCAGGATCCTATCCCGGGAGCCAAAGTCGGCAGCTTCGATCGCAGTGTTAACGCCAAGAGCATCAACGGGCTCATCTCCAACTTCAACGCGAACGTTGTTGGGCAGCCAACTCCGGCGGGCAACACCTTGATTCAAAGCGGCCTGATGACGGGGGCTGAACTGACCGCGTTGGGCGGCGTAGGAAACGGCGGCGCTCCTCTGCAGTTGGCGCCGGTCGATCAAGTCAACTATCCATGGCTGAAGGCATTCGATGCGAAGATTTCGTGGAACCATACGTTCCATGAGCGCTTCACGATTCAGCCTTCAGTTGGCTTCTACAACCTGTTCAACTTCGCCAATTTCGATCTGCCGACGAGCATGATGTCAGGATTGCTTGCCGGTTCTACTGGCAGCATTAACGGCACCAACTACGCTGGACAGCTTGTAAACCGGGTCGGCGTTGGGACTGGCGTATATACGCTGGGCTCTCCGCGTGAAACGGAGTTTGGGCTGAAGATCAACTTCTAGCTGAAAGCCATTTGCATCTTAGAGTCGACGCCCGCGCTTCGCAGCGCGGGCGTTTTTTTACAACGGTGGGTTTGCGATTGTTCGGAAGAATCTATTGAGGTTTGATTCCTGAGCGCAGGTGCTTCGAGAGTTTTTCGATCTCCTTCAGCTTTTCGATGAAATCTTTCGGGAGTTGTCCCTGCTGTATGCTTGAGACATCGGCAGGAATCGTCTGCGCGATTCTGGCCAGATCGTTTGCCTCGCTCTGAAACTCTATAGCGTCGATGCGTTTTTGGCGGGTTGCGGTCGGTGGCGGGATGCCCGCTTCGGCTTGTGTTTCTGCCTGTTGCGCCTGCTGGAGACCGGGAGGCCGCGGATGGGTTTGAGCTTGCGATGTGCCTACTACGGTTAGAGCAATCATGATGGCGTAGCTCAAATGGTGCGTCGTGGACCTCTGCGAGAAAACCATGTGGGGAATTCTATCCTCTGGGGGAGCGTTCCGGGCCGATCCGTGGTGACGAGATTGCCGTTGTACAATGCCGAGATGGGCTTTCATCAAGGCACTTCGAACTCTTCCAAGCGGGGAAGAACGCCGCCGCCGGAGGAGACGCAAGAAGAAGCCAACTTCCTCAAGGCTTTGAGCGAGGGGCAGAAGCCGGTGAGCGTCAAACTGATGCATGGCGAGATGGTGACGGGATGGATTGAGTATTACGACAAGCGTATGGTGCGGCTCACGCGCGAGGGCGCGCCTAATCTTTTTATCTTCAAGCACGAAATCATGTACATCACAGAAGACGGCAGCGGGAAATAGCTCACGCCGCAGCTCCGTCTAACGCGTTCCGGTAGTTTTTTATGAGCGTGAGGAAGAGATCCATTTGATTGAAAGGAAATCGAACCCCTGAACTGAATCTACCCGTGCCAAACGATCCCCAGGAAAACTTTCTCGCGCCCATGTCTGCTATTGTCCGCGAAGCGGGCACGCTGCTGATGAGCTACTTCGATCGAGGACTGAAGATCGAATACAAGGGAGATGCCGACCTGGTTACGGCAGCAGACCGGGCGAGTGAAGCTCTGATTCGCGAACGTATTCGCGCGCGATGGCCTGATCACGACATTCTGGGCGAAGAGCAAGGCCTGACCGATCAAGGCAGCCGCTACAGATGGTATGTCGATCCTCTCGATGGAACTACGAATTTTGCGCATGGATATCCGGTATTTTGTGTCTCGATGGCGTTGGAGTGCCGTGAACCCGAAGCATCGTCAACGGAGTCGGCGCGGCGTATTGCGGGGGTAATTTACGATCCGACGCGCGATGAACTGTTCAGCGCGGAGCAGGGAAGGGGCGCACACCTGAATGGAAAGCCGATTCGGGTGTCAAAAACCTCGACGTTGGCAGAAAGTTTGCTCGCTACGGGTTTTCCCAGCCACAAGCGCCACAAGAATCCGAACATTTTTTTCTACCACCAGCTGACGATGCGCTCGCACGGGCTTCGGCGTGCGGGATCGGCGGCGCTCGATTTATGCAGCGTGGCTTGCGGACGCCACGACGGTTTCTGGGAGTTCAATTTGAACCCGTGGGACACGGCAGCCGGCGTGCTTATTGTGGAAGAAGCTGGCGGACAAGTGACGCGATTCGACGGATCCCCATTCCGGCTCGATAGCCGCGAAACGGCGGCTTCTAACGGATTGATTCACGAAACTCTTTTGGCGGAGTTTAAGGCGATCTTTGATGGTCGAGGAATCGAACCCTTGCCGAATCCGCGGGAATATAGCCGATGAGAAATAGTCAATTACGCTCATTCGCTACCTTATTTTCTCTAACGATTTCGCTAATTTCACCGTTATACGGCCAGATTGCAAAGTCGATAGCACACGCTCCCGATGGAACGTACATACAATCGTTCGACAAGTGGAAAGCAGAATTGATTGACGATCTAAAAGAGAATTGGCTGCCCCTTGCCGGATTGTATTGGCTGAAGCCGGGTGCGAACACGTTTGGCTCTGCTTCCGATAACGCGATGGTTTTTCCGAAAGGTCCGGCGCATTGCGGCGGTTTCGATCTTGCCGGTAAAGATGTCGTCGCTAAATTCGTTCCGGATTTGCATGCCTTGGTGGCGGGGAAGGTGTTCTCCGGAGGCAATCTGGATCCGGATCTGTCGGGGCATCCAACTGTGATCGAGATGGGGAGCTTGCAATTCCACGTGATCGTGCGCGGAGAACGGGTTGGGATCCGACTGAAAGATTCGGAAAGCGACGCGGCACAGAATTTTCGCGGGCTGACATTTTATCCGCTCGATATGAATTACCGGGTGACCGCGAAGTGGATTCCATCCGGCGGGAAACAGACCATTGAAATTCCCAATGTGCTTGGCGATGTGTCGTCCGCTCCAGTGTTGGGTAAAGTGACTTTCAAAATTGGCAAGAAAGAGGGTGAGCTCACCGATCTGGGCGGTGATCCTGCAAAGGGACTCTTTTTCGTGTTCAACGATCTGACCGCGAAAACCGATACGTATCCAGGCGGACGATTTTTGGAAACCGGACCGGTTATGAATGGAAACGTGGAGCTGGACTTCAACCGTGCGTATAACCCTCCATGTGCAGTAACGCCTTATGCGACTTGTCCTCTGGCGCCGAAGGAGAACCGCCTGGCGGTGGCGATTCCAGCGGGAGAGAAATTTGATAAGACGGCGCACGCGCATCATTAGCTGAATTGGTCAACAGAGCCTGGTTGCGGCGTTACAATAGTGAAGGAGCGGAATACCTCAGTCCGTCCCCAAACTTCATTTCTCGCGGGTCAACGTGAATAACTCTCTTCTGGAACGCAAAATTGAAAAAAGGCCGGATAAGGTTCGGCTGCAGGGGCGCATTCTTTTTCTCACGGAAAATCCGGAACTGATCAAGCGACAACTGGCCGGAGAAGATTTGGCGTGGGATACGAAGAATCCGGCGAACAATCCCAAGCTGCGCGACGACATTTCCACCGATGAGATTACGCCGGCGCATTATTGCTTTTATTTCGATGAGACTCTGGGCGAGATTCCTTATCTGGGCTTGAAATGCGGCGGGATTACGCCTATCGGACGCGGCGACGTGAAGCGCGGAGGGTTTGTTTGCGCGGTCAGCGGCAAGAGGCGAGGGAAGGGATCGAGTCGCGAGCAGTCGCCTTATGCGGAGATGTGTGCCGGGATCAAGCTTGTGATCGCCGAAAACATTGAGAGGATTTACAAGCAGAATTGCCAGAACCTCGGGGTACTAACTTCGACCGACTTTTCTCTGATCGATAAGATTCGGGCGGGCGAAGAGATTGCATTGAGCGAGTTCACCAAGGGCGAAGATGAGATCACGCGACAGGTGATTGAGTATGGAGGATTGTTTCCCTTCAATGTGGCCCGGCTGCAGGCTAAGGTGTTTCTCCCTCCCATGAAAACGGATAAGCATCCCATGACTCTCGCGGAGAAGATTTTCGCGCGGCACATGATTAATGGGAAGGGTGATGTTGGAGTCCCCAGCGTGAAGCCTGGTGACAGCGGCTTTGCGCGGGCTGACCTGCGATTCAGCCATGAATACGTCACGCCGATGGCGGCGATCTTTTTTGAGCGGTATGTCGGCAAGGATGCGAAGGTGAATGATCCATCAAGTATCATCTTTTTCCGCGATCACCTTACCTTTTTGGATGAGGTGATTTCGGAAGAGAAGAAGAAGATGGGGCTGCTCGATCTGGCTACACAACTCAAGTTGAAGCAGGTAGATTTTGCCGCGAAGCAGGGAATCAGGCTGCATGGAGAGTTAAAAGATCGCAAGGGGTCGGAAGGCATTTGCCATTCAATTGTGCTGGAGAGTTACGCGCTGCCGGGGCAACTGAATATTGGTTCGGACTCGCATACGCCGCATGTGGGAGCGATAGGCTGCGTGGCGTTTGGGATTGGCACGACCGATGTATTCAATGGATGGATCACAAAAGATGTGCGGGTGAAGGTTCCAGAGTCAGTGAAGGTGATCGTTCGTGGCAAACGGCATGAAAACGTTACGGCGAAAGATTTCATCCTGAAAATTCTGAGCCTCGATTATGTGCGCAGCGGCAAGGCGCTGGCGAAAGTGATGGAGTATGCGGGCGAGGCCATCGAGGAACTCAGCGTAGACGAGCGCGCGACGATGACGAACATGGCCGCGGAGATCGGCGGGTTTACAGGAATTGTTGCGCCGGACAAAAAGGCGGTGGACTTTCTGGTGGAGCGCCGCGCGTTCGACCGGAAAAAAGCCGAGGCGATGATCGAGGGATTGTACAGCGATCCCGATGCGCAGTATGCGCATGTGATTGAATTGGATGCGGCCGAGATCACGCCCATGGTGGCGACGCCGGGGGATCCGGGGAATGGAAAGTATATCCGAGAGCTAAATACACCAGTGCCGGTGGAGATTGCTTACGGCGGGACGTGTACGGCGGGCAAGAATGAAGACATGGATATGTATGCTGCGGTTCTTGCCGACGCGCTGAAGCAGGGTAAGCGAGTGGCGGATTCATGCAAATTCTATATTCAGTTTGGATCGCAGGAGACCCGTGAGTACTGCGTGCGTGAGGGGTATTTGGAAATTTTTGAAAAGGCCGGGGCGCACGTGATTGAGCCGAGTTGCGGAGCATGCATCAATGCAGGACCAGGTGTTTCCACACGCCCGGATCAGATTGTGATCAGCGCGCAAAACCGGAATTTCCCGGGGCGGAGCGGGCCGGGGCAGATGTATCTGGCGTCACCATTAACGGTCGCGGCTAGCGCGGTCGCGGGATACATTGTGGAGTATGAACCGAGCGAGAAGAGAGAACTAGTAGGAGCCTAAGAGCCGGTTTTTATCCTTGCCGTAAAAATCGTGGCGAATGATTGCCTACTTCGAGTTGCTTGCGGCCCGTGCGAGCGCTTTGGTTTGCAGTTCCTCAATCGCTGGATACGACGTTGCGGGAATCACCGTGCGCTCGTCAGGCTGGGCGCCGGAACGAATTGCATTTGCCATGATGGTCAGCGCGGGGCCCATCAGTGGCGGGCAGATTACGGTTGCAGCGAGCAGACCTTCTCGAACCCAGGCCTGTCCCGCCTTTGAAACGCCGTCACATCCGGTGAGCGGCAAACGCAGCCAGGCGTCACGCTCGCGCGGGTCCCTAAGTTCTAGGAATGCTCTTCGCGCCCCCATTGCCATCGCGTCGTTTTGCGAGGCAATCAAGCCTACGTTCAGCTGGCGCGACGTGGCCAGAGCGAGCCATGACCGCACGGACTGATAAGCGCTCTCCTGCGTCCAATCGCCGCGCAACGTCTTGATATCGACACCGTGTGGTTTTGTTGCGCGCGCGCCGGAGCTGCGAAGTTTGGCGACATCGCGCACAGACGGACCCTCGAGGTATAAGACGCAACCTTTTTCGCCAAGAAGCGCTCCGATCTGGCGGCCCTGGATTCGACCGATTTCTTCGTGATCGGCCACGACCACAAAGACTGGAACGAGAGCCCGGCCACGCAGGCGAGTGATGTAGTCGACATCGGAATTGACGATGCCCCATCCGATGCCTGCCGAAATGGCGGCCTGCGCGACCTGCGCCATTCCCGTGCCGACAGGTTCTACGAGGATCGCGTCGGGGCGGCGGGAAGGTTCCTGAATGTAGCTGAGAATCTGCTGGGTTTGGGCGACGGCGTCGTTAGCGGCGTAAATGATTTCGACGGCGGCTCCACATTCAGCGGCCGCAGCTCTCGCCGAAGCGGCTTGCTCGAGCTGGAAATCATTGTCGTTGGTGACGAGCGAAATCAAAACCTTGATTTGGTGCATCGTGGTGCAGGGACCTTGTGCGAAGTGGGCCGCCGGCGTTCACCCGCCTGGGCGACCGATGTCTGTTCCGCAACATTAATTAATACACATCTTGTTTTGCTGGGCTATATCGGCCACTCTGGTAACGACTCTTAGGTAACTCCTTGGCAAGCATTCGGTTAGACCTTCAGGGAATGGCTCGAACTCGGATTCGCCGCGGATGTGGTTGTAACTGGTTCAATTCAATCAGGCTGGCTGAAATCAGCCATTGCGCGCCCAGCAACTTTTCGGTACTTTGCGAGTTCAAATATGTAGGCGATTCGGAGAGCGGTAAAAATCCGAGGACCGGCAGATCCGATGGGTTGGAGGTGAAGGGCGGGTCTGGAGCAAAGGGGGAACTTTATGAAGTATCTAAAACATTTGGCATTAATTGCGGCTCTGGCGTTTCCGCTGGCGCTTTCTCAGCCCTCACAAGCCCAGGCTGAAGTCGGGGTGGGCGTTGGCGGGCCTCCAGTGGGTTGCGCGTACGGTTATTACAGCTATTACCCATACGCCTGCGCACCTTATGGCTACTACGGGCCTAGCTGGTTTTCGGGCGGGTTATTCATCGGTGCCGGTCCGTGGTACGGCTGGGGTCGCCCTTGGGGCGGCTGGGGCTGGCGCGGTGGTTGGGGCGGACGCGGATTCGTTGGTGGACGCGGCTTTGTTGGTGGACGCGGCTTTGTTGGTGGCCGTGGTTTTGTGGGAGGCCGGGGATTCGTTGGCGGCCGCGGCTTCGCACGCGGGGCTGGCGGATTCCGCGGCGCAGCGGGAGGGTTCCACGGCGCTAGCGGATTTCATGGCGGCGGGGGCTTCCACGGTGGAGGCGGCTTCCACGGTGGTGGAGGCGGCCACGGTGGCGGCGGACACCGGTAATCGATTAACGACGGCCGCTACAAGTTGAGCAGGCCGAGGGAAAACGGCTGGCAGCGCTTGCTGCTGGCCGTTTTTGTTTTTGCTGTGGGCTGTGATTCTTGCTAGAATGTCCCGTTTCGTAGAGACCGACAGTAGTAAAATAGTTATATTTAGCGCAGGAGATCGCTACTCTCATGACTTATGTAATTGCGGAGCCTTGCATCAACACGAAGGACACGGCATGCGTGGACGCGTGTCCGGTGGATTGCATTCATCCCAAGAAGGACGAGCCTAACCACGCCGAGGCAGAGTTGCTGTACATCGATCCGGTGGAGTGCATTGATTGCGGAGCGTGCGTACCGGTGTGTCCGGTGTCGGCTATTTTTGCGCTGGATGATCTGCCGGAAAAATGGAACGAATTCACCGCGAAAAACGCAGCGTATTACGGGCGGTAGTTCGATTCATCGCCGGCTTTGCGAATAGGCTTACGGCGCGCATCCTAGTATGGATGCGCGCCTTTTGGTTTGCGGCAGTAAAGCGCATGGCGCTCATTTCCGGCGCTATTTTGTCGGCACGAGTTCGATTTCGAAGAGACTTCGCTAGAGCTTGCCCGTTACGAACGAACGTTTGCGTGGGGCATCATTGGAATCCGCCGCGATATTCGAGACCCTGAGTAAAGGCCTCCGAATCGTGAGGAAAAATATTTATGACCTTAAAGGTATACTGCGGCGTCTTGTGCGCTGCTTGAGCTTGCATGGATTGAGGCAAAGTAGCGGCGAGAAACAGAACCTCGCTGAAGAAAAGGAAAGCGGCACTCATAGCCCGGCGCGTTGTTTGGTGTTTCGGCATCAGGCTCACATTGTCGCATTCAAAGCGGGGTTGCCTCGAACGTGGATGAACGTCTCCGATCGGCTGCGCTAAACTAACAGCGGCATCCGAACAGGAGATCTCGACCGTGCACAGATTGTCCCTTCGCCCAACGTTGGTTGCGTTCGCTGCAACACTTCTCACTATTTCTGCCCAGGGTCAGACTTCATCTTCCCCAAAAGAATCGTTCCCATGGATGAATTCCAGTCTTGCTCCCGACACGCGTGCCGACATGGTCCTCAAAGAAATGACGCTCGACGAAAAAATCACTTTGTTGCACGGTACGGGAATGCACGGCCTCGGCCCGATGAGTCCGCTTGCGTCCGGATCGAACGGAGGCGCGGGCTATGTCGTCGGCCTTGCCCGCCTTGGCATTCCTGCGATTCAGATGTCTGACGCAGCCTACGGCGTTCGCAGCAGCGGCGTCAACGGCCGTTATTCGACCGCGCTACCGTCCAATCTCGCCGCGGCAGCCAGTTGGGACCTTGATGCTGCCTATGAATACGGAGCGCTCATCGCGCGTGAACTCAGGGCGCAAGGCTACAACATGTCGCTGGGCGGGGGAATCAATCTGACGCGCGAACCTCGCAATGGGCGCACGTTTGAATATCTCGGTGAAGATCCGCTTCTTGCAGGGACACTGGTTGGGCAGGTGATGCAGGCGGAGCAAGCCAATCATGTGATCGGCGACATCAAGCACTATGCGTTGAACGATCAGGAAAGCGGACGGAACGCTGTGAACGTCAACATCGACAAGCGATCCATGCGTGAAAGCGATTTGCTGGCTTTCGAGATTGGTTTGCGTGATTCCGATGCTGCTGCTGTGATGTGTTCGTACAACCGCGTAAACGGAGATTACGCGTGCGAAAACAAATATCTGCTGACGGATGTTCTGAAAAAAGATTGGAAGTTCAAAGGTTTTGTGGTCTCCGACTGGGGTGGAGCGCACAGCACGGCGAAAGCCTCGACCGCCGGCCTGGATCATGAGGAGCCTGCTCAGATCTTTTACGGCGAAGCAATGAAGGATGCAGTGCAGTCGGGGAAAGTTCCCATGGCTGAACTCGACGATCACGTTCACCGCATCCTGAGGTCGATGTTTAAGGCAGGCGTGATCGACGACCCACCAGTGAAAAATGTGATCGATGTGGAAGGCGACCTGGCGGTCGCGCAGAAAATTGAAGAACAGAGCATCGTTCTTCTCAAAAACGAAAACTCCCTGCTTCCGCTCGATGCTTCCAGGATCAGAAGCATCGCCGTCATTGGCGGCCATGCGGATGTTGGCATGATCTCGGGTGGTGGGTCTGCGCAGGTCGATCCACCTGGCGGAAATGCGATCATGCCCCCCGGCAAAGGTGGGACGACTTGGCAGGCTCACATCTGGTTCCCGACCTCGCCGTTGAAATCGATTCGGGCGATGGCGCCGCGAGTGAGTGTTCAATATGATCCCGGAACAGACCCGGCCGCAGCCGCCACTTTAGCTAAGAGCGCCGAGGTTGCCATCGTTTTTGCTTACCAATGGGAGAGTGAAGGAATGGATCTGGAAAGCCTTTCACTTCCCGACAAACAGGATGAACTGATCGAGAGAGTCGCCGCGGCAAATCCGCGCACCATCGTCGTTCTCGAAAGCGGCACAGCCGTCACCATGCCATGGGTCGACCACGTCGGCGGAATTCTCGAGGCATGGTATGGCGGCAGTCATGGTGCGCAGGCGCTGGCGCGAGTTTTGTTTGGCGAAGTGAATCCCACTGCGAAACTGCCTATGACTTTTCCGAGAAGCGATGCCGATCTACCGCATCCCCACCTTGTGCAGCCGCCGCCGGAATCGGTTACAAAACATGGGGATCCCGACGCATGGAAGAGAATCGCTCCCGGACTTCCGCCGTTCCAGGCTACCTACGACGAAGGTTTGAAGGTCGGATATAAATGGTACGACGCGGAGCACAAGCCGGTTTTGTTTCCGTTCGGCTACGGCCTTTCGTATACAACTTATAGCTACTCTGATCTGAAAGTCAGTCCCGGCCCGAATGTTCGTGTGAAATTCAAGGTTACAAATACTGGCGATAGAGCGGGAGCTGAAATCGCACAGCTCTATGCTGCTTTGCCGGAAGACACGGGCGAGCCGCCGAAACGGCTGGTGGGCTGGGACAAGGTCAGGTTAGCCGCCGGATACAGCCAGGAAGTGACGATCGAAGTCGATCCCAAATATCTTTCCATCTTCAATATTGAGAAGGACGCCTGGCAGCTTGTTCCGGGAAGATATACATTCATGGCGGGTGGATCGTCGCAGAGCCTGCCTCTGAAGGAATCGGTGGATCTGGAATAAGGGCAGGCTGAATTACCTTTCTCATTTCGTTTTTATACCTAGACGGTATGCCGCGCTCTCGCTGCGTCTTCTACAATAGCTATAAATAGACGGTGAACCGATGAAATTTGAGTTAGCCGATCTCTAACCGTACATGCGCACTCAGGTCGGAATTGTCGGAGCCGGTCCCGCAGGGCTTGTGCTCTCTCATCTCTTGCATCGCGAAGGGATCGATTCGGTCGTGCTCGAATTGCACACGCGCGCATATGTGCAAGAGCGTGTTCGTGCGGGAGTCCTCGAACAAAATACTGTCGATCTTCTGACCGAAATCGGCGTCGGCGGGCGCATGAAGCGTGAAGGCCTTGTACACCACGGCATTGAACTGCGTTTTCTCGGGCGCGGACATCGCATCGATTTCCACGAACTCACCGGGCGTGCGATCACGATTTACGCGCAGGGAGAAGTGGTGAAGGATCTGATCGATGCGCGGCTTTCGGCGGGACAGCCGATCGTTTTCCAGGCCGCAGATGTCTCTCTTCACAACTTCGACGGTGGGCAGCCTTCCATTCGATTTCACAAAAACGGGGACTCGTCTGAACTGTTGTGCGATTTCATCGCAGGTTGCGATGGTTTCCACGGAGTAAGCCGGCCCAGTATTCCGAGCGGAATCCTGAATCCCTTTGAGCGTTTCTATCCGTTTGCGTGGCTTGGCATTCTGGCCGAGGCGCCGCCTTCCTCGGAAGAACTTGTTTACGCGCATCACGATCGCGGATTTGCGCTGCTGAGCATGAGAACACCTCAACTCAGCCGGCTTTATATTCAGTGCGCTCCCGATGAAGAGATTGAAAACTGGCCGGATGACCGCATCTGGTGTGAACTTCATGCTCGTCTCGCACGCAAGGACTGGAAACTGACCGAAGGCCCGATCATTCAAAAGGGAATTGCCGGGATGAGAAGCTTCGTGGTTGAGCCGATGCAATACGGAAGATTGTTCCTGGCGGGTGATGCAGCACATATCGTGCCACCGACTGGCGCTAAGGGTCTTAATCTAGCCGTTGCCGACGTGCGTTTTCTCGCGCGGGCGATCTCCAGTTTCTATCGCACAGGAAGCCGCGACCTGCTCGATCACTATTCCGAAACCTGCCTTCGCCGCGTGTGGAAAGTGCAGCGCTTCTCCTGGTGGATGACTTCGATGCTCCATCGCTTTGATAGTGACAACGCGTTCGATCACCGGCGTCAGCTTGGAGAACTCGATTACGTGACTAGTTCACGTGCTGCGGCGCAGAGCCTCGCAGAGAACTATGTTGGATTGCCGATCGACTAAGGTGTAGTTATAGCCCGGTCCTAACTCGCTATCAATTTATCTGGCATAATGCTGGCATTCCTAGGAATTATGGAAGATGCGTATGCTTCTCGTCAAAGATCACGTCGACAATTCCGTGCATGCATCATTTGACGACTTACTTGTGGCTTATGACTCAACTGGCAGGGGTCGGCGGGATATTCTATCGATACCGACTGCGTTGCAACCGGAGCGGTTGAGCATATCTAGTCCAGCAAATCGAAACCGAAAGCTGACTTGCGTGAACGATGCGGACCGGCATCGATTCGTTTCCTCACTGGATTCCCACATCCTGAATTCTGTCTCAACGGATAAGGAATATATTTGGTCGCTTGTCGACCAATAAAACTACCGGTTTACGCTGGGCTCCGAACAATCCTTATCGATCGTTTTGATCGAGCTAACGCGGAGCGTAATCGGCGCCGCCGATCCCTCCTTCGCCATCGCATCAGAACTTGAGCTCAAAGTCGGTTCCTGTTCTCCCGTCACTTCCACCCGCTGGCCTAGGTAATGATGAAGCCTGGTTTTTCCGGAAGCTTGCAACTCGTACGTGATCGCTGGATTGGTTTTCATCAGCACATAATCGCCATTGGACCGGCTCACGCATCCGCTCACCATGACTTGATCCTTAGAATCCCTCTGGCTCGCAGTGGAGTTGTCTTGCGCCAGGAGAACGCTTCCGGAGAGCAATAACGCGACGAAAAGCAATTTCTTCATAACATTCTCCTTCGCCCAATCAGATGGCAGGGCCGATTGCAAAGGTTGGTTCTGCTTCGTCAGCGTTCGCCCGCTCTATTTCACCTGAGTTCCCTGACAGTGCAGGATCTTCCACTGTCCGTCCCGCTTCCGAGGGGCGTGAGTTTGTATCCCATAACGTATAGTTCGCTACGTTCGAGTCGGGCAGTTCGTTTAAAGCCTGTATTCTCGTCCGCTCATGATCGCTGGACAGCGGATGTTACCGGCCCTGCGCTTCCATCATTAACTCTCGATCTGAAGTAAAAAAGGCCACGGTTGGAGCGCGAAAAACCCGCGCTGTCCCTAGGATCACTGTCCTCAAATCAGTTAAACTGAGAAGTTGACCATCGCCAGTTCCCAAAGGTTGTTCGCAGTCGCTTCTGCTTTGGCGATTGTTGGTTTCATTCCTCATTCGTCGTTGTTCCGAGGTTCGAACTAATTCTTATTTTGGAAAGAGGCAAAATTGATGAGCACTTCCACACTTGTTGAAAATCACGCCGACCAAGCGACTTCCTCGGGTGTGAAATATGTCTATTTCTTCGGTAGTGGAAAAGCCGATGGCAACGGCAAGATGAAAGACGAGCTGGGCGGCAAGGGCGCGGGACTTGCCGAAATGACGAACGCCGGCTTGCCGGTTCCTCCTGGATTCACTATTCAGACCGAAGCTTGTCGCGAATACATGCACAGCGGATCGGCGTCGAAAGGGGTTGCGCGGCAGATGGATGAAGCGCTCGCGCGCCTGGAAGCGCTGCAAGGCCAGAAACTGGGTTCAGGCGAGAACCCGCTACTGGTGAGCGTTCGCTCCGGTGCGAAGTTTTCCATGCCCGGCATGATGGATACGATTCTGAACCTCGGACTCAACGACAAGAGCGTTGAAGCGCTTGCCAAGCGCAGCAACAATCCGCGGTTTGCCGCCGATTCCTACCGCCGCCTCATTCAAATGTTCGGCAACGTGGTACTGGAAATCGAGAAATCTGCGTTCGACGAAGTGTTCGAAGCCAAGAAGAAACAGAAGAAAGCCAAGCTCGATACCGATCTTGACGCCAAAGCTCTGCAGGAAGTGATCGCTGAATATAAAAAGGTGGTGAAGAAACACGCCAAGCGCGACTTTCCCCAAAACCCCCACGAACAGCTCGCGATGGCGCGCGATGCGGTGTTCCGCTCGTGGCAGAACGACCGCGCTAAACACTACCGCCGCATCAACAACATCGACGATATGCTAGGCACTGCCGTCAACGTGCAAGCGATGGTGTTCGGAAATCTCGGAGATACCAGCGGCACCGGCGTCGGCTTTACCCGCAATCCTGCGACCGGTGCGAAGGAATTTTATGGCGAATTTCTGATGAACGCGCAGGGCGAAGACGTGGTCGCGGGCATTCGCACGCCGGTTCCTATTGTCGAACTGCAGAAGATCATGCCGCAGGTCTACGACCAACTCCGTGCAATCACGACGCGTCTCGAAAAGCACTACAAAGACATGCAGGATTTCGAGTTCACCATCCAGGATGGCAAACTCTACATGCTGCAAACGCGCAACGGAAAGCGCACGGGCCTTGCAGCAGTGCGGGTTGCGATCCAGATGGTGGATGAAGGATTGATCACGAAAGAAGAAGCGATCTTCCGCGTCGATCCCAATCAGTTGTATGACTTCCTCGTACCGCGCCTCGATGAGAAGAGCAAGAAAGTCGAAGTGCTGGCGACTGGATTGCCCGCATCGCCGGGCGCGGCCGTGGGACAAATTGTTTTCACGGCCGATGAAGCTGTCGCGAAAGCCGGACACGGCAACAAGAAAAACTCTGTCATCCTCGTTCGAGCCGAAACTACTCCCGAAGATATTCACGGCATGGAAGTCGCGGCGGGCATTCTTACTTCTCGCGGAGGCATGACCAGCCACGCCGCCGTCGTTACGCGGGGAATGGGTAAGTGCTGTGTGGCTGGAGCCGGGGACATCGCCGTCAATGAGCGCGCCAAGGAAATGCGCGTGAAAGGCCAAGTCTTCCACGAAGGCGATTGGATTTCGCTCGACGGAACCACAGGCCGTGTGATCAAGGGGCAACTCGACACGATTCCACCTAAGGCTGACGATCCCGAACTCGTCCAGTTCCTCGGCTGGGCGGAACCATTCCGCAAAATTGGTGTGCGCGCGAACGCCGACATTCCCCGCGACGCGATTCAAGCGAAAGCATTCGGCGCGGAAGGCATTGGATTATGCCGTACAGAGCACATGTTCTTCGCGCCCGACCGGATTCCGCACATGCGCGCGATGATTCTCGCCGACAACGAGAAGGATCGCCGCAAGGCGCTAGGCAAGTTGCTGCCTTACCAGCGGAAGGATTTTGAAGGACTATTCAAGGCGATGGATGGCCTACCGGTTACGATCCGCCTGCTCGATCCGCCGTTGCATGAATTTCTGCCCAAACGTGAAAAGCTGATGGTGGACATCGCCACGCTTCCAGACATCGACGCAAAGCAAAAGAAAGCATTGGTTGACGAGTATGGCGATTACGGCGCGAAAGCTGCCGGTGATCTCAAGACTCTTCTTCCTCGGCTCCTAAGCCGCGTGGAAGAGTTGCACGAGTTCAATCCCATGCTGGGCCATCGCGGCTGCCGGCTTGGTATCACTTATCCTGAGATTACCGAGATGCAGGCGCGGGCAATTTTCGAAGCCGCGGTTGCGGTTGAAAAAGAGGGTGTGAAAACTCACGCCGAGGTCATGATCCCGCTGATCAGCACGGTAAAGGAAATGTCAAATCAAACCGCGATCGTTCGGCGAGTGGCGGAGGAAGTTTTCAACGAGAAGGGAAAGGAAGTGCGCTACTTGGTCGGCACGATGATCGAACTTCCGCGCGCCTGTCTGGTCGCCGATGAGATCGCGAAGGAAGCTGAGTTCTTTTCCTTCGGGACCAACGACCTAACGCAAACTACGTTCGGTTTCTCGCGCGATGACGTCAACAAGATTCTTCCGACGTATCTCGGTGAGGGAATCTTAAAGCAGGATCCGTTCGCCGTCATCGATCGCGATGGTGTAGGCGAACTGGTTCGCATGGGCCTCGAGCGCGGACGCAAGACTCGTCGCGACCTCAAAGTGGGCATCTGCGGCGAGCACGGCGGCGATCCCTCGTCGGTTGAATTCTGCCACAAAGCCGGCATGAACTACGTGTCCTGCTCGCCCTTCCGTGTGCTCACCGCGCGACTGGCCGCTGCGCAGGCCGGCGCCAATGACAAGCTGAAGGTCGAAGCCGGAAGAACGAAGTAGCTTTCGTACAGCCAGTTGCGCGGGAGCCGTAAAAGGCTCTCTCGCGCTCCAACACTTCGCGCCCAAACTGCATCCCTATTCGCCGGTGCTAGAATCTCACGGGGAAGGTAAGGCCATGCCAACCGCAGTAGGGCGGTCGATGAATTTTGCGCCAGCTGACCTGAATCCGGAAAAAGATTTTCCCAAAGGATTTTTCGAGTTTCTCCTTTCACTCCACAAGCGCTTCACACCGCGCCAGCAAGAGCTAGCGGCAAAACGGTCGCAAGTACTCGAAGCTTCGCATCACGGGCGGCCGCCAAAATATTTACCTGCCTCCGACGCGACTACGACCGACTGGCGCATCGAAGTGCCCGACTGGTGCGCCGACCAGCGCAATCAGATGACCGGTCCTGCCGATGATGCTGAGCTCACAGTCAAATTGTTGAACTCTGGGTCACCGGCGGTGATGCTCGACATTGAAGATTCCACCGCGAATCTCTGGCCGAATACCATGCTGGCGATCAAGAACATCATCGCGGCTTACAAATACGAACTCGGCTATCAAGACGAGAAGCGGAAAAAGAAAGTTACAGTACAGCGCTCGAAGACAGTGACATGGGTGCGCCCGCGCGGCCTGCATCTTAGCCAGGGCGGCGTGATCAAGAACGAAATTATGTCAGCCTCGCTGTTCGATCTCGCACTGCTCTGGCACCAGATCGATCCCGCGTGGCTTCCGCACAATTTCTCGGTCTATATTCCGAAGAGTGAATCCGCCGACGAAGCCTTTTGGTGGCGCGATCTGTTCCAGGCGCTGGCGAAACACAAAGGCCTGCCAGCTGACTACATCAAATGCATGGCATTGGTGGAATCGCATCCGCTTGCATACCAGATGGAAGAATTTCTGTTCAACCTGCGCGATCACTGCCTGGGATTAAATCTCGGCCGGTGGGACTACATGGCCTCGCTCATCGACTTCATGCTGGAAGATCCCGACTGGATTTTGCCCGACCGAAATACCATTCCGCATAATGTTGCGTTCTTCCAGAATTTCAGAACGCTCATGCCGGAGATTACCCACAAGCATGGCGCGCACGCGATCGGCGGCATGACAGCGTTGTTTCCCAGTCGCAGCGACAAAGCTCTTAACGAGCGCGCTCTCAAAGCGCTAAAAGAAGATAAGCAAAATGAAGCACATTGCCTGATGGATGGAGCCTGGACCGGGCATCCTGATCAGAACGGAATCGCGGTCGCGCAGTTTCCGTATCCGAACCAGATTTCGAAACGCCCGAAGTTGCCGAATTCGCATCCTGACTTGCGGCCCGCGCCGAAAGGAGTTGGACAAGTAACAATGGCTGGCACTCGTGCGGCCGCTCGTACGGTGATCCGTTATCGCAACGGCGTTCTCAACGGCAGAGGTGCAAGCCTACTCGATGGGTACATGGAAGATTTAGCCACCGACCGTATTTATCGACTGATGATCGCGCAGAGAGTGCGCCACAAGATAAAAGTTGCGGATGAGGACGGCAACTCGATCGAACACAGTGCTGCACTTGTAACGCGAGTGTTCGATGAAGAGCTGATGAAGATTCAAAAGGACCCACCCGCTGATATCGATGAGAGATCGGCGATCACGCTGCCTGAAGCTAGACGCATCGCCGAGGAGATGATCGTTCTGGGCCAACACTCTCCGGTGTGAACGGGCCGAAAAGTTCCTTGCGGACTCTTGTGCTGGGTTGAAAACGATTTCTCACCGCATTAGCGTTGCTAATGATTTTGTAACAAAATTAACTTGACTGAAATAGCCGTTCCGGTGTCCACTGCCAGTCTGCCCTGCGCGGCAAAAAGTGGTTTAGGAACACATTTATGACTGCAATATCGCAACAAAGCTCTACTACAGAGACCTATGCGCCTCTCCAACCCCCCGCCCGTTACCTCTTCGGGCCGGGGCCAACGCAGGTCGATCCGCGAGTCTACGAGGCGCTTTCGAAGCCAATAGTCGGCCACCTTGACCCTTACTTTATTCAGGTTATGCAGGAGGTACAGGAGCTAGTTAAGTCTGTTTATGGCGCGGAGAAATCGTCGACGCTGGTCATCTCCGGTACCGGCAGCGCCGGCATGGAAGCGGCAATTTCGAATTTCGTCGAGAGCGGCGCGAAGGTCGCCATCTTCGCCAATGGATATTTTTCCGACCGCTTAACCGAAATGGCAAAGCGTCACGGCGCCAACGTGGTGCGGTTTGAAAAAGGCTGGGGCGAAACTTATACCGACGACGAAGTGCGAGAGTTCATCCATCGTGAAAAGCCGGCCGTGGTCGGATTTGTCCATGCGGAAACGTCGACCGGCGCGTTGCAGCCGGGCTATGCGATTTGCGCCGCCGCGCACGAAGTCGGCGCACTGGTCATCGGAGATTGCGTGACTTCGCTCGGCGGTATTCCGGTTGAGTTCGACCGCACTGGCATCGACATTGCCTATAGCTGTTCACAAAAAGGATTGAGCTGCCCACCGGGACTCTCTCCCATCGCAATTTCACCGCGCGCTACGGATTGGCTGCGGGCCCGCACCACGCCAGTGCGCAGCTGGTATCTCGATATCAAACTTATCCACGATTATTCGACGGTCTCGCACCGTTACCATCACACGGCGCCGATCTCCATGTTCTACGCACTGCGCGAGGCTTTGATGGCAATCGTCGAGGAAGGAATCGAAAACCGCTGGGAGCGCCATCGCCGCTGCCACAATTTTTTTGTCAAGGAAATTGAGGGCATGGGCCTACGTATGCATGTTCCTGCAGCCCACCGAATCCCAACGCTGAACACGGTCTGCATTCCCGCCGGAGTGGACGATGCCAAAGTGCGCCGCCGCTTGCTCGAAGGCCCCGGGATTGAAATCGCCGGTGGCTTTGGACCGCTGGCTGGCAAGGTGTTCCGCATTGGCCTCATGGGCCCTCTGGCAACCGAGGAGAACGTTCGATTTTTTCTGAGGGAATTCAAGAATGCTCTTTCGGCTGAGGGATATCGCCCCTGAGTCGCAATTATTCAGAAGATCTGCCGTTTATTTGTGGATTGAAAAACGAGCTGGAATCGGGATCAACTCGATGTTTGCCGCACAACGAATATAGTCTGCCGCATCAAAGGATCTGCGCCAAGAGGCCAGAACGAATGACCCTGAAGTCGGTAGACACTCTGCTCGATGTCCTCCACTTTGCCGACGGTCACACGGCCATCATCGTTCCCGAACTCAACCTGCGGGTCACCTATGAAGCCCTCCGGGAGCAGGTCCTGGCGATGGCCGACTCTCTTGCTTCTGTCGGAGTCCGCCGCGGCGACCTTGTTGCCATCGCTCTCCCCAATGGCCTGCAGGCAATCGTCAGCTTTCTCGCCGCCTCCATCGCTGGAACCGCAGCACCACTGAATCCTGCGTATCCCTACGAAGAATTTCACTTCTTTCTCGGCGATACTAATGCCAAGATTCTGCTGTGCCCTCCGATTGGAGCCGAATTCGCCCGCACTGCGGCCAAGGACCTCGGCATCCCAACGCATTCAGTAGAGATGAATGAGCAGGGAACCGTTTCCCTCGCGGGCGCACCGTCCGGTTGCAAAGCCGCGGCGCCCACCGCCGACGACATCGCACTCGTGCTTCACACCAGCGGCAGTACCGGCAAGCCCAAGCGCGTTCCGCTACGACATTTCAATCTTGCCGTTTCCTGCGCGAACATTGCGAATACATACTCTCTTACTCAAGACGACGCCTCCCTTTGCATCATGCCTCAGTTTCACGTGCATGGCCTGATCGCCTCCACAATGTCGACTTTGCTTTCCGGAGGGACGGTAGTCGTTCCTGCGAAATTCAACGCTCTCTCTTTCTGGCGAATCTTGCGCGAGAACCGTGTGACCTGGTATTCCGGTGTCCCGACGATGCATCAATTACTCCTGGCTCGTGCTCACGAAAAACCAAAGGACGCCAGTACGCTCCGTTTCATCCGCTCCTGCAGCGCCCCCCTTTCTGCCGAGCTGATTCACAAGATCGAAGGCCTGTTTGGCGTACCATTCGTTGAGGCCTATGGTATGACAGAAGCTGCGCATCAGATGACATCGAATCCTCTTCCTCCGCGGCACCGCAAAGCAGGATCGGTAGGTGTTGGGGCAGGCCTTCGAATCAGCATCATGGATAAAGAAGGCAATCATCTCGGGCAGAATCAGCGTGGCCAAGTTGCCATACAGGGCGCTAACGTCTTTCGCGGATATGAAAATAACCTGGAGGCGAACGCCCGCGCATTCTCCGACGGCTGGTTCCGTACCGGCGATCAAGGATATCTGGACGGCGATTGCTACTTATATTTGACGGGCCGCATCAAGGACATCATCATTCGCGGCGGCGAAAATGTCGCACCGCACGAAATTGATGAGGTCTTGTTGCGTCATGCGGCCGTGGCTGCTGCGGTTACATTTGGCTGCCCGCATCCCACGCTGGGCGAAGAAGTCTGTGCCGCGGTTGTTCTGCACGAAAAAAATGGCGCCGCGGAAAAAGAGTTGATCGAGCACTGCCACAATTTTCTGGCAGACTTTAAATGCCCAACCAAAATCTTCCTGGTGGAAAGCATGCCGACCACCGCGACGGGAAAGATTCGACGCCGCGCGGTTGCCGCTGCGCTGGCAGGTGTACGCGAATGAAATTTCTGATCGTCGGCGCCGGAGCTATTGGCGCCTACCTCGGCGCCCGCATGGCGCGAGCGGGGTTCGATGTGACGCTCTTCGCTCGCGGCCCGCACCTGAAGGCCATGCAGGAGCGCGGGGTGCGTGTCAAAAGCGGCGAAGGAGATTTCGAAGCGCACCCAAGAATTGTCGGTTCACTCGAAGAAGCCGGCCCTGCCGACGTAGTCTTCCTCGCCGTAAAAGCTCACAGCCTGACTCAACTCGCTCCGCAACTGAAGCCGGTTCTCGGTACGGAAACAACCGTCGTCAGCACGCAGAACGGAATTCCATGGTGGTTTTTTCAGGGAATCGGTGGTGAATGGGAAGGTCTTCGCCTCGAACGCATCGATCCCGGCGGTCTAATTTCTGCCGCCATTGAGCCGCACCGAGTCGTAGGCGCGATCATTTATTTTTCCTCCGAGATTTCGTCTCCGGGGGTTGTTCAATATATTTCGGGAAACCGCCTTTCCATTGGAGAACCCGATGGCTCCCGTTCCGAGCGTTGTCGTCGAATTGCGGAAGCACTCATAGCCTCTGGTATCCGCTGTCCCATTACGACGCACATACGCGAAGAAATCTTCGTAAAAATCTTGGGCAACGCGTCGCTAAATCCGCTGAGTGCTTTAACTCGCGCCACCATCGCGCAGATGTTGCGCGATCCCGGAGTCGCTGAGATCGTGCGAAATATCATGCACGAGGTCGAAGCCGTGGCGCACAAACTGACCATGGAACTGTCCGTCACAGTGGATCAGCGCATCGCCGGAGCGGAAAAGGTCGGCGAGCATAAAACTTCCATGCTGCAGGATCTTGAGGCAGGTCGACCCATGGAACTCGAAGCGCTCGTCGGTTCGGTCGTTGAATTAGGCGAACGCGTTGGCGTACCCATCCCTTACACGCGAACGGTGTACAGTTGCGCGAAGCTTCTGGCGCAACGTGCGGCCACTTAGCGCCACTCACAAGGGTCCGGTCGGTCAGTTAGTTCTAGCCGCATTGTCGTGCTCTTTGTGTCTGAACGAAGGGCTGCCACATCGAGGATGTAGAAGAGATCGCGCTGCGTAAAAAGTTTTGACGTAACGAAGTGGCATGAGTTTGGCCACGACCATCTGGGAATTACTCTGCTGCCGCAGCGAATGCCCGCAATTGCCCCGGCGGACCGCCCGGATCATGAGATTTCTTTGGCGCGCCGCTTTCCCTGCTTGCGCTCTGGCGCTCTAACTTAAAACTCGCCACCATGTTCTGCAGAGCCAGCGCCAACTCCGATAGATCCTGGCAGGCCTTCGCCGATTCCTTCGCCGAAACTGTTGACTCCTTTACCACCTGAGCAATTCGATCCATATTCTGGTTGATATCTGCCGTAGCCTGCGACTGTTGCGCCGCGGCCGTGTCAATTTGGCTGATCATCGAACCCACTTCTTCCGACATGCGAATAATCTGCTCCAGGGACGTGCCGGCTCGCGCAGTCGAGTTCACTCCTTCTTGTACCTTCTGACTTCCAACTTCCATTGCCTTCACCGCGCCCTTTGTTCCGTCCTGAATCGTTGCAATCATCCCCGCGATTTCCTTGGTAGCGGTTGTGGTGCGCTCGGCGAGCTTCCGTACCTCATCTGCCACGACGGCAAAGCCGCGTCCCTGCTCACCAGCGCGGGCCGCTTCAATCGCGGCATTCAAAGCCAGCAGGTTCGTCTGGTCGGCGATATCGTTAATCACCGCCGTCACACGCCCAATCTGATCCGAACTTTTCCCCAGTTCGCCGATCTTTTTCGCCGTTCCGGCGACCGATTCCGCGATTGACCGCATTTGCACCAGCGCCTGCTGTACTACCATGCCACCTTCGCGGGCAGTTTCGGCGGCCTTGTGAGCAGCCTGCGTGGCGTGTTCGCAATTCTCAGAAACCTGCTGCACCGTGGAAGCCATCTGCTGCATGGCAGCGGCGATCTGAGCTGTCTGGTCGTTCTGGCTATCCGCGCCCTGTGCCTGCAACGAGGCCGATGAGGAAAGCTCCTCGCTCGCGCTGGCTACCTGCAAGGAGTTCTCGGAAATGGCCAAAATCATGCGTTTCAAGTTACTGCTCATCTTGTTGAGAGCTGCAGCCAGGTCTCCCAGTTCGTCGTGACTTCGAATCTCCAGGTCTCGGCATGTCAAATCGCCTGTCGCGATCGCCTCAGCCAGGACGAGAATCGAGTGGGTTGCCTGCGAGATGCGGCGGCTCATCACTACAGCGACGATCACTCCGGCAATTAACGAGAGCATCATGGTCAGGACGCGAGTCAGCTCCAAAGCCCGGTTGGCGGAGCGCAATTGTTCCCTGTCCTTATCCACCAGCTTTTCAAATGAATCAGACATGCTTCCCAGGGGATTCTTCATGGCCCGGTTGATTGGAGTTGCGTGCTCCGCCGAGAAATTCCCTGCCGATGCCAGCGCGTTCCTCTTACCGCTCACCGCCAACTTAATGGCGCCCTGCTGCGCCTCGCGCAGCACAACAAGCTGTTGTTTAAGCTCTTTCAGCCGCTCCCGGTTCTCTTCTTCTTCCCATGCGGGAGCAAGTTCGTCGATCACCATCAGATCTTTTGCCACATTCTTCCACGTGTCTTCGAAAATCGCTCTCGCTTCCGCGAGCCGTTTCGGCTGCGAGCCTGCCACAATGGCCTGCAGTCCCTTCACCTGCGTCTGATTCAAATCACCCTGCAGCCTGATCGCCGTCTTCATCGAAGGAATACTCACCCCGAACGTGGCTTCCTCGATCCGCGAGATTTTGTTTGCCTTGACGAACGCCATCACACAGCTCAGGATCACGAAGAAAAGCACGATACCGAACCCAAGGCACAGCTTCTTGCCGAGCGTAAACTTCATGGTTTCTCCTGCATGCACCAGCTTAAGGTCCCGGCCGCAATGGCGTGTCGTGGCTCCGACGCTATCGGCCGACTTAGATCAGAAATCCGCAGTATTCGTACTAGGAAACTATCGGCAATAAGAGCGGAAAACATTAAACGCATGAAAGATACGAGAGGGACGACCGGAGTGCAGAAGAGCGCCCTGCCAGCACAAGGCATTGCAATAATTGCCAATCGGTTACGCGGCGACAAAATTTCAGTTCTCATGGGGTGGGCTGGAATCTTGCTCAGAGAAAAACGGCATAGGCCGCTGAGGTCAAACCACCGATCTTTTTAGCCCTCGCGTAACCGTTTCGGCCGTTCATGCCGGACTTACCTGCGTAACTTTACCTCTCACTTCCATGCTCAGATAGTTTCTAATTCGACCCTATAATTCGGCTGTGACCAAGCCATCCAAGGCTGCGACTGCGCTCGTTGTTCTGTTCGGAACAGCGTTTCTCGGGTTCGGACTGTTTGTGGGATGGACGCTCCTTTTTGCCCCACCGGGTTCGGTTCAGGGAAGCCGTGCCGTAGGGGGCGTAATCTGCACAATTTTTATGGCAGTTGGCGGGGCATTGATGATTAGCCCCGTTTATGGCGCGCGCAAGCTTCGGGAGAAGGCCGCGCTCGAGAAGGCCAGTCCCGATTCACCATGGCTCTGGCGCAAGGATTGGGCTGCCAGTCGCGCGTACGGCAACAACACTAAGAAGGCAATCGGTCTCGGGCTATTCGCCGGGTTCTGGAATTTGATTGCAATTACGGTCGCCGCAGGCGTGGTTCCGCAATACTTCCGTACTGCTGACATCAAGGATCTATTTCCGCTGCTGTTCGTTGCCGTGGGTATCGTACTGGCCGTCCTGGCGGCCCGCGCCGCATTCCGGCGAGAACATTTTGGACAAACCTATTTCGAATTTGCCTCACTTCCGTTTTCTCCGGGAAAAGCTCTTCGTGGCGCTATCCATTTGCGCTTTAACACGACAAGCCGGCACGGTATCAACCTGCGTTTGTCTTGTGTGCGGCGAGTCGAAACTGGCGGCGGGAGGGATCGCACCATTGAAAAGGTGGTTCTGTGGCAAAGCGACAAGAATATTTCTGAGCAGTCAATCACACCCGGCCCGATGGGCGATGCGGCCATCCCTGTCGATTTCATCGTCCCAAGCGACGCCTACGAGACCAACCACGATAAGCTCAGGGACCAACTCTCTTGGATTTTGCGTGCCGACGCGGACACGCCCGGCGTCACCTTTTCGGATGAATTCGAAGTCCCCGTCTTTCGCCTGACTCCTCAAAGGCAAGAGCCGACGGCAGGAATCTTCCGTGACCCCGATGCCGCCACAGCTTTACCCGGCTTCCAGAGCGATCCAGAAGATGTGCCCGCGCCGGACAATCCGAAGGTTGTCGTGGAGGCAGGCGCAAATGGGGGCACTGAATATTACTTTCGGGCTTTTCGCAGCCCGGTTCGAATTGGTGTTGCGGCGCTAATCGCGGCGGGCTGGACGTGCCTGGTTTACTTCCTGGCCTACTCAAATGCACCGATACTATTCCCGATTGTCTTCGGCTTGTTCGACCTCTTCCCGATCTACATGCTGATGAAGTCGCTGGCGGAATCGTTTCGTATCGAAGGGGTCAACAGCAAACTGGTTTTGCGCCGTGCGTGGTTCGGTGTTGGCACGGCTGTCGAAATCCCTTACTCCGATGTTGCTCAGATTTTGACGACGACCACGGGGCAAGGCACTCCAGCCACCTACTCGCTTCGCCTGTTGATGAAAAATGGCCAAAAAATCATCTTGGCCGATTCAATCGATGATCGGCAGGAAGCGCGCTGGGTCGCAGCGCAACTCGAAAAGCTTGTGGGGTTGAAGCTCGATACTCATGTTCAGGTTGAAATGGGTTTGGCAACGTACGGGCCGCCTCCTCAGCGCGGAATGACCACGCCTCAAGCGTCGCCGCGGGCGGGCGCGGCTCTCGCACTCGGACTAGCCGTCCTCGGCGGTTTGTTTGCGTTTGCTTTCTTGATGCGACCCTCTGCCGTGAAGAACGGGGTGCCTCACCACAGCACATCCCGGCGACCCGCGACAGCAAAATCTGCAGTGCGGCCGGTCAGCTATTCGGCATTGACTGATACCGACGTGGAGCGCTTGCAAGGGATGCCGGAACAGGCGCAAGCGGAAGAATTGTTGGAGCGCGCCATCCGGCACGATTCTCGCGCGCTGGACCTTTTCGAGCAAAACATTGGTGTCTGGCTCGGGGATATCAAGCTTACCGAAAGCATGAAGCAGCTTGAACTGCGTTCGCAGTTTTCGAGCGATCTGCGCGTGCGCTATGCCAACGCCGATCTCAACCTTGCCATGGACGGATGGTCGAAGAACGAAAACTCGGCCGGCCTGCTCATTGCCAAGGCGGGCTCGGACCCAAACTACCGCCAAGCCGCGGTTTACTTCATGGGAATGATGGCGGGACGCGAGGTTGGGTACGCGCGAATCTATCCGGTTTTGGTTGAATATGCGCGCAACGATCCTGACGCGGGGGTTCGCCAGTGGGCTGTTGAAGGAATGCGCTACCTGGGAACCGATGAAGCTCTTGACGTACTCTTCGAATCATTCACTCATGATCCGTCAAACTCAGTACGTGAGCGTGCCGGTTGCAACATCTCCGATTGCGGCAATTTTACCCGTAAGCAGCGGATGCGAATGGTGCCGAAGTTCATCGAACTGGTGGAGGATCCTCAAACCACTCCACAGATGCGGACGTGGAGCTTTATGGCACTGCGGGAGATTAGCGAGGAAAACCTGCCCGCTGATGCCCCTGCCTGGCGGGAGTGGTACACGCAACATGGCGCGGAGAAAACAGCTGAATTCGAGCAGATGGATTGGTGGAGAGTGCGCGGCGATGAGTAGCCTAGGGCTGTCGAATACGCTTTGGTTGTTGGCTACCTGCTAACCTTTGTTCCTGACAATCTCTTCTCGAGTGCATCTACCTCGTCCGAAAGCTCCTTCGGGAGATGGCTTCCAAACTTTGCAAAGTGCTCCCGAATCAATGGCACCTCAGCCTGCCAGCCTTTGACGTCCACGCTCAAGAGTTCTTCGACCTGGGAGTTCTGGATATCGAGTCCATTCGTATCGAAGTCCGGCATCTCCGGAATCTGCCCGATCGGCGTCTCTTTCGCACGGACCCTACCATCACAGCGCTCAAAAATCCAGCGTAGAACGCGGCTGTTCTCGCCGTATCCTGGCCATAAATAATGGCCGCTTTCATCCTGCCGGAACCAGTTCACGTAGAAAATCTTCGGCAGCTTCTTCGCATCCGCTTGCTGGCCCATCTTGATCCAGTGCGCGAAATAATCTCCCATGTGATAACCGCAGAAAGGAAGCATCGCCATCGGGTCGCGGCGCAATTGACCGACCTTTCCCACGGTCGCCGCAGTCGTCTCGCTGCTGGCGGTCGATCCCATGAACGTCCCGTGCTGCCAATTGAAAGCCTCGGTCACCAGAGGAACAACTCCGCCACGACGCCCGCCAAACAAAATCGCATCGATCGGCACACCCTTCGGATCTTCCCACTCCGGCGCAATCACTGGAACCTGATCCGCTGTCACAGTAAATCTGGCATTCGGATGCGCCGCCGGCCGGCCAGAATCCGGCGTCCATGGCCGCCGCAGCCAGTCGATCAATCTGGCGGGCTTTTCCTCTGTCATTCCCTCCCACCAAACGTCGCCGTCGTACGTCATTGCACAGTTCGTGAAGACGGTATTGTTCTCCAGCATCTTCATTGCGTTGGCGTTCGACTTCTGGCTCGTCCCCGGAGCTACGCCAAATAAACCGCGCTCAGGATTAATGGCATATAGCCGGCCATCTTTCCCGAACTTCATCCACGCAATGTCATCGCCGACCGTCTCGACCTTCCATCCCGGAATCGTCGGAATCATCATCGAAAGATTTGTTTTTCCGCACGCCGAAGGAAATGCTCCTGTCATGTATTTCACTTCGCCGGAAGGAGCGATCACTTTCAGAATCAGCATGTGCTCGGCCATCCAGCCTTCATCGTGCGCCTGCACTGAAGCAATCCTCAGGGCATGGCACTTCTTGCCGAGCAAAGCATTTCCGCCGTAACCGGATCCAAACGACCAGATCTCCCGTGTTTCGGGAAAATGGCAAATGTACTTCTGATCTTTATTGCAGCTCCAGGCAGAATCCGGCTGATTCGCGGCAAGTGGAGCTCCCACCGAGTGCAGCCCGCACACGAAGTCTTCCCCCTCACCCAAAGCCTCCAGCACACGATTGCCCACGCGAGACATCATGTGCATGCTCATCACCACATAGGGGGAATCCGTGATCTCAACACCGATTCTCGATATCTGCGACCCGAGCGGGCCCATGCTGTAGGGCACCACATACATCGTCCGCCCCACCATGCAGCCATCGAACAAGCCGCGCAGCTTGTTCTTCATCTTTTCCGGATCTTCCCAATTATTGGTCGGCCCGGCTTGTTCTTTTGTGCGAGAACAGATGAACGTGCGGCCCTCCACCCGTGCCACGTCGGCCGGATCAGAACGGACGAGGTAACTGTTCGGACGCTTTTCCGGATCAAGCGAAATTGCAGTTCCTGTGAGAACCAGCAACCGGACCATGGCGTCATACTCCGGTTTCGATCCATTGCACCAATGGATGCGGTCTGGCCGGCACATTCGCGCCATCTCTTCCACCCACCGCTCCAGAGCCGGGTGTCTTTGGTCGCCGCTGGTTGCCGCTACATCCATCGTGATCGTAGCCATAAGTTCTCCAATCTAACCAATGAAGGCGTCCCGCGCGCTAGCATAAAAGGGTCAATGAACAATCGACGTAACCAAAAAAGCCGGGCACCGAGTCGAACGTGGTGGGACCGGTTTAAGATGCCAGTTTTAATGCCTAAGTCGAGTCTTGGATGCGGCTCGGCTCCTATACCGCCTCGGCAAGCCAAACTCCTTATTTTCTAACAATATTCGCCATTATTCCACTAAATAGGTTGTCGCTTCCTGAACCCCATCTAGTATCATGGCGCGAAAAGGCGTATCAGCTACATCCATGATCGTTAAACCATGATCGGCCAAACCATCGCACATTACCGCATCATCGAAAAACTCGGCGGTGGTGGCATGGGCGTGGTCTACAAAGCCGAGGACACCAAGCTGGATCGCTTCGTAGCCCTCAAATTCCTACCCGAGGCAATAGCAAAAGACCCACAAGCACTCAGTCGCTTCCAGCGCGAAGCCAAAGCCGCATCCGGATTAAACCATCCCAACATCTGTACGGTTCACGCCATCGACGAGGTCGACGGCCAGCCTTTCATCGTGATGGAGTTTCTCGACGGTGTCACCCTCAAACACCTGATCGGCAATCGTCCGCTGGAAATCGACCGTCTACTCGATATTGGCATCGAAGTCGCCGAGGCGCTCGACGCCGCCCATGCCCACGGCATCGTTCACCGCGACATCAAGCCGGCGAACATTTTCGTGACCAAGCGCGGCCACGCCAAAATTCTCGATTTCGGTCTGGCCAAGGTTTCCGGCACCAAGTCCGAGGCCGCCGCGCTCGAGGCGACGGCTACCGTCGTCGCCGCAGAACACCTGACCAGTCCCGGCAGCACGCTCGGCACGGTTGCCTACATGTCTCCCGAGCAGACTTTGGGCAAGGAACTCGATGCCCGCACCGACCTGTTTTCCTTCGGGGTCGTTCTTTACGAAATGGGCACCGGCGCGCTTCCTTTCCGCGGAGAATCCGCAGGCGCGATCTTCGATTCTGTCCTGCACAAAGCGCCCGTTCCGCCCATGCGGCTCAATCCCGATTTACCCGCGCGGCTGGAAGAAGTCATCTCGAAGTCGCTGGAGAAAGATCGCGACATCCGCTACCAGTCGGCAACAGAACTGAGAGCTGACCTGAAACGCGTGAAACGGGATAGCGAATCCCAGCTTCATCTCGCGCCATCCGAATCTGCCAAACCGCCGAAAGTGCGCTATCGCTCCGCGCTCCTTGCGGCCTTGGCCGTGCTGCTCGTAGCTTTTCTCTCAGCCCTGGCTTTTCGCGCGTACCATTCGAGCGCGCCTTCGCCGCCTCAGTCCTCAACCACTTCCAAGCCCTCCCTCGAAACCATAGCCGTGCTTCCATTCCACGACATTTCGGCCTCGGCCAGCGATAGTTGGGCGATTGGAATCACCGATGCGATCATCAGCCGATTAACTTCTCTACAGAATCTCGCTGTCCGGCCCACGACCTCGGTTTTGAAGTATGCGAAGGAAATGCCGGATCCTCAGGAAGCCTCGAATGCCTTAGGCGTGGCCAGCCTGCTCGAAGGCACCTATCAGCGCTCTTCGGACGTAATTCGCGTCACCGTGCAACTGGTCGACGGTCATACGGGAAACATCAAATGGTCGCAGCGATACGATTTGCGTAGTGCCGACATGCTTACCTTCGAAGATCAAGTGGCGGCCAAAGTCGTGGAAGGTTTGCAGATCGAAATTTCTCCCAGGGAGCAGAAGTCGATTCAGCAACCGGTAACCACCAACCCAGAGGCATACAACGATTATTTGCAGGCGCGCTTTTATCTGAATGAGTATTTCATGTTCTCGCGGCTGGACAGCCTTGAGAACGGTAGGCGGGTGTTGCAACATGGAGTCTCACTGGACAAAAACTTCGCGGACGCTTACGCGTTGATGGCTCAGTTTTACTCACTCCAGGCGGCGAACTTCGTGCCGGATGCGGCGGCAAACCTGAAGCTGGGCGAAGACGCCGCTCTGAACGCGTTGCGGATTGATCCGCAGTCTTCGGAAGGAATGATTGCTCTGGGAGGCATTTATGCCGAGGAAGGTCGGCTTCGGGAAGCGATTCCAACGATGAGGCTGGCGGTTAAGCAAGCCCCAAATAACGAGAATGCCTGGCAGATGCTGGGTTACTCCTATTACTATGCGGGGCTTAACGATTTGTCAGAGCAGGCCTACCGCCGCATCAGCGAACTCAATCCCACCCTTCTCCAGCCGCACTGGATGCACGCGCGGATTCTACTCTACCAAGGTCGAGCGCAAGATGCAGAGCACGAGATGCGGCCGTTAGCTACAGCGAATCCTGACCAGATGAAGGTCATGGCCTACGTCGGCGTGATTTTATATTACGAAGGCCGGTTGGACGAAGCCAAATCTTATCTGGATCGGGGAGTAGAACTTTCGCGCGATTCGGGTGATGACACTTCACGGCAACTCGCAGCTTTCCTGTACGCCGCGCGCGGGCAGCGCGGGAAAATCGATCAACGTCTTTTGAAATACAGCCCCGAAGAGATCGTCGATGGGGATGGGGCGTACTGGCTCGGAGGAATTCACGCCCTGCTAGGAGATCGCCAACTTGCGCTCGCATTCCTCAGCAGGACCGCTGCACTCGGAGATGTGAATTACCCTTGGTTTGAACGGGACAAGAACTACGATACTCTGCGTTCGGACCCACAATATCAGGCGATCTTGGCGGGAATTCGCGAACGCTGGCAGGAATATAAGAACGATTTTGATCCCGGCGAGTAATGAAGACCGAAAATGGTCCGCACAAGAGCATGTCTAATCTGTAACTGGATGCCCTCCCAATATTTCCCATTTTGAACCATCTAGCCAATTTTCCACGGCAGTTTTGTGACCAACATCACATTGATACCTCGCTTGATCGGATAAAATTACGGACTTCGGAGGCGGGCCTACGTGTGCGGAGCGCCTCGGAACCCCATGCTCTACAAAACCCTAAGCGCCGCCGTTTACGGCATCGACGCCAACATTATCCAGGTCGAAGTCGATTGCTCCGGCATCAAGACCGACCAGGATCACTTTCACACAGTTGGCCTGCCCGACGCCGCCGTGCGCGAAAGCCGGGACCGCGTCCGCGCCGCCCTGAAGAACTGCGGTTACGACATTCCTCCCACCCACATCACCATCAACCTCGCACCCGCCGATATAAAGAAAGAAGGCTCCGGCTTCGACTTGCCGATGGCGCTGGGCATAGTCGGCGCCTACGGCGGGCTCACAAAAAAAGAAATCGATGACTGTCTTTTCGTGGGCGAACTTTCCTTAGACGGGGGGGTCCGCGGCATTCGGGGCACACTGCCCATCGCCCTCGAAGCTCGTGGCAGAAAAATCTCGCGCCTCGTTGTTCCCGAATCGAACGCGCGCGAAGCCGCGATGGTGGGCGGAGTCGATGTCTACCCGGTGCGCTCCCTGCTTGACGTAATCCACTTCGTGAACTCGGGCAACGGCATCGCCCCAATCAAAGCCGACGGAGACGCGCTCCTGCGCGAGTCGCAGGAGTTCCTGGTCGACTTCAAAGATGTCCGCGGCCAGCAAACCGCCAAGCGCGCCATCGAAATCGCCTGCGCCGGTGGCCACAACATTCTGATGATCGGCCCACCCGGTTCCGGCAAAACCATGCTCGCGAAGCGCATGCCGACAATCCTTCCGCCGCTCACGTTCGAAGAAGCGCTCGAAACGACGAAGATTCACAGTGTTGCAGGCGTGCTCGATTCCGGCAGCGGACTCGTCGGTAAGCGCCCCTACCGCTCTCCGCACCATACCATCTCCGATGCCGGCCTTATCGGCGGCGGCGCGATCCCGCGGCCAGGCGAAGTCTCGCTCTCGCATAACGGGTTGCTCTTTCTCGATGAACTTCCCGAATTCCCGCGCAACGTGCTCGAGGTCCTGCGGCAGCCGCTGGAAGACGGCACCGTCACCATCTCCCGCGCCTCAATGTCGCTTATGTTTCCAGCCCGCTTCATGCTGGCTGCCGCTATGAATCCCTGTCCCTGCGGCTTCCGCAACGACCGCACCCGCGAGTGCAGTTGCACCACGCCCATGATCCAGCGCTACATCTCAAAAATCTCCGGGCCGCTGATGGACCGCATCGATATCCATATCGACGTCCCAGCCGTGAACTACAAAGAGATGCGCTCCAGCGTGGAACCTGAGGGTTCGCTGCAAATTCGCGAACGCGTCGTCAGTACGCGCAAGCGCCAGCTCGACCGCTTTACCAGCTCCCGCGAAAAACTCTACTGCAACGCCCAAATGCACTCCCGCCACATCCGCACCTTCTGCGAACTCTCTCCCGACTGTGAGCGCCTCCTCGAACGCGCCATGACCCAACAAGGACTAAGCGCCCGCGCCCACGACCGGATCCTGAAGGTCGCCCGGACCATCGCGGACATGGAAGAAAGTGCCAAGCTGGAGCCTAAGCACATAGCCGAGGCGATTCAGTATCGTTCGCTGGATAGAACGTATTGGACGTAGGAAAAAAGTGAGGAACAGCAAGAAGCGCAGCGTGTAATCCATCTACTCGCGCTACTTTGCGAATGAAGCAGGGCCTTTACTTCCACGGCTCAACCCCCTACTATACGATTGTTTGGGCGCAATCCGCGTGATCGACGAGACCATCTCTCACTATCGCATTACAGGAAAATTGGGAGGCGGGGGTATGGGTGTCGTCTACAAAGCGGAAGATACGGAGCTAGGCCGCTACGTCGCACTCAAATTCCTGCCCGATGATCTTGCGCAAGACTCCCAGGCTTTGGAGCGTTTCCGGCGTGAGGCTCGCGCCGCCTCTGCCTTAAATCATCCCAATATCTGCACGATTTACGAGATCGGCAAGCACGGCGTCCAGTCGTTCATTGCAATGGAGTTTTTGGACGGCTTGACCTTAAAACATCGCATTACCCACCACCGTCTCGAAGTCGGACTTCTGCTCACTTTGGCAATCGAAATCACCGATGCACTCGATGCTGCCCATTCCAAAGGAATCGTCCATCGTGATATCAAGCCCGCGAATATCTTCGTAACTGAACGTGGTCACGCCAAGATCCTCGATTTCGGGCTGGCGAAAGTCATTTCGGATCACAAAGTCGAAGCAGAAGCCACGGCTGGCCCTACCGTAAACGTCAGCCCCGACCAATTGACTTCTCCTGGCTCAGCACTCGGAACCGTTGCGTATATGAGCCCGGAGCAGGCCCTGGGCGAAGAAATCGATGCCCGCTCCGATCTTTTTTCCATCGGAGTAGTGCTCTACGAAATGGCCACGAGCCACTTGCCCTTTGAGGGAAATACTTCGGCGGCGATCTTTAACGCGATTCTGAATAAGCCCCCCACTGCCCCGGTTCAACTCAATCCCGAGCTCCCGCCGGAGTTTGAACGCATCATCAACAAAGCCCTAGAAAAAGATCGTGACCTCCGATATCAGAGTGCCGCAGAAATGCGCGCCGATCTTAAGCGCTTGCAGCGTGACTGGCACCCCTCCTCGCGGCAAATGACCGCCGTGACTGATACCAACGCGGAAAATTCTGGCGCATCATCATCCGCATCAGGCGCTGCCCCACCTGCTGCCAAACCTTCCGGAATTCGCGTCGGCACTCCCCTGCTGGCCGCCACGGCTTTGCTGATGCTGATTGCTGGAGGCGTTGTCGGATTATTCATCGGTTCGCGAGCCGCCTACGGTCCCGTCCCCACTTTTCACGAACTCACCTTTCGCCGCGGAGCTCTCACCGCCGCACGTTTTGCTCCCGATCCGCGCTCGGCCATCTATAGCGCCGCTTGGGAGGGGAATCCGCAGTCGGTCTTTATCAGTTCTCCAAATTCCACTGAATCGCGCGATCTGGGACTTCCGCAGACCGAAGTCCTAGCGGTTTCCTCCGCCGGACAGATGGCTGTGCTGCGCCGCTTCCGCGTCGCCGACAACGCATTTACCTTCGCCGGAACGCTGGCGCAACTTTCAATTGGCGCGGATGCACCGCGCGATCTGCTGGACAACGTCGAGGCCGCTGCATGGACCCCCGATGGCACTGCTCTCGTGGTAGTGCACTCCTCCGGCGGCAAGAGCCATCTCGAATACCCCATCGGCAAGGTCTTATACGAAACAGTAGGCTGGATCAGCGATCCCCGTTTCTCTCCTCACGGCGACCGCATTGCCTTCATCGACCATCCACTTTTAGGCGACGATGGCGGAATCGTCAGCGTGGTTGATCTCAACGGTAAAAAGTCTGACCTCACCGAGCGCTGGGCCAGCGCCATCGGTTTGGCGTGGAGCCCTTCCGGCGATGAGATCTGGTTCACCGCCACAGCAACTGGCTTCAGCCGCTCCTTGCGCGGAGTCACGCTCTCTGGCAAAGTTCGCGAACTGCTCACTGCTCCCGGAACTCTGACTTTGCACGATACTGGCGCCGGTGGCCGTGCACTCATTTCACGCGATGCTCTGCGCGCTGGCACGGTTGGCCTGGTTCCCGGTGAGACCAAAGAACGTGACCTCAGTTGGCAGGATTGGACCGTGCCTTCAGCACTCTCCAAAGATGGTAAAGTTCTCCTCTTTACTGAGGCCGGAGAAGCTGGCGGCGGAGATTACGCCGTCTTTGTCCGCGAAACCAGCGGCACCTCCGCAGTTCGCCTGGGCGAAGGGTCGTCACGTGCGCTCTCGACCGATGGCAAATGGGCACTCGTTCAGCGCCAGAACCTGTCTCCGCCCGATTTCGTGTTGCTGCCCACGGGCGTGGGCCAGCAGCGTGCTCTGCCAACAGGCAATATTATTCCCCGCGATGGCAGGTTCCTTCCCGATTCCCGACACCTCGTGTTCGAGGGCCACGAGGCCAACCATGGTTCGCGCCTCTTTATTATGAGTTTGGATGGCGGCCAGCCGCGCGCCATAACTCCGGAAGGGTTTCGCTTGCGCGGCGCTGCACTCTCACCGGACGGCAAATTGATCGCCGCCATCGGCGCTGACGGCCTCTACCTCCTGCCCTCCGATGGAGGCGATCCGCAATTGATTCACGGCTCCGGGCCTGGCGATCTGCCACTGCACTGGGAAAATAACGATCAAATCCTGTTAATCGGAAATCGCGGCGAAACATCCTGCCCAGTCTCTCGTCTCGATCTAAGAACCGCAGCCCGAACCCCGTGGAGATCATTCAGCCCGGTGGACACTGCGGGGGTTGTGGGATCGTCATGTCCTTTGATGAGCGCCGACGAGCAAAACTACGTTTTCGGCTATACGCGCAGCCTGTCCGATCTATTCCTCGTGGAACACCTAAAGTGATGTTCCCATGTGAGGGACAGTAGACCTAGGTGAGGAGAGTCGCTCCCTCCTATACGTCGAGGGGAGCTCCAAACGTATTCCTTCGTGGCAGCCACTACCCGCACTACCTTCCGATTGACCCTTGCCCTCGAACCATGCTATAAATGCCCGTTTTGTGCTACTTGCTCGGTGTGAGGTTGAAATCGGGCGGCAGGCGCAAAATCCGACGCGGCCAAGCTCCAAACTCCGTTTAGGTCTTGCGGTGGAAGCGTGTTCGGAATTCCAGCCATATCCCCAGGCACGGAGTACGCTCGGACGGGGGATATTCGTGCTGGAAGGCTGTACCTAAACACGTTCAATATACCGAAATCAAAACGACCCATTTTTGGAGGATTTATGATGCGCAATCGGCATGAGGCCGCTGCGTCCCTGCAAAGCTGTGCGATGTTTGGCCGGCTCGCAAACCTGTTCAAGGGAATTTCAAAGAAAGCCGCCGTCTTGACCACCGTGCTGTTACTCGGTGCTGCCGCCTTCGCTCAACCGGCCGACAGTGCCGGCGGCGAAGCTTCCCTCAAGCTGCCGGATCTTTCATCCGTTAGCTTTTTCAATAATGCCATCGACGGCCACAAGCTGCTTCTCATCGGCATTCTCTTCTGCCTCTTCGGGTTCGTCTTCGGCATGGTTATTTATATGCGCTTGAAGAACCTGCCCGTGCATCGCTCCATGCGCGAAATCTCCGAGCTGATCTATGAGACGTGCAAAACGTACTTGGTTACGCAGGGCAAGTTTCTGCTGCTTTTGTGGGTATTCATAGCGGTCATCATTTTGTTGTATTTCGGCTTTCTGTTGAAGTATGACGCCGCGCGCGTGATCATCATTCTCGCGTTCAGCATCATCGGCATCGCGGGAAGCTATGGCGTGGCCTGGTTCGGCATCCGCGTGAATACCTTCGCCAATTCCCGGACGGCGTTTGCTTCGCTTCCCGGCAAGCCGTATCCCGTCTACCAGATTCCGCTGGAGGCCGGCATGAGCATTGGGATGATGCTCATCAGCGTCGAGTTGTTGATGATGCTCATCATTCTGCTGTTCGTACCGGGCGACTACGCTGGCCAGTGCTTCATCGGATTCGCAATTGGTGAGTCTCTCGGCGCAGCCGCGCTCCGTATCGCGGGCGGCATCTTTACCAAAATTGCCGACATCGGCGCGGACCTGATGAAGATCGTCTTTAAGATTAAAGAAGACGACGCGCGCAACCCCGGCGTCATCGCCGACTGCACCGGCGACAATGCCGGCGATTCCGTCGGGCCCTCCGCGGACGGCTTCGAAACCTACGGCGTAACCGGTGTAGCGCTCATTACCTTCATCCTGCTCGGCGTCAAAAACCCGACCATCCAAGTCCAGCTTCTGGTCTGGATTTTTGTCATGCGCGTCATCATGCTGATCTCCAGTTCAATCTCCTACTTCCTCAACGCTGCCATCGCCAAAAGCCGCTTCGGCAATGCCGACGAGATGAACTTCGAATCTCCTCTAACGTCGCTCGTATGGATTACTTCCATCGTCTCGATCGCCCTCACCTACTTGATTTCGTACTACACCATCCCTGAGTTAGGCGGCGACACATCGCAGTGGTGGAAACTCTCCACAATCATCTCCTGCGGAACGTTGGCGGGCGCGGTGATTCCTGAACTGGTGAAGGCGTTCACCTCGGTCGAATCGCGCCACGTAAAGGAAGTTGTTACTTCGGCGGAAGAGGGTGGCGCTTCGCTCGGCATTCTTTCCGGATTCGTGGCCGGAAATTTCTCCGCTTACTATCTGGGTCTAGCCATGATGATTCTCATGGCAGTCGGATTCTATGTAAGCACGATGGGTCTCGCGACCGCCGCAACCATGTTAGCCCCAGCAGTCTTCGCATTCGGCCTCGTAGCGTTCGGTTTCCTCGGTATGGGACCGGTCACCATTGCCGTCGACTCCTACGGCCCCGTCACCGACAACGCCCAATCGGTTTACGAGCTTTCGCTCATCGAACAAGTCCCCAACATCGAAGCCGAAATCAAAAAGGACTTTAACATGAACGTGAACTTCGAGCGCTCGAAGCACCTGCTCGAAGCGAACGACGGCGCGGGCAACACATTTAAAGCCACGGCGAAACCGGTGCTCATCGGCACAGCAGTAGTCGGAGCAACCACGATGATCTTCTCGATCATCATGGCGCTGACCGACGGCCTCTCTACGAACGTGGATAAGCTCTCGCTCCTGCACGCGCCATTCTTCCTTGGCCTGATCACTGGCGGAGCGATGATTTACTGGTTCACCGGCGCATCTACGCAGGCGGTCACGACCGGCGCTTATCGCGCGGTCGAATTCATCAAAGCGAATATCAAACTTGAAGGTGTCGTCAAAGCGTCGGTCGAAGACAGCAAGAAAGTGGTCGAGATCTGCACAAAGTACGCGCAGAAAGGCATGTTAAACATCTTTATCGCCGTTTTCTTCGCCACGCTGGCATTCGCCTTCGTCGAGCCGTTTTTCTTCGTCGGCTATCTCATCTCCATCGCCATCTTCGGCCTGTATCAAGCCATTTTCATGGCCGATGCCGGCGCAGCCTGGGACAACGCCAAGAAGATCGTGGAAGTCGAACTCAAGCAGAAGGGAACTCCGTTGCACGATGCAACAGTGGTCGGCGACACCGTCGGCGATCCGTTCAAGGACACGTCATCCGTGGCATTGAACCCGGTGATCAAATTCACCACGCTTTTCGGGCTTCTCGCGGTCGAACTCGCAGTATCTCTTTCGCGCGACCAGGGATCAACCCTTACCAATATCCTGGCTTTGGCCTTCTTCATTGTATCTTTCTTCTTCGTATACAAATCGTTCTATGGTATGAGGATTCGCAGCGACAAAGCCTAGCTTCTCGGTCACCGAACGAAGAGCGGAACGCCATCCGACTGTCGGATGGCGTTTTCCTTGCATTCGATCTTTTCAAAATCCCCGATTAGTTCGCGCCCTTCATCTTTTCTTTCACGCTCTTCGCCAGTTTCTCGATTTCGTCCGCCTTCTTCAACACATCCAGCGAGAGAACATTTTCATTCGACTTATCGACATAGTCCTTCAACTCTCCCGCCAATTTCACCAGTTTGTCCGTGTCATTCTTAAGTTGAGCCTGGCGGTCCAGATTTGCTTTCTTCAATCGGTCGGCTTCCATCCGGTCGCGGCTTTCGTCCACCCCGGAGGGATTGTCTGCGGTGCCATCAACCCTCTGCGGTGGACCACCGTGCATCTGCGCCAGACTCGGTATGGTGAAAGGAAGAAGAAATAGAAGAGAGAAAATCCAGGTTGAAAATTTCGCTCGCACAGTGTCCTCGAAAGCAGACGCCGACTATCTGCCCGTTCGCTAAGTATGACACCAAAGAGGATTAGATCGGTAGAGTCGTGTTATGGATTCGGCTCGTTGGCCCACGTGCAAGCCGCTTCGCGGTCGTCCTGGGTGACGCGAGCGCTGCGATGGAGCAAAGTGTACTTTGAATCCGGCATGTCACCGTCGGTGAGTTCGTCGCAAATCTCTTCAAGTTCGTGGTCCCGCTTTTTCGGGCCGTAATCCGCCCACTGTGAAAAATTCATCTTGCGACGAGCTGCGTGCACATCGCCGGCCACGATCCAGGAAGCCGGCGCCACATAGCTGTACCAAGGCCAGCGGGTTTCGTTGGAATGGCAATCCATGCAAGAACGGCGAAAAACTGCGGCGACGGCGACTGGCATTTGCTCTGCAGCAAAGATTGTCTTCTCCGCTTCGGCCGGCGGGTTATCGTGACGTACAGGCGCAAATTGGATCACGAGCGAAAAGATCGCGATTATGAAAACGATATTACGTATCCAAATCCGCAGTCAGAATTCCTCTCTACGCATCATCGTAGTCTTCGGTAAGCGATAGAAGGAATGCGACCAGCGAATCGATATCGTTGCTGGTGATCGACATCTGCCTGAGCTCCGGTGCGGCGTTGCGCAGCAGACCCTGCCGGGCCAACTGCGAATTGGTGATGTAAAACTGAATTACATCCTGCAATTGCAATTTGCTGCCGTTATGGAAGTAAGGAGCGGAATCTTCGAGGTCGCGCAGCATCGGAGTCTTGAACTGGGCGATCGTGTTCGCCAGCCCTTGATCCACCGAACAATTCTGTCCCGTTCTACACACTACCGACTGGAGGCTTGACTGAGGGTTCGGCATATCGGGATTCAGATAAACGTTCCACAAGCCAAGATCGGCATAACCTGGATGGCTTGCATCGGCGGCGCGGCGAAAAGTTTCTGAGGCGTTCGGATGGTTCGCAGACGCGGGAAGATATGAATCGTAGTCTGCGCTGCGTTGCGCCAGTGTAGGAATTTGCAGACTCATAAACGCACCGGCTCCATGAACCGAGTCGTATTCCTCCTGCGAAACCCCTGTGGTGTGGAATGAATAATCGGAGAAGTTAGGCGCCTGATGGCAGGCCGCGCAATTGCCCGCGTGTTGTGAACCATCCGTCGCGTTCATCGCGGCCGTAAGAAAAATTCTCATGCCGGCAAATTCCGTTGGTCCAAACTGAAAGGGATTGGCATGGTACTGGAACGCGCCCATCGTGCCATCCACCCATTGGGGGCTGCTCAATCCATTAATTGCTTCCAGAAGCCGCTGATTGTATTGCGCAGCGCTTTCCCCGGCATTCGGTTGCACGGGAAGATGATTAATCCGGAGAAACACATCGTAGGGCGATCCGATGTAGCGGCCAAATTCGTCCTGCTGAAAAAGCAGGTCGGACATATATTGCGCGATACATTTGGCTACCAGGTTGAGAATCTGATCGGGGCTGGCTGAATTCACGTCGATACGGTCGGCAGCGGGAATGGAGAGATCAGAAGTGATCCGCTTATCGGCGCCGGCGAAAAGAACCCCGTAGGAGAGCCCGTTCGTCCGATCTTGTGCCAGCTCATCGGAGCCGTCATCGCCGCGAATGACGAGCGCGATCTGATTCAGCGCATCTTGATACTGTGTCGGCCCCCAGCCGAAGTTGCGCCCTGTCAACGTGCCTTTCACCAGGTCGGCCGGAGTGGCAAATTCGCCGTCGAAGTGTAAGAAAACCGGACCCTGATGCGGTTCCAGAGAGCCCACCATGTGCATCGAGTTGCGCGGTGTCTGCGTGAATCCGTTCATCGGGAGTGGAATCGGACTTCGTGTGGTGAAGTCGGCATAAGTGCGATTGCCCGCGCCTGACACGCCTTGAAATTCAGTGACGAAGTGGCAGGAGCGGCAGTTGATCGATTGCCCGGCGAATGGCCCTGGCAGCGTGCCGTTCGTAGTGTAGACCTGTTGCACGACCGGATCGCCGGACGTGAGTGGCTTATTCACGCCTGTCATATGCGTGGCGAAATATTGCGCGAAGCGAGTATCGAGGAATAGCCGCTCTCCGATGGAATCCTCCGCGGGCGTGGCATCAGCTTCGGCGGGAAAAGTTGGAGCCTGACCGGCATTGCAGCTCGCCAGGAGGCAGAGCAAGAAGGCGAAACAAATTCGTGCCAGTCCATGCCTGGAAATCGCATTATGCCAATCATTCTTTTCCAGAAGAAAAAGTTTATGTCCGAAGTGCCGTATCATTTTTTTCCTTATTGCGCGAAATTACGGTTTCGCTTGTGAATGAGTTTCACTGCAACCAGCCCCTATCTTTTAGCTTTTTGCGCTCTCGATTACCCTTGCACCTACTCTTGCACCCCGAGGCTTTTCACGTATGTAACGACCTGCCATCGTGAAGGCTCCGGTAGCTTGCTCCACGAGGGCATACCTCGTTTCAAATAGCCGTTGGTTAACAGCCAGAAGATCTCTCCGTCTGGAGCTTGCTGCACCTCGCGGGTTCGCAAGCTGGGTTTCTTGCGCCGTCCGAGCGCATCAGATCCGTGGCACTTTGCGCAATGGTCGGCAAATAGTTTTGACCCCGCGCCGATCGCATCCGCTGAATTGCCGAATGGGTTGGCGCGAGCGCGGTCCTTCTCCGGAACATGATCCGCCCAGGAATGGTCCGTGGCCGGTGCGGCAAGCAACGCGCACGGCAACATCATACAAATGACCAGCGCAGCAAGATATTTCATCGCACCCCCCGATGAAACCAGCTTCCAATCTGTTGAATTTCGTAGGAGACTTTGAAACGGAAAATCGTGCCCACACTGTTGTCGTTGAGTCCGAAGTTTGGCGAGAACGCAAGCGTTGGTCCATTTGGCACGTCGAAGGAGATTGTCGGACCCAGATAGTGAGACGTCGCTTTGAGACCAAAACCGTCGGTATCGCCCAGGCCGCCATAAAGCTCTGCGCCGGCAGAAAAAGTCTCCCGACAGAAAGTGCAGGCATGGGATTTGGCTGCCAATGCCAAAGGTCGGCTCAATCCAAGAGCGTATCCGAATTCCCAGGGCTCACTCTCGTTCAGATCTTTCTCGCTGATGAAATTTTCCGAAAAGTTCCATCCCTTGGCGTTCGTCGAAAGAATCAGCTTCAGCTCCAGCGAACGCTCGGTTTCGGAGCGGCCTTGCGCATTGGTCAGACGCACGTCTGCGATGCTTTGATGGCCGGTGACTTCAAGAAAGCTGCGATCGGCCAGATTGACGTTTTCATATTCTGAATAGAGCACGGGATTGATGAAATGTTCGCGAAACAGAGGCCGAAAGCGGTTTTCCCATCGCCATCCCGTGAAAATCGTGCTGTCATTCAGGGTGCTCTGTCCACTCAGGTAGAGCTCGGTGGTCCACCACGCTTTGGCCCCGTACTCGAACTCCAGCGTCTCCCCTGCAAAATAGTTGCCGTATTTCGGCATGCCCTGCGTGGTTTTATTTTCAATTTCGAGATTTCCCGGCTCCTCCATATCGTGGGAATAGGTCACGAAATACGGCCATTCCTGGGCGCTGCAAAGAGCCGGGAAGACGCACAACGCCAAAACCAGTGCGAATAAGAGTTTCATGTTTATCGAATTCCCTAGATGCGACTCAGTCGCATATATTCGACATCAACTTCTTTTCCCGTAACTACTATGGCTCAATCGTAGTTGCGACTAAGTCGCAAAAGGAAAGATCAACGCGTCTGATCCTAACGGTCGTTGGAATTCAGGTCAAGCTCAGGCATCACTTTTCGTTGCAAGTTTGTTGCGACTAGATGCGACAGCACGGCGGGAATCCACGGTTTGTTCCTGGTTTTATCACTTGGAATTCCAACCGGAAGAGAGAAGAGAAAAGCGGGAAGATGCGAGAAAGCCGAAATTCACGGGCACGGATTGACCGCACCATGCCCGAACAATTTTCGCGTTACAACGAACTCATATTTGACAAGAACTCGGCATTCCCCTTCGTCTTGCTCAACTTGTCGATCAGCAGTTCCATTGCTTCCACAGGCGACAGCGGATTGAGCACTTTTCGAAGTACCCAGATGCGCGACAAATCTTCCCGCGGGATCAGCAACTCCTCTTTGCGTGTGCCCGAGCGTTGGATGTCAATTGCCGGGAAGACGCGTTTATCGACTAGTTTGCGTTCGAGGATGATTTCGCTGTTGCCGGTGCCTTTGAATTCTTCAAAGATCACGTCATCCATGCGCGAGCCGGTGTCGATCAAAGCCGTTGCAATAATCGTCAGCGAGCCGCCTTCTTCGATGTTGCGAGCCGATCCGAAGAACCGCTTCGGCCGTTGCAGCGCATTCGAGTCCACGCCGCCCGAAAGCACTTTGCCCGAGGGAGGAACAATCGTGTTGTAAGCGCGCGCCAGGCGCGTGATCGAATCGAGCAGAATGACTACGTCGCGCTTGTGCTCGACAAGGCGCTTTGCCTTTTCGATCACCATTTCTGCGACCTGCACGTGTCGAGCAGCAGGCTCGTCGAAGGTCGAAGAAATCACTTCGCCCTTGACCGACCGCTGCATGTCCGTAACTTCTTCCGGGCGCTCGTCGATGAGAAGTACCATCAGCACAACTTCCGGATGATTGGTTGTGATCGAGTTCGCCACCTGCTGCAGCAGCATCGTCTTGCCGGCCCGCGGAGGAGAAACAATCAGTCCGCGCTGCCCTTTGCCGAGCGGCGTGAGCAGATCCATCACACGCGCGCTGGCGTTTTCGCGCGTGGTTTCCAGCTTGAGACGCTCCTGCGGATACAGCGGCGTCAGGTTGTCGAACAGAATCTTGTTGCGCGCTTCTTCGGGCGACTCGAAATTCACCGCCTCGATCTTCACCAGCGCAAAATACTTTTCACCCTCATGCGGAGGGCGGACCTGGCCGCTGATCGTGTCGCCGGTTTTCAGGTCAAATTTGCGGATTTGCGAAGGCGAGACGTAAATGTCGTCCGGGCCGGGAAGGTAGTTGTAATCCGGCGAACGCAGGAAACCATAGCCGTCGGGCAAAATTTCAAGCACGCCCTCGGCAAAAATGTGCCCTTCTTTTTCGCTCTGCGCCTGCAGGATTTTAAAGATGAGATCCTGCTTGCGCAGTCCGCTGGCACCGGGCAGCTCCAGGGTCCTTGCGATCTTGGTCAGCTCGGTGATGTTCTTTTCTTTTAATTCAGCAATGGTCATGGTGCGTCCTATCAACGACCAACTGAAGCCGAGCACTTGCAAGTATTCGTTTCAGCGTGGTCGGAAGATTTTCTAAGGAGGGTATTCAGGGAAGACGAAAACAATCAAAAAGGCAGGTGGACCGGGCTGCTATTAAGCAGCCCGCCTTTGTGCCTCAGCAAAATTCTCCGGCTCCGACAGAACACTCTGCCGCTCCGCGCCCGCAATCCGGTCCAAAACACCATTCATTGTTTCTTGGATTCTGGTGCTCGGCCGGTGGAACTTCCGCGTGGCCTTCGAGGCGAGCTGACAAAGCATATACCGGTTCCGCAAAGTTTGTAAAGCGTCAAACACACGATCAGAACGCATGAGCCAATCCCCTTCCCTTATAAGTATGGGCTAATTCCATTCGCCCTAGATCCCACAGAATCGATCGCGAGCTGGATAACCCGCTGATTCTACGGAGATTTTTAGGATTTAGCGCAATTCCTACCCAAGAATAGATGCGCGACTGGACACCGAAGATGCTTACTTTCACTGATATGGGCTCGCAGGCCGTGGAAGCTGGAACCTTGACCCGGAGACTTCGGATGCCCTCGGAACGAACCACTTTATCGCCAATCGCGAACCTCGTCAATACGTTTCTTGGCTTTTACGTTTCTTTACTCGTCACCTGTTCCATTTCCGCTTGGCGCATTCGTGCTCATGCTTTTTGGGTATCTTATGTTTTATCATTCACTTACAGGGAGGCATTACCACGCGGCCAATCGAACCCTCGAAGAGAGACAACAGGACCTCGCTCTTGTGAATCAAACATCGAACTAGTTTGGCTCGGAGTCCACGATGAAAGCCCCATTTCTTATTGGTCGCATGATTTTCGGCGGGTACTTTCTTTACAACGGCATTAATCACCTGCTTCAGTCTAAGGCTATGGCGCCGTACGTAGAATCCAAAGGAGTGCCGTTGCCTGAGCTGGCTGTGAAGCTTTCAGGCGTACCCTTAATCATTGGCGGTGCGAGCCTTCTGCTGGGAGTCAAACCCAAACTCGGCACGATGGCCATACTGGGGTTCCTGGCCGGAGTTTCCCCCATAATGCACGATTTCTGGAGCAAGGAAGACGCTGGAGAGCGTCAAACCGAAATGATTAATTTTGCCAAGAACATAGCCCTAGCTGGTGGCGCACTCGCGCTCATGGGCGTGGACGAACCGTGGGAGGCCAGCGTCCCAGCCGGACAGAAAACACTAGGCCGCAAGCTCCGCAAGATTGGGCGCACTATCGCCGCGTAGCCGACGGCCGAACGGGAGTTGCTATGGACGCGGAATCTCTTCAGCCCATCCTCGATGAACTGTTCTCTAGCCTTGAGCCGCTGGATGCGCAAAGCTCCGCAATTCTGCAATTTCTCAAATCCAAAGGCTTGGCCACCGATGAGGAACTTGCTCCGTTCCTCGAGCAAGCGGCGGACGCCGCAAGCGTTCGCTGGCTTGCTGTGCGCGTCCGGACTGCCGCCCTGCTCGCAAACCTGTTGAATCCTACGGAACAAGAGTCCTTCACAGCATCTGCCCAAGCCAATGCACGTCCCGCGCCACAAAATGATAGGTCAGAAGGGCAAGCGAATCCGAATGTGAACTCGCCAGACGAAAAACGCGCAGAATCGGAGTCGATGCCCGGCAAGGTGGAATCCGCCGGAGCCCAGGGCAACGAGTCCGCCAAAGACGATGTCAAGGACGCGGCCTGATGGGCGCTGTGCTAAACGCGAGTTAAGACAGTACCGCCTGGTGCCGATTCCGCGCCAGCGCTTGAGGCTCCGAACCTCGACTTAACACAGTTGCCCGGAAATTCTCCAATTTCCTCAGCTAGGCTGCTGGTAATATATGCCTTCACCAGCCAATTGAACGTGGAACTCAGGGAGACTGAGGGTGGAGAATCCTCCTGCATCGCTGATCAGACAGCAATCACCGCAGGAGCTTTCCGGCGAAATAGTAGAGTTGCTGGAATGCACACTTCGTGATGGCAGTTACGCAGTCGATTTCAAGTTCACGGAGAATGACACTGCTATTTTGGCCAGGGTGCTTGGCCAACTGGGGTTCCGCTGGATCGAAGTCGGCCACGGCGTCGGCCTGGGCGCGGCCAAAGCGGGCAGAGGCACAATGCCCGCCTCCGACGAACGCCTCATTGAGGCGGCGAAACGTGCTGCTCCCGAGGCACAAATCGGAGCATTCTTCATACCTGGCATCGGTACCGCCGATCAACTGAAATCCGCCCGCGATGCCGGACTCGATTTCGTCCGCATCGGCTACAACGCGACGGAAATCGAAGACGCTTTTTCCTATCTGACGGTAGCCAAGTCCCTCGGGATGAAAGTCTGCCTGAATTTCATGAAGACCTATGGCATTTCTCCCAAGCTATTCGCCGAGAAAGCCAGAGCTGGAGAAGAAGCGGGCGCGGACGTCGTTTACTGCGTCGACTCCGCCGGCAGCATGTTTCCTGAAAACGTTCGCGCATATTTAAGCGAAGCCCGCGAACGCTGCAATAATGAACTCGGTTTTCACGGGCACAGCAATCTTCAGTTCGCGGTCGCCAATGCCGTGGAAGCGGTCCGCTGCGGCGCGACTTTCATCGACACGACGCTTTACGGATTAGGCCGCAGCGCCGGCAACGTTCCCACAGAAATCGCCGTGGCCGTATTCGACAATCTCGGGATTGAGACGGGAGTCGATCTCTTCGAAGTAATGGATGCGGCTGAAGAATTCATTGGGCCGCTGATGTCTCAGATGCAGCTCTACGACATGATGTCGGTGGCCATGGGCTGCAGCCAGTTTCATTCCTCCTTTCTGCCTAAAGTCGCGGCGGCCGCGCGCAAGCACGGAGTCGAACTCCGCCGGCTGGTCGTCGCTATGGGCAAGCTCGATCCGGTAGATGTCGACGATGAGATCTTGAATCGCGTCGCGGCTCATCTGCCCAAGGCACAGGGTGCAAGAACTCGTGAGACTCTTGCTTCCTTTTCGGCTCCGGGAATCTCTGCCCACAGCATCAGTAGTTCGCTTTCCGCTGTGCAGTCGCTGGTCGATGGCATGACTGTGACGTGCGCCAAGCGTCGCGCCCGTCCAGTGCTCGAGCTTGTCGCCTCCGAGTTACCCTCTCCGAATCTCGTTCTCGCTGACCTTGTTCTCGCCGAGGGTCCGGTGGTGCTCGGCAGGGTGGTATATGGTTCGTTCGAAACCCTCGAGCAAGTCTTGAAGATGACTGGCAACTTCATTCCATTATTTTTGGACGACAAGGATGGCGGCGCGTGGGCGGCACAATGGCCGGCCAAGGTCAAGGAAACCGTTGGCATCGAAAGAATCCTGCCTATCAGATCGAAGCGCCTGTTTGAAAGCTATGTCGGAGATGTGCTGCTTTCCGCTGCGCAGCGCATCGGCGATTTCTGCATGATGATCTACGGCAATCCAAGCGAGCACTTGCTGATGAACTGTTGCCGGAATTTTAAGAATGTCGTCGTGCATGGGTTGTTGCCCGCAGTAGCGCCGGAGAACTGCTGGCAGATAATCGATTTTACGGATCGCATGCACTTCGATCTGGGGGTCGGAGTGGTGTTGCTTTTGTGTCCTCCAGGCGCGACCGAGTCCGCCTCCATCGATCAATTGCTGACCCCCGAAGGTATTCTGATCACCTCTGGCCATTTCGCTCGTTTCGAGAATGAGATCGCCGCACGCACCATTGTCCGCCTCGACCCCAACCAGGCATATCGAGGCCAGATGGATCGTTGGGTCGCGATTTCCAACCTGATGAAATCGGCTCAGCCCAGCCCGGTGGCGGCGCAATGAATTCCCGCGAAACGATTCTAAGCTGCGTGCAGCGGTTCTCCGATCGAGTCTTTTTGATAGATATTGGCACCGGTCGCGAGACGACCTACCGCGATTTTCACCGCCGAGTATGCGCTCTGGCTGCGGAGGCGCGCGCTCGGGGCGTGTGCAAGGGCGATCGAGTTGCCGTGATGATGCCGAATTGCTGCGAACTGGCAGTGTTGTACTTTGCCTGTATCTATCTTGGAGCCGTCATTGTTCCGCTCAACCCGACGCTCAGCAAGAGCGAAGTTCAGTTCATTCTCGCAAGCTGTAAGCCTGCACTAATCATTGGCGGGGCGGCGCACGTAGACCTGCTCAGGGAGTTTCACCAGAATGTCATCGCGCTACTGACGGAGAAAGATACAAGCGGAGCGTCAAAGGGAGCCGGGGCGCTGCACCTCAGTGTTCTCGATGAGATCCCCAACTTCGTTCCCCTGGAAAATGCTGGTCCCGAAGAACTGGTTGTAATCATGTACACATCCGGCACATCGGCCAAGCCGAAAGGATTGGCGCATAAACTGTCGCGCATGCTTCGTAACGCTACAGCTTTCGCCGCGGTGCAGGGCATCGACCACAATTCGCGTTTTTATCTCACGCTCTCCATGGCTTACATGGGAGGTTTCTATAATCTCCTTGTGCTTCCGTTCCTCTGCGGCGCAAGCGTAGTGGTCGACCATGTTTTCGACGCGCGCTCCAGTCTAAATTTCTGGGACAAAGCCAAAATCCACAAAGCGAACACGCTCTGGATGTCCCCCACCGTACTCTCCATCCTTCTGAGGATGGATCGGGGACGTACCGGCGAAGAATTCTGCCGCAGCTCGGTTCGCCACGCATTCGTTGGATTCGCCCCGCTACCGCTCAAAGTGAAGAACGAGTTCGAAGGCCGCTATGGTGTTCATCTAATCGAAAATTACGGCCTGTCCGAAACTCTATTCGTTACCGCACGCTCGCGAGAAACGCTTCCGGTCTCCGGCTACGTTGGGGAACCGCTTGCTGGATTACAACTGCGGATCATCAATGATGTAGGCCGTCCCACGCCTCCCGGACAGGATGGAGAAATCCAAATTCTAACGCCCGATCTCATGGCCGGATACCTCGACTCCGAAGGCCGGCTTCTGGAAATCGACTCCGCTGACTGGTTTTCCGCCGGCGATGTCGGTCATCTCGACAGTCAAGGGTCCCTCTCGATCACGGGACGTAAGAAAGACCTCATCATCCGCGGAGGTATTAACATCAGCCCCGCAGCGGTCGAAGAGGTCCTCGCCCAGGTCAGTGGCATCTCCGAAGCAGCAGTCGTCAGCATTCCTCATGAACTTTACGGCGAAGATATTGTGGCCGTGGTGAAGCTAGAAACAGGGATTGAACTCGATTCGATTCTCGATTCCGTGGTCAATTATGCTAAGCGCAACCTGGCCCCGCACCAGCAACCCGCGCGTTATATCGCCATCGATGAATTTCCCAGGACCGCGAACGGAAAAATACAGAAAACGCGAATCCGTGAGCTGGTCACGGAGAAGTTGCAGCTTAGCGTGGCGGGGCCTGGGCGAAGACCGTCGATGGAGGGTGCTGGCGTACATCGCTAGCACGATCCGTGTTATACGAAGCAAAGAAACTGCCTCATGAAAATCATCGATCTCTCCTTACCCATTGAAGAAGGCATGATGACCTTCCCCACGCACTGGCACCCCGTGGCGGAAGTCACCATCCTTGGCCGGCACGGCGTCGAGGGCCGCGAGACAAGGAAACTCGTGCTCGGCACTCACATTGGCACACACGCCGATGCCCCTCGCCATTTCATTCCCGGTGGGGGAACCATCGATGAAGTTCCGCTTGAGATTCTCATCGGCCCTGCCACCATCGCAGACTTCAGCGGCTGCAAGGCTCTTGACGAAATCGATGTACCGGACCTGAAACAAAAGTTAGGCAACAAAATTCCCACCCGCCTGATTCTGCGCACCGGCTGGTCGCAATATTTCGGCAACATGAAGTTTTACAACGAATATCCATTCTTGTCGGAGAATGCGGCGCAGTGGCTCGTGGATAATGGAGTTCGGCTCATCGCGATGGACACTCCTTCGCCCGACAATCCGGCTCATTCACGCGGCACGGCGAAGGATTCGCCGAATCACAAAGTGCTCTTAGGCGCGGGAGTCATTCTCGTAGAATATCTAACCAATCTGAAGTCTCTATCTGTGCCAGAAGTTGAATTGATCGTCATGCCGTTAAAGCTGAAAGGTTGCGATGGCTCGCCTGCCCGCTGCGTAGCCGTCGAGAGATAAAAAGATAAGAGAAACGATTTGAGAGAAGACGTTCAAAACTGGCTCAGAGATTGGTTTCGAAACAGAGGCAAAATGGACGGACGTGGCGATCCGCGAAACGACATCGACTATTTCGAACGCGGTTGGCTCACATCCATGGAAGTCGTTGAGTTCGTCACAGAAATCGAAGCGCAATTCGACATGCAGTTTTCGGATCACGACATGCAGGACTCTCGTTTCGTAACCATAGCCGGACTCTCTGAGTTGATTGAGCAACGCTCCGCACAAGTCACCTCTGCCCAGGCCGCCTCTGCCCAAATAAAGGAGAGCCGCTAGCAATTGCATCTTCGAGCAGATGAATCTCACTGCAACACTCCCGGCTGAAAAAAAAATGGGAAGCAGCCCATTTGCAAATCTGCACGTTCTCACTCTCACGCCGTTCTTCCCGTCGGAAGGAGACGAAGTCAGCGGGTGCTTCATTGAAGAAAATCTCAAAGCCCTCACCGCTCTGGGTGTAGCCTCGTCGGTCATAGCAGTCGACCCCATTTATCGCACCCTCCGCAGATCGAATCATGATGCGCCGGCACAATGGATGCGCTATCCGCAGCTTCCCGGCAATATCGGCCTCTCCAGCGCGGGCAGGTTTCTCAGCAGAGTCCTTCGAAATAGAGTGCGGGAACTCCACTCGCGCCGCCGGATCGACATAATTCACGCTCACGCTGCCTTGCCTTGCGGTCACGCCGCTGCTTTTCTATCTCGCGAATTTAATATCCCGTTCGTCGTCACCATCCACGGCTTGGACGTTTTCAATCGTTGTTTTCAAGATGGAATTACTGCGGAGTGGCGAAGGAAATCTTCGTTGGAAGTCTACGACAGAGCGAACAAGGTAATCTGCATCAGTGAGAAGATCCGCAGAATCCTCGTCGAGGGATCTCGCTCTGGTTTCTCTGCCGAAGTGGTCTATAACGGAACCGATCCAGATTGTTTCACTCCGGGCGAAACGCAACAAGGCGCGCCGACCCTGCTTGTTGTCGGAACACTTTTGGCCGGGAAGGGACAAGAGTTGGTTCTAAAGGCAATGGCCTGCTTGAGCCAGGCATATCCGGATTTGCGATGCCAAATCATCGGCGAAGGAGCGGATCGATCTCGTTTTGCCACGTTGGCGATACAGTTAGGCATAGAGAAACGTGTTCATTTCCTGGGACGCCGCAGCCGCGCCCAGGTCGCGCAAGCCATGCGCAATTGCACAATCTTCGTTTTGCCCAGCCGCTTTGAAGGATTGGGCTGTGTGTATCTCGAAGCGATGGCCTGCGGCAAGCCGGCAATTGGCTGCTACGGTCAAGGCATCGAAGAGATCATTCAAGACGGCGTCAATGGCGCTTTGATTCCGGTCGATGGATTAGACCAACTAGTAGAAAAGCTAAGAACTTTGCTGTCCGATGCAGATCTTCGGAACAGAATGGGCATCGCTGCTCGCCGAACTATTCTCGATCGACTTACGTTGTCGCATCAGGCTCGGTCGCTGATGAAAATCTACGAGCAGGTCGCGCGATGAACGCGCCGGCACTCACTGACGTTCGAACTCAGCTCGTCTCCCTCTCGGAGCCGGAACTGGGGGAGTTGGCGAGTTTCATCGCCGCACAATCGGGCCGCGATCGCGAGTCCGTCGAATCGCACCTTCGCTGGTTCCTGCTGGAAAACCCTGCTCGCAGGCGCGAAGACCCAGTCGCATATGGTCTCCGTGCTGCTGGTCGACTTGTAGGGTGCATTCTGCTTAGCCCTCAGATGTTTCGCTTTGAAGCCAGGAACATCCTGCTCATGGGCTCAAGCTCGTTCTATGTAGACCAGCACCATCGAGGCCATGGTGGCCGCATCTTCCTGCAGTATTGCCGTCTGGGAAAGCAACATCCGGCATTCGGCACCTCGGCGAATGCGGACGCAGCCACACTATGGAAAGCTGCGGGCGCGCATCCCATCGCACATACAGGCCATGAGCATTTGGGCGTACTCAATTGGCCGGTCGTCGCCGAAGAATTAGCTCACCGGAAATCTTCCAGCTCGGCAATTTCACGATTCGCCCGCAGTTCCGTCGCAGGCATCGTCGGCTGGCTCCGGCCACTGGAGATTGATCGTGATGATGGAACAAAGCTCACCCTTCTTGCATCGGCCGAACAGGTTTCCGACCTTAGGCTTCCGAACCAGCCAATGAAGCTGACCGCCCTGCGTGACTCGGCCTATCTCCACTGGCGTTATTTTTCCGGGCATGATGCGGGCACTGGAGTTTTTGCTTTCCGCAGCCGCCAGCCCGATCGGGATGTTCTGATAACCCTAAACTGCCGCACGCGCGGATATCGCGGCCAAATACGCACACTAAACGTCCTCGATGTCTACCCCGAAATCTCAACGCAGGAATGGCTGAGGTTGGTTTCGGCGCTGATAGCCCGTTACCAAAATGTTGTTGATGCGATCGTCCTGCGCAACCTGAATCTCGAACTGCAAAGAGTCTTTTCCAAAAGAAATTTTCAGAAGCGGGCTTTCGATGCGCCGATCGGCTGGCTTCTCGACAGATTCAGTCTTCTGCCAAAAACCGAGTCGTACTTCGTTCCAGCGGATGGCGATGGCCTGATTTGACGTTACAACCGCACGAATGACCCTACGGAACCGAACCCGGGCGTTTGTCATTCAGGCCGCCACTCTTTTTCGTACAGACGCTTTGGCGCTTCATGCGCAAAGACGCCGTGCGCAGGGCATCGTCATCGCGATGCACGAAACTCCTGCCCGTCTTCAAACAAAATTCCGCGAGCAACTCGAATGGGCGTCGCAACACTTCACTATTACGAGCTTGGACGGTTTCGCTCAAATCTGGACAGAAAGAGAAACAGTCACTCGTGAACAACCGCTTCTTCTCTACACCTTCGATGATGGGCGGGAAAGTAATTACAGGGTTGCGGCGCCTTTGCTAGAGTCATTCGGCGGACGCGGCTTATTCTTCGTCGTGCCGGCGTTTTCAAAATGTGCCGATCACGAGCAAGCTCTTTCTTTTTATCGGACGAGAATCAATCCCGGGCTTAGGCGAGGTCAAGAGGATGCCGAGGATTGGCTGCCAATGAACCCCGATCAGATCGCCGATCTGGCCGCCCGCGGACATGCAATCGGCAACCATACCCTCACCCACGAAAAGCTCGTTGGTCTCTCCCCCGAGCAACTGGAGCGCGAGATTGGCGAGAGCGCCCACACGCTGACTGCGTGGACAAAAAGGAACGTCGATGCGTTTGCCTGGACGTTTGGGTGGGATGCGATTGATGCTAACGCATGGAATGTTGTTCGACGGTATCATCGTTTCTGTTTTTCGCCGTGCGCTGGGGCTGTGAATGGTCTCATCGATCAACCATCACTGCTGTGGCGGCGGGAAATCGAATTGCGATACTCCCCATCCGAGAGTCGATTTTTTTACTCGGGCCTTGCCGATGTGTCGTGGAGTGGTCGCAGAGCGCGACTTCGTCGCATGCTGACTGAACCTTCTGCGCAATGATTCATCTTTTTATCAATGGGATATCGGCCAGTGCTGGCGGAGGGCTAACATACATTCGAAATATTGTGCCGCAGTTCGCCGTTCGCGACGATGTGCGAGCGACGGTATTGGTGAGCGATGCGCTGCGTAACGAGATTATAGAATCGGATCGAATTGCTGTTGTTAAAGAAGGATTCCAAAGCCGAGGAAGCAGCCGTTTCTGGCACGAGCAGAGTATGTTGCCGAAATTAATCCGCCGATCTGGCGCTGACGTTCTGCTCAGTCCCGGAAACTTCGCTCTGTTCCGCTCCCCCATACCGCAAATTCTCCTGAGCCGCAACGCTCTCTATACGTCAGCCGATTTTCTGCGTGACTTGCGCGAGAGAAGGGACTATCGCCTTTGGATCGACACGAAGATCAAGGGTGCGCTGGCGCGCTGGTCCATCCTACTAGCTGAGCGTACGGTCGCGCCCAGCGAAGCTTTCGCCGAAGAGTTACGACGCTGGACCGGAAAAGAAGTGCAATGCATCCACCACGGCTTCAATTCGGATTCTTTTTTCCGGGAATCCACGCCCCTGCCGCAGAGTATAGGAGATCGGTTGTCATCTGTGGCGGACGCAGTCAAGGTCCTGTTTGTGAGCCACTATAACTACTACCGCAACTTCGAAACCCTCATTCGATCCATCGCGCTTGTTAAGAAGAGAATGCCGAAGCGAAGGGTCCGGCTCATTCTGACCTGTAAACTAATCTCCCAGGACAATCCGGGAAGCTATCGTGCGGAAGCAGCCGCTAAGTTAGTTCGCTCGCTCAAACTGGAAGAGGAAATCATTCAGCTGGGCGCCGTGCCCTATCGGTTACTCCACCATCTTTATAAGGCATGCGACATCTACGCGACGCCCGCATATGCGGAAACGTTCGCCCATCCGCTGGTCGAGGCGATGGCGAGCGGGTTGCCGGTAATCGCCTCGGACCTGCCGGTACATCGTGAGATCTGCGGCGAAGCGGCTATGTATTTTCCGACGTTTTCCGCTGAAGCTTTGGCGGAGCGAATCATTCAACTTTCAGAATGTGAGACCGCCGACGCCGAAAAGAAGAGAGTGCAAATGCACGAAATGGGATTGATGCGCTCCCAGGACTTTCAGTGGAGCAAACATGTTGAAGCACTGCTGAGGCTGGCCGGGAATCTTGCTGGTGCAAATGCGTAATTATGGGAGGTAGCACTCCGAGGACGACGCAAACCATTTTATGCCCCCCCAACATGGCAGTCGAAGTCGGCCTCGGTAATTGAAGGCTGGCGATTTTCGATCCTTCCGCCAGAAGGCCAGCAGTTCGTGTGCGTTTTCAGCAACCGGCAGCTTGATCGTTCTGCAGCGCCGAAATCCACATCAGCTTCGGAACAAAATTGTTCATCGCCGCGAGCGCGGATTTACATTACCATTCGAGCATTGGCCGCGTGATGCTGTGCATCCGATTGTGGAAAATTCAGTGAAGAAGATCGGTGATAATGCGCTTGCGGGCTTGAGCGATCCCGGGAAGCGCGCAATGCGTGTGGTGTGTGACTTGGACGATCAGAAGGGTTCTTAATTGCGCCCATAGTCGCTCTATGGTCGCAATGGTGCGACTCGAGTGAACTGCCAATGGAACAAGCTCACGAAATCGCGGAAACTAAGATCGATCGCCGAGCGGCGACGATTCCAGTCAGCGTCATCATCGCCGCGCGCAACGAAGCGAGAAATCTTCCGCGCTGCCTGGAGGCTCTTCGCGAGTTCGCGGAAGTGTATGTAATCGATTCTCAGAGTTCCGACGAAACCATTGAGATTGCGCGCTCAGCCGGCGCCAAGGTTGTGCAGTTCCACTACCGGGGCGGTTGGCCGAAGAAACGGCAATGGGCCATGGATACTCTGCCCATTGGCAACGATTGGATTCTTTTGCTGGACGCGGATGAAATCGTAACGCCTCAGCTTGCAGCAGAGATTCGCGTCGCAATCCAAAATTCCACCCTTAACGGATACTTCGTCGTTTTGCAAACCTGGTTTCTGGGGCGCGCCTTGCATCATGGCGATACCGGCCTCTGGAAGCTGGCGTTATTTCGCCGCGGCAGAGCGCGATTTGAATGCCGGTTGCGGGAACAGGATAGTTCTATGGCCGATATGGAGATACACGAACATGTTGTCGCCGAAGGCGCGACAGCGCGGCTTCGGCAGCCGATCATCCATCGCAACGTCGAATCGCTATCTCGGTATATTCAAAAGCATGACGAGTATTCCAACTGGGAATCGCGCGTCCTGCTGCAGGGAGGAGACGACATCGAGTTACCGCCCTCGCTCTGGGGCAGTCAGGCGCAGCGTCGACGTTGGCTTAAGCGCAAACTCTTTGCCATCCCGGGCTCTCCCGTTTTGCTTTTTCTCTTTCGTTACGTTTTTCATCTGGGCTTTCTCGATGGCTTGCCCGGCCTGATCTACTGCGGCTTTCAGGCCGTTCAAATGTTTCACGCCAAAGCAAAGATCTACGAGTTGAAACGCACGAAAACCTAGCATCATAGGAACAGTTCTTTTATGTGCGGAATCGCCGGACTTGCGAATTGTGGAGATCGAGAAGTGCTCAGCCGCATGACGCGCATTCAGGCGCATCGCGGCCCGGACGACTCTGGTTTATGGGAGCGCAGATTTCCGGATGGTTCCTACATCGGCCTGGGCAGTTGCCGATTAGCCATTCTCGACCTTTCTCCCGGCGGTCACATGCCCATGTGCAACGAAGACCGCACGGTGTGGATCACCTACAACGGCGAGGTCTACAACTTCGCCGAGCTGCGCAGCCAGTTGGGAAAAAAAGGGCATCGCTTCTATTCCAATACCGATACCGAGGTCGTGCTCCATCTGTACGAGGAGGAGGGCGAGAATTGCGTCGACAAGCTGAAAGGCATGTTTGCCTTCGCCATATGCGATCTCCGCGCGGGGAATCCGAAACTTTTTCTAGCTCGCGATCATTTTGGCGTGAAGCCTCTTTACTACGCGCACTGGGGTAACAAGTTGGTGTTTGCGTCGGAAATAAAAGCCCTGTTGCAGTTGCCGCAGATTACGGCAGAACTCGATCTCGAATCGTTGCACCAGTACCTGACATTTCTATGGGTTCCCGATCCAAAGACCATGTTCCGCGGAATCTTCAAACTTCCTGCGGGACACCGTGCAACCTTTCGCAACGGCGAATTGAAGATAAAACAGTACTGGGATCTTTGCTTTCCGCCTGTCGATGCGCAATATCCACGATCCGAAGCGGATCTCGCCGCGGAACTGCGCGAGCGCTTTCAGCGCTCGGTCAAACAACAAATGGTGAGTGACGTTCCCATCGGCGCGTTCCTCAGCGCTGGTTTGGACTCATCCAGCATCGTCGCCATGATGTGCCGTTCGACCGCACAGCCGGTGCGGACCTATACGATTACTTTTCCACGCAAGTATCGCGTGGGGGAATCGACTTTGGATGATCCCAATGTTCCATCACGCCTGGCGCGGAAGTTGGGCTGTGAGAACCAGCAGATCGTAGTCGAACCGGACGTAGCTGACTTGCTGCCTCGGCTCACTTGGCACATGGACGAACCAACCGCCGATCCCGCCATCATTACGGCTTATCTCGTTTGCCGCGAGGCGCGCAAACAAGCCACTGTGCTGCTTTCCGGCGTAGGCGGCGATGAGTTGTTCGCGGGCTATCGCAAGCACGTTGCCCATCGCTGGGCGCAAGTTTACAAAAGAATTCCTGCTCCCCTTCGTGGGGGGATGGAATCGGGGCTTAACCGTCTGCCGGCTCTTCGCGGTACCTCCATGAAAGGTATGCTCCGCCTGGCGAAAAAAATGGCGCGCAGCGCATCGCTCCCCGTTGAAGATTGCTTTATCCGCAACTGCACTTATCTTGATAGTGAACAAAAAACTGATTTGTACCACGACGCAATCCGCGATCAACTTCACGCCTGCGATTCCGCAGTTCGTCATCGATCGAGTTTCGAGCAAACAAAAGATTCCGACTTCCTGAACCAGATGCTCTACCTCGACACTAAGATTTTCATGGTAAGCCTGAATCTGAATTACAACGACAAGATGAGCATGGCATCGTCCGTCGAAGTCCGCGTGCCATTTCTGGATCGCGAACTGGCCGAGTTCGCTGCGTGGAATATCCCTCCACATCTCAAGTTGAAAGGTTCGCTTGCGCCCACGACAAAATACATATTCCGCCGGGCGATGCGGGGGATTTTGCCAACCGAGGTTCTTCGCCAGCCGAAAGCCGGCTTCGCGGCTCCAATCGATTACTGGCTCGCGCACGATTTGCGCGAGATGGTCGATGATTTGCTTTCGGAAACGAATATTGCCAAGCGCGGCTTGTTCCGCCCCGAGTCAGTAAGACGCTTCGTGAGCGAGCATCGCAGCGGCGCCGAAGATTGGTCAATGCAAATTTGGCAGTTCTTGACGCTTGAGCACTGGATGAGAATCTTTCTCGATTCCGGTGGTGTGCAGCGATCGGAAGAATTTGGCCCAACCCGCGAGGCCGCAACCGCGTGAATTCACCCTCCAACCACATCGCGAAACGGCAATTCGCGAGAATGCTCGCCGAAGCCGCAGGACTGTTACGCCGTCCGGCGCGCGCGTTTCCGTTAGCCGCGAAGATCGCTTCTGATCTACTGCGTCTCAGCACGGAGCAGCGCCATCTTTATTCCTATGCAAAGACGACCCGCGCTAGCCATGAAACTTTAAATCTCTTACTGCGCTGGATCTTGGATGCCCAACGCCCCGATGGCGGCATTGCGGCCTACTACAGTTTGCTCTGTGGATATTCGGAATCGTATCCAGAGGTTACGGGCTACATCGTTCCAACTCTCTACGATTTTGCGCACGCAAGTGGAGACGGAACGGCGATCGCCGCGGCAAAGCGCGCAACGACATGGCTGCGCTCATTGCAAATGCCATCCGGAGCATTTCCCGGTGGCCTTCACCGCGTCGATACACCGCCTTCAGTGTTCAACACCGGCCAAATCTTGCACGGCCTTGTTCGCGCTTACTCGGAAACTAAACAAATCGAAATTCTCCAATCCGCAATGCTGGCTGGAGAATGGCTGACCCAGCAACAGGATTCCAACGGATCCTGGTCCGGAGCTGGTGCTTACCAAGGCAAGGACCACACCTACTACAGCATGGTGGCATGGGCGCTGGCAGAGCTTTCAAAGTCTTCCGGAGATGATCGCATCGGGATAGCCGCGGAGCGGAACATAAATTGGGTTCTTTCCCACTCCCGCGCCAACGGCTGGATCGATGGCATTAATTTGCAGGGACACCCCGACTATCTTCACTTCATCGCGTACGTTCTGCAGGGAGTTCTCGAGTGCGCGATTCTTCGCCACCGGAGCGATGCCATTGCAGCAGTTGCGAAATCGGCCTGGGTGCTTTTGCGCAAGTTCGAAACCAACAAATTCTTGTGCAGCGCTTACGGTGCAGATTTCAAGCATGGACAGCGATTTGCATGTCTCACGGGCAACGCGCAGATGTCTTGCGTCTGGTTACGCCTCTTTGAGATTACGAATGATCTTCGCTACTTGAACGCCGCTCTAAAGATGAATGAGTCCCTGAAACAACTCATTTCGGCAAGAGGGTCGCGCGGAATCATCGGCGGAGTGAGCGGCTCATATCCTGTCTGGGGACGGTATCAACCGTTGCGCTACATCAGTTGGGGTTGCAAATTTCTCGCAGATGCTCTTTTGGCGGAAGAGCGGCTGATGCGTTCGCTCGAGGCGAGGGAAGTCGAGGCGTTGCCATGCGCGTCGTAGTTCTGGCTTCGAGCTTATACAGCGAAACCGCGTGCGCGATGTGCGCCCGTTTGGCGCAGGCCGGATATGTTCCTGCCGCTGCACTTGCGCTCGGCTCCTTTAACCGGCCAACTTTGTTGCGAAAAGTGAAACAGTGGGGCTTAGGCGGCGCGACCGACTACGCGTGGGCCAAGCTCATTCGGGGCGAGAGTCGAGCTCACATAAAAAACCCCTATTTTGAACGATTACTCGGAAATGGTGACGACGTTTTTCGCAGCATGCGCGATGTGGCGCGCGCTTATCGTTTTCCGGTTGCGACATGCAGCGATCAGAACTCGCAGAATTCGTTGGCTCGTCTTAAACAATGGTCGCCCGATCTCATTATTTTTACAGGCGGCAATATTTTACGCAGGCCGTTGCTGGATATTCCGCGACTCGGTGTCATCAATGCACACCTTGGCTTGTTGCCAGAGATGCGCGGCATGAGCAGTCCGGAGTGGTCGCTTTTGAATAACTTGCCTCTCGGCGTGGCGGTGCACTACATCGATGACGGAATCGACACGGGCCCCGTGCTGCAGCAGTTTGAACTGCCCGACGCAGCAGGTTCGGAGTCGCTCAGCGAGTTGCGCGATCGCCTCATCGCCTTCGGCGTCGAGAAAATGGCTGACGTCGTAGCGGCCCTGGATCGGGGAACAGTTTCTGCGTGTCCTCAACCCGAGTGCAATAAGGATAATCAGTCTTTCGTGATGCATGAGCGGTTGCAGGCGCTCGCCGCTCAGCGACTGCGAAAAGCGCGCGTCGCGTCCGTCCCCGGAGTGGTGCATGGATAGAGTAATGAACAAGCTCGACACCGCGCTGCAAGTGGGACGCACCTTCGGTCTGCGCGACGGAGTGCTGCGCCTGCAATACGAACTACAGCGTGGCAGCGGCCTCATGTCCTGGAAGATGCGGTCGGTGGAGGGCTGGCGATCGTGGGATCTTGACCAGATTGCGACGGGTATTCAGGCGCAAACAATATTAAACGAACGACGCGACAGTCGGCAGAGATTCTTCTTTTCCGATGTACGAAGTCTGGGAACTGCTATTGAGGAGACCATCGGCCCGGATGGGAAAAGCAAAGTTCTCGCGGAAGGAGAGGCTATTCTGAAAGGAAGGCTGCCGTTTTTCGGATCGCTTTCGTTCAAGTGCGGTTTTCCGCTCGGCTGGTTTCAGAACCCGGTCACCGGAGAGAAGGTTTCGCCTCGTGCCTCTTGGACGGCGATGCGGTTCGCATCGCCGGTTTACGGCGATCTGAAGTTTATTCTTGAACCCTCCAGATTTCTATTTGTTTATCCTCTCGTTCGCGCCTACGCCCTAACGGGAGATGATCGCTTCGCGGAAGCATTCTGGTATTCGATCGAGGACTGGGCCCTGCACAGCCCTCCGATGAACGGTCCACTCTGGATTTGCGGACAGGAATGCTCATTGCGGATCCTGGCGTGGTCCTTCGCACTCCATGGTTTCATCCATTCTCCTTCTACAACCAGCGAACGGGTGAGTCTGCTTTTCTCAATGATCGCCGCGCACGCCTGGCGGGCGGAGCAGACGATCGGCTACGCTCGCTCGCAACGCAGCAACCATTTGATCAGCGAAGCGGTCGGCCTGTGGACGGCTGGAACTTTATATCCCGAGTTACGAGGGGCGCGAGCCTGGCAAAGTCTGGGCGCTGAGTTGTTGCACACAGCGGTTGTCGATCAGATTACGCCTGAAGGCGTCTCACAGCAGCACTCGTTCAATTATCAACGCATGATCCTTCACCTGCTGTTATGGACCGTGCGGCTCGCTGAAATTTACGATGTGCCGCTCGATCAAGAAATCCTCCAGCGGACGCAAGCTGCATCCGAGTTCATCTGCACCTGGGTCGATCCCGAGAGCGGGCATATCCCGAACTACGGAGCGGATGATGGCACACTGATTCTTCCACTCGCGCATAGTGCGTATCGCGATTTTCGGCCCTTGTTGCAATTGAGCGCTGCGGCTCTGAAACGCCCGGCATTGCCACAGTGCGGAGAATGGGATGAGCCCGCGATTTGGTTTGGTATGGGCAACGCGGAGAAGACGGTAGAAACTTCGATTCGTCAGCCGCCGATCGACACGGGATATTTCCGACTTGGCGATGACAATTCCTGGGCAATGATCCGCGCCGGCCGCTACACTCGCCGTCCCTTTCAGGCAGATCAGTTGCACGTAGACCTATGGTGGAAGGGAATTAATCTAGCGCGCGACGCGGGGACCTATCTCTACAACGGCGTCCCGCCGTGGAACAACGGGCTCGCGGGTTCCGCCGTTCACAACACAGTTACGCTCGATCGTCAGGACCAGATGCGCCGCGCCGGGCGTTTCCTCTGGGTCGACTGGGCGCAAGCCTCGGGACACGTTTATTCTTCTCCCAAGAACGCCCAGCCAGATTGCTTCGAAGGCGAACACGATGGCTACAAGCGGATCGGTGTAACCCATCGGCGAACACTTCGCTGGCTGCCGAAATGCGGCTGGGTCATTGTGGATGATCTGCTCGGCAACGGCGAACACGAGGCGCGCTTACACTGGCTGCTTGCGGATTTGCCGCTGCAAGTCCACGATTCGGAGTTTCAGGTTGCATTCAAGTCGGAATGGTCTTCGATCCGCTGGGGAATCTTTTGCAGTGCCGCGGGAAGCGTATCGATCGTGCGCGCTGGGAATCGGATTCAACGTGCCGCTGGCAGAATAGAAAAATCGCAAGCCGAACTTTCTGATAACGAATTGCAAATCCTCGGTTGGGAATCACCGACTTATGGCGAGCTTAAGCCCGCTGTTTCCCTCATCTATCAAACCCGCGCCCAGCTTCCACTTCGCTTCGTGACAATCGTTCTCACGAACGAGCGATGCGTGGTGGAATCGTCGGAAGGCAAAATCATAGTTTCGAATACTGTTTCCGGGGCATGTTCTACCGAGGAAGTCTACCGTGCCTCCTTGGCAGGAATAATGGACAATCGGGGCCACGAAGTCTCAACGCCAACCAAATGAAACAGGTACTTCAAAACGCGCGTACCGCCGAGATCACTGTTGCGGAGGTTCCTGCGCCGAAGCTGTTGGCAGGTTGCGTTCTCGTTCGAACCTCCGCTTCACTGGTTTCGGCTGGGACCGAGCGTGCAGCTTCTGAGTTCGCAGGAAAAAACATTCTGCAGAAAGCAAGAATGCGCCCCGACCTCGTGCGCGAAGTCTTAAACAAGATCGGACGCGAAGGCTTGGTGTCGACGATGACTGCTGTCCGCAGCCGTCTCGACCAACCCTCTGCTCTCGGCTATAGCAGCGCAGGCACGGTGATCGCTGTCGGAGAAGGTGTTGCTGATATCGGTGTGGGAGATCGCGTAGCGTGTGCCGGCGCTGGGCATGCCGTGCACGCTGAGTTCGCCTGTGTTCCGCGTTTTCTGGCTGCAAGAATTCCCGCTCCCTCGATCAGTATCGAGGAAGCCGCTTTTACTACCCTCGGAGCGGTCGCTCTGCAAGGTATGAGGAACGCGGATGCGAAGCTCGGAGATACGGTGGCCGTAATTGGATTGGGCCTGCTCGGCCAGCTAACCGTACAGATCCTCAAAGCCGCTGGCTGCTGCGTGTTGGGGATGGATATTTCTCCGGATCGCGCCGACCTCGCCCTGAGTTTAGGAGCAAACGCGGTCAGTACGACCACCGGCAGCTTTCACGAGTTGTGCCTGCAGCATTCCGCCGGTCACGGCGTGGATTCCGTTCTCATCACCGCTCAGACGGCCAGCAACGATCCGCTAAATCTTGCCGCCGAGATCGCGCGCAATCGCGCTGCGATCGTCGCTGTTGGAACCGTGGGTATGGATATTCCGCGCCGGACCTTCTACGAGAAAGAACTCGATTTCCGTGTGTCCCGCTCCTATGGACCGGGGCGCTACGATGCGGCCTACGAGCAGAAGGGAATCGATTACCCGATCGGCTATGTTCGCTGGACCGAGAACCGCAACATGGACGCGTTTCTCAACCTGCTCGCTGCTCGCAAGCTCGATCTGCTGCCTCTCATTACGCATCGTTTCCCCATTTCGCGAGCACAGACGGCCTACGATTTGATCACTGGTAAAACACGCGAGGAATTTCTTGGCGTACTGATCTCGTACCCGGAGGAAGCCGCCGACGAGCACGTGATGGAACTCTCGACGAGTATTCGGTCCACAAACAGTCAGAGCTTCGTTCGTCTCGGTTTTCTAGGCACAGGATCTTTCGCGATCTCCACGTTATTACCAGCGATCAAGAAAATCGACCGAATTGAATTATCTGTGGCATGCGCAGCGAATGGTTCCCACGCCTGGCACGCGGCGAAGAAATTCGGCTTTCGCTCCTGCGCAACCGACGACCACACGATCCTCAAGGATCCATCGGTCAACACGGTGGCAATCGCCACCCGCCACCATCTCCATGCGCCGCAAACTGTGGCAGCAATTCGCGCGGGGAAACATGTCTTCTGCGAAAAGCCACTCTGTATCAACGAAGCGGAACTGCGCGAGATTGCCGTCGCGCATGAGAATGCCTCCGCACTTCTGATGGTCGGCTTTAATCGGCGCTTCTCTCCCTTCGCCATTCGTATGAAGGATTTCTTGCGCGAAGCCGGCGAACCACTCGTATTGCACTATCGCATCAATGCCGGATTCCTGCCCGCCGATCATTGGCTGCACGATCCACTGCAAGGTGGCGGACGCATTATCGGAGAAGTCTGCCACTTTGTAGATTTTCTTTGTTTCCTCACAGGCTCGTCTATCACGGAAGTCGAAACTCACGCCCTGCAGAATTCCGGCCGCTACAGCAATGACAACGTAATCTGCTCACTGCAGTTCGCCGATGGTTCCGGGGGCACTATCACCTATTTGGCGAATGGGGACAAATCGTATTCGAAAGAACGCGTCGAAGTATTCGGAGCCGGCAGAGTCGCGGTTCTCGATGATTTCCGCCGGCTCGAACTAATTCGAGGAGGAAGGAAGCGGGTATTTCGCTCGCCCCTGCGGCAGGATAAGGGCCATCGCGGCGAGTGGGAAGCTTTTGCGGCGGCGATTCGGAACGGCTCCCAGTCGCCGATACTTTTCTCAGAAATCGTAAACACGATGATGGCGACCTTTGCTCTCGAAGAATCGCGCTGTCTGGGAATGCCCGTTCGGGTGAAACAGCTCTCTACCGATGCGGAGTTACCTGAAGCTGGCGGCTTCGATCAGGCCTCGTGAAATCAACTTCCGGCAGCGCAAGCTGAATGAAAATTCTCTACATCTCGCAATACTTTCCGCCGGAGATGGGTGCGCCCGCTGCGCGCGCATCTGAGCTATCAAAGCATTGGGCGGACGCAGGCCATGACGTCACCGTGCTCACTGGTTTCCCCAATCACCCTACCGGTGCGGTGCCTGCCGCGTATCGAGCGAAGTTCCGGCGTCTCGTCTTCCGAGAGCGCATCGATGGGGCGAATGTGGTGCGCACGTGGCTGCTGCCTTTTCCCAATCGAAAAGCTTACGAGCGCATGTTGAATTACACGTCATTTTTTTTCTCGGCCGCCGTCACCGGTCTGTTCTTATCGCGGCCTGACGTTGTGATTGGGTCTTCGCCGCAATTGCTCGTCGCCTTATCGGCGTGGTTCTTGGCCCGGCGGAAGCAGGCTCCTTTTGTATTCGAGGTCCGTGACCTATGGCCCGAATCTTTATCAGCGGTGGGGGTCGGTAGCAGCAATTCCTTGTTGCACCGTTCGCTGACCAGAATCGTTGCTTTCTTGTACCAACAGGCGGACCGCGTTGTCGTCGTTTCTCCGGCTTTTGAAGATTATCTGGTGGAGCATTGGCAGGTACCGCGAGAAAAGATTTCTATCGTCGAGAATGGAGTGGAAACGCAGCTTTTCTCGCCGCGATCCGGCAGTGATTTAAAAAGAACCCTCGGACTCGAGGAAAAGTTCGTCGTGTCCTATATCGGCACGATGGGATTGGCTCATGGACTGGAGGCGATTCTCGAATCGGCTGCCAGTTTGCAACACGCTAATCCCAGGGTCAGCTTTCTGTTCGTTGGAGAAGGCGCCGAGAAGGCTCGAATCGTTGCTTTAGCGAAAGAGCGCTGTCTCAGCAATGTTCAATTTCTCGACCAGCAGCCTCGCGCAGAAATTCCAAACTACATTGCTGCATCGGATGCTTGCCTGGTTCTGCTTAAGAAAACCGACGTTTTCAAAACCGTCATTCCCACGAAAATGCTCGAGTTTATGTCGTGCGGTCGTCCTGTCATCCTTGGGGTGGAGGGTCAAGCACGGAGCATTCTGCAAGAATCGCGGGCCGGACTCACGATCGAACCAGAGAACGCAAGCGATTTGGCGAACGCAATCTGCTGGCTCACATCCAATCCACAGAAATGTCGCGAGTTCGGAGAGAATGGAAGACGATATATTCTCGGGAAATTTTCCCGGAAGAAAAGCGCGGAAAAATACATTCGCGAGCTGGAAGGGACACTCCCACCGGAAAAAACAATCTCAAATGTCGCGGCTTGAGTGTAGCCGAGGTTTTTCTGCTACGGATGCGCAGCAATCACGGCAAGCCCCGTAGCCGCCGATATCGCGGCCGACGTTGCTTGTCCTGCTGCGACCCGCACTCCACTGAGTGGCACAAATAAAATGTCATCCGCTTGCAGATTCTCATCGGGCGCCTTTGCTTCCAGCATCTTTTTCAGCGGAACCCTGGTCGAGACCATGCCGTTGGGGCCTTTGCGGATGATGCATACGCCATGTAACTTCGCGGTGTGATTCGTCCCGCCGGCCAGCGCCAGCGCCTGCAGCACCGTGAGCGTGCCGTTATCGATGAGCAGCCCGGCGGGATGGCCAACGTCTCCGACCACGTAGACAATCGGGGCCTTAGGAACGCTGATCGTGTCTCCGGGAAGAATTTCGATATTATCCTGCAAATCGTCGGCGAGATTTCTCGGCAGGTTCACCGTGATGGGAGCGGAAGGATCGCGCTGCCGGATGATGCTGACCTTGCGTCCGGCTACCTGGGAAAATCCGCCCGCGGCAGAAATCATGTCATACAGTTTGCGATCGCCAAGCAGCGGATAAACTCCCGGCCTGAGCACCTCGCCGATCACCGTGACGCCCTGATTCGCCGATTCGTCAACAAAAATGGTGACGTGCGCGTTCCGGACAAACCCTCCATCGACCAGACGCTTTTCGATCAGAGCCTGCGCTTCTTCCACCGTGAGGTCTGCAACATGGACATAATCGACAAGCGGCAAATAAATATCGCCCGAATTACCGACTCGTGCTTTGGAGGAGAGTTCGGGAACGTTGTAGACGTTCACCTCAATCAAATCCCCCGCACCCAGGCGAATTGAAGTTGGTGACGGCTCATCAGAATTCGCGGTCGCCGGCGTCCGCTGTGCCGCACAAATAGTTCCGAGGACGAGAATCAACACAGCGTGAAGAGCGAGCAGGCTACCGCTACGGGCAAAATTTAATCTGCCGAACTGCATCACAAGCCTCTGATGGAAGAATCGCAAAAAGTTTAGCACAGCATCCATGCGTCCGATGTTGCAATCGGCGCTCCCCTTCACGTCATGTCCATCTGCTTGTTACGAAATCCGAAACGCATGATCTCATTCCGCGTTTTCCACAACTTTCTCACCACAAGCGATTGAAGCCCTCACTCCAACACTGTTAGATTCTTCAGCAACCCTCGATCGCAGACGAATACTTGGGACGTATCCGTTAACTAACTATCAGGCAGCTTGTGCTGCTGCAATACTTAATTGTCGGAAAAAAGAAAGTGCACGTGCCGACATTTCTGACCACGGGGCCGAGGGGGGACAGTTGACGGTCGTCTTTTTTGCGATATTCTTCGTATCGCTGCTGTTCTCGTTTGTTCTTACCCGCAATGTACGGGACATCGCCACCCGCCGCGGTTGGCTGGCGCTTCCTTCCAGCGAAAGGCACCTGCATTCCAATCCGCTGCCTCGCCTGGGCGGAGTTGCAATCTTCATTTCATTTTCCCTGAGTATCGTACTGGCCCGGGCGATAAGCGCACACGTGCCTCACCTCGATTCCGCATTTTCTCTGAAGACGCTGCTCACCATTCTCATTCCCGCTTCCATCGTGTTTCTTCTCGGTGTCTACGATGACATCTACACCGTCGGCCCATACGCGAAATTCTCCGTTCAATCGCTCGCCGCCACCATGCTTTTCATGGGCGGCCTGCGCATTGTCAACATCCCGGTCTTGTTCGGCGAACATCAGTTGCCGTGGTTTCTAGGTTTGCCGCTCACCATTCTGTGGGTTCTAGCGATCACGAACGCGTTCAATCTGATCGATGGACTCGACGGCCTCGCTGCCGGCTCGGCTCTGTTCTCGACGCTCGTCGCTTTCGTCGTCGCGTTGCTGTATGGGTATTCGCTGGTCACGATGATGACGATCGCTCTTGCCGGCGCGATTCTCGGTTTTCTCCGGTACAACTTCAATCCTGCCACGATTTTTCTCGGTGATTCAGGAAGCTTATTCATCGGGTTTCTACTCAGCGCGCTCGCTCTTGCTGGCGCGCAGAAAGCCCCGACCATCGTCGCCGTCGCAATTCCGGTTGTGTCTTTCGGTCTGCCGATTCTCGAAACTTTTCTTTCGATATTGCGAAGGCTTATCAGCGGCCGTCCCGTATTCACCGCCGACCGCGAGCACATTCATCACAAATTGCTGCAGCATGGCCTGACGCACCGTCAGGTTGTGATTGTGCTATACGGCGTCTCGGCTGTTTTCGCGTTGCTTAGCTTATTCCTGCTGTGGCCGACCGGAAGTTCGTTGGGTTTGGTTCTGGCCGTGCTCGGAACGGGAATCTGGATCGGAGTGCAGCGTCTCGGCTATTTGGAGTTAGGTGAACTTGCCCGCGTCGCGCAGCGAACCTTCGAACAGCGCCAGATCGTGATCAATAACCTCGCCATTCGTCGCGCCACGGAAGAACTCAAGGTCGCGCGCGACTACGCGCAGATTCGCCGCGTGCTCGAGTCGGCTTTTGCATCGAATGATTTCGACGGTTTTCAAGTTCGCTTCAAGCTTTTTCCCGGCGAGTCTCACCCTGCGGCGGAGGTTGCCGTTCCCCGTCGAAGCGAAATCTCTTTTCGGTGGGCGAAGAACTCGGGCGCAGTTTCGCTCGATGGGATCGCCGTCTGGGCTCTCTCGCTCGATCTCATAAGTTCATCCAATCGCCACAGAGGCGCGCTCGTAGTTCATCGCGCCTATTCGCCGCGGCATCTGCAGTTGGATATCAATCTTCTGACAATGAGCTTCCCCACGGCGCTCGCAGACGCGCTCGATCGCACGATGCCACGAGGAGTGGAGATCATTTCTCATCCGGACCAGGATGAGCGAGGGTTGGTCACAGCACAAGCTGTGTAAGGAGAACGCGAACTCGAAGAGACACACGCCCAGCACGGGCGCGCGGAGGTAGGGGAACTAGGGAGGGCTAAGAGGTTATAGTTTTGCGCTGGCGTAAGAGTTGATTTCGCAATTCAAGCAAACTTCTTCGAAAGCGGGTGCTGTCCACTGCATTGAGTCTCTCCCAGATCGAAGCATTTTCTGCCTCGAACGTCTTGTCAGTTTAGACCAGAGGCTGTCCCAAAGCAATACTTTCCCCACGAAATTCGCAAGAAAAGCCGTAATATTTTGTCATTGGCGATTGCAAGTTCTTGCATATTTAACTCGTTGGATAATCAGTATTAACTGCCATCTTTTCCACACCCGGAACCACTGCCGCCACTTTTTGTCAGCATTCACGTTATTTACCTTGAACGTCTCAGTCATTTCGTTCGGGGCGGAAATCATGTTCGGCAAGACTGTGTATGGCAGTACTTTTAAGGATGTACATTTCGTTCCTCTTCAGACCGCGACGTTTTGTATCCAGTGCGAACTGATCAGCACTAACCACAGGCCGTATTGCCTTGCCTGCGGCAACACGACGCTGCTCAGTCTTTCTCGCGTTCTAGGAGGGTCGCTGCGCAGTCAGCAGACTGCGCACCTCATCACGGATGCGGAACTCGACAGTCTCGTTCGCGATCTGCTTCGAACCGTGCCCGACCCTACCGTGATGGACGTAGCCGACTACCAAGCACGGGTGCCTTCGCTCGCGCTTCGCAGCCAGCTTCGCGTCGCCAATGCCGCGCATCCGGTCTCAGGTTTTCGCGCGGTTCATCCCGGCGAGGAAATCGAACTTCATGCCGGCGAACTCGACCTTGAGCCGGCAATTAGCGCAATCACCGAACGGGCTCAGCATCTCACCGGAGCTACGGGTGCAGCGATCGCCTTGCGTGCAGGAGATGAAATCGTCTGTCGCGCTCGTGCCGGCCGCACCGCTCCCGACCTCGGCATGCGCCTCCAGACCGATGCTGGAATCTCCGCGGAAGCGGTGCGCACCGGCGAAGTTATGCTGTGCCACGACGCCGAGCGCAATCCACGCGTCGATCTCGCCAGTTGCCGGCGTCTCGGCGTGAGGTCGATCCTGGTTTCTCCGCTGCGATCCTATCGCCGGACGCTCGGTGTCTTCGAGGTTCTTTCCTCTACGCCGGGTGCATTCGATGAGCGCGACGTGGCCACTATGCAATTGCTTTCCAGCATGATGGTCGCCGCAATTTCTCGCATCTCGAGCCTGCACTGCTCCCGGATCGCTGCCACAAAACGCTGAGACGCATTTTATGAGCGAAGGCAAAGCGTCGGTCACGTAAGATCTTGATCGCGAGAGGCGCGTTTCAGTAAGCCCAATATCCGTTCGGATATGTCGCACTCTGCAGACCGGTATACATGTTGCGCCCGAAGAAGAACGGAAGTCCCCAATCAAAGTAGTAAGGCGCTGACGTGCCGGAGATTCCACCCAGCTGGGTGTAAGCGAAGTCATTCGAGTCAAATAGAGTGTTAGCATCCGCAACGCTGAAACTGACGGCGCCACTCTTGCCATCGCTCCCTTGATTAGTAGCAGAAACATTGGTTGTTGTGACCGGGCAATAGAAGTCCGGTTCGTCGCTCGAACATTCGGGTATTCCGCTGAGAGCCGAATCCAGGAAGAAATAACCATTGGAGCCACTGTCAATAAAACTGTCGGGATACGCGGTTCCGTTGTAGGTGGTCGTGAAGTTTCCGTACTGGTCCGACGTGTAGATGGTCGCGCCGCCCAGCGCATTGTTGGACTGCGTCCCGATGCCAAATACCAGCGATCCGCTCACGCTCGCTTCCGATCCGGAGACTGCGGGCAGTTCCAGAATGACGCCGTTGTTGTCGGTGGCAAAAAGTGAAACCGGGTTTTGCACTTCCTAGGCCGAGGTCTCAGTCGCAGCCGTGCAAGTTCCGGATGCGGGACAATCGTAGTACACGTCTACCGACGCAGGGCACGAGGGGCTGCCGCAATCCTGCGCAAATAAACCCACCCCAAGAATCCCATTCGCACCCAAGCTATCGAGATCATCCTGCGGTGCGGTGCAAATTCCCGACGGATTAAAGACATTTTCGCCGATCACTTGAATCGGAACAGAACTGGCCTTCTCGCCGCCGATTTCCACATCAGCTGTCTGCACCGGACCCCACGTGTTTCCGCTCACAAATGGAAAACATTCAACTACTGAATCGTTGCCCGAGGTTTGTTGTGGCAATGGTAGTGTCATCGCTGAGGATAAAACCCTCAACCCCGTACTTCCTGTATCCACCAATAGGTTGTCGATGGTCTGGCAATTCGAAGTTCCGGGAACACAAACGGTCACGCTGGTGAAGGCAGCGTCGGCATAGTTACCCATAGGTCCGCCATTTACGGAAATTGCCGCCACATTTTCTCCAGATGAGGAAATGGTCTGGGTCGATGTCGTGCCGCTACTACTACTGCTGCTCCCTCCGCCGCATCCGGACAAGAAAGCGAATGCCAGAAAGGCTGCGCACGCAAATGGCATCCGTAAAGGTTTCATTGAATGTCCTCGGCGTGAGTTCCCGCTGGCAGCATCCCGGGAACATAAGCGCGACCAAAGAATGACCGAGGATGTCCTCGCATTTCGACGACTAGCCCCGGCTGGTTGATCAGGAGGGGGCCGCGTCCCACCCGCGTTACCCTTTGCGCCTTGACCGCTTGTTCGTATTGGTCGAAATAGTTTCCCAACAGCTGGCGCAGATCAGGAGGCCACGATCCCTGCCATGCCACTCCGAATACCTTGCCAGAATGGGAGACATACTCGCGTACCACGATGCCGCCAGACCCTTGTATCTCCTGCACCGTGTAATTGCTTGCACTGCTCATTCGCACGCTACCCTGCATGTGAACCTGATCGGCCTGCACAGAGGCAATGTTTCCGCCCAGTACGGCATGAGCGGTGAGTGCGGTCGCGAGCAGACAGGCAAAACACGCCGCCGGGAATCCGAACGGAATAGTCTGCGGAAGGCGGCGCAGAACAGAAACGCCGAGGAACATTGCAACATCCTTTGTGTAGGGCCTTGTTGGGCTTTATAGAGCTTAGATTGATTGTGCGAGCCGGAGGTTGGCCGCCTCCAAACCGCATACTTTCAGCGCGATCCGGAAAATCCTTAAATTCCGAATTTGAATTTTGCCCTTTCTATTTTCTGCCCGCATATTTTCTTGCAGCCCGCGGTTAATATATACTCGCGAGATTCAGGGTCTCCCACATGGCTGCTTCCGTCCAGGCTCCAATCCCTCCTGTTTCTAACCGCAGGGCTCGGGTGCGCCAGAAAGTGCATGTGCCCGCCTACGCGACGTTTATCGGAATCCTGTTCGGCGACTCGCATGACCTTTGCGAAATTCTCAACATAAGCGAGATTGGCCTGGCGGTACAAAGCAGTTCATCCATGCATGTCGACCAAACCGTCGACCTTTGCCTGCACCTCGCGGAAGCTGAAGGCGAAATTCCCGTTCTCGCCCGGGTTGCCTGGTTCAATAATGCCGGTCACGTCGGATTTCATCTTTCGGTCCCTGACGATCTAGCCAAGAATCGCTTTCGCGAATGGTTGCTGCTCAACGCTCTGGCGGCAGCCGCGAACGCCGAGGCGGAAACCAGTCCGAAGCTCGTCGATCATTTACTACCGAGGGAAAGCTTCACAGACGTACTTAACGCAGCGACCGCTATTCAGAGAGAGGCGGAGTCGCTCGGTACGGATCTGGAAGCTGTTCTCGCCATGGTAGCCTCGCGCGCCCGCACGCTCCTTCGCAGTTCGGGTGCCGCAGTTGCGCTTGCAGGGAAAGACGCCGATACCATGACCTGCCGGGCCAGCGCGGGCGAAGGCGCTCCGCCGGTCGGGGCATTTCTGCATGTCGGTTCAGGTTTTTCTGGCGAGTGTGTCCGAAGCGGAAAGTTTTTGTGCTGCAATGACAGCGACACGGATGACCGCGTCGATCGCGACACCTGCCGTGCGCTGGGCATCCGCTCCGTACTTGCCGCCCCACTTCGTTCCGCGGAGAAAACGATTGGACTGATGGAAGTATTTTCTCCGCAGCCTGGCAATTACCGCGACAGCGACAATGCGATTCTGCAGCGCCTGGCAGATACAATCTCGGACGCCATCCATCGTGCCCTTGCCGCCCACACTCCACCGCCGCAGCCGCCGGAGCCTCCCAAGCCTTTTACGGCTCCGCCGGGCAGCGTCCTGTTCGCGTACCCGCCTGAGGAAAGCGCAGAAGCCACAGAGGGGAAAAACAAGAACGAAGCCAAAAATGCTTCCCGTGGCAGAGATAAAGACAAAGACAGAGATGTTATCGGGGGCATTCGCCTGCCTCGAACTCACCTCATCCTGTTGATCTCGGCCGCTGTCACAATTTTCTTTGCCCTTGGCTTCCTAAGCGCACCCTGGCTTCAGCCCTGGATTCAGGCGAGACTGCAATCCCATGCTCAGACTACGGTACTGGCTTCTACGCAGCGGCCCTCCGACAGCGCTGTACCAAAACCGTCGGCCGATACTGCCAGTCTTCCGCAGCTTCGCCAGTTAGCCGCCCAAGGCGACGCCGCCGCCGAAAATGCGTTAGGACTGCTTTACTCCACCGGGGATGATAAACAAAAAGTCCTTCGCAACGAGACCGAAGCGGCGCGCTGGTTTACGAAAGCCGCTGAGCATGGGAACGTTCCCGCTCAATCGAAACTAGGTTCGCTCTACTGGGGTGGCCGGGGCGTCCCGCAGGACCCAAATCGCGCTTATTTCTGGACTGTCCTTGCCCGCGCCAGCGGCGATGACGCCAGCAAAGTTCTGGCTCCGTTCATTGCGGCGCGCCTGAGCATACAGCAGCGTACCGCCATCGAACAGCAGGCTGAGCAGTGGTTGCAACAACACGAAACCAGGGCACAAACCCAGGCCAGCCGCTAGGAACACCGCAAAGTAGTCGACCTCACTCTAAGTCCCGTTCTCTCCAGCGGTACGAGGAATCTGACGCGTATCAGAAACCCACCCCTTTGCCTCCGGAGTTAAAATTATGGGAGGACGTCATCGTGCCCACCCTCCGCACCATCCTCGACGAACGAGTCCGCGAGGCCGAGCCCAGCCTGGTTGAAAATCTCGAAAACATGCGGCTGCGCTGTTTCTCCTGCGGCCACTGCTGCCCCATACCCGAAGGCCAGCCCGGAGTTTGTAAAGTGCGCTTCAATCGCGGCGGCAAGCTCTACGTTCCGTGGGGCTACACCGCGGGCACGCAATGTGATCCAGTCGAGAAAAAACCATTCTTCCACGCTTATCCGGGAGCGCTCGCCTACAGCTTCGGGATGATGGGCTGCGATCTTCATTGTTCGTATTGCCAGAATTGGGTTACGTCGCAGGCGCTGCGCGATCCCAGTGCCGTCTCACCTCCGTTGCCAACCTCGCCCGAGGATCTGGTTCGCGACGCACTTGCCCAAGGTGCAAAGATTCTGGTGAGCACCTACAACGAGCCGCTGATCACAAGCGAATGGGCAGTCGCCGTTTTCAAAGAAGCCAAAGCTGCAGGCCTGATCACCGGATTCGTTTCCAACGGCAACGGCACGCCGCAGGTTCTCGACTATCTCCGCCCCTGGCTCGATCTATACAAAGTCGATCTCAAAAGCTTCGACGACCGCCATTACCACGAACTCGGCGGACGCATCGGCCCGATCCTCGATAGCATTCGCCGCATTTATTCGATGGGCCTGTGGCTCGAAATCGTCACGCTTTTGATTCCCGGGTTCAATGATTCGCCCGACGAACTTCGCCGCCTTACCGAATTTTTGGCCGGCATTTCATCCGATATTCCCTGGCACATCACCGCCTTCCACGGGGATTACAAAATGCAGAACGACGTCGCTCGCGACACGACGCGGGAAGACCTGCTGCAAGCCGTCGAAATCGGCCGCCAGGCCGGCCTCCGGTATATCTATGCGGGTAACCTCCCCGGCCACGTCGGAGCATGGGAGGATACGCGCTGCGCGGGCTGCAGTGAACCTTTGATTGAGCGTTATGGATACCTCATCAAGAACTATCGCATTACCTCAGACGGCCGCTGCCCCAAATGCGCGGCCGAAATTCCGGGACGCTGGTCCTCGCGATTCGAAGGCCAAATCGCATCCCATCCTTTCTCCCCGCGCAGAACGTCGCCTCTCTTTACGCTCTTTGGCCGTTAGTAACTTCTCTGTCATCCCGACCGTCCCCTATGCGAATCCCATGCGGAGTGGAAGGACCCCTACACCCTCAAAATAATCCCAGTCAATGCAGGGTTTACGATGACGTCGTCACCCAATCCAACTCCACCGCGCCAAAACCACAGCGAAGGATTAGAATGACAAATCCAAACTTTCATGCGAAAAAGAACGCGTCTTTATTCGTGCGTTGTTCTCTTGACCCTTCTGTGTTCCTGCTCTCCGCGCGACTATCTCACACGCCGCTTGGCCACCGACCTGATCGCTGGCTCCGGCCCCTTCCATTCTCCACAAAATATCGAACTCCACATCGGCGTCATGTCAAATAAAGACTTCCTGTCGCCCGAGTATCTGGCATTGCAACATCACGGATGGATTTCTTCCAGCAAAGCCACATGTCCACCGGGAATGGAATCTCCGTGCGTCGAAGTTACGTTAACGCCATCTGGCGTTGAAGTGCTGCAAGGCGTCGTGTCTGCCAGCGAGGCAGAAAAACAGTTCTTTACCATTCCCGCTGCCAAAAGAGAACTAATCGCAGTGAGCGGAATCTCCAAACAAGGTTACTTCGCCACGGTGGAGTTCACCTGGCACTGGGAGCCGATGAATGAAGTGGGAGCGGCGCTTTATCCGGGCGACGCACGTTATCGTTCCTACGCCGCGTTTCGCCTATACGACGACGGCTGGCGTGTGGTAACGGGCACAACCCACGTAGGCCAGCCTCTCGACGACGCCCTGAAAAACTCTGAGCCCGCCCAATAAAGCTTTTACCCTGTGATCCTCCGTGACCTCTTCGTTAAAGATTTTCAGCTCTAAAGTTGCCGAAGCCAAACCCAAAGTTGTATAACCCTACTTCGCATCAAGCCTATGAAAACACTAACTCGTCTTCTCCTTCTCCTGGCTGTCGCGCTTCCATCGTTCGCTGACTCCAAACCCAAGCTCACGCTCGACGATTTTTTCAATTCGGTCGGCTACACATCTGTCGAGCTTTCTCCCGACGGGGAGAATGTAGTAGTAGGCACCGAACGCGCCGATTGGGATCAGCAAATTTTCCGCAAAGATCTCTGGCTCTATCGCATCAAGGGGGATGGCGGCTCTCTGATCCAACTGACCCAGTCCGGCCACGACAGCGAACCTAAGTGGTCTCCCGACGGCCGCTGGATCGCCTTTCTCTCCGAGCGCAAGCCGGCTGCGGAAAAAGATTCCGATTCGTCCGGCAACGAAGACGACGATAAGGGCAAAGAAGGCACCGCGCAGGTCTACGTGATCTCACCCAGCGGCGGCGAAGCAATTCAGTTGACCGAAGGCGAGGAGGAAGTGCACTCCTTCTCCTGGTCCGCCGATTCACGCACAATCTATTTCGCTACCCGCCAGCCCTGGACGAAGACTCAAAAAGATGACTACAAGAAACAGTGGAAAGATGTGGTCCAATATCGCACTGCCGAGCGCGGCGACACAATCTTCGCTCTCAGCATAGAATCTGCTCTCTCGCGCAACCTGGCCGCCTCAGAAACGTCCGGCAACAAAGAGGAAAAGAAAGACGACGAGAAACAACCCGATGCAACTCTTGGCGCTCGCGAGGTCGCGAGCCTGCCGCTGCGCGTCGATGAAATGGTGACCTCACCCGACGGCGTAAGACTCGCTATTCTTTCGAACGCAATAAACCAGCGCCAGGAAAAAGTCGAAGACGTCGAATTCTACGTAGTCGTGCTGGCGTCCCCGCCGGCGAGCGGAAGCAGCGGGATCAAGCCCGCCACCCCTCGCCGCCTAACCCATAACCAAGCAGTAGAAGCCCACCCCCGCTGGGCCAACGACAGCCGCCACATTTTTTTTGAAGTCGAAGTCGGCGATGTCACCGGTCCGTATCGCGATCTTCAGCCGCATTTGTATTGGGTCGACTCGGAGACGGGCGCAGTGGAACAATGGAGTAAGGACTTCAACGGTGAAATCACTCACTATGCGGTAGCATCCAATACGATTCTCACCGCAGGCCGCCTCGGCACTGAAATTCCTATGTATACGGTGAACAGGCCGAGCGACTCCCTGCACAAGCTAAACTCTTGGCCGGGCACCTACGAACTCATCTCCACCACCCAGCACTCGCCCCGCGTGGCTTTCATTTATTCGACGCTACAAAAACCAACTGAAGTTTACCTCGCCGAAAGTTCCGACAAACTTGCCGAAGCCAAGCCCATCACCAATCTCAATGGCGTTCTCGCCGATAGAGATCTCCCCCAAGGAAAACCCTACCTCTGGAAAGCCGACGACGGCACCACCGTCGAAGGCATGTTGATCTACCCTCCGGGAAAATTCGAGCAGAAGAATCTGCCCATGTTCACCTTCATCCACGGAGGCCCCGCCGACGCCGACGGCAATCACTTCGAAGCCGACTGGTATCAATGGGCGGCGCTCGCCGCGACCAACGGATGGCTTGTCTTCGAGCCCAATTATCGCGGCTCAACCGGATACGGCGACAAATTCCTCATGCAAATCGTTCCGCAAATCGTCTCGCGCCCCGGCAAAGACATCCTCGAAGGCGTCGATGCCCTAGTTAAAGACGGCATCGCCGACCCCAACCGCCTAACAGTCGGCGGCTACAGCTACGGCGGCTACATGACCAACTGGCTCATCACGCAATCCACGCGCTGGAAAGCCGCTGTAACCGGAGCCGGCGCAGTCGAGCACATCGGCAACTGGGGCAACGACGACACCACCATGGACGACGCCTACTTCCTCGGCGGACGCCCCTGGGAAGCCCCGCAGCGCTATCACGACGAAGCCGCCATCTTCCAAATCGACAAAGTCCGTACGCCCACGCACATGGTCGGCGGCGCCGACGACATTCGCGTTGCCGTGCTGGAAGATTATTTGCTCGAGCACGCGCTCTACTCGCTTGGCATTCCGAACGCTTTGCTAATCTTTCCTGGTGAGGGGCACTCGCTCGACAAAAATCCCTGGCATGGAAAAATCAAAGTCCGGGAAGAACTGAAGTGGCTGCAGAAATACGGAGAAGCGCTAGCAGGCAATTGAGCGGAATCAAGAAACCCAGTGAGGACGCCACTCGGCGGTTCGCCGAGCGAACAAGGCCGAAGTGGAGGTACAAACGCCTCGTCCACCGGCGGCGGGCATGGAGGCAATACACCGGAAGCTCAGTCCCGGGAAAATAAACAGGAAGAAACCTGAGCCCACGAAGCGGATGGCGCCGATGAATCTATCAATTCGCGGGCTTGACCTCGATCTTCGCCATCATGCCGCCATCCTCATGGTCAAGAATGTGGCAGTGGTATAAGAACGTGCCCACGGTTTCCGGATCGCGAAAGTCGATGCGAACCTTCACGCTGGTGTATGGGCCCTGGCCGTCCCAGTAGGGAATCACAATGGTGTCGCGGACTGAAGGATCATGCGTGGGCTCGCCGTTGATCTCCAATACGACAAAGTGCAATTGATGAAGATGGAAGGCGTGGACCTCCTGGGTATGATTTTCGAGTGTCCAATCTTCGATCGCCCCCTCTTGCGTGATGATGGCGGGAGGCTCGGTGGGGTCGTACAGGCGCGGAGTCTGGCCGTCGACAGTGATGAAAAATTTGGTGCCCGCGGTATTTTCCGAAAAATAAAGCCTGCGTTGCGTAGTCGGTTGCGCCTCGGCGAGGCCTGCAAAGCGGCGCGGTATTTCAGGCTTCAAGGCTATGGCCGGTGAAACGGCCGGCACGTGCGTAGAGGTTTCCGCATTGTCGCTGGGAACCACATCAGCTAAGAGAACAGCAGGATTTGGATCGCCGATCGGCCCGGTATCGTAACCCGCATTGAAAAACTGATATAAGCCGTTTTGCGGCGGCCCTTGCATTACGATGTCGGCGCGCCCCGCGGGAGGAATCACGACTACATTCGCGACGCGAGTTCCCACCAGCGGGACCCCGTCCAAGCCCACGATATCGAAATTGGTGGGCACGCCCTGATTTAACAACTGCAATTGGAGAAATTGCGTGGAACTGGAGTTCAGGATACGCCAGAGCTCCTTTTCGCTGGGCCTGGTGAGAATGCGCGCATAGAGATTTTCGTGAAACGGCACGAAGTTGACGGAGAGAATGGAACTCTCATCGGTCCCAGCAGGCGTTAGTTGCTGGCGGATTACGAATACGCGTTGCGGAAGGCCAGCGATTTCGGGCGCGAAATGTTCCTCTCCTCCCACAATCAAGGCGCCGGATGCTCCGCCGATGACCTGCGTCTTCGTGTAACCGTGTGCATGGGGATGGTACCAGTAGAGTCCGGGAGGCTCGTTGGCTGGGATTTGAATTTTGTATTGGAACGGCGGTGAATTTGCCGGAATGCTGGTGCGGATCACGTCGTCCTGATGGCAGATCGGAGGAATATTCAGGCCGTGAAAATGAATATTGGTGGAAGTCGAAGTCATGTTGCTACCCAGGCAGGGCCCCGACCCGCTGGTTGCGGCTATCATGCTCATGTGCAACTCGGGCGTCATGTCGATAGGCGCGCCGCTGGTGAGGTGATTTGTAAGATTGATTGTCAGCGTGTCGCCGGGATTCACCATCATTGTCGGAGCTTCAGTACTGCCGTCGCCATAGAGGTAGCAGTACTCCATGATTCCCGAAGCATCCAGTGAATTAACCATGGTGAGGTTTAGCGTGAGCGCGCCGTTCGCGCTGGCTAATACGACGGGGTCGGAAACGACGCTTCCCGGAGCCGGCCGTACAGGGCAAGTTTGCTGCGCAAGGGAAGCGGTCGTGAAAAAGAAGATGAAGAGTAAAAGTCCAGAGATTTTTTTCATAGAAATAGCCTGCGAAAACGTTGAGGTCAGATGCGCAGCACTAGCGGTTCCCCTGCCGAAACCGAAAGTGCCGCGCGCCTGAACTGACACCCTCAACTTCGTTAGTTCACGGTGATGTCCACCGGCTCCGATGGAATGCCATTGGCAACAACTTCGATCGTGCTGGGGCCGGTTTCAGTCGCGGTGGAAACGTCAAAGTTGGTGGAAACCAACTTGTTGCCCGTAGCCACTGCCATTGTGCTGTGATCGTGCGTCTTCGCATAGAACACATGCCCGGTCGCCGTATTGGTGATTCGCACCAGCGGATAGTTGGTAGCGGTTTCGTATTCATCTCCGAAAGCGGCGGCCTGCGAGAGGCCGTTGAACTGTGTTCCAAAGATTTGGTACGTAGCTCCCGGCGTTACCGTGGATGGAACTTTCTTGATGGTGGGCGCCCACTCCGGCTGGTAAGTTCCGGTCGAAGTGTACAGTTGGGAGCCAGCGACGATCACCTCGCCCGTCGGCAGGTTAAACAGACTGCCGAAACCAAACGGACCGGGTGTAAGGTTCACCCCATCGAACTCGTACAAGCGGCCCGAAATGCCTTCCACCAGCACGTTGCCGTTAGTCAGCAGCGCTGCGAACGAATCTCCAGCTTCGTCTCCCGGTGGAAAATCAGGACCAACTGCCCACAAGCCGGGTTCGCCTGAGTTCGCACCCGGTGTGTAGATTGCGGTGTGCGCAGTGTTGGAATCTGCTGGCGTCGATCCGGTCGCGTAAACCGTGCCGTCAGGGCGCAAAATGGCCGGACCGATTTCTCCAGGTGGGTAGTAGCATAGCGTTCCTCCCGGGCCGTATTGCAGGCATCCGAACGGCGAGGGCGAATGCAGATCGACGATGGTGCTGCCGTCACTGATCCACTCTCCTTTACCTGTTAGATAGCGCTCCGAATTCGGAGCGTGTTTCACGTCGGCAGTGAGCACGGTGCCATCGGGCATCAGGGTCCAACCCTCTTCGGCATTGAAGTCGCTCTTCCCCGTCGAACTTACGCGCGTCCAGGTAAGAGTTTTTGGATCGAGGACAGCCATCCCCTTTGTGAGCTTGTCTCCCAACAGGAAACGGCCATTGGGAAGAACAACGGAAGGCGAATCGCCGATATACGGGAAGAAGGTGGGCGGAGCGAGATTAGTCCACGTTTTCGCGGCCGGGTCGTAAATTGCGCACAGATTGGTGAGTGTGAAAACGTTGAAGTTGTATTCGCCGCCCGCGATGACCACGCGCCCATCGGCGAGCACAGCAGAGGCGAACGCATCGGGTTCATAACCCGAAGGCAGGCTGCCAACTTTCTTCCATGTTCCGTTCAAGTAACTGCCGGTGATGTCGGGCGTCAGAATGTACCAATCCGAAAGACCGTTGCCTTGAAAAAGCACCGTGCCATCGGTGAGCACGAATCCAATACCAGCTCCATCGGGCGGTTGATGTTTTAGGTTTTTCAACGTCTGCGCTGGGGACAAACCGCAGAGTACGAGCGCAGCTATGGCAAGGAGGAAGACAAATCTTGTGGGCAAAGTTGTTTCTACCTTTCCTGAGAGTGATGGGGAGTGCAGGGGGACAACGGAATCGGCGATCATCTTAACAGGTTTGCCGCCTGTCAAGCCTGGTTTTTGGCGCGAATACTATCGAGCGATAGGGGAAAGACCGAAGAAGCGACGGGGGATTGCTCGATGATAACCCGATGTAGTGCTGCTTGCGGTGACGGTTGCGAAAAAGAATTCCAGCATTAGCCTTCGTGGTAACGCGTAAATGGGCGGGTGACGTCCCTGCACACTGTGGTGGTGCGAACTGAGGTAGGACCATCCGGGAGCCATCTCAGGGGCATACACGTCACCGTGGAGTGGATACTGGCGGTGTATTTCGCAACCACGATGATAAGAAGAGTATCTACTTCCCGGCGCTGGCCAATTTCACCGGATGCGTGTTCGCTGCGTATCGGGCGATGCCGCGATAGAGCGCCTCGGCGATCTGTTCGCGATAGCCGTCGGAGCGTAATTTTTGCTCGTCGGTGGGACTCGACACGAATGAAACTTCCGCCAGAATTCCCGGCATGGCAGTTTCGGTGAGGACTACGTAAGAGGCTTCTTTCACGCCGCGGTCGCGCAGGCCGGGATTATCCGCCGAGAGCGTTCCGTAAAGCGACCGCTGCACACTGGCCGCGAGCCTCCTCGATTGCTCGATGCGCTCGTGCAGGTCGGCGGCAGAGAGCGCCACATTTGCCACTGCTGCTTTGGCGCCGGCGGTGTTGTCACGCGTTTCAATATCTTTCGCGGTAGGCGAAGAGAAGAAATTGGTGTAATAGGTTTCCACGCCGCGCGCCGAAGGCAGGTCGCTGTAATTGGCGTGCACGGAGACAAATAAATCAGCCTGCGATTGATTCGCCATGCCGGCTCGTTCGTCGAGCGGAATGTAGGTGTCGTCGCTGCGGGTGAGAATGACATTCGCGCCGAGACGGCTCTGCAACAACTTTCCGAGCCGTTGCGCAATTTCGAGAACGAGGTCTTTCTCGAGCAATCCATGGCGGCCGACCGTTCCTAAATCCCATCCGCCGTGGCCCGCATCTACAACGATGCGCATCTTCGGCACGTGCGCGCGCAGTTGCAAATCTTCTTTCGCCGGTGGCGGAATAACGATCGCCATCTTCTGCCGCTCCGTCTCCATCCCGGGGAAAAGATTGATCTGCGCTTTCGGATCGGCTCCCGGCATGCGCACTTGCACGACGAGACGGTAAGGATTCGGCTCCAGACTTACGGAATAATTCGAATTGCCTTTGGTTTCGAGGACTACACGAGTCAGGCCGGGAGTTGGCTGCGCGATGCGAACCCGCGAGAGCAATGGATCGTTGATGTCGATTGTCTTGCCGTCGATCTCAGGCGCGAGCGCTGTGTCGTGAAGGTCGAAGTAGATGCGATCGGGATTTGCGAGACGATGGGCCTCGTATTGAACTTGATCTTCGAGGTCGAGGACTACGGTGCTCGAATCCGCCGACGACCAGTGACGAATGCCGGTGATGCGCGCCAGGCGCGATGGATTGGATGCCGTTTGATCGGAGTCTGCATCTCTATCTGCAGTCGCCGCAGAAGGGGTGTTAGCGTTCACCTGGCCGTCGAGTCCGGTGCTCGGCGCAGGAACCGAGGTTGCGGGAGTTGGAGCTGGAGGCTTGCTCGCGGCATGAGGTGCTGCCATCTTCGGCTCTGGCTTGATCATTACCTCGCCAAGCTGAGCGTTCTTCAGCTTCCACCAGATGCCCCCTCCTAATAGCGCGCAAACTACGATCAGAACCAGAATCAGAACTGCACCGGGATGACGATTCTCTACAGGCTGAGCTGGAAGTTCGTCTGCTACGGCAGTTAGGATGGCGAGGTTTTCCCTAGTCTCAGGTTCCACAACTGCTAGCGTCGTCTCGGTAATCGGAAGCTCACTCGGTGCCTTGGTACTTAATGGCTCGCTGGCTGCGTATGCCGCTTCCGGGACCTTTCCTTGTGGCTCGACAGCTTTTCTTATTTGCGGCGCAATTGGAGGGACTGCGGAACCTTGCTGGGGAAATTCGGGCTCGTGCACGACGACCGCTTCGGGGCAGAGTTCCGCTTCCGCCACTTCCGCCGATAGTGCGAAGCGGTCTTCGTCTTCGGGCTTGAGCGCTGCCAGGATCAGCTCAGCCAGCAGCTCCAGACTGGTGACATCGGTGTCGTTGAAGCCGAACGGTTCATCGGAGAATGCTTCCAGAATTCCGATCACGCGGCGGCGGCCGCAGAGCGGCACCGCAACCATGGATCGAGCGCCCAGTTTCCTGCACGCATCGAGATTGACACGATCGTCGGTTTCCGTATCATCGCAGCGGATTACCTGCGCGGTGCGAAAGCATGCACCCGTGAATGCCGAATCGCGCTGGATGCGGGCGCCAACGTCGGGCTTAATTGCGCCGGCAGAGGCGCGAAGGACGATTTCGTTGTTTTCTGCGAGGGCGATGCCAAGTCCGTCGGCTCCGGTGATCGCAATGGCGCGCTCGGCGACCATCTGCAACACTTCATCGAGGACGAACTGCTCCTGCGATTCGAACTCGCGAGGATTAATGATGACTTCGAAGCCCATTAGTCGGGCAGACAAAGCTCGCCGTTGGCGTACTTGCTGATGAAGGGCGGAAAAGGCGAGAAGAGCCTGTAACGCGTCGCCTCCCGCTGGACGGAGATACTGTGGAGCCACAAGGCGATCCGCAGAGAGCTGAGTCGAACTGGTGCCGGCTGCATTGGCGCCCAGGGCATGCGGCCAGACGGTGGGCTTGGCCAGATCGGAACCGAGATCGACGACGGGTTTTGAAGGATTGGTCGCCATGACGCTGGGCCAGTCGCTTTCCGCCTCGCGAGTTTGGCCATCCAGCCGAACCATTGTCAATTACCCTTTTGAGTAGCAGCCGCACTCGCCCGGTTGCCGCGCAATAAAAGGGGCGGCTTTGAAAGGGCTTATCTTTTAAGTTAATGGGGTTTTCCTCAGGTTGCAATTGGCGGTACATGCTCTCTCGGCCATGGTCTTTAGTAAGCGGTGCTATTGAGATTGAGCGTGACCGGATTTACGAGTCTGCGATTTAGAGTCGGCGTAGAATCTCTGTCATTTCGAATTAATGGGTTTCACTCATCTCTGCCCGTTGCGGGAGGAGCTCATGCCTGAACCACGTGCTCACGGACTGCCCAGCCCAGCGGTTTGCGCCATGATCGTAATTGCGATGCTGGCAATGCTCGCTGTACCTGCCGCGATCACATTGCACACGGTTCGCATCCCGGGTCCCTCGATTCCCGTTAACCAGAACGCTACGCCTCACGGTTACACATGGAGCTTGCTGCTGTTCATTGTCCCGATCGTGATTATCGGCGGATGGTTCCTCCCGAGCGAGGGATTGCATATCCCTCAACGGGCTTTTCTTAGGACGCTCGGCATTCTAGTGCCGCTCGGATTCCTGCTAGATTTTGTCTTTGCGCAATGGTTCTTCTGCTATCCCAATCTCGGCGCCACGCTGCATATTTCCGCGCCTGCGCTTGGCCCTTGGGTTCCTGTGGAGGAATACGTTTTTTATCTGACAGGTTTTCTCGTTATTTTGCTGCTCTACATCTGGCTGGGCGAGTTTTGGCTGGCAGCTTACAGTGTGCCGGACTATCCGGCTGAAGCACGAAAGATGAACCGTCTGCTTCAGTTTCATCCAACATCGCTGATCCTGGCGGTGATTCTGGTCGCTGCGGCATGCGCCTACAAGAAATACTTTGCGCTGCCTGCCGATCGGGCTGGCTTTCCTGGCTACTTCACTTTGCTTGTCGTCGGGGGATTGACTCCCGCTGTGAGTTTCTTTCCGGTTGCGAAACGATTCATTAACTGGCGCGCTTTCAGCCTCACCTTCTTTTTCATGCTGCTGGTTAGCCTACTGTGGGAGGCTACTGTTGCAGTGCCTTACAACTGGTGGAACTACCAGCACCGGGAGATGCTCGGCCTGTTTATCGGCGCGTGGGCTGGACTGCCGATTGAGGCGGTGTGCGTCTGGATTGCAGTCACCTACGCCACCGTGATTGTTTTTGAAGTGGCGAAAATTCAGATCGCGTCCGCTCAGCCGCTCCGAGATACTTCACCCAGACGAAAAGGCAAAGGCGGCACAGTTACGCTGTGACCGCCTGAGTCGACCAGCTCTTTACGAATGTACCGAAGCGGTCGAGCGCTTTGGGGAAATCACTGCCAGCAGCGGCAAAGCCCAGGCGGAAATGCAATGGCACATCGAAGCAATCGCCGGGCGCCAGTAAAATCCCCTGCCCCGCAGCGGCCTCGCAGAATTGACGCGTGTTCTCTCCGCTTAGCAACCACGGAAACGCGGTCATGCCGCCTTGAGGCGGAATCCAGCCGAGTATATCCTGATGCCCCGCCATGAAGCGCTCGAGTAGCTTTAGATTCTTGGAGGCGGTTTCCTGCGCCTTGCCCAGCACAACATCGCGTTTGCGGATCGCGATTTCCGAAAGAATCTCACCGGTCGTGGTGTTGCAGATTGAAAAGTACGCGCGCGCGGTCCAGTATTGCTGGCAGCGTCTGGCATCGTGCTCGATCATCCATCCAGTGCGCACACCCGCAATCGAGAATGCCTTTGACAGGTCAGCAATCACGGTCGCATGCGGCAGACGAGCCGCCGACTGGCTTTGCCGCCTATGGTAAATGGGGTGGTAAACCTCGTCGCACACCAATTGGATGCCGTGATCGGCAGAGAAATCGTGCAGGGCTTGCATTTCGTCGTCACTGGTTGTCGAGCCCGTGGGATTGTGCGGACTGTTGACCAGAATGAGTTTGGTTTTCGAGTCGGCAAGCCGTTTGATCTCATCAGGGTCGATGCGAAAATCGTTCTCGCGCCGCACGTGATAGAAGCGGGTCTCCAAGCCGAGAGATTCCGGGAGCGCCGAAAAAGTAGTAAATCCGGGCAGCGGGACGATCACATTGGCTCCCGGTTCGGCCGCCAGCCACATCAGTGCAACCAGCGCCTCGGAGGCGCCGGTCACGATTTGCACGGCCTCTACCGGAACGCTCTGCATTTCAGCAATCGCCTCGCGCAGCGTGTCAGACCCGGCGGGACGACCATAGACAAGCTTGTGGTTCAGGAAGCGATAACGCGTGTCATCATCGGCGAGCGCGAGAATCTCATTGACGGTCCAGGCCGGCCCGGTGCTGGAAGCCAGGTTGAATTCTATGCCGTGTTCGTGTTGATCGAGCCAGTCATCGAGCAGAAAGCTCTTCAATCTCATGGGAGCCCTCCAACGGAACCGTTGCTTGGCCAATTGATTCTGCAGGTCGGGGATCGGATGTTTTTTTATTCATACGAAATGAATTCTCAGGGCGACAGGATGGGGAACCCGGATTGGAGACTCCTCAGGAATCAATTGAATCACTGCCTGTGAGCGTGCTGGAAGGCTAAAATCCAGCCGACTGGCTTCGTTCGAGAAATGTCTGGCGGAGCATATGCAGGTCGTACCCTTTCCCGCACGGCAGGCGCGCGCCTATCATCGGCATGAGCTTCGCAGCCTGACCCAGGTCACGCTGGATGGCAATACCGGCATCGTACGCAATCTCAGCAGCACAGGGCTGGGGGTGCAGGCGATATTACCCGTACAACCGCAACAGCGCGTGCATTTGCGCATCACTTTCCGCTCTCCGCGGCTGAACGTGGATGCACACGGACAAGTGGTCTGGACCGACTCTTCCAATTTCTGCGGGATTGCGTTTGTAGATCTCCCCGCCCGCGTCTCCCGCCAGATCGATGAATGGATATTTTCGAATCTTATCGACCTCGCACAACGGCAGAGTGACAACGGTCTGTTGAATTTTGGGCCGTCCGCACATTCGGTTTCAGGCGAAGAGGATGTGGGGGATCACGACGGCCTTACGCTATCTTCGACCGCTCGCGAGCCGATCCGGCTGGAGACGAACCTCGCGGGCACGCAAGCGCAGCCGGCCCGAAGAAATCCATTGGGGACAGAATCAGCCGCTCCGTTGAACTGGCTTTCCCGACCGCTTTCGCCGAGAAGCGTTGCCTGGGCGGTCGACTCACTGCTTGTGCTAGTAGCTTTGCTTTTATTTATTTTGATCTTTCTTTCCATTGCGCACGAATTGCCGTCGTGGCCACTGACCACGGGCTCGGTGTTGACAGTAGGGATCTTTATTCTGCTGGTATATCGCGGCTTATTCGGTATGTTTGGAGGCGGGACTCTCGGGGATCGTCTGACACGAAGTACGAGCCCTCAGAAAGATGAAGTGGACGAGGCGATGCGATTCCGGTAAGAGTTGATCTATTCACAACAGCGAACTCTTGCCGAACTAGTTTGCGAAATATTGCTGAGCCAGCCAAAGCCGAAGAGAATTCTGCACGGGCTCCGCAATCTTCACGAAGCGAATTCCCATATTTCCACGTTTGTCAGACCAGGCCACTTCCACGTCGGCCCTAACCTCGCAGTCTGTTCCTGGCAGATCGAAAGACGCGCATCGCAGATCGGCGGGATCGAATCCTTGGTCGACGCGCACCTGCACGCCACCCTGGCTCAGATTGATGAGTTGGGCTCCGAAAGTTTTTTGCTTTCGTCCTTTGAGAGTGACTGGCACTTCTACTCCGGCGCGGTGATAACGCAGGCGTCCGTCGAGGATCATGTTGCGCGCGGCAGAAAGCGTGCGCACGGCCTGCTCCACAGAGATCGGCTTATCAAACGCGAACATGGCGCCCGTTGATTCAATTGGACGAGGGTCCTGCGGCCGGCCCATGATTACCAGCGGCACCGTGGTGACGCGCGGCATGCCCTGACGCAACTCCCGGAAAAGCTGGCCGGAGCCGTTCAGGTCGCAATCGACGATGAGCGCATCAATTTTGGATTTCGTGATTCGCGCCAGAGCCCGCTGCGGTTCACTTTCAACCGAGACATCCATGTGGAGGCTGCCGAGAATGCACTCGAGAACGCTGATTTCCTGCCAGTCACGGGAAACTACCATCGATGAAAGTGTCATGCGCTCACTCTACCCACGACAGTAAGTCAGACGTAGATCACTAACGTAACGCAGGCTACCGACTTGCCACGCGATACCAATCGACGGTTCGCTTGAGGCCCGTTTCGAAATCGACTGTGGGCTTATAGCCGAGATGTTTTTCCGCGCGGGCGATATCGGCGAGCGAATGTTTGATGTCGCCTCCGCGTTCCGGCCCGTGGACGGGCTTTCCTGAGTAGCCGGTGAGGCTTTGAAGAAGTTTGAACGTCTCATGCAGCGTCACCCGCTGCCCTGTGGCGACATTGAACATCTTACCCGCAGCCTGGGCCGCAGGCGCCGAGCACGCCAGCAGATTGGCTTGCACTACGTTGTCGATGTAAGTGAAATCACGGCTTTGCTCGCCGTCACCGAAGATCGTAGGTTGCTGATTGTTCAGCATCTGCATAATGAACTTGGCCAGCACGCCGGAGTAGGGGGAGGATGGATCCTGGCGCGGCCCAAAAACATTGAAGTAGCGTAGCGCCACAGTTTCAAGGCCGTAGCAACGGTAGAACGAAGTCATGTAATGTTCGCCGGCGAGCTTGGCTACCGCATAGGGCGAGATTGGATCCGGGATCATGCCTTCGTGCTTCGGCAAGGTTGGAGTGTCGCCATAAGCCGAGGACGACGCTGCATATACGACCCGCTTCACCTTGGCATCGCGGGCCGCAACCAGCACATTCACCGTGCCGTCGATATTTGCGCGATTGCTGCCGATCGGATCGAGCACGGACTTAGGCACAGAGGGGATAGCGGCTTCGTGGAAAACGTAATCCACGCCCGCGAATGCCCGATTCAGGGCGTCTAGATCGAGAATGTCAGCTTCGGAGAATTCGATATTGCGGAGAATCTCCGCGAGATTTTCGCGCTTGCCCGTGGAAAAATTGTCGACTCCGCGAACACGTTCGCCGCGCTTTAGAAGTTCGCGCGCGATGGATGAGCCAATAAAACCACCGATACCGGTGATCAGAAAAAGAGCCATGCTCACTCATCATAGCGAATGATCTTTCGTCCGGGGAGACGGAGTACGGGATGAGGTCACGAAAGTTTAGTTAGTCAGGCGGGAAAGGTAGGCGAGGTTTTAACGCTGACTTTTTCGCAGGATGCGAAAGAATTCATCCCGATCCAGCATATGACGCTGCTCGAAGAATTCAGAAATCGCCCGCAGGGCAGCCGAGGGGTCTTTGACTTGAGGCGAAGTTTCGAGCGCGGGAGTGGAGCCGCGGCCCGACATTACGTGCGCCCCAAGAATGACGGAAGATTGCGATAGTGACCGCACAAGCTCGCGTAACCTCTCGCGATTCGCATCAGACATCTTTGTAAAGGATATTCCCATGCCCAAGCCGGGATAAACGACCTGAACGGTGCCGCGACACTCTACCCGATAACCATTGACCTCGATAACAACTCCTAACTCAGCGCCGACACGGAAGGCTGACATCGCTTCGACGTAACAGCCGTGTAAGCTAACGTCAGTGAAAGTAGCCCAGGTCGCTACAGCGGTGCCGATTTCCCGCAAGTTAGCGCTGCCCTGGCAGCGGTAGCGCGGGCTGCGGCGTTTTTCGGCAGGGCGCGAGTCAGAAAGCGCCCGTCCATCATTGCCGAGGCTCGGTGGAACGCGGGCTGGCGCCACGCCGGTGGCGGCGCCGATTTGTTTTAAGGCAGCTAAATACGAAGCGCCCGCTGTTTTGTCTTCAGGCATACAGCGATTCTTAATCTGGCTGTGCTTTAGTGATCCCCTCGCTGTGCCAGAGTAACTGGATTCACTCTAGCGGACCCTGCGGCCGCATGGTCTTGAATGGAGCGAGACCGATAATACGAAGGGCTGCAGCCCGGTCCAAGAATGGGAACTGTTCAGGATTGAAACACGTTGGCAGAAAATTCCGCGATGCAGTGACGAATCCGGCTCCAGACTTGGTCGCGCCCCAGCCCTGTTTTTGCCGAGAAGGGAACCACAGAGACGGCAGGATAGGCTTCGATTAAGGTTTTGAGCGCGTTGTTGAGTTGATTGTTTGAGAGGCGGTCAGCCTTCGTAGCGATCACAAGAAAGTTCCGCCCTGAGGCGTTAAGGAAGTCCAGCAGGAGACGGTCACTCTCTTGCGGAGGAACATTTGCATCGACCAAGACGATGCACAAAGCCAAGCTCGGACGATAATTGAGATAAGGTTCGATGAATGTTGGCCACTCCTGGGAGATCTCGCGGGAGATTTTGGCGTAACCGTAACCCGGGAGATCGGCGAAGATGACTTCGGGACGCGGCTTTCCTGCCCATCGGACTTCAAAAAAATTGATCGCGCGTGTCCGGCCGGGCGTTGAACTGGTGCGGGCGAGTTTAGTGCCCACAAGCGAGTTTATGACGCTGGACTTGCCCACGTTAGAGCGGCCGAGAAAGGCGATTTCGGGCAAGCTCGGAGGGGGAAATTGGGCGGCATCGGTTGCGGACGCCAGGAATCGAGCCATGACCCTCATACTTCAGTGTGCAATGAGTGGGAAAGATTGGCAAGCGGAAGAGGTATCACAGCTGGCGAAACCGCTTCGAGTCAATAAATGTTTTCAGCCTGGCCGCCCACCGCGTCTTTCAAAAGTCCTGAAGACAACTACTGATGCGCCGTCGGGCTGTCACCCGTGCCTGAAGTGAGCGGCGGCGGTGCGAGCGTTTGCGTGGATACTTCTTCACCGATGGTGGGCAGAGGACCTTCCAGCGCAATCTGCAGCACTTGATCCATGGTATCGACGAAATGCATCTTCATAGCGGTGCGCAGATTTTCCGGAACTTCGGCTAAATCTTTTTCGTTGTCGCGCGGCAGAATGACTTCGAATAGGCCCGCGCGATGGGCAGCGAGCAGTTTTTCTTTCAATCCGCCAATGGGAAGAACTTTTCCGCGCAGAGTAATCTCGCCGGTCATGGCAAGATCGCGGCGCACAGGGATTTTGCTGAGCGCACTTGAAATTGCGGTTGCGATCGTAATTCCCGCGGATGGTCCGTCTTTCGGAATCGCGCCTTCAGGCACGTGCACGTGGAGGTCGAGATTGCGATAGAAATCGCGGTTCAAGCCAAGCCGATGGGCGCGCGAGCGGACATAAGACATCGCCGCCTGTGCCGACTCCTGCATCACGTCGCCGAGTTTGCCGGTAAGGGTTAGTTTGCCTTTGCCGTCGACTACCGTGGCCTCTGTGCTCAAGATCGAGCCCCCGACTTCGGTCCATGCGAGGCCGGTAACCAAGCCGACTTCGCTCTTTTCGTGCGCGAGTGTGTCGCGGAACTTGATGACGCCGAGGAATTCGGTGACATTTTCGCCCGTGACGTTAACGGTATAACTTGCGCCCTCTTTTACGACTTTGCGCGCAACTTTGCGACAGACGTTGCCGATTTCGCGCTCCAAATTGCGTACGCCGGCTTCGCGCGTGTAGGAGCGGATGAGGGTGGTAATGGCATCGTCGGAGAACTTGACATTCTTCTCCGATAACCCCGCCTGCGCCATCTGCTTCTTTACCAGGAACTGCTTGGCAATCTCGACTTTTTCTTGCTCGGTGTAGCCGTGCAGGCGCAACACTTCCATGCGGTCCTGGAGGGCCGGAGGAATCGTGTGCATGACGTTCGCAGTCGCAACGAAGAAGACCTGCGAAAGGTCGTATTCAACGTCGAGATAGTGGTCGACGAACATGAAATTCTGTTCGGGATCGAGCACTTCGAGCAGAGCCGCAGATGGGTCACCGCGGAAGTCCATCGACATTTTGTCGACTTCATCGAGCATGAAGACCGGGTTCTTGGTGCCGGCTTTTTTCATCATCTGGATAATCTGGCCGGGCAGGGCTCCAATATAGGTTCGGCGGTGACCGCGAATCTCGGCTTCGTCCCGCACGCCGCCGAGTGACATGCGGACAAACTTGCGTCCTGTGGCTTTCGCGATCGACATACCGAGCGAAGTTTTGCCGACCCCCGGAGGCCCGACGAAGCAAAGAATAGATCCCTTGGGATTTTTGACCAGCTGCCGGACAGCGAGAAATTCAAGGATGCGTTCCTTGATCTTCTCAAGCCCGTAATGATCTTCGTTGAGAACTTTTTCGGCGCGCGCGATATTGCGGATTTCTTTCGACCGCTTTTTCCACGGTACGGCCAGCAGCCAGTCAAGATAGTTGCGCGACACCGTCGATTCCGCCGACATCGGCGGCATGGCTTCCAGTTTCTTTAGCTCCTGCAGCGCCTTGTCTTTCACTTCCTTCGGCATACCGGCGGCTTCGACTTTTTTCTTGAGCTCGTCGAACTCGCTCTTCTCTCCGCGGCCGAGTTCCTTCTGAATAGCCTTGATCTTTTCGTTGAGGTAATACTCTTTTTGCGCCTTTTCCATCTGGCGCTTTACGCGCGATTGGATCGTACGATCGACGTTCAGTTTTTCAATTTCTACGTCAAGAACGTCCGCAATGCGATTCAGGCGTTCGGATGGATCGAAGATCTCGAGGAGTTCCTGTTTTTCTTCAATGGAAAGTTGCAGGTTCGCCGCGATAATGTCGGTAAGCTTGGCCGGATCTTCCATGCGGACGGCCGAAATCATGGTTTCGTAGTTAAGCGCCTGGCATAGCTTCACGTATTGCTCGAACAAAGTGGTGACGCGCTGCATACCCGCTTCGATTTGGGCATTCATCTCGACGGGGTAGCGTGCAACACGGACATTGGCCTGCATGTAACCGTCGGTATCAGTAGATTGGAGAAGGCGACCACGCTCAATACCTTCGACCAAAACCTTAATGTTGCCGTCGGGAAGTTTAAGGCTCTGAACAATGTTTACAATCGTGCCGACCTGATAGATTTCGTTGGCTTTGGGTTCGTCGATAGATGCGTCGTGCTGGGTCGCCAGGAAAATCTTTTTGTCGGCTGCCAGCGCCTCTTCCAGCGCCCGCACGCTGGACTCGCGACCGACCACGAACGGGGTCATCATGTAAGGGAAGATGACCACGTCGCGGATGGGCATCATGGGCAGCTTTTTGGTTTCGAATTTTTCCTTGGATGTGGTCACTTCATCTCCCTGGGCAATGTACTTTATCGAACTTCAAAGCCGCGCTCAGTGCTCATCGTAGCGCGAGTCTTAGCTCCCTACTGT
>DASXEG010000166.1:0-34184 GCA_036490235.1 Candidatus Sulfotelmatobacter sp. | reverse complement strand
ATGACCTTGGCGGGGATTGTCGCCGCCGACTACGCGGACTTGGCTGCATCTGAGGCCGAGGGCGTGCCGGAGTTCAAGTCGCAGGAAGAACTGGACGCCTACATCGTAAAACTCGAGAGCGACATGCGCGAGGCGGCGAAGCAGTTTGAGTTTGAGAAGGCCGCGAAGCTGCGGGATAGGATCAAGGAGCTAAGGACGAAAGAGTTCTTGTTCGCGTGATTTTCACGGGTCAGATTGTCAAGAACGATACCGCATTGAGGACGGAAATTCCCCGCCACGGATTCATCGCCAGCAAATCGGCATCACCGGTAACAACCACATCCGCCCTTCCATTCACCGCGACTTCCAGAAACTTGTCGTCTTTCAGGTCGCGGCATTCGCGGACAACTTGAATTACGGAAACAAATTCCGCCGCCGCATCGAGTTGCGCAAGGAAGAGTAATCGCTGTTTGCGGCTGACATAGCGATCAAGCTTCGAACGGAAAATAACCCTTCTCAGCTCATCAATTGTAGGTCCAGAAAATAGGAGAACACCGTCGTGCAAGGTTTTTCCTACAGCTTGCCGTGGAACGGAATTTGGAAATATGACCGCACTGATCAGTACGTTAGTATCGATAACCGCTCGCATCAGTCTTTCAGAATGTCAGCGAGAATTTCCTCGGTCATTCCATTTGCGGTGGCTTCGGCGCCTATGCGGTCCATCGTCCGCTCGAGTTCGGCAATATTGGCCGCGCGAATACGCTGATAGTCTTCCGCAGACATGATGACCACAAAGTCGCGATTCTGCTTGCGGACGAGGACGGGTTCTCGCAGGGCGGATTCAGCCACACTTCCGAAGCGCTGCTGTGCGTCGGTGGAGGTAACGACCTTCATATTATCCATTATAGATAAAATAGATAATATGGCAAGTAATTGTTTACCGTCCTACCAAGTCGTCCGACTCCCTGGGCGAGTACGGTGTCTGCTGTGAGCAGCATGATTCTTTCCACGATTGCGAGCCACTAACAGCCGATCCGGCCGTTCGCCCGCATGCCTGAATGAAGCTGATCCGTCCGATGAACCCGCGCTCTGGACGCGGCTTTTCGCTTGATTTCCCCACCCGTGTCGACTACCCTACGCACTCCAATTCTGACGGCAAAAAGTTTTATCAAGGCCAGCGGTGCCGGTCTCTAGTCGTCCACCACGTGGGGGTGTCAGGTAATGCTGCAACATCAGGCTGACGGTTCTGCGTTGGTTCGTCGCGCTCCTGCTTTGTTTTTCGCTCTTATGGCCGGCGTTTTATTTCTCACCGGTCTTTCCCGGCCAGCCGAGTCGCAAACCTACAATGTCATTCACAACTTCACGGGCAAAGGCGGCGACGGCGCGAATCCATATGGCGGACCGGTCCTCGATCGATCTGGAAATCTTTGCGGGACCACGTATGTGGGTGGGAAATACAACGACGGAAGTGTCTATGTGCTTTCTCCGGCTGCCGGATCTTCCTGGAAATACACTTCGTTGTACAGCTTCAACTACGAATTTGGGGGATTCACGCCGGGCTTCGGCACCCTGGCCATACGCGACGGCGCGGTGTACGGAACCACCGAGAGCGGTGGAACCTTCGGGGTTGCTTTTAGAGTCGGGCCATCCGCAAAGGGCATACAGGAAACCGTGGTCCACAATTTCGGCAACGGGACGGACGGCGCGGAGCCCACTGGTGGCGTGGTATTTGATGCGGCAGGCAATTTCTATGGAACCACCCTCCTCGGCGGCACATTAGGCAATGGCGCCGTTTTCGAAGCCAACCCTTCCGGAGCCGAGCGCGTGATCTACAGCTTCATGGGAGGCAGCGATGCGGTCAGTCCAGCGGCAGGCGTGACCCTGGATGCGGACGGCAATCTTTACGGCACCAGTTCTTTTGGTGGCGACGAAGGCGTCGGCGCAATCTACAAACTGTCGCACTCCACTTCCGGCTGGACGGAGAGCGTCCTCTACAGCTTCCAGGGATTGAACGACGGCGAATATCCGGTGGCCGGCGTAATTTTAGACAAGGCCGGCAATATGTACGGTGGCACTTTTTCTGGCGGGGCCAATGGCGGCGGCACCGTGTACGAACTGTCGCCTTCCGGCGAAAGCTGGACTCTGACTACGCTCTACAGTTTTACCGGCGCCTTTGGCGGCCCGTACAACAAACTCGCTTTCGGCCCCGGTGGAATTCTTTACGGCGCGACGAACAGCGATGGCACATACGGCCACGGCTCAGTATTCAAGCTGACGCCGAGCGATGGCAATTGGACTTTTACCGACCTCTACGACTTCCAAGGCAACCTGGACGGAGGCTTAATTTACGGCAGTGTGGCCGTCGATGCCAATGGAAACGTCTTTGGCACAACCGACGAGGGCGGAAGCACGAACCAGGGCGTTATATTTGAGATCACGCCGTAAATCCGGTGCGCTTGAAAAGCGACCATCCCCTCTTAGCTGACGCGTTCCCAACCTTCATTTACAATCGAACATTATTATTTTGCTCTCCCAGGACCTGTGCCTCCATCTTCTATTAATCCGTTGACGTTTCAGGAACTCATCCTGCGGCTGCAGACCTTCTGGGCGGAGCGCGGTTGCGTTTTGCAGCAGCCCTACGATGTGGAAGTGGGCGCAGGCACGATGGCCCCGGAAACATTCCTCCGAGTGCTCGGGCCCAAGCCGTACGAAGTAGCCTACGTGCAGCCCTCCCGCCGCCCTGCTGACGGGCGTTACGGTGAAAATCCGAATCGTCTGTTCAAGCACATGCAGCTGCAGGTAATTCTGAAACCTCCTCCGGATAATGTGCAGGAGTTGTATCTCGAATCCCTGGGGGCGATCGGCATCGACCTGCGCCAGCATGACCTAAAGTTCGAAGAGGACAACTGGGAGGCTCCCACTCTAAGCGCCTGGGGAGTGGGTTGGCAGGTAATGCTCGATGGACTTGAAATCACGCAGTTCACGTATTTCCAGCAATGCGGCGGCATCGACCTGTTTCCGATCTCCGCTGAACTGACTTATGGCATCGAGCGCATCGCCGCGTTTCTGCAGGATGTGGATTCGATTTACGACATCGTTTGGTCGCGCAATCTCTCGCCCGACGGAAAAACCTCTGGCCGCGAGGTGAAGTACGGAGACGTAAGGCTCGCTGACGAGGTGCAGTTTTCCGTCTATAACTTCGACAGCGCAGATGTGGAAAAAACCTGGAAGCACTTCGACCTTTATGAGACGGAATGCAAGGCGCTGCTGGAGCACTTTAACGGTATAAACAAGAACCTGGGCGCGGGTTTCGGTGTGGCAGAGAACCCCGCCCGCTTCCCGCTGCTGGCTGCGTACGACCTTTGCCTGAAATGCTCGCATCTGTTCAACATCCTCGATGCGCGTGGCGCGATTTCGGTAACGGAGCGAGTAGGTGTGATCGCCCGTGTGCGGGCGCTGGCCGTGGGAATCGCGAAAGCGTGGGTTGATCAGCAGACCGCTGCCGCGGCGGAAGAAGTCGAGGATGGCGAAGTCGCGGCGAAAAATGAAAAGCAAAAGAATCGCGAGAGGCCTTCTCCGGTCGTAGCTTAACTGGACGGAATGTCGACCCGAGCAGAGTGGAACTTTCGCGAAGTGAAATTTCGACGCAGTCGAAGGAACTCTATAGTCAACAAAAGCGCATGGCATACTTCCTACTCGAAATCGGTTGCGAAGAGATCCCGGCCCGCATGATCGATGCGGCCTCGCGAGAACTCCGCGATCGCATTAGCACCCTATTAAGCCGCGAGCGCCTCTCCGTTTCCGAAATCGCCAGCTTCGATACGCCGCGCCGCCTGGCGCTGATGGTCTCCGGAATCTCTGCCGCTCAGCCCGATGCTGCCGAGCAACTCACTGGCCCCGCAACGAAAATTGCGTACAAGGACGGCCAGCTGACCCCCGCGGCTACTGCCTTCGCCAAAAAAGCCGGCGTTGACGTCTCGCAACTGGAAACTGTCACTACTCCAAAGGGCGACTACTTGTCAGCCAGGATCACCAAAAAAGGCCGCACAGCTTCCGAAATTCTTGCTGAAAATCTTCCCAAAGAGATCGCGGCCATTTACTGGCCCAAAAATATGTATTGGCGCAAAACCAGCGAGCGATTTGTTCGCCCGGTCCGCTGGCTGCTGGCGATGCTGGATGACGAAGTCATTCCACTTGAGTTCGACGGGATTCAAGCCGGAAATCTTTCTCGCGGCCACAGAATTCTTTCCAGTGGTGACGTAAGAATTCCGCGTGCTGGGGAATCCTACATCGAGGCGCTCCGCAATGCGAAAGTTCTGGGCCGGGAGGAGCGTGAGCGCGAGATCCGCAAGGCTCTCGATGGAGCTACTCGCACCATCACAGGAGCGCGCTGGCGAGAAGACAAGGCGCTACTCGATAGCGTAGTTAACCTCACCGAATTCCCATCGGTAGTCCTCGGCGGCTTTGATCCGCAGTTTCTCGCGCTTCCCGAAGAAGTCCTGGTCACAGTAATGCGCGACCATCAAAAATATTTCGCGATCGAAGATTCGACCGGCAAGCTCCTCCCGCATTTTCTGGCCGTGCTGAATACGGATAAAGATCCGCAAGGTCTGATTCGCCATGGCAATGAGCGAGTGTTGCGTGCCCGCTTCAATGACGCCCGTTTCTTCTGGGAAACGGATCAAAAACGATCTCTCCTGGATCGGGTCGATTCGCTCCGGAATGTAACTTTCCAAAAGGATTTAGGCAGCTACTACGAGAAAACCCGGCGTGTGCAGCGGCTTTGCAGTTGGCTGAGCGAAATCGTAAAGCAGAACGGCGTCGCCATACGAGCCGGCGTAGTTCACAAGGCTGCGTGTTTGGCCAAGGCCGATCTCACCACCGAATTGGTGAAAGAATTTACCGAACTGCAAGGCATTGTCGGTGGCCTTTACGCCCGCGCACAGCAGCTCGATCCCACTCTCCCGGAAGCCACGCGGCTTGCCATTGCAGATACTGTGTACGACCAATACAAGCCGGAATCGACCGATGACGATGTGCCGCGCTCGATCGAAGGTGCAGTCCTCGCCATCGGCGACAAAGCCGATACGATCGCCGGAATGTTTGCCCTGGGGCTCGTTCCCAGCGGGTCGAAGGATCCATTTGCGCTTCGCCGCCAGGCGAACGGCATCGTCAAAATTATTGCGGAGAAGAAACTGCCTCTGCGTTTGTCCGAGTTGATGAGCGATGCCCGCGCCGGTTTCAAAGGCTCCGCGGCGGAGAAAAAATTCGTTAACGAATCGAAGTTCGACGAATCTGTCCGGGTTTTCTTCCGCGAAAGACTGGAATTTTATTTGCGCGACGTTCGCGGTTTTTCCTATGACGTCGTGAATGCAGTTCTCGCTGCCGATGCCGATGACGTAGTCGATGCCGTGGCGCGCGCAGAAGCGCTCAAGCAGGTAATGCACATGCCTGAATTCCAGGCGATTGGCGCGGCCTGCAAACGGATCAGAAATATTCTTCGCCAAGCCTCTGAGAAAGGCGTATCGACTGACGGGGCGCTGAAATCTCTGCCCGAAGCCGCGGAAGAGGAGAAAACCCTGACAGCTTACCTGGAGGGAACGGGGCCGCGAGTGGAACAGCATCGCAGCAGAAAAGAATATGCCGACGCGCTGGTTTTGCTCTCGACAGCCAGGGAGCCAGTGGACAGGTTTTTCGACAAGGTCATGGTCATGGTCGAAGACGAAAAAGTTCGCGCCAACCGTTTGGCTCTGCTACGCACGCTGCTGAAGGAATTTTCCACCATCGCAGATTTTTCCGAGATCGTGAAGGAAGGGAAGAGCTAAGTAATTCCGTCTTGAGAAATCGGAGGAAGCGCAGAGAATCCTCACTGCACCTTTTGCAAACGTGCAATCAATTTCTGCGCCAGGCTTTCCTGCGACTCAGACCATAGCAACCGCGAGCCAGCGCCGCCGTTTTGTTCCACCTTCGTCGAGAACTCCACCAACTTCGCCACATTGTCGCGAATCTTGGCCTGCGTCTGTTCGCTCAGCTGAGTTTCAGGTTGCAGAAAATAAGAATCGAGGCCGAAATCGATTTGGATGTGCCCCGTCAGTTCGTAAGCGTGTTCGTCAAACTCTTCTCCCTGCACAATGAATTTCACTGGCGCAGGCGCCAGAACCCAATTGCCGCCCGCCTCATCGGGAGTCCACATGTCCCAATAGGCCTCGAAAAGATAAGCGTAGTCGTCATGAACAAGTTCCGCGGCAATCAGAGCGGCCTGCCCGGGATCCATGCCGCCAGGGTAGCGGCGCTCGAGCACCGTCGCTTCACTCCACGAAACCGGGTGCACGGCAAAATAGCTGATGCCCGGCCGCTGCTCCGAAAACGGAAATAGCTGCATCACCCGGAATGCATGCGGCAGCATCTCCGGCCCGGAAAAATCGCTGAACCACAAACTGAGATAGAGAGGATCGGCCAAAGTCAGCCTCGAGAAAGAAAACGCGCTGCAACGATTCTAAATCGTCTTATCTTTTTTGGCAGTGCAAACGTTTTGACAGAGCAACCACACCTTGCTACGATTTCACTTGGCCCAGCCCACCTGAGAACGTCCCCGTCGTCTAGCCCGGCCTAGGACATCGCCCTTTCACGGCGGTAACACGGGTTCAAATCCCGTCGGGGACGCCAGATTCGCTAGATTATCTGTCTGGTGATCGCATATGGACGCACAGGAATTTCGCTCAATGGGCCATAGGGTCGTCGATCAGTTGGCCGATTATCTCGGTCGGATCGAAAGCAAACGTGTTTTTCCCGATGTTACTCCGGCCGACGTAAACCATCTTTTCAACCAGCCGCTGCCGCAAAGTTCAAGTTCGCCGGATTCTGTGCTCGATGAACTCGAGCAGAAACTTTTCCCCTATTGCACAAATGTCGGTCATCCCGGTTACATGGGTCTCATCACACCATCTCCGAATCCTGTGGGCATCATCGGTGATTTCATCTGCTCCGCACTCAATCAGAACCTCGGCGCCTATTCGATCGGGCCGGCGGCCGTGGCGATGGAACGAACCGTCGTCCGCTGGTTGACCGACCTTTGTGGCTACGACGAGAAAGCCGGCGGCAATCTCACCAGCGGCGGCATGATGGCGAACTTCATCGGGCTCAAGCTGGGACGCGACGCCATCAGCCGCGATCAGGCCCAGCATGATGGAATCCACGATCGTTGGGCGGTCTACGTTTCCGAAGAGCGCCACGTCTCCGTCGACAAAGCGGTTGATTGCATCGGGCTAGGACGAAACGCGCTGCGCCCATTGCCGACTAATGAAAGATTCGAAGTTGACGTGCACGCCATGGAAGAAGCCATCTCTCGCGACAAGGCAAACGGCATTCGGCCTTTGTGCGTGGTCGGCATCTTCGGCACAACCAATACCGGTGCCGTCGATGACATTCGCGAACTGCGGCGCATTGCCGATCGCGAAGGCATGTGGCTGCACGTCGACGCAGCCTACGGCGGCGGCATGCTGCTCTCCCACGACTGGCCTATGCGCGACCGCGGACTTGATCTCGCCGACTCAATCACGATCGATCCGCACAAGTGGTTTTATGCCCCACTGGACGCCGGCGCCATTCTGGTGAAAGACCATCGGCGCCTGACCGCGTCGTTTGGCATGAAGCCTTCCTATCTCACCGACGAGCTCGATCAGGAAAATGAACGCTATCAGTATTACGTGCACGGCTTCGAGCAGTCGCGCCGCTTTCGCAGCCTGAAAGTATGGATGAGTTTTCGCCGATACGGTACGCGCCAGATCGGAGAATGGATCGACAACAACGTGCGTCAGGCCACGCACCTGCACAATCTGGTAAAACACGACCAGGATTTCGAAGCCGCCAGCGTACCTCCGATGTCGGCGATTTGCGTCCGCTATAAGCCCGCGGAACTCGACGGAACCGACTCGAAGAACCTGCATGCAGAAGTCGCTCAGCGCATTGAACAGGGCGGCCGTTTCTGGATTTCAACCACCGAACTCAAAGGAAAGTCTTGGTTCCGCATCAATCCGGTAAACTTCCGCACCAGGCAAGAACATATGGACGAACTCTTCGCCTCACTGCAACGGGAATGCCGGGCATTCTGTTCTGCCGCCGCAGATTAGAACTTAAGCGGGGAGTATCATGCGGATAACTGATTGCAGCAATAAAACAGTAAAAGAAAAGGAGAGCAATGCCCGAGTCCATTGACTGGCCGCGGATGCGGTCGTCGCAGCCTCGCAGCCGTCGCCGGTTATTTCTTATTCTCGTCGTGCTTGGCGTCATCTTCTTCGGCGGCCGGTCCGCACTGTCGTACTACGTGGACGTGCTGTGGTTTGGATCGCTAGGCTACGTGGACGTCTTTTGGAAAACACTCAGCCTTCAGTGGGAAATCTTCGCTGCTTTCGCAGCGGCCACATTTCTCGTTTTGTATGGATCGTTCCTTGCCCTGAAGCGGGCACATCTCTCCGATTTGCCGGATGGTCATACGATCATCATCGGTGGACAACCGCTGAAGCTGCCGGTGGAACCGGTTCTCCGGCTTATCGCGCTCGGGGTTTCGGTCGCCATCGCTCTTGCAACCGGCGCCGCCATGATGTCGGAGTGGACGACATTCGCGCTCTTTTGGTACACACCAAGCAATATAGATAAGGTAGTAGACCCGATTTTCGGCAAGCCTCTGAACTTCTTTCTCTTCACCCTTCCCGCATGGCAGGTCATCATCAGCTGGCTGCTTACGCTGGCTGTGATTATCTGCGTTATGGCTGCTCTCTTTATTCTTATTTCTGGCGGGGCGCGGGTGCTCGCCGGGCGTCTCAGCCGGCAGGTTGTGCTGCCCTGGCGCGGGCTCTCGATCGCGCTGGCGTTTCTGTTGCTGGTTCTTGCGATGAGCTCGTATATCGCGCGATTCCAGTTATTGCTCGAAGATCACACGATCTTCGGCGGTGTAACCTACACGGACGCGCACGTTATGCTCACCGGGCTGCTCGTCATCTGCGCGGCGCTGTTGCTGGGTGCGGTGATCGCAGCGGTGAACGCTGTGAGGGTGGCGCGCGGACTCTGGTTGGTTGCTGCGATTGTTCCGGCCGCGGCCTGCTATGTTGCCGTTCAGGTAGGCGGCTGGTACGTGAGCAGCTTTATCGTGAAACCAAACGAACTGGTTCGCGAGAAGCCCTACATCGTATTCAACACGAACTGGACCCGACAGGCATACGGGCTGGACCGGGTTACGCAGCGGGAGTTTCCCGCGGATACCACAGTCGAGGCGGCTGACGCAGCGAATAATCAGGCGACGCTTCAGAACATTCGGCTATGGGACTGGCGCGCTCTCCAGGATACGTTGCGTCAGATTCAGGAAATTCGCACCTACTACGATTTCCCCGATATCGATATTGATCGTTATGACATTGACGGCACAACTCGCGAGGTGATGCTCGCCGCGCGCGAGATGAACGTAGACAAGCTGCCGGAGAGCAGCCGCAACTGGATCAATGACAGGCTGATCTACACCCACGGCTACGGCATCACGATGAATCCCGTCAACGGGTTCACTCCGGAAGGTCTGCCCACCTTGCTGCTGAGCAACATGCCGGTCCACAGCACAGTGCCCAATCTCAACGTGACCCGCCCAGAGATTTACTTCGGCGAGTTGACCAATACTGATGTGTACGTGAAGACGCGGCAGAAAGAATTCAACTACCCGCAAGGCGCCACCAACAACCTCACGTCCTATGACGGCAAGGGAGGCATCGTGCTCGGTGGTTGGCTCCGCCGCATCATGATCGCGTTCGATGAAAACGACCTCGCGAAGATGCCCTTCAGTGATGACGTAAATGTGGATAGCCATTTGCTGATGCGCCGCAACATTCGCGACCGTGTATCGACATTGGCGCCGTTTCTCACCTTCGATTCGGATCCCTACATCGTCCTCGGCGACGATGGGCGGCTGTCGTGGATCATGGATGGGTACACGCTTTCCGACAGCTATCCCTACTCCAGCCATTATCGTCTCGATGAAAATTCCGTTAACTACATGCGGAACAGCGTAAAGGTGGTCATCGACGCCTACGATGGCACGACCACGTTTTACGTGTTTGATACAGAGGATCCGATCATCGCCGCCTACCGGCGCATTTTTCCTGGCCTGTTCAAAGATGCCTCTACGATGCCGCCGGATTTGCGCAAACACGTGCGCTACCCGGAGTTGCTGCTTAAGCTGCAGGCGGAAGTTTACGGCCTGTACCACATGACCGATCCGGAAGCCTTCTACAACCGCGAGGATCTGTGGACGGTCGCCACCGAGGTCGGCATGAGCGCGGGAGGGGAACAAACGACACAAGCCGTGCAGCCGAATTTTGTACTGATGAAACTTCCCGGTGAACACGGCGAGGAGTTCGTGGAGATTCTGCCCTTCACCCCCGCGAACCGCAATAATATGATCGGCTGGATTGCCGGGCGCAGCGATGGCGACCATTACGGCACGTCGGTGGTTTACAACTTTCCCAAAAACAAGCTGGTCGATGGACCGCTGCAAGTCGAGGCGCGAATCGATCAAAACCCGCAACTTTCTGGACAGTTGACACTCTGGAATCAACAAGGATCGCATGTGCGGCGCGGATCCCTGCTGGTGATTCCGATCGGCACCGCGCTTTTGTATGCGGAACCGATTTATCTGCAGGCCGAGCGAAGTCCAATGCCGGAGTTGCGTCTGGTCGTGCTCGCGCTGCAAGACAAGTTGGCATACGGCCCAACCTTCGAGTCAGCACTGGCTTCGCTTTTTGGCGGAGCAGTCTCGTCCCTGACTGCCCCCTCGCTTAGCGCGGGTGCAATCACGGTGGAACCGGTGCGGGGCGCGCCGGCATCCGCGGGTTCACCCCAGTCCGCAGCCGATTTTAACGCTCTCATCGCGGAGGCCGCGAAAGATCTTGCCGACTACCAGCGCCTGACGGCGGAAGGCAAACTTGGCGAAGCTGGAAGCAAGCTTGAGGAGTTGAAGCGCGCACTCGACAAGCTGAACGCGCGGCAAAAATAGTCGCCGCTACCCAACAAGTCCCTCACGCGCGGCGATTCTGACGTTTAAAGCGGCAGTGCCGACTTTCTTTGCCTTGCCGCTTCGTAGAGTACGATGCTCGCCGCTACTCCAGCGTTGAGCGATTCCACTCGCGAGGCGTGAGGGATAGCGACGGATTCGTCCATTTGAGCCATAAGGTCGCGGGGTAGTCCGGCGCCTTCATTGCCGAAAAAGATTGCGGCAGGAGTTTTGAGGTCGGCTTGGTCGAGCGGTGTTCCCTTGTGCGAGGAGGTTGCGATCAGGCGGATTTTTTGTGCGCGGAGTTCCGCGATAATTGTTTCCAGGTTGATTTTCGATTTTCCGTGATTGTGGATGATCGGCAAACGGAAGATCGATCCCGCGGAGGCGCGGACGACTTTCGAATTGAAAGGGCTCACCGTGCCTTCGCCCAGAATGCCTCCTGCGCTACCGAATGCTTCCGCCGAGCGTAGCACCGTGCCGAGATTGCCGGGATCTTGCAGACCAGCGAGCGCGATAATCGGGCCCACGGTCAGGCGCTCGATGAGATCGTCGAGCGAGAATTCCTTAAGACGAACGAGCGCCGCCACTCCTTGCGGCGATTCGGTGGACACCACGCTGTCGAATAATTTATCCGGCACGAGCAGGGTTTCGACGTGCGTGCCGATCTGCGGAAGCAGGCGCTGAGCCCGGTCTTCCGCCGATTCGCGAAAGAAGACAGCGCTAAAGCGCAATCCACTGCGAATGGCTTCTTCGATGATGCGCAGGCCTTCGATGGCGCAATCTCGCGATTCGGTGAGTTCGGCGTGATCGAACGCCTGGCGGAGCTGCTTGATGAGCGGGTTGTGGCGGCCTTCGATGCGGCGGAGGCTTGAATGGTATTGGACACCGCGATTTGTCTTTTGGAGGCTCATTTCAGTGATAGGCTTCATGCTTTTACCACCGAGACCGTAATCGCGGGCTAAACTCGTGCAAAATTCCCCGGGCCTATAGCGGCACTTGATCCAAAGCCACGATAAACTGAATACCCTCGACGTGCCTTCCTTTGAGGTGATTATCGTTCGTGATGAAGAGGTCTACTCCAGCGTGGCTGGCGCAGGCCAACTGCACCGCATCCGGGCCTTTGATGGAGGTGGTAGTCCGAACGGTGGCGTAGCGGCGCGCGACATTTGCATCGAAAGGAATCACCTGCGCAGTACGGTTCAGAATCCGCTCATAGTTGCGACATAACGAATCGTCCCCCATTGCTGTTGGTTTGACCAGGACTTCTCCGACTGTCAGGGTCGAGGTCAACAGTTGATCCCGGCGGCTCAGCATCTTCTTGTACAAATCCTCAACCCTTTGGGCATACTGCGGATTGTTCTCGAATAAATAGATGAACAGGTTGCTGTCCCAGAAGATACGGCTCATTCCCACCCCTCGCGCAGACGCCGAATGTACTCATCCGCATGTTCATCGGCCCATATGTGTTTGCCGGAACCGCGCAGGGCAAGCAATGGATCATTCTTGATTCTCTCTTCCGGATTGTCCTGGTTCCATTGACGGTACCAATCCAGCAAACTGGCATACTTCGAGGGGATCTCCTCCTTCACCGGGGTCATCTTACCCCCTTCGCGAGCTGGGTCGTAGCTGTCACCCGTGTGGAACAGACGGCGCCTGCCTTTTGCCGTTTCCAGCAGCATCCGATAGCGCCCTGAGTTCGGGGCACGATTGGCGACGCAGTGTTGAGCAATGTGAACATAAACTCCCTTACGAAAGGGCTTGCTCATTCCTTCACGCTTAGCCCGCTCGACGATCTCTTCAATTGCGAAATCGGGCTGCTTGCGATGTTCCCTATGCAACAACGCGGTCGCAATCCATACCTCGTCAGCGACCTTGAGATCGGTGGTTGGGGCGGCCATCTGAAGGTTTTACCTCTATTAATCTGCTTCATTGTATCATGTTAAATTACAAATTACCAGTTACCAATAAAAGACGTTACTCCAATCAAAAAATTGGGTCCGAGGGAATAAGACTAGCCGGAGACGAGATCGATGACCGGAGAGTTGAGAGAAATCGGTCTGACCCAAACGTGGCGTTGGTGGGAGAACTGCCGGACGCTGCTACAATAACCAATTCCCGACGAAAAAGACAATGAGTGCCTCCTTACTCGCAACTCCGAATTCATAACTCACTATGCATCGTTGGTCAGAACTCTTTATCCCCACCCTTCGCGAGGCTCCGGCGGATGCCGAAGTCGCCAGCCATAAATTTCTTATCCGCGCGGGTTACATACGCCAGCTTATGGCCGGAGTTTATTCCTATCTCTTCCTGGGCAATCGCTCATTCAACAAGATCATGGGCATCGTTCGGGACGAGATGGACAAGATCGGCCAGGAATTTTTTCTGCCGGCGTTGCATCCGCGCGAACTGTGGGAAATCAGCGGACGGGCGCCAATCATGGGCGAAAACCTTTTTCGCCTGAAAGACCGCAAGGGCACTGAACTCGTTCTGGGCATGACGGAAGAAGAGGTGATGACCGATATTGCCCGCAAAGAGCTGCGAAGCTACAAGCAACTGCCGCAAATCTGGTATCAGATCGCGCCGAAATTTCGCGACGAGCCGCGGCCGAGATCAGGCCTGCTGCGCGTCCGACAGTTCATGATGAAGGATTCGTACTCGTTCGATATCGACGCGGCGGGACTCGATGTTTCCTACAGAAAACATTACGACGCCTACTGCCGCATTTTCGATCGCTGTGGATTGAAGTACATGGTGGTGGAGGCGGACTCGGGCGCGATGGGCGGCAAAGAGTCGCACGAGTTCATGGTGCGGTCGTCCGCTGGCGAAGACCGCATCGTGAGTTGCGATGCCTGCAACTATGCGGCGAATCTGGAGAAAGCTACTTCGAAAGTTGATGTCATAGAAGACCTATGGCCCGAGGGTGATGGCAAGCCCCTTGAGGTCCATACGCCGGGCCAGAAAACGATTGAAGATGTGGCGAAGTTTCTCGGAGTTTCGCCGAAGAACAAAATCAAAACCCTGGCGTTGATGTCGGATGAGAAAGATGCGAAAACGGGTAAGACAAAGTCACGCGCGATTGTGGTTCTCATGCGCGGCGATCATCAATTGAACGAGGCCAAGCTGAACGCCACCGTGGCAGCGCCGTCCCGGCCGATGACGGAACCGGAGATCGAGGTGCTTTTCAAATCGCCGGCGGGATATCTCGGGCCGATGGGCATCGAGTGGGCTCATGACATCAAGAAAGATGGCGATCGCCCGTTGCTGCTCGTGGATAAAGCACTTGAAGGGCGCGCTAACCTGATCGCCGGCGCGAATAAAGAAAACTTTCACCTGAAGAATCTCACACCTGGAAAGGACTTTCATCCGACGCTATATGCTGACCTGCGCGCAGTCACTGCGGGTGAGGGTTGCCCAAATTGCGGCAAGCCACTGCGCATCGATACATCCGTTGAGATCGGACACATCTTCAAGCTCGGCTACCGATACTCGGAATCGATGAGTGTGCGAGTGCTCGACAAAAACGGCAAGGAAGTTATGCCGATCATGGGATGCTACGGAATTGGCATCGAGCGGATTTTGACCGCGGCCATCGAGCAGAGCAACGATGAGAATGGATTCTGGTTGCCGGTGTCGATTGCGCCGTTTGAAATTGTCGTTACGCCGGTCAACGTAAAAGACGAGACGCTGATGAAAACTGCGAATCAGATCGCCGGCGATTTGAGCGGCGCTGGCTTCGACGTGATCCTCGATGACCGCGATGAACGGCCGGGAGTGAAGTTCAAGGACGCGGATTTAGTCGGTATCCCCTTTAGAGTCAATGTGGGGAAGAAGGTTACCGAAGGTACTGTGGAAGTCGTTCTACGCTCGACCCGCGAAGTACGCGATGTTACCATCAGCGCGGTAGTAGAACATTTTAAAACGCTGCTGCAGCCCAGGCCTTGAAACCGCGCCGAGCTTGCGGCGCCGAGTTCAAAGTCTATGGGAATCATTAAAGCGTGCATGGGTATTCTGGCTTTTGCGGCGGTCGCGGTTGGCCTATTTCAGGTCGTGCCGCCGATTCTCGCCAACTACAGTTTTTCCGACGATCTGAAGACCGTCGCCATGATGGATAGCGCGAATCTGCAACGGACCGATGACGACGTCCGCAACGATGTGCTCAAGAAAGCCAAAGAGCACGATTTGCCGATCGAGGCCAAGCAGATTTCAGTTCAGCGCATCAACAGCCCCGGCCTTTCTGCGGTGTGGGTGGGCGCGAACTACGCGGTCACCGTTAACCTGCCCGGATATTCCTTCGACATGCATTTCAGTCCGGATAGCGGGAATAAAGGCTTCTAGACTAGACCTTCGTTTGCCGCTGCAGCCCTGAAATTATCTTTGTCTCCCTTCCGACTTACTCCCTTCGCATTCTTCTGCCCAGGCCCCTCAGACACAATCCCATTCAGGATGTGGTGTCGATGAAACGTTCATTCATGCACGGTTGTGTTCGATAACCTTCCCGATGTTATTAGACTGGTAAGTGGTCGTGGAGACTGGCGCCGTTAGCAAACTGCTATTTCGACCAACCTGTCCACTATAGGTCCGGGTGCCGACAGTCTTGAGATGCTTGTGTGAGGCTAGAGCTAACGGAAGTCGCAAGATCCGGCGCGGCCTAAACTCGTCGTCCCTCCCGATGCAGGTGCGATAGGGGCAACTAAAACAGCTCCTTGGCCAAATCCATGGATGGATGAGTGATCGTTTCCAGGTTTTCGTGAGAAAACGGGCGGGAATGTCCTCTGCAGGTCGAATTCCGCGCTCGAAATACAAAACGCCGATGGGAAGCCACGGGGGAAGCGACCCACCCGAAACTCGGTTGTTGCTATTGTGGACCGCAGGTGCCATCCGGGGCGTTACCAGCTTGCGAGCCGACGCCGATCGCCACTGGTTGGGACTTCATACCCCTGTAATTCGCAACCACTTGATAATATCCGGAGTATTCCCAGTTGTATTGCGGTGGAGTGGGAAGCGGATTGCCCACATCGACCCACGTGCATTCGGACCCAACAGCCGTCATCATCCCGGTTGTGTCAATCGGCACGCTAGTCGGACCATAAGCCAGGAGTGAAGAACCATCCGCCTGGGTTCCGACAAGGGTGACCGTGAATGTCACTTCGTTGGTTACGGGAATCGTCTTGCCGCTATGGTAGACGGCGTTGGCTGACAGTTGCAGCGTGCCATCAATACCGACAAGATTGAAAAATCCTCCCGCTGCGGCGCCATTGGAAGTAAGCTGCACTGATTGCAGATAGTCCGAACTGCCGCACGAGCTCAACATAAATGCCATCGCGACAACCACAGCGGCCAGAAGTTTTGTTCGTTTCACTGGAAGAATCCTCCCCACGCTTTTCCACTCAGTACGATTCGCATGTTGGCAGTTTTTAATTTGCGAGGCAAGAAAAATGTGTGGTTACCATGCAATCGAGTGGTCACGTCCGTTAGTCACGGTGTAAGTGAAGGTGCGAGAAACATGCGGAAAAAGGCGTATCAACGCATATGTAATCGCACCCACTCAGGCCGACCAGCCAGCCCCGGGAGGTAACACGACGAAATAAGTGATGCATAAGTGAGGTGCGGGGGACAGTGACATTCGTAACGTTGCCGCCACGTTACTGTCGCTCTATGATCGCGACTGTATAAGAGTATTTTCACGTGCTGAACCGGTCCTGCAGGAGATCATCATCATGGCTTTGAAAAGAGCGTTACTTGGTGTATTGGCGGTGCTGACGAGCATGTTTCTGGTGGCTTGCAGCGGATCGTACCATTGCCAGGTCACGTTCGGAGCTTCCACCTGTTCGAACCCCAGCGGTTCGGGAACCGGCACTGGCACCGGCGGCGGGGGCGGAGGAGGCAGCAATTCGGTCTTTGTATACGCCATCGATGAGGGCGGTACGATTGACGGTTTTACCGTGAATAATTCCAATGGCACATTTGGGGCGACCTCGGGATACGCTGCCCCAACCGCTCCGGCGAATGACGGCGGAGTGGGGCTGGTGGTGGCGAACCAGCAATTCCTTTACGCCGGCTTTGCCAGCTCTCAGGCGATCTATGGCTGGACAATCGGCTCGAGTGGCAGCCTGACCGCGTTGAGCGGCAGTCCCTATTCGGCATCCTTCCTGAGTACGGTCAGTGCTGGCGCCGGCACGACCAACATGATCACCAATCCTTCAGGAACTCTCTTATTCTTTGCCAGCAACGCGGGCGAAATCTTCGTATATCAGATCAACAGCGACGGGACATTGACTGCGGCCACGGGTTCTCCGTTTTCAGCTGGAATTTCGCCGCTGAACATGACGACTGACGGATTGGGAAAATATCTTTACGCAACCGATGGCAACAGCAATCACGAGGGAAGCGAAGTAGCGGGCTTTTCGATCGGAAGCAATGGCGCGTTGACGGCAATTGCCGGCAGCCCGTTTGTCCTGCCGATGTGGCAGGTGCAAGGCGAGCCAACCGGGAATTTTCTGCTTGGAACGACGGGACAGAGCGCCGGAATTAACGGAAGCGACAACGATTTCCTCTATGTATTCAGCATTACGCAGTCGGGCTCGAACGCGGGAGCGCTCACCGCGGTTAGCGGTTCCCCTTTTGCTACCACTTATTCGCCGTATGCAATCGCGGTGCAGCCGGATAGCGGCGGAAATCTCGTATACTCCCTCGGCTTTAATGACGACCTCTCTGGGTTCAATCCGCCGGAAGCCTACACCATCGACGCGACCACAGGAGCACTGACCGTGGTCAGCGGTTCGCCTTTCTCGAATGCGGCTGAAGGCTCCTGGGGGCAGTTTGACCAGAGCGGGACGAATCTGGTTCTTTGGGGCGAGGTAGACAGCTCGGGGACGTTCGCCTATCCGTTGTCGGCACTGTCGGTGGCCTCGGGTGGAACGCTTTCGCAGCCTACCAGCCCGCTTGACCTCACAACACAGGGATTCTGGACCGCAACGGACCCGCCCTCGAATTGAGCAAGAAGCCTGCTTAGAAGGATCTGTTAACAAGCTTCTGTTAACAAGCTTCTGTTAACGATAAAGAGACTCGTACCCGTTACGAGTCTCTTTTTGTGTTCACCGGGGGCGATACAATAGGGAACACGCATCTAAAGAGCTGCCCGATGCGAATGCTATTCGCTCCGTGCATCGAGTGACGATTTATCGCGAAGCGGTGAACCTTGCGAGGACAGCCCAAACCTTTTAGTGCGCCCCAACGTCTGAATTGAGTTGGCGCCATCAATTCGGTCCCCACATTGGCCATTAGGATCAAAATCCCGAAATCCGGAAGAAAGGGCGGCAAACGCTGGAATGGACTGCCGCGAGACCCGATTGTCCGGGCCGCGCTGATTGTGTTTCTCGTGGCAGCGATCGGATTCACCATATTCTTCAGCTACTTCTACATCAAATACGACCGCGTGATTGAACAGAGGTTCCGGACCCCGATCTTCACGAATTCCGCCCGCATTTACGCGATTCCGCGGTCGATTCACGACGGAGACAAGACCGATGCCAAGGAAATAGCCTCTGCGTTGCGGCGAGCCGGCTACACCGACAAAGATGATCAGTCTCCCATGGGCGTTTTTCATTTAGTCCCGGGCGGCATCGACATCACTCCCGGCCCTGATTCCTATCACAGCCCGGAAGAAGCGCGGATCACGATCCACGACGGAGAGGTCGAGAAGATCGCGAGCAAGGGGAACGAGCTTTCCGCTTACGAACTGGAGCCGCAACTGGTGACGGCCTTGTTTGACTCGGGGCCACGAGAGAAACGTGAACTGGTGAAGTATAACGAGATCCCCAAGGTGATGATTGACGCGGTGCTCGCCATTGAAGACCGGCGATTCTTCGAGCACGGCGGCGTGAACTTCATTCGCATGTTCGAGGCGGGTTGGATTGATGTGACGCGACAGCGCCATGAGCAGGGTGGATCGACGATCACCATGCAGCTTTCGCGCGGTTTTTTTCTGACTCCGGAAAAAACCATCCGGCGCAAACTGACCGAGATGCTGATTGCGGAAGAGATGGAGCAAAAGTTCAGCAAGCAGCAGATTCTCGAGTTCTATGCGAACTGGGTGAACCTGGGGCAGCGCGGATCGTTTGCCATCAGCGGCTTTGCCGAGGCCTCGCACGCATATTTCAACAAAGATTTGAAGGACATCACGCTTCCGGAAGCCGCGCTGCTGGCCGGAATCATTCAAGGTCCAAGCCGTCTTTCGCCTTACCGGCATCCGGAGCGGGCGCTCGAGCGGCGGAATCTTGTGCTCGATTCGATGGTCGATACGCATGCGATTACGCGCGAGCAGGCAGAAAAGGCGAAGGCGGTTCCGTTGAAGCTTGCGCCGCCCAACGTCGAAGCGAGCGACGCGCCGTACTTCGTCGACATGGTGCGCGATTCGTTGATCACAAAATTCAGTGAACACGATCTCAATGATCAGTCCTACCGCATCTACACCACGCTCGATCCGGAGTTGCAGAAGGCCGCCGCGCAGGCGGTAGAATCCGGCATCAAGTTGGTGGATGAGCAAGTAAAGAAGCTGCGGACCAAGCGGATAAAAGTCGGCAAGAAATACGAAACGGAAGTTTTGCCTGGGCCACAGGCGCAGGTGGCTTTGGTTGCCCTCGATCCGCACACCGGCGCGGTGTTGGCGCTGGTCGGCGGACGCGATTATGCCTGGAGTCAGCTGAATCACGCGGTTTCGAAGCGGCCCACGGGTTCGATTTTCAAGCCATTCGTCTATGCCGCTGCGATGAACACAGCGCTCGATGGTTCGCAAACGGTAATCACGCCTGCGTCCACGGTTACGGACGCGCCCACCAGCTTCGCCTACGGCGATCAGATCTACGAGCCGCGCAACTATAAAGAGGAATACCACGGCGATGTTACGCTGCGTTACGCGCTGGCTATGTCGCTGAACAATGCGACGGTAAAAGTGGCGGAAGAAGTCGGCTATGACAAAGTTGCGGATCTCGCGAAGTCGGCGGGAATTCTCTCCGTGAAGCCCACCCCGGCCATGGCGCTCGGCTCCTACGATGCCACACCTCTCGATATGGCCGGCGCTTATACCTCTTTCGCCAACGGAGGCAATCGACTTTCTCCGTTTCTCATTAATTCTGTGCGCAACGCCAAGGGTGACGTGCTGGCAAACTATAAAACGGACGAGCGGCAGGTGCTCGATCCGCGCATCGCCTACGTCATGACCAACATGTTGGAGAGCGTGATCAACAACGGCCTCGGCTATACCGCGGTGCGGCTGCGCGGATTCGAACTTCCGGCGGCCGGCAAGACCGGCAGTTCGCACGACGGCTGGTTCGCGGGGTATACGTCGAACTTACTGTGCATCGTCTGGGTAGGATACGACGATTACAGCGATCTGCGCCTGAGTGGAGCACAGACCGCAGCACCAATCTGGACCGAGTTCATGAAGAAGGCTTCGACGCTGCCGGAATACTCGGACATGAAGGAGTTCACGCAGCCCGCAGGGGTGGTGGATGTGCAGCTCGATAAAGCCACAAACCGCCTGGCAACTCCCGCCTGCCAGGACGATTACACCGTAGCCTTCATCGCCGGAACAGAACCGCGCGAAACCTGCGACCAGCAGGGAGCAGTGGGCGGATTCTTCTCGCGCATCTTTGGCGGCGGACAGCCGAAGGTTCTGCCTCCGCCGGACCAGGGGGCGAATGCACAGAATGGCCAGGAAACCGAGAAAAAGAAAGGTCTTTTCGGCAAAATCGCGGGCATTTTCAAGGACGACAAGTCGTCGGCCCCTGCCTCCAAACCGCCCGCCAACCCCCAGACCGACCCTCATTAAGCTGAATAAAGTTGCGCCGTCCGGCTGAAATTGTGCCAGAATGAGCGTAGGAATTGGTCGTTTGGGGGTATGTATGACCTGCCGGATCGCCTGCCTCGCTGCCGTAGTTTTGGCTCTCTCCTCCGTTGCACTTACACAAGTTTCGCATTCCGAGCAGGTGCAAGTTGCGCCGCCTCTGATTCGCGCCATCGATCCCCCTGCGCCTGACGCGACGGCCGCGGCGCTCGAAAAGCAAGCGGACGAACTGCGCGAAAACAAGCTCTATCTGGATGCGCTCGACTATTACAACGCGGCGCTGAGTAAAGGAGACCGTCCGGCACGGCTGCTGAACAAAATCGGCATTACCGAGTTGATGATGCAGCGCTTCCGGGATGCGCGCAAATCATTCGAGCAGTCCATTCGCAGCAACCATGCATACGCCGATGCCTACAACAATTTAGGCGTCATTTATTATGAGGGCAGGAAATATCGGGCCGCGGTCAAAGAATACGAAAAAGCGATTGCAATGGATGACACTTCAGCTTCGTTCTATAGCAACCTTGGGGCCGCTTATTTTTCGAAGCGAAACTTCGACCGCGCCGTCGTTGCTTACCAGCATGCGCTCGAACTCGATCCCGATGTCTTCGAACGCACTTCACGATCTGGAGTGCAGGCGCAACTGCCGAGCCCGGAAGACCGCGCCCGTTACGACTACACTGTCGCCAAGCTCTACGCGAAGATGGGACTCTCCGACCAGTCGCTGGAGTTTTTGCGCAAGGCCAAGGAAGACGGCTACAAGGACATAAAGGACGTATATAAAGACAACGAGTTCGCGCAATTGCGAAAGAGCCCGCGCTTCGCAGAGTTGATGGCGTCGAGCACGCCGGTCCTCTCCAATTGATGGAATTGAACGTACTGTTATTCCGCCACCACCAGCGCGGCTGACCCCGGCCTCCACAAGCTTGATCCTACAGCGGCTGTGCGGGAATCTTACAGGCAACGCGGGATTGAAGGCGATAGTCTGGCGCTTCGATACTGTGCACTGGGTAACCTGCCATGCCTGAAAAACAAACGCTTGAACGGGCTCGAGAAGATGCGCGCGAAGGAAAATCTCCTTCGACACAGGCGGGAGAATTTGTCCGCGAAGAGTTTCATCACGTTCGCGAGGGCAAGCACGGCGCGCGATCGCCTCAGCAGGCGATCGCTATCGGACTCTCCAAAGCGCGGCGCGCTGGGGTGAAACTAGGTGCGCCGGAGGGCTCAGCGTCCTTGCGAAAGAAAGCGGCCCAGGACTCCGCGGCCGGCAAAGAGCATCGCGAGACTTCGCGCACCCGTTCCCGCGCTGTTTCTGGGGCATTGAAGCGTGAGCCCAAGGCTTCCGCGAGTCGTCGCGCAATTTCAAAGCAAGCAAAAAAGAGCGCGGCGAAGCGCGGTCCGCGTGCTCGCAGAGCCGCGGCTGTGAAGGCTGCTCATACCAGAAAAGCGGCATAGAAGCATCACCACCAAGAGCTGGTGCACCGATACACGCCTCTGCCTGCCCACATCTTTTTTCTCTCTTCTTTTTCTCTCGCCTGATCCGCCAAATGTACTTCAGGTGGTGGACTCCTGCCCTCGAGATTGCATCTGAATTACGACGCCCAACGATTCTGATTTGGATGGAGGACTCTTATGACGGCAGCTGACGTATTGGTGGAGACGCTTTTAGATTGGGGCGTCGAAGTTATTTTTGGGCTTCCAGGCGATGGAATCAACGGTGTCATGGAGTCGTTGCGCACCCACAAAGACAAGATTCGTTTCATTCAAGTGCGGCACGAAGAAGCCGCCGCATTTATGGCGTGCGGCTATGCCAAGTTCACCGGAAAGCTCGGGGTCTGTCTCGCTACGTCAGGTCCAGGGGGAATTCATCTTCTTAACGGGCTCTACGATGCCAAACTCGATAACCAGCCAGTGCTCGCCATTACCGGCCTGCAGTTTCACGATCTCATCGGCACATTCACGCAGCAGGATGTTGAGCTCGACAAGCTATACATGGATGTGGCCGTGTTCAATGAACGTATCATGGGCCCGACTCACGTTGAAAACATGGTCGATCTCGCGTGTCGAACTGCGCTTGCCTATCGTGGCGTCGCGCACATCACGTTTCCGGTAGACCTGCAGGAAAAGGAAGTTAAGAAAAAGCAAGGCTCGAGCCGCAATATTCCACATCACAGCTCGGACGTTGACGCGCGCGGCGCGCGTCTTCCGAATCACGGTGACCTCGAGCGCGCGGCAGACATTCTCAATCAAGGCAAGAAGGTTGCGATCCTTGCCGGTCGAGGCGCGTTGAACGCGACCGAGGAACTGGAAAAAACCGCGGAACTTCTTGGAGCACCGATTATCAAAGCACTACTCGGAAAGGCCGCAGTTCCGGATGACAGCCCTTATACGACCGGCGGCATCGGCCTGCTCGGAACCAAGCCCTCCCAGGAGGCATTGGAAGATTGCGACACAGTACTCATCGTGGGAAGTTCCTTCCCGTATATCGAGTTCATGCCGAAGCCGGGTCAGGCGAAAGGTGTACAGATCGAGCTTGATCCGAAGCGTATCGGCCTGCGTTATCCCGTCGAAGTCGGATTGGTCGGTGACAGCCGCAATACCTTGCGCGAATTGATTCCCCTTCTCAATCACAAAGACGAACGAAAATTCCTGCAGGCAGCACAGGCGGGAATGAAGGATTGGCGGGAACTGATGGAAAAGCGCGCCACTCGCACCGATAAACCGATGAAGCCGCAAGTGGTGGCATGGGAACTCGGCAAGCGCTTAAAGAACGACGCGATCGTGAGCTGCGATAGCGGGACCATTGCAACCTGGTGGGCGCGCCACATCCCCGTTCGCCGAGGTCAGATGCACACGTTGTCAGGGAATTTGGCGACGATGGCTCCGGGGTTGCCCTATACGATCGCAGCGCAGGTTGCGTTTCCGAATCGTCAGTGCGTGGCTTTCGTCGGCGACGGTGGCTTCTCGATGCTGATGGCCGACTTCGTAACCGCAGTCAAGTACAAGCTTCCTATCAAGGTTGTAATCATCAAGAACAACACACTTGGGCAAATCAAGTGGGAGCAGATGGTTTTCCTGGGCAATCCCGAATACGAGGTCGATCTGCATCCCATCGATTTCGCGGCTTTCGCACATGCTTGCGGCGGCGTTGGTTTCAGCGTTGAAGATCCTGCGGATTGCGGAAGAGTGTTGGGAGAATTTCTCGCAGCTCCCGGCCCCGCAGTCCTTGAAGCGACAGTCGATCCGTTCGAGCCGCCAATGCCGGCCAAGATCAAAGCGGAGCAAGCCTTGCACTTCGCGGAATCTCTGGCTCGCGGCGAGCCGAACCGGAAAAAGATTGCGCTAACACAAATCTCTGACCAGGTGCGCGAACTTATTTAGACGTTCGTCCAGCTGAGAAACGGGTGGTGACAAGTTGAAGGATGAAGTCGTAGTGATCACCGGAGCCTCGGCCGGTTTGGGACGTGCCGCGGCGCGTGAATTCGGCAGGCACCGCGCTCAAGTCGGTCTCATCGCTCGCGGAGTTGATGGGCTGGAGGCCGCGAAGCGCGAAATCGAGTCCGAAGGTGGAAAAGCCCTGGTGCTTCCCCTCGATGTGGCCGATGCGAAGGCGGTTGAGAATGCCGCTGCGACAGTCGAGCAGGAATTCGGCCCGATCGACATTTGGGTGAACAACGCGATGTGTTCCGTCTTCTCTCCAGTGAAAGAGATGCAAGCAGAGGAATACAAGCGGGTCACCGAGGTCACATATCTTGGAGTGGTTTACGGCACTCTCGCCGCCTTGAAACGAATGCTGCATCGCAATCGGGGAACCATCGTTCAGGTGGGCTCGGCGCTCGCCTATCGAAGCATTCCTCTTCAATCTGCCTACTGCGCGGCCAAGCACGCCATTGCCGGATTTACCGATTCGCTCCGTTGCGAATTGATCCACGACAAAAGCAAAGTTCACATCACGATGGTGCAGATGCCCGCGCTAAACACTCCGCAGTTTGGTTGGGTGAAGAGCCGGCTGAAGAACAAAGCGCAGCCGGTTCCTCCAATCTTTCAGCCTGAAGTAGGCGCCAAAGCGATTTATTACGCAGCGCATCACACGCGTCGGGAAATTTACGCGGGCTGGCCCACGGTGGAAGCCATTCTCGGAAACAAAATCGCCCCCGGCCTGCTCGACCGTTACCTGGGCAGGACGGGTTTCGCATCGCAGCAAACCTGCGAGCCCGAAGACCCGAACCGGCCAAACAATCTTTGGAAACCGGTGACGGGAGACCACGGCGCGCACGGTACATTCGACGCTCAGGCGCATCCCAGCAGCTGGGAGCTTCGAACCGATCTTGACCGCAGATGGCTCGGCGCTGGCCTGGCAACCGCGGCAACAGCCTTCTTCCTGCTTTCGAGGCTGCGGTGAGAGAATGCCGCCGCTCCTTCGTCTGCATTTTGTTCACCATGGCAGCACTCCTTCCGTACTCCTGCGCCGCCAACCAGCCGAATGTTGCCGAGATCATTCGACAGTCGACTGAGGCCAATGATCGCGATTGGAGCGCCATTACTAAATTCGACAACTACGAGCGCGACCACGACAAAGATGGCGATAAGACATATGCGGTGACCATGCTTTACGGAACGCCTTATTCCCGCCTGATTGCGATCAATGGGCATACTCTTGGCGCATCTCAGCAAAAAGAACAACAAGAAAAATATGAGACGGCGGTGGCTCAAAGAAAAAACGAATCACCGGAGGAGAGATCGAAACGGATTGCGAAATACGATGCCGATCTTAAACGCGACCACACCATGCTCGCGCAGATGACCAGGGCTTTTGATTTCCGGTTAATCGGTCAGCGAAATGTCAATGGCTATCGGGTGTATGTGCTCAAGGCCACACCGCGCCAAGGATACAAGCCTATCGACCGCGATAGTGAAGTCCTTCCGGGCATGGAAGGAACGTTATGGATTGATCAAAAGACGTATCAGTGGGTGAAGGTTGAAGCGCACGTCATCCATCCCGTCAGAATCGAAGGCTTCCTCGCCGAAGTAGAGCCGGGTACGAGTTTCGAAGTTGAAAAACGGCCAGTCTCGGGGAATATCTGGCAGATATCGCACTATGCAATGAAAGCGAATGCGAAGATTATGTTTGTGTTTCGCCATCGAGGACAAGAAGACGACTCGTACTACGACTATCGGCCTGCCGCGAACGATCAGTCCGCAAAATAATCTAATAGCACTGCACGCGTAAGCATTCACACGCCTGTAATTCTTCTTTGCCAAACTTTAGTGTCATTCGGGGAACACGCCAGGCTTCAAGCCGATGTTTCCTATGCTAAACTGCATTTTTAAGTGGAAAAAACTCTCATCTGCCAAGAGCGGGAGTGTGTGGTGCGTTCGTTTTTCCTTCTTCTCTGCAGCAGCTTTTTAATTCTGTTTTCCCGTTGCTCGTTCGCGGCAACGTCCACGGACTACTACAACCACGTCGTCTTCGATAACAGCCTCACGTCCGATTATTACTACTACAGCAGCGGTCGCGCGGTTTATCCCAGCACGGTCGATCTCCTATCCGGAGCCCTGCCCGTCGAAAAGAAGAATTTCTTTACGCCACCGAACGCATTGCGCCTGCAATGGCGCTCGGTCGCCGGCGGAGCGTGGGAAAGTGAAATCCGCATCGTCAGCATGAGAAACCGTCCTACCGATTTTGACGGTGACACTCTTTATTTGTGGTGCTATTCACCGCAGGCATTTTCAGCCGACGACCTGCCCTTTCTGCAATTGGAAGACGAGCAGCATGATTTCACGGCGCCGTTGAAGTTGCACAGCGCTACCGATGAAATTCCGGCCAAGCACTGGTTTCAAATAAGAATGCCTTTGAGCGAGTTCCAGACCGCGTCCATTCATCCATTCCATCCGAGCCAACTGCACAGCCTGCACTTCAGTCAGAGCGAGTCTGACAATGCCGAGCACACACTGATCATCGACGAAATCAAAATCGACGATAAGAGCATGTCGTCACCCGTTTCAACCGAGATCCGGAGCGTGCCGCGTGCGCCACACAATGTTCAGGCGAAGGGATACGACCGCCACATCGACATCAGTTGGGACCCGGTTTCCGCGAACGATTTGCAGAGCTACGTGATCTACCGCGCGATTGGCAAACATAAGTTTCAGCCCATTGGCATACAGAGCGCCGACATCAATCGATATGCCGATTTTATCGGCGAGTCCGGCGTAAAGGCGACTTACCGCGTGAAATCAGTGGATCGCGCTTATCGTCAGTCCGCATTCTCCTCGGCCGCGAATGCGTCGACGAAAGAACTGTCGGACGATGAGCTGCTCGACATGCTGGAGGAAGAATGCTTTCGATATTACTGGGAGGGCGCTCATCCGGTTGCGGGAATGACGCTCGAAAACATTCCTGGAGATGACCGCATCGTTGCCACCGGCGCCAGCGGATTCGGCATCATGGCGCTGATCGTCGGTGTGGATCGCGGCTTCATCACGCGCGAGCAAGGCATCGACCGGATGACGAAGATTCTCGATTTCCTCGAGAAGTGCCCGCGCTATCACGGTGCCTGGTCACATTTCTTGAACGGCGACACCGGCCAAAGCATGCTCGTATTCGGCATGTACGATAACGGCGGCGATCTGGTCGAAACTTCCTTCCTTATCGAAGGCCTGCTCGCAGCGCGCCAGTACTTCAAAGGGTCAAGCGATGCCGAGACCAGCATCTACCAACGCATCACCAAGCTGTGGGAAACGGTGGAATGGGATTGGTATCGCCGCACGCCGCAAAGCGACGCGCTGCTGTGGCACTGGTCACCGCAATGGTCGTGGTTCATCGATCACCGGCTCACCGGCTTCAACGAGACGATGATCACTTACCTTCTTGCCATCGCTTCGCCCACCCATCCGGTCCCTGCAAGTCTTTATTACACCGGCTGGGCCGGGCAGTCTGAGGCCGCGATCACATACCGCAGCGGATGGTCCGGATCGACCGAAGGAGATCATTATCTCAACGGACACAGCTATTACGGAATCAAGCTGGATGTAGGCTCGGGCACGGGCGGCCCGCTGTTCTTCACGCAATATTCGTTCATGGGCTTCGACCCAAAAGGCATCCACGACCGTTACACCGATTATTTCGATAACAATCGCGACCTCGCGCTCATCGATCTTAAATATTGCGAAGCAAATCCTGGGCACTTTCAGGGCTATGGTGCCGATGATTGGGGTTTAACAGCGAGCGACGATCAGTTGGGCTACCTCGCACACGCTCCCGATGCCTCGGCCGACAACGGCACAATCACGCCGACCGGCGCGCTCGCGTCATTTCCTTACACCCCTGAAGCTTCCATGGCGGCACTGAAATTTTTCTACCGCACGCTCGGAGACCGGCTTTGGGGAGTTTACGGCCCGCGAGATGCTTTCAATCTGGGGCGAAACTGGTTCTCGCCCGTGTACATGGGCCTGGATCAAGCCCCGATTGTGGTGATGGTGGAAAACTATCGCTCGGGCTTGATTTGGAAATTGTTCATGTCGAACCCTGAGATTCAGCCGATGCTGGATAAGATCGGATTCCAGCCGGATACCAACGCCGCGAAAGCATCGGTCACCTCGCAGTGAGATCGAATTCTGCTTTCTAGTTCCCCAACAGAATCGTCTGCCCGAACTCTAACTCGCTTTACTAAGTTAAATTTCCGTACTCTACTGAAACGAGCGAGCCCCAAATGTCACTATTAAACCGGCAGGCTCGTTAGTGTCTTTTCTGTCCTATCTCAAGGAAATTAATTGTGCAACAAGGAATCGCAATGGCTAATGTGTCCGGACCCATCTGAACAAGGAGATCAGTCATGACCGCTGCCCGGAAGCGACAAACGAAGTCCCACTCTACAAAGACCGGCGCGAGCACGCGTCGGACGAAACAGGCAACCCCTCCAGCCAGCACGCCCTCGCAGCAACCACCTTCGGGGAAAGTAGCCAACGGGCCGATTTTCGCCGAGCCGAGCATCACCCCCGATCCGACAAAATACACAACACCACATGCATCAGACTCCAAAGCGTACGCGGAGATGGACGCGCTCATTAAAGCGAGCAAATTTCTGCCTCTCCCATTTCCTCCCGTAACCGGGGTTCCAGAGCCAGTGCTGACTCTCGCGGCAGCTCTCGGCTCCGGCGGGGAGTCCGCGACAGAAAAGGTTCAACAGAATGGACGCATCGTTTTTCACTGCGCAGGGGATACGGGTGCGACGCGCGGTCCAAAAACTGAAAACGAAGTCGTTGACAAGCTGCTGTCGGATTTTCAGGGCGAGACGCCCGATGCACTGCCGCAGTTCTTCTATAACCTGGGCGATATCGTCTATAGCTTCGGCGAACACAAGTATTACTATGATCAGTTCTACGACGCTTATCGTGGCTACCCGCGTCCTATCTTTGCGATTCCGGGAAACCACGATGGTATCGTGTTGCCGCCGCCAGCCGGGGCCGGCGGCACATCGTTGAGCGCGTTCCTTGCGAACTTCTGCGCTCCGGGATTTCTCCATTCACCCGACTCCGTGGGCATTTCGCGAACCACAATGATTCAACCCGGAGTTTACTTTACGCTGGAGGCGCCATTCGTCCGCATTCTCGGTATCTACAGCAACATGCTGGAGAATCCCGGCGTCATATCTTCCACACAAGTGAATGGGGTAGCGAAGTTCAGCGATTTGACCGACGTCCAGCTCGACTACTTGAAAGCGGCATTGTCCCGGGTAAAGAGCGACAACTTCGACGGGGCTGTGATCATCGCCGTGCACCATCCGCCATATGCATTCGGCAAGCATTCCGGAAGCATGGTGATGCTCAAAGAAATCGATGTCATCTGCGATGAAACCGGAGTATGGCCGCATGCAATCCTCTCCGGACACGCCCATAACTACCAGAGGTTCACCCGGCAATTGGGCAGCCGGCAAATTCCCTTCATCGTGTGCGGCAATGGCGGCCACGGGTTGCAGAAACTAACGAAAACTACGATTCGCACGCCACAGGAATTCAAGCTGTTCGAGCAGCCGGAAAGAAAAGACGTGGTTACTTTCGAGAGCTACGACGACACGAATTACGGATATCTTCGAATTCTTATCGATCCCAAACAGCTGAGGATCGAATATCATCCCGCTTCCGACGGCGCGGGAACCAAGACTCCGGATGATTCGGCGACCGTGAATTTGGCCGACGGAACTCTAATTCACTACAACGCCCCTGCTGCGTGATCGAGATGAGACATTAAACCTTGCAAGCCTGCTTTGGTCACGGGCCCTGATCTTAGCAACTTTGCCGCAATTTGCTCATGCCACTCGGAAGATCGAGTGGCATTTTCACCCGCTCCTCCATATATTCAACTTGCATGGCACTCAGGGAATCTGAGGCGATCGTCCTGCGCACCTATCCACTGCGCGAGGCTGACCTGCTGGTCACGTTGTTTACGCGCTTCGAAGGCAAAGTGCACGGCGTCGCGCGCTCGGCGAAGAAATCCAAACGCCGATTTGGCGGAGCGCTCGAGCCCATGACGCATGTACACGCCTTCTATGACGTTCGCGAACGGCAAGAGTTGGCGCGGCTCGATTCATGCGAAGTGCTCGACTCCCCGTTAACCAGAGAAATCGGCTATGCGCGAGCCGTTGGGCTGGCGCACTTAGCTGAATTGCTCGATGAGCTTTTGCCAGACCACGAGGCCAATGATGCAATCTTCCGCCTCACACTTTCCGTGCTCCAGGTAATGACTGGCGACGAAATATGGATGCCAGTCACTTATTTCGATCTGTGGCTGACGCGGCTGGTGGGATTTTTGCCCGAGCTTACCGAGTGCGTAGTGTGCGGAAAAAACCTGAACGGCAGCCGCGCATACTTTCACGCGCTCGCGGATGGGTTAATGTGCGCAGACGATAAGCGGCTGGCATCGTCCGAGATTTCGAACGACTCACGCCTACTGGCGGCGCAGATGTTCCGGACCCCGGTAGAGCTATTTGCGGGAACACCGTGGCCAAAATCGCAGGCAGCCGACTTGCGCAAGTTCTTAATACAAATCTTGCAGCGGCACATTGAAAAGAAACTGGTAACGGCAGGAGTCATGGAAAAGCTCAGTGGTTGAAAGCGTCGGCTGTGGCTTCAGTGATCTATCTGCCGTACGCCGCACTCGCGGCCAAAGGCTTGCGATGATATGTATACCCGTCAAAACTTTCAGACCGGAAATTGAGATTCGGCGCGACCAGTTTTTCCGTCTGACTCAAAAACAGATAACCGCCCGGCTCCAGATACAAGTGCAAGCGCTCCAGCAGCCCCAGACGTTGCGCGCGCGAAAAATGTGGCAGCACATCCATGCAGAAGATGCAGTCGAAGCGGCCGATGTAGCCGGGGCGCGCGAGGTTCATGCAGTTGAAAGTCACCAGGCTGCGCAAACGTGGTTTCACCAAGAGATGGGCAGTAGAGGTACGGCGGTTTTCGGAGGCCGAAGAGGTCGAAGCGCGCTCGTTTTCGACATCGGGTTGCAGTTCCAGTACTCCTGCCGCAGGTGAACTTATTTTCGAAAAGTAATTACGGATCAGAACCGGCGGCAGGCCGTCGAGCGAAGACTGCGGATAGACTCCCCGATCTGCAACTTCGATGTTGGAGCACAACAGGTCGCTGCCCACAATGTGCACAGAACAGCTTGAACTTCCTCTAGCGGCTGGTGATGACGTGCTTTGCGAGTTGTCAGCAATGCCTCCGCTACGCCCGTTGGTCTTGCCGGCAACGCTCGCGTTCGCGGAAGCCAGGCTCACATTCGCCGGATTAACCGCCTCGCACACTGCCATGGCAATGGAATACGTCTCTTCTCCCGAACCGCACCCCGCGCTCCAGATGCGAATCGGGGCCGGACCATCCACTGACTTTCGTGCCCATAATTGCGGCAGCGCCTGCCGGGTTAAAGCATTCAACGCATTCGAGTGCCGGTAAAAACCGGTATTCGTATTCAACAGTCCATCCAGAAACTCAGGGAGAATAGAAGGCTCCGACTCGGAAGATTTCAAGCGCTCCAGCAAAAGCGTAGAAGAAGGCAATTCATGCGCTTCCAGGAAGTCAGCCACATGCGCAGACAGAGCGCTGTTCGGGCAATCGAGGACGACTCCGATTTGCCTCTCGACCAAAAGCCGCAACTCGGAGATTTCGTGCTCCAGGACGGTGCTGGTTGCCATTAACCTATGCATAAAAGTCCCCAAACTTGCGTGTTATCACTTATTGATCGGAGAAATTCGTGTAACCAATGAATCGCCCGCGATTTTAATCAGCCCCAGCCACCGCAACGCGGACCTTCCCCGAATCGCGTTCCAACTGTTGCGCCACCACGTTCATCTCCTTTTCAAGAGACGAAAAACGCTGCATCACCTCGTGAATCCGCAGCGTCATATTGCGGATGGTTTCAATCTGTCCGCGCGCCTGCGCTGACAAGCTGCCCGGTTCGATCAAAAGCAGATCGGAATTTCCCAGCAGCGACGTAAGCGCGTTGTTGAGCCCGTGCCGCATTTCGATCATGTACCGTCCCAACATCGCCTGGCGTTCAAGAGCGGCGCAGTTCTGCTCGGCTGTGCGGGCTCGCGTTTCCGCCCGCGAGCGATATACCGCTTCGCTGGCGGCGAAGATCAGCGCGTCCAGCCACTTCTCGTCGTGACGCAGAACGGAAATTCTCGGCCATCGGGCGCGCACCAACTGCGCCGTAGGCGCATCGGGGCACACGCAAAAGACCGGCTGCAAAGTCGAATGCAAAGGCTCGAGGATGGGAGAAAGCAACTCGCGGCGCAGCGGTCCGGCAATCGCAACGTCGAAATTATCGACGGTGTGCGGCCAAAGGTCGCCACTCATTACCGTAAATGTCGGAATATTCCGCTCAGCCTGCCAACGCGCAGTCACACTGCGGGAAAATTCAACTTCATCGGAAATGATGAGTACGGTCGGATGTTCCACTGCTCGGTCCTTGTTCATTGCTTGCTACTTTGATAACGCTACTTTGATAACGCCACTTCGACAACCCTGCTTTGCCCAGAAACCTGCCAGGATTTTCTTGCTTCGCTCACCGCTTCTTTTTCGGTTGCGGCTCCTCATCCGTATTCCACTCCGGTGCAGCGGAAATCTCGAACTCCGGAGCGTCATGATTCGCTGAGCCGCGATCAGGGGTGGACTCTGCCGTTTCCCCGGGCGAAACTGAAGACGCCTTCGATCCGCCGGTAGCGCCGGATGCGGCAGCTGCAGCCCGAGCTTTGGCAGGGGTGCCCGCTACCCTGGCCGCCGCCGTGCGCTCCAAAGCTTTTTCGCCACTCTCCTCTGCCGAATCGCTGCCCAGAGCGGCTTCCACCGATGCCCGCAGATCGACCAACATGCGCAGCGGCTGCCCGGAGGAGTATTCCGCCTGGAACATCACTTTCCACGACTGGCAGATCATGCGCAGCCGCACCACCGGTTCCTGGGCCGAAAACTGCGCCCGCCGGCAATCAATCGTCTCTACGCCGCGCTCCTCCAGTCGAGTGAGGCCGTCAAGAATATTGTTCAAATCGGTAAGCATCAAACGGAAGAACGCACGCCGCATCAGATAACCGAAGCGCGTGAATGCAACCAGCGCAATCGGCATGTAAAACAACTCTCCAGCCTGTCCTTTCGCTTTGCGTCCTTGCTCGAGGATTCCGCCATGCAGCAATTCGTCGAGGGACTTGCAACGGCGCGCCGAATCCAATACCCGATCAAGCGCATTCAGCCACACCGGCGCCTTCAGCTCCACCTCTCCCAGCAGCGGCTCCATTTCCCCGGCGACGTACGCCAGGTCCGCGCCATCGTCATCCAGTTCGGTCGGGGCTTTCTGGCTGAAATATTGCACCAATAGAAAATCAATCTTGTCGCGGCAGGAATCCGTGTGCCTCGGTTTGGCCAGATAGTGCTGAATCAGTGCTGCCATTCCATTTGAGTTCACCATCGAACTCGTCTGCAGGAATTGCCGCAGTTGATGAACCTGAATTCGCTCATCCATGTCATTCAGCCACTGCTGCGCCTGCTGCACGCTATCTTGATCGGGCGCATCCACTGGTTCGTCGAGAACCGCACACGCGGGTACGTCAATTGCGAATTCGCGCGCCAGCTCGAGGTAAAGGGGATGTAGCTGGCGGGCGCTCGCCCACGTCGCTGCAAAATCGGTAGCCGGCGATGCCGGCGGGGTTGAAGGTTTCATGATTTCACGATCCAGTTGGGGACTGAGGTGAGAAAGCGCGCGGCTACAACAGTTGCCTCGGGACGATACTGCACCGCCACCACCGAAGCCTCCGTATCGAGCGAACCATCGGA
>DASXEG010000112.1:0-6457 GCA_036490235.1 Candidatus Sulfotelmatobacter sp. | reverse complement strand
GACGCCGAGACCAAGTTCGACAGCACTGACTTCCGCAACACGGTGCCGCGATTCAGCGCCGAGAACCGCAAAACGAACCATGCGCTCGTGGATGTAATCACTTCGTTCGCGCAGAAGAAGAAAGCCACGCCCGCACAAATCGCGCTCGCCTGGTTGCTCGCGAAAAAGCCCTGGATTGTTCCCATTCCCGGCACAACGAAGCTTTCGCGTCTCGAAGAGAATCTCGGCGGAGCAAGCATTAAGCTGACGCCGGAGGATGTGAGGACTCTGGAAGAATCTTCTTCGAAGGTCAAAGTTGAAGGGGCTCGCTATTCGCCGTTTCATCAGCAACTGGTGGGCCGATGAGCAGCGTACTAAGAATGTCCCCTGGTCGTTTCATTGTCGTCATTGCCGCCATGGCCTTCACGCTCTTCGCGCACGCCCAATCTGCGGAGAAGATCAGTAGTAACGGTAGCGCGAAGGAGAAACTCATTGGCGCTTGGCATCTAGTGCACATCGATGCGCCGGGCCCCGATGGCAAGTCTATGCCGGTCCCGCAGCCGAAAGGCATGCTGATCTACACACGAGACGGCCATATGTCCGTGCAGTTGATGTATCCAGAGTCGGCCAATACTTTATCGAACGAATATGTGCTGAATGGGTATGAGGCTTCATTTGGCAGTTATGACGTAGACGAAACCGCGCACACGGTGACGCACCACGTGCAAGGATCGAACACGCGCGACTTGCTCGTTGGCAAAGACCTGCCTCGCAAGTTCGAATTCGCGGCGGACGGCCACCTCATCATTCGTTCCGCTCGAGCGGATGAGCACTGGTCGGTCACATGGGACCGCTACTAAAGCCGCTGCGTCGTGGAAATCACCCGGCGCCCCTACCCAGGAGAAAAAATGACAGAAATAAGGAAACTGAACGCGCCCCCTTCAGTATTGAGCTATGACGATGTGAGAGTGGTGTCGCCGGCGCTGGAGAATTACACGAAGGGACCGCTCCTTAACGGTCTGTGGAAGCGGCCGGAATTGTCCCCGCGGGACCGCAGTATTGTGACTGTGGCTGCTCTCATCGCGCGCATCCAGACGATCGAGATGCCGTTTTATTTTGCGCTCGCACTCGACAATGGCGTGAAACCCAGTGAACTCTCTGAGATCATTACGCACCTTGCGTTTTACTCCGGATGGGCAAACGCTATGTCTGCCGTCGCCGTTACGAAGGACATCTTTCATCAACGCGAAATCGGAATTGATCAACTTCCACCCGCGACGGAGAAACTGATGCCGCTAAACGAAGATATTGAGGCGCAGCGAGCCACACAGGTGAGTAACAACTTCGGGGAAGTCTCGCCGGGGCTCGTCCAGAACACCACCGACCTTCTCTTCCACAATTTGTGGCTGCGGCCTGCGCTGGCACCGCGTGACCGCAGCCTTGTGACAGTGAGTGCACTCATCGCTTCGGGTCAGGTAGCACAAATCATGTATCACCTGAACCGAGCCATGGATAACGGACTGACACAGCCAGAGGCCTCCGAGGTTTTGACGCAAGTTGCTTTCTATGCGGGCTGGCCCAATGCTTTCTCCGCTCTTCCCGTAGTCAAGGAAGTCTTTGAGAAGCGGCCCGCGAAACAATTGAAATAGGAGTCAAACGCAAATAATAAACGTACAGCATGGCGCCGCTCGGCCGTAGGCTCGCGGATACCAAGTCGTCCGCTTCGCGTGAAATCAAAAGCTCGAATGGGTGGTAGAATCTCGAACGGGTGCTCTGATATGACTTGGCAATGGCTGAGTCCGAGAATCGTCGGCAAAGCGCTTGACGGGCGGGGACAAGAACGTCGGAAATCGCCGAAAACTTCCACCGTTTGTTAAGAGGTTTCACGATTGTTGGCTTGAGCACCGATGTGAAATGGTAAGAAAAACTGCTTTCGAATAAATTCCTTCCAAGTAGAGCCGGGATGGCGGAACTGGCAGACGCAGCGGACTCAAAATCCGCCGGTACTTAGTACCTTGGGGGTTCGACTCCCCCTCCCGGCACCAGCCTAAACCCCTTTGAATCTGTCCCTAGCTGGCGCTAGTTCACCGCACGGGATGCGGGCTGCTTGGCCGAAATTGGTTCATCGTGCCCAATTTGTGCCCTTATCTGTTCTTGCTGCTCTTCTGCTCGAAGCCGTTCTTGCTCAACTCGGTTCTCCGATTCTTGTAGTTTGAGAATCGCGTCATTCATGTCCGAACGGCTCACTATTGCGTAGCGCTCGAACACGCTGCGAGTGCGCCAGCCGCCGATTTTCATGATGATGCCTTCGGCAACTCCCGCCCTGCGAAGATTCCGTGCTCCCGTTCGGCGCAGATCGTGAAAGAGCAGATCATGCGCTCCCGCATGAGCACAGGCTTTTCTCCACGTAAGGCGAAAATCACGCACAGGTTTTCCGTTTAAGCGAGTGAAGACGAAATCATCGGCTGACTTTCCATGAACGAGCGCAGAGAGCAACTTACAAACTGTGTCGGTCATTAAAACTTCTCTGCCCTCGCGGTTCTTCGTTGTGCCTGGCTCTAGCCGAATCACCCGCTGTACAACGTCCAAATGAATGTTCCTTGATTGATCTCCGCCAGCCGAGTCTTGAGGATATTCTCCGCTTTGCGGGAATCCGTTGTGCGGGTGCTCTCTCGGAACGGTCGACCGTGACGGTGATACTTGATCCACCACACTGGCGACCCCTTCCGCTGATAAGCCCCAAGCCGGCGCGGGCTTCCAAAGACACGACGCCAGCGGAGAGGCATTAGGAGACACATGCTTCCATGTTTGTGCTTTCCCACCGAAACTACCAAATAATCTTCGCCACGATCTGGATATGTCGCGAGCCGCCGGAACGCCCGACCCAAGGTCCAGCACCATCTCGCCCGGAGTGGGCTTCGCCAAGGCAGTCGGGTTTCCCAACCTAACGAAGCCAGAAGCGCCTAAAAGTGGATCTGCGCTTTCAGTTGGATCATGCGGGGGGAAACATCGCCTCCCAGGCCAGCTCCCAAAATGCTGGTCGGTGGCATCTCCATCGTCGATATCTCTCCGAACCCTGGGTCCGAGCTGTAGTTATCGGGCGGGCCGAAGTTTGGGTGATTGAAAAAATTAAAGAATTGGAAACCGATACCCAGCACGACTTTGTCTGGACCGACAAGGCTCGTGTTCTTCATGATCGTGAAGTCGGTATTGAAATAGTTCGGATAGCGAAAACGATTGCGGCCTTGCGCAAAGGAAACGGCGGACCCGCTGCAAGGCCCCATCGGGCCGGGCAAGTTCCCGGTATTGAATCCTGTCTCGCAACCCGTTTGCACGAAATCTGCATTTGGATTGGGCGTCGTTGTCCCGTCGGGCAGCGTCACCAGTTGCGGCGGCCAGCAAGGATGCGGGAAGGGTGGGATTACGGCTCCCGCTCCGCAGGAATGGGATCCGCTGAGTGGAGCGACTGGCACGGAGTAGATTGTTCCATAGAAATTGTTCCGAGCCAGATTACCGGATTCTGCGAGATCGATCACCGTGTAAGGAAATCCGGTTCGGGCGAAAATCGTTCCCGCAACCTGCCATCCCTTCACGAGGAAATCGGGGCCGCGGCCGTGGAGCATGGTTTTGACCGGGAGTTGCCACACATAGTGTGCATTCAGGGAGTGACGAACGTCGTAATCTGCCGGTCCGTAGCTGCCTCGCAGATTAGAAGGGTCCTGAGGGAATTCGGAACTGCCTGCAGTGAATTCGTCCAGGCCGCCGTTGGAAACTTCATCCAGAGCATGGCCGTAGGTGTAGTTTGCCTGGAATAAACCATTGCCGAAACCAACAAATCGTCGTCGAAAGGAAACAACCACGCCATTGTAGTTCGAGACTCCAGGTGTCGCGTATTCATTTACACCAGCGAAGCGAGGGTCGGCGCAGGGCGGAACGGGCGGGCTCGCACAGACTGTGGCCGGAAATGGACCCCATCCGGAAGCATTGGCTGAGGGATTTTGCATGAACTCGTGAATTCCGTGATTTCCGTAGTATCCGAGAGTCACCGACGTGCGGGTACCAAACGGCTGCTGCACTTCCAGACTCCACTTCTGATATTGGGATGAACGGGGATTGTTAGTCGCAACGATAATGCTGGGAGGGAAGAAGCGAAGAGGATCCGACGCTTCGATCTCAGCAAGGTTGTCGCCGGCTGCAAACCCCTCGACAAAGACAGCATTTGAGGCTGCGGCTACTTTAAAAAGGGCGATTATATACTTGACATACCGTGCTAAACATGCGATATTTAGGGCATGGAAAGCATCAAGACTCTTCAACAAGCCATCGTCCACTTTCAGGACTTCGACAACTGCCGCAAATTGATGGTAGAACTCCGCTGGCCCGATGGCAAGATCACCTGCCCACGGTGCGGCGCGGAGAAAGTTACCTTCCTCGCAAAACCCCGCGTGTGGAAGTGTTACGCCGGACACGACAAGCCTACCTTCTCACTCAAGACCGGAACCATCATGGAAGAATCGCCCATCGGTCTAGACAAGTGGCTTCCCGCGTTGTGGCTGGTAGTGAACTGCAAGAACGGAATTAGTTCGTGCGAACTGGCCCGCGATCTGGGAGTCACACAAAAGACCGCATGGTTCATGGCGCACCGTTTGCGCTTCGCTTTGACCGAAGGCGGATTCAATCTGCTAGGCGGCGAAGTCGAGGCCGACGAAACTTTCATCGGCGGCAAGGCACGGAACATGCACGTAGCCCAGCGCAAGCGCCGGATCACCGGAACTGGCACCAAAGACAAAACCGCCGTGATGGGAATCCTTGAGCGGGGCGGAAAAGTTCGCGCAACCGTAGTCCCAAACCGCAAGCGTCATGCGCTGCAAGCAGAAGTGAAAAGGCATGTCGAAGCGGGATCGGCCCTGTACACCGATGCGCTGCTTTCTTATCGGGGATTGGAAAGTGACTACGCGCACAAGGTTGTCGATCATGCCGTGCAATACGTGGATGGCAAGGTCCACACAAACGGGCTGGAAAATTTCTGGTCATTGCTCAAGCGCGGCATTTCAGGAACCTATGTGAGCGTCGAACCATTCCATCTCTTCCGCTACTTGGATGAGCAGACCTTCCGCTACAACTACCGCAAGGACATGGACGATTACGACCGCTTCCGTCTAGCTCTGTCGCAGATCACGGGCAAGCGGCTCACCTATGAACATCTCACCGGACGGGATCGAGATATGAGTACGGCAGCGATCAACTGAAACGGCAGAGGAGAGGAAAGCGAAAAGTCAGTTAGCCCTTACGGGCGGCTGGCTTTTTTCTTTTGGGGCCGGAAGTTTTTGGTTTCGAGAAGGGATTCGGGACGGAACTCTTAGGCACGGAGAGAACTGTTTTCAGCGCATCCGTAAACCGCGTGGCGGCTTCCGTACCTTCAATCATTTCCGCGTGAGGCTTCATGCTTTATAATTCGTAACTCAGATCACTGCCAAAACACTCTGCTCATTCTTGGCGGAAGGCCGGAGCGCGTTGGCACCTAGGCTGTGATATGCACGGCCTAGGAGAAGTGTGCCGTGATTTGCGCCGAATGTCAATCCGTTACTGCTGCGAGTGCCGCCAGAATTCCGTGGAGAAGTGGGGTGCTCACTGGAATGAGTTTATTTGAGATGCTCGAATTTTCTGCTACCGATTTTCACGCGATCTCTTCAACGTTGACACAACTTCAGTCGCAAGCCGGGCTGTTGCTCATGACTCCCGACGGCAAGGAGGAGTTCCACGAGAAAATGACATCCCTTCACCAACACGCAACCAACCTGAAAATGGGATCAACCCTAAAACAAATTGGTTACATGACTGAATATTTTCAGAATGGCGGCAAAGTTCGCTCCGAAATTGTACGAATGCTAGAAGAACTACAGAGAAGAATTCAGGAAGATTTAGAGGCAAGAATTATTTTGGCGGTGACATTGGATAAAAACGACTTTTACACTGGCGATTGGTTGAACGACAGTAAGATTGGGAGCTCCTTCCCGCATACGGCTTTACCAGAACTGCAAGCTGCCAGCCGATGTTATTCCTACGACGAGGATACCGCATGTATGTTTCACTTGATGCGGGTGCTTGATTTTGGCTTTAAGCTCGTAGCTGGGTCACTCGGCATTTCTTACGATAATCGGAATTGGGTGGGCATTGGACAGGCGATCCAGAGCAGAATGGAGAAAAAGTATCAGGAGAAAACCGATAACTGGAGGAAGGCGGAGCCACTATACGCCACGATCCTTACCGATATTCAGGCGGTAAGTCGGGGACATCGAAATCCAGTCCTTCATGAACTAGACAAACAGTACGACGCTAAGGCGTCTTATTACATGCTGATCGTCACGGAAGCGTTCACGTCGCACCTTGCCGAAAATGGATTTATCGAAAATCAAAGCCCTGTCACGGCTCTTTGATTCTGGCATTTGATTCACGGTACGACAAGTATATAATTACC
>DASXEG010000044.1:0-18114 GCA_036490235.1 Candidatus Sulfotelmatobacter sp. | reverse complement strand
CCTTCAACCTCCGCCGCAGTCCTCAGTTCCCGGTCCAGTGTAGCCAGCGGCAGTCGCCGGCGCAGGGCCAATTCCAAATAAGCGGCGTCGTACAGCGTGAGTCGATGTTTCTCTGCAAGGCGCAACGTCGGACCCCAGGCCTGACCATCGGTTTCCGGATCGATCTGAATGGAAAGGTGTGCAAGATCGGCCAACGCCCCGTCGCGGAATTCTGCAATCTGCCGCCCGCGTCGAACATCCATTTGAAGCGAATTGGCGACTTCAAGCCTCCAGAGCGACGGGACCCATGCGCCCCCATCCCGAATCAGCTCGAAGACTTCTCTGACCCCGTCGGTGGTTTCGTCTTCCCACAGCCGTGCCAGCGTCACGGAGCTATCGAGGACTAGGGTCATTTAGTGGCAAGGAGCAAATTTTGATGTTTCACCTGCGCCCCTCATCGCGAAGCTTTTTGACTTCTTCCCAATCGAACTTCCCCGACCCTAGCCGGCGCGCCCGTTCATGGATCCGATCGAGGGCGGCTTGGGCCCGTTCGCGATCAATACGAGGAGTGTTGGGGACTAGCCGCGCGACAGGCTTTCCGTGCCGAGTGATAACGATCTCTTCACCGTTCTCAACGCGATCTAGAAGCGAGCCTAAGGTGTTTTTGGCTTCGAAAGCACCAATTTCTTTAATGCAATCATTGGTTTGCATATAATCTAGCTTAAGCTAGCTTAAACTCGCAGTCAACAGCTTTTCCCGGAGCCGCCCCGTGATATATTGAATACACGTATTCGAGATATCCATGGCAACCTCAATCCGACTCTCTGCTGATGCGGAAGAACGTTTGGATCGACTCTCTACCCGAACCGGGCGCACCAAGGCTTTCTATCTGCGCCAGCTCATCGAGAACCACCTTGATGAACTCGAGGAATACTACCTAGCCGCCGACGTTCTCGAGCGCGTCCGCAGCGGACATGAAAAGGTACAGACCAGCGCCGAGGTGAGAAGCGAGCTTGGCCTGGACGATTGAGTACGCCGAAAGTGCAAAAAGAGAGCTGAAGAAACTGGACAAGCCGGTCGCCAGGCGGATTCTCGATTTCATGGATGAGAGAGTTGCCAAACTCGAAGATCCGCGCGCAGTAGGCAAGGCTTTAAGCGGAGCGCTCGGGGCGCTGTGGCGTTATCGCATCGGCGACTATCGAGCGATTTGCGAGATCCAAGATCGCCGATCCGCAGTCTTGGTACTGCACATTGGCCATCGTCGAGAAGTTTACCGGTAACAGAAGTTCCTCCCGCCCACGCCCACTCGTAAGTTGTCATCAACGTACATCTCAGGGATGATCGAAGAGTCGTCGCCAGTCCCAGGCCTCAACGCGAACGACCAAGGACAATCGACGAACGGCTCTCGATCAAACCATGTCTGACATTCGCTGCATTGGCATCGGTACCGGCGGAGGCGATGCCCCCGGCCTCAATGCCGTCATCCGCGCCGCTACGAAAGCTGCAATCCTCAAATATGGATGGAAGGTCATCGGCATTCCCGATGGTTTCGATGGGCTCATCTGTCCTGAGAAGGCGTTTGAACTTACGCTCGATAAAGTCAGTGGCATTCTTCCGCGCGGCGGAACGATCCTTGGCACAACAAACCGAGGCGACCCTTTCAATTACCGCACGACCGTAGACGGCAAAGAAGTGGTCGATGACATCTCTGCGCAGGTTATCGCCAACGCCGCCAAGCTTGGGATCGACGCCATCATCACCATTGGCGGCGACGGCTCGCAGAAGATCGGCTACGAACTGTTTCGGAAGGGCCTGAAAATCGTCGGAGTGCCGAAGACGATCGACAACGATCTCTCGGCCACGCAGGTCACGTTCGGCTTTGACACCGCGCTGCACACAGTCAGCGACGCCATCGACAAGATTCACACCACCGCCGCCTCGCATCACCGCGTAATGGTGGTGGAAGTGATGGGCCGCGACTGCGGCTGGATCGCGCTGCACGCCGGAATCGCCGGCGGCGCACACGTCATTCTGATTCCGGAGATTCCCTTCACCGTCGAGAAGATCTGCCGCCACATAGCAGAGCGCGACAAAGTCGGCAGGGATTTCACCATCGTCGTGGTAGCCGAAGGCGTCAAGCTTCCGCAGGAGTTCAAGGAAAACCGGCGCGCCAGTTCAGTCGGCAATCTGATCGGCAACGCCATCGCGAGAGAGTCCGGCAAGGATGTCCGCGTCAGCGTGCTGGGCCACATTCAACGCGGCGGCACGCCGTCGCCTTTTGACCGCATTCTGGCTACACGTTTCGGCGTGGCGGCCGTCGATTTGATCGCCGCAGGCGGGTTTGGAATGATGGTGGCACTGCATGGCGATTCCATTGTGTCCGTTGACGTTGCTCACGCGATTGGTCAGCTGAAATCGGTAAATCCTACTGGAGAAGTCGTGCGCACGGCGCGGGCCATCGGTATTGGGTTTGGCGATTGAAGCCGCCTATGGTACTTTCGTTACTTCCCCCAACCTTCTGATCGCGCTTTAATAGACGCTTCACAGATTTTTTATGCATTCATTGGAATTATGTATTGCAGTTCAGTTGTGCCTGTCTTTTGGCGTGGCAGGACTTTTCTGGCCGGAAAAGTTGAAACCTGTCTTTGAGGTTCTGATGTTCCCCTGGCCTGCAAGCTATCGCAGCATCCGCGCGAACTGCCTCGTCGCGATTGCCATCTCCGTCCTGCTATTTGCCCGGCTTCTGGTCGGGTAATCTAAATTCGCAGCAGCGAACGATTAAAACCAAAAATTAACCATAAAGGTCATAAAGGGACACGAAGGAAAACCTTCTCGATACGCCTTTCTTTGACTTCGTGCTTGATGGTCATGAATTTAGGGCAGAGTGGAAGCATCTCTCGATTGACAGTCCCCGGCCGTCTCCTATTGAATGAATCGTGCGCAGCCATGCACGAGCTCGAGTGATCGAAGCCATGTTTTGCTGGACAGTTTTATTCACAAATTCTAAAAACAGGAGCTGAAAATAATGTCCGCACCCAGCCGCCGGCCCGAGATTCGTCGGCGCCGCGCCCGTCAGAACAAAGTCGCCGTCCTTCGCAAACGCCTTGCTGCAGCTCAGTCCGAGGCCGACCGCACCAAAATCAAAACCAAGCTGCAAAAGCTGGCAATCGCGTCTCCGGGTAATCCTTTAGTGAAATAGCCCTGCTGGCTGAACTCGCGGAAGCGGGAAACTTAGGCTACGCCAGCCGTAGTTGGTGACGGCGCACCGGTCGGCGGGACGGATGACGGTTCACCACTCACCGCTTCGCGGTAAACGTGCATGATCCGTCGCACAGATTTTTCCCAGGAAAACTTGGAGGCCTGCCTGTAGCTGCGTTCCTTCATTCGCTCGCGTAGCGGTTGATCGAGCAGCACGCGGTGCAGCGCGCGCATAATCTCGAACACATTTTCGGGATGAACCAGCACAGCCGCATTGCCCACGACCTCAGGCAGCGAAGAAACATTCGAAGTTACAACGGGCGTGCCATGCGCCATTGCCTCGAGCGGTGGCAGACCGAAGCCTTCGTATAGCGACGGGAAAACAAAGATTTTTGCCGCATCGTAAAAAATCCGCAGCACCTCGATCGGGACGAAGCCGAGAAACCTTACATCATTCTGCACGCCGCTCCGGATCACAGTTCGCCGCAGATCCGGATTGCCGGAAACGTCGTCTCCAATAATGATGAGCTTCAGGTCCGGATACAGTTCGTCTTTCAGAAGTTCGGCCTTCAGGGCCGAGAACGCCTCGATCATACGTACTACATTTTTGTGTGGGCTGATTCTTCCTGCATAGAGCAGAAAAGGATAGTTCACCTGATAGCGTTCGGCGATCAGTTCGCGCTCCTGCGGATTGGTGTGCCCGTGCAGCAGTTTCTCGTCGATCGCGTTATAGACGACTTCGATGCGTTCCGATGGAATACCGAAGAGCTTTTCGATTTCAATTTTCGTGAAATTGGAAACGGCAAAAATGCGCTCGGCTCCGCGCAGAACGCGTTTAGTCAGCTGGAAGTGAAAAGACCGCCAGAATCCCGTCTGCTGGCGCGCACGCGAAAGATGATCGAGGATGTCGTGCACTGTCATTACGTAAGGGCAGGGCAGGCTGCGCGGGATTGAGAAAAGGTTGGGAATGTGAAGAAGATCACAGTCGAGTCCCCGTATACCTGCTCGAAATTCGCGGTATCCCTTCAGCGACCGCTCAGGGTCGTGCAAGGCGACGGTGTGAAAGTTCGCCGGTAAAGGACCAATCTCTTTTACTTTTTCTGTAGGACCAATAAGGAGGTAGGTGGTTTCGTGGTCGAGCCGTCCGAGCGTCCGCACCACATTGCGTATGTAGGTGCCGACGCCAAACTCGGTCATCCGCCGAATGTCGATGGCAATCTTCACCGAAGTGATTTAACCATACCCGGCAAGTAAGGTTACAGAAGAATTGCTGATTCGCTAAACTCGAACCTCGGCCTGTGCTTTGGCCCGCCGCTCGGGGTAAAGAGGGAAGGCCTCGCAGAGTTCGAGGACTTCCTCCTTAACCCTCGCGAGCGCGCCAACGTCGGTTCGATTGTGCAGTGCATGGGAAATCCAGCGCCCGATCTGCCGCATCTCGTTCTCTTTCATGCCGCGGGTCGTAAGCGCAGGAGTACCGACGCGGATGCCGCTCGGCTTCATCGGCGGGTTCGTATCGAACGGAATTGCGTTCTTGTTGACCGTAATCCCGGCCTGGTCGAGCGCCTTTTCCGCCTCGCTCCCGAACATGCCCTTCGAGAAAACGTCCACCAGCATCAGATGGGTGTCGGTCCCTCCGGAAATAATCCGAAAGCCTTCACCGGCAAGGCTGTCGGCGAGAACTTTAGCGTTGCTCACGATTTGTTTCGCGTAATCGCGGAAACTCGGCTGCATGGCTTCGCGAAAGCAGACTGCCTTCGCCGCCATGATGTGAACCAGCGGACCACCCTGCATCCCGGGGAAAACAGTCTTGTCGATCGCTGCAGCAAACTCGGATTTGGAAAGAATCATCCCCGAGCGCGGCCCGCGCAGAGTTTTGTGCGTAGTGGAAGTAACGATTTGAGCATGCGGCACGGGAGAAGGATGCGCGCCGCCAGCTACGAGTCCCGCGAAGTGTGCCATGTCGACCAAAAAAAGTGCGCCAACTTTGTCGGCAATCTGTCTCATGCGTGCAAAATCGATGATCCGGGGATAAGCGCTTCCGCCGCCGATGATTAGCTTGGGTCGATGTTCCTCTGCAAGTTTTTCGAGTGCGTCATAGTCGATCGTTTCAGATTCCTTCGTAACTCCGTACGGAACAATTTTGTAAGTCTTACCCGAAAAATTCAGGTGATGGCCGTGCGTGAGGTGTCCGCCATGGGCCAGATTCAGTCCGAGAATCGTATCGCCTGGCTGCAGCACGGCAGCATAGGCTTCCATATTTGCCTGCGAGCCTGCGTGCGGTTGAACATTCGCGTGCTCGGCGCCAAACAATTGCTTCGCGCGGTCCCGCGCAAGATTTTCGATGACATCGGCGAACTCGCAGCCACCGTAGTAACGTTTGCCGGGATACCCTTCGGCGTACTTATTCGTGAACACCGACCCTGCAGCTTCCAGCACCGCCTCGCTGACAAAGTTCTCCGAGGCAATCAGCTCAAGGCCTTCGTGCTGGCGGCGGGTTTCGTTGTCGATTGCCATGGCAACGTCTGAATCGACTTCATACAGCGGGCGGGACATCGTAGAGTTTTTCATTTTTTCCTATCGACTCGCGTACACATCCGGATCGTGCAGTTCCATGTATCGCTCCGGCTTCGCCAGCGCAGTAAATCCAAGCTTGGAATAAAGTCCGTGCGCATCACGCGTCAGCAGAATCCAGCGTCGCAAATTCTGCAGCAGTGGATGCTGAACGATGCATTCCATCATCCACTTGCTCAATCCACGTCCGCGGTGCTGTTCGAGAACGAATAGGTCGCCGATGTATGCGACGGTCGCATAGTCGCTGACCACGCGTGCAAAACCGACCTGTTCGGCCCCGCGGCAATAGATCCCGAAACAAAGCGAATGCTCAATCGACCGCGCAACCAAGTCTCGCGAAATACCTTTTGCCCAGTAGCAGTTCGTCAGAAAATCGTGAACCGCACCGAGATCGATGCGTGCGCGGTCCGTGGTGACGACATAATCCCCGCGCGTATGCTCAACAATCTCCCCGCTCGAATTTGAGGCCGCATTCGCCATAAAAACATTTTAACTCGCGCGCCGAGTTGTCCACGAAATCCGGGCCAAGGGCGTCTAGTTGAATGCGGTCCGCAGAAACGACGCGAGATGCCAGCCATCTATGTAACTGTAAGGCGCCTCGCCCATGGTGTAGTGACCGCAAGGCAAAACTACAACCTTATGGTCGAGCCCGTAGCGCTCGAATTCGCGCACCGCATCCCGGGAAAGATCGGGCAAAAAGGTGAGATCGTATTTTGCATATATAATCAGCGACTTTCGCGGCCAGCGGGAAAACTGATCGAAATATGCCATGGGGCTCACGGCAAGCCACGATTGCCGCAATGTTTCGAGGTTGATCTGCGCTTCGATTCCTTCCCGGATGTGCCGGGTCGATTGCCCGCGCCAAACCACGTCCGCAACATAAGTAGAGGCATGGTTGAATGCCGCAACTCGGAGGCGGGGATCGTGCGCGGCTGCTACGAATGCATAGCAAGATCCCAGGCTCGTGCCCACAATGCCGAGCTTGTTGAAGCCTTGCTGCTCCAGCCAATCGAGACAGGAACGAACGTCGGTCACGCCCTGCCTCACGGCATCGAGAGTGCGGCCGATATTGGCAGAAACGGCGTAGTCCGCGCGGTTGATCTCGGCGGGCATGCGGATATCGTGATAGGGCATGCTCATTCGCAAGACCGCAATTCCCAGCATATTCAGAACGCGGCAGAGGCTCGTGTAGGCAACCGCATCGGCGTTCCAGTGTGGAAGGAGCACAATCGCGCGCCGTCCGTGCGCAGGGAACCAGCGCGCGTTCACGCGGTTGTTTTCCGGATGCGGAGTTTTCACAGGCGATGTAAATCGAAGAAACTCCGCAAACGTCCCTTTGACCTTCGCTTCCAGCTTGGGGTCAGGGACTTCTCGTGTGGAAAAAACTTTCACCTCACGCTTCTCCAGACAAAAGTCAGAGGGCCCCACGTAGGAAAAAAACTCGTCGCTCGAGGCAACGATGCGGCGGTTGTAATCAGCAAAGAACTTCGCCGGATCTTCCACGGATTGCCCGGGGCGCACACCATTGCGGCAAGGCCAATCCCGTGCCCATTCCACTCCCCAGTCCAGCGGGCGCACCACGCGGTTGTTGTCCACTGAAGTGAGCCGATGCTCCCAGTCGTACATCCATTTTGCGTAACGCGAGGGCATAGTCGATATATTCAAGTTTAGCAATCTAAAGGCGTGTTGCTTCAGAACGGAGCAGTCAACGGGAACAATCTGGACTTCGTATAAGCGGTTTGACCGCTGAACGGGACTCTGGGAAAAGCTGATTGAGCCTAATTGCTGTATCTGCGCGGCACGCGCTTCGAAATGTTGCAAAGGATTTCGTAAGGCGAGCTGTTTGCGAGCCGCGCATGTTCTAATGCATCCACGCTCAGCCCATCGCTCGTTCCGAGAAGAATTACTTCGTCGCCCACGCTGACTCCTGGAATTCCTGTAACGTCCACCAGAGTAAGATCCATCGAGATGCTGCCGACAATCGGCGCATAGTGATCGCGAATGATCACGCGCCCGCGATTCGAAAGCTGGCGGTTATATCCGTCCGCGTATCCGACGGGCAAAACCGCAACATGCGCCGGTGCCTTGGTCACAAAAGATCCGCCGTATCCAAGCGCCTGATTCGCGGCAAAATCCCGCATCGACAGAATGCGTGTTTTCCACGTGAGCACGGGTTTCACTGGCAGCCGCAGCGTGCCTCCACTCACTTCGCGCCCAGCGCGCAGAAAAGGCAAGTAATATCCATACAGAGCAACGCCCGGACGCACCATGTTGTTCCACGTTTCGTGGCGGGAGATCAGCGCGCTCGTATTGGCCATGTGAATCAACTCGGGATCGAAACCCGCGCTTCGCACCATATGCAGCGCATCTTCGAAGCGGCGCTCCTGCTCTCCCACCGAAGGAGCGTCCATGATTTCCGAGGAAGCCAGATGCGTCGAGACTCCTTCCAGAACCAGGTGCGGCGCGTTATTCAACGCTTTGAGGACCGCAGGCAAACCCTCAGTCGATACTCCTAAGCGCCCCATCCCCGTATCGACCTTCAAATGCAGCGCATGGCGCACACCGGCCGCCGCCGCGGCTTTTTCGAGGGATTCGATATGCCATGGTTCCCACACCGTCGGCGTAAGCCGCAGGCGAATGATTTCGTTCTCCTCGCCACGCCAGAAGCCGGTCATCAGCAAAATTCGCGAATCGATTCCCGCATCGCGCAGAGGAATCGCTTCGTCGAGCGAAGTGACGCCCATCCACTTCGCACCTTCGGCTTGCAATGCGCGAGAACAATCCACCGCGCCGTGACCGTAAGCATCCGCCTTCACTACAGCGCATGCAGTTACACCGGCGCCTACGTGCTTCGCAACCGTTCGGAAGTTTTGCCGCAGCGCAGACAGCGACACTTCCGCCCAGGTCGGGCGCGTCGCCGCGCGGCTTACGATTTCTGCTGTGCTCGCCACTGCGCTCGATTATATCGGCCGCGCCGCCGGCGCTCAGGTTACCCTCGGACTACTCCCTGCCGCACCCAGCTAATTCCCCGCCAGAGAAAAGTTCACGGTAATCTGTGTCTCCACCTCGACCGGCGCGCCGTTCAAAACGTACGGCCGATAACGCCATTGGCGTACCGCATCGATCGCTGCCGCCGTCAACATAGGATGGCCGCTCAGTACGCGCAGATTCTCGATGGTTCCTTCCTTGCTGATCATTGCCTGCAGCAAAACCACTCCCTGAATGCGCGCGCTTCTCGCGAGGGCCGGATAGATGGGCTGTACTTTGCGAATCAGATTGCCCTCATCAATATGCGAAAGCCGCAGGTGCGAGGGCGCTGGTTTCGGTGGAGCGGATGGGAGCGGTTGGGCTCCTTCGTTGAACAGTCCGGAGACCCCATTGCGATCTCGACCCCCACCAGAACCGGAACCATATGAGCCTGTAGCTCGACCCCCACCAGAACCGGAACCATATGAGCCTGTAGCTGGCATTGTGGGAGCACTCTCGTCGCCGCCGTTGCGCACAACGGATCGAATCTGCGACGGTTGCCGGAACACGATTATCGGCGTGTGCGCCGGCTCCGTAACAGGGCCGCGACGCACCGGACCGGCCGGGGCAAGCGGCTGAGGTTCTCCCAAACTGATGGGAGTCGAGATCTGCCGGAGCGAGGGCAAGCCCGTGGGCCGGAAAATCGACAGAAGCAAGAGTACCGTGGCCACGAGCGCCTGCAATGCAAACGAGGTAAGGGTGCTCCATCCGCGGCGGGCAAGTTCCGGCCGCGAAGAAACGAGTGAGTCCGCGAACAAAATCGAACTGTCCATGGTGCCCTCCTGCTGCAACGACCTGTTGCAGCTAAAGACACCACGGGCCCGTCAGGCAGCCCTCACAATCTGAAGGACCCGGTAAAAATAAAAAGCCGCGCAGTGCGCGGCTTTAAGGAACTTTCACGACACTCGCGGTGTCGCAAACTACTTGCTCGGAGGTGTGGTCGTCTTGGGAGCGGCAGGCCTTGTGGTCGTAGGCTTCGGCGCGGCTGGACCCGCTGCTGCCGGGGCCGGAACACCCGACTGCGTGTTATACAGATCGACAACTGCCTTCGTGATGTCGCCACCCTCGCCATACCAGAGAATCGGGCTCTGCGGCCAAGGATTCGAGGTGTCAACAATCATCGCATAGCCGCCCGTCTGCGCGTGCTTGATGATCACCGGCGCCATTTTCTGCAGAATGCGCTGGAAAATTTCCTTCTGCTGGTTCTGCGCGTCTTCCTGGGCATCCTGGACAGCGCGGTCGAAAGATTTCTTCTTGGTTTCGATCTGCTGTACCAGCGTGGCCTTGGCTTCCTCATTGAGCTTGTCGCCCTGTTTTTGCAGTTGCTCCTGCAAGGCCTGCAGCTCGTCGTTCTGACCCTTCAGCTCGTTCTGTTTGGGCTCAAGCTTTTTCTGCAAGGCCTGAAAATCGCGCTGGCCTTCGTTCGAGCCAAGCACGGCCTGTTCAATATTGATGGTGCCAATTTTTGTCCCCGTACCGGTCACCAGAGGAGCGGTGGGGGCCGAGGCTGCCGGCGTCGCAGCCGGGCCATCCGCAGCAGCGGTGCTGGTTTGAGCCGAGGCGGAAATCATGGAGATAACCGCCAGAGCCAGCAGGGAACGCAGAAGGGTGCTTGTTGTTAGCTTGCTTGTCATGGGAATCGCTTAAACTCCTTGGAACTCTGTTCCGGTAAAGATTTTCGGGATAAACTCCGATTGCCCTTTTCAGGCAACGCTGGGCCGCATTCGCGGGATCGTATTGCTTTCGTCAATCGGCCGTTTTGACTGCCTCGGAAACAGTCGCCTGGAAATGCCAGCGTTACACGCCGGGGCTGCGGACGTGTCGTCCACCCCTGGTCATCTTTCTGTAGTGGTGTGGAACGAAGCCATTATAGAGAGCAGTCTCAGGCCGCGTCAATCGAAGGTGCTCGACTTTAAAACTCGTCAGGAAACTGGAGGACGGAAAGCCCCTGGCGTTAAGCGGGCGCGGTCCCGAGTGCCGGATAGCCCCTAGCTCGACCGGCTCTTGAGTACCTCAACCGCCTTCTGCAACTGATCGTCCGGCGTGCTTTTCGGCTTCGCCTCAGGCTCGGTTGCCGCAGGCTCCGGTTCCTCATCATCGTCAGAGATGAAGTTATCTGAGTCGTCAGCGACGATCACGTTCGGGGTTACCGAACTGTCCTCAATCGCCTTCCCGCTCGGAGAATAATACTTTGCTACGGAGAGTATCAGCGCGCCGCCATCGGGCAGCGGAATCGTCTTTTGCACGGAGCCGTCGCCGAAGGTCTTGTCGCCCACTACGTCGGCGCGGGCGTTCTCAAGCAGCGCAGCCGCGACGATCTCAGCCGGCCCTGCCGTTCCCTTATTCACCAGCACCGCAACCGGCAGAGTTGTGATGCACTTTGCCGGGTCGGCATTGAATGCCTCGCGGGGAAATTTCTGGCCCTGCAGGTAAGTAATCGTTCCGTGATTCAGGAAAAGATTCGCGGTCGCGATGCCCTCACTCTCTTCGCCATCCGAGGTATTGCGCAGATCGAGCACCAGCTTCTTCGCACCTGATTTCTCCAGCGATCTGACCTTGGCCGAAATCTCCTGCGCCTTCCCTTTGGTCAACGCATCGACTTTGATGTAGCCAATGCCGTCTTCCATCATTTTGTCCGAGACTGGCGGAACTGCGACAACATCGCGCGTAATCTCCATCTTCTGCGGTTCGGCTTTGCGCGCCCGCACTACTGAAACATTCACGGTCGATCCCACGGGACCGGTTAGCGCGTCGCGAATTTCCGGTAGCGACATATCCCGCGTGCTTCGTCCTTCAATCGACTCGAAGATGTCGGTATCTTCAATCCCCGCTTTGTCGGCAGGAGATCCCGGCAGCACCGAAACCACGTCTGCGTAGCCAAAACGCTTCGAAAGCGTCGCCCCAATATCTGCCCTGCCCGTGGCCTTGTGCGCTTCCAGAGTCTTGTACGCTTCCGCGGTCAGATAGCTCGAGTTGGCGTCCAGCGATTCCACCAGGCCGTGCAGCGCTCCAGCCGTCACCTTGGGAATGTTCGGATCTTCCACGTACTCGCTCTGTACGCGAGAGAGCACTTCGCTATAAACCTGCATCTGCCGGTAAGCGCCATCGTTATTCGAGGCATGCACGCCGCCTTGCGTGCCCACCACCACGAATAACAACAACGCGAAAGAGGAAACTAGAATTGCAGCCTTGGTTTTAATCGACATCGAGTTTTTCGTCTCTGAAAGAGGAGTTACTTTCCGCGGAACTTGTTCCATTATATCTGGTAGATGCCAGTTCCGGTTGTCCGGCTGCCTAATCCTCTGGCACCGGGGTAACGGAGCTTGGTGCTCCGAAACCTACCCAGTTCTAGGCGGTAGCTACGACGAAGGCTTGAAATTGAGTGTAATCGCGCTTTGCACCGAAGCGGCCCGGCCGTTGAACAAATAAGGCCTGAAGCGCCACTGGGTTACAGCATCAATCGCAGCGCGGGCAAACATCAGTGATCCCTGTAGGAACTTGGCATCCTGCACTGTGCCGTCTCTCCCAATCAACACTTGGAGAGTTACGCTACCCCCTTGTTTAGACGCCCTGGCGGCGTCCGGGTAAGCTGGGTCGACTTTTTGTGCCAACAAACTTCTTGCGACCGATTCCGGCAGATTCACCGGTTCTATAGCAGCCATGGCCGAGTCCACCGGCTTCGCTCCACTGGCGTCGGGCGCAGAGGAGGCCAGTTGCGACCTCAGGCTCGAGGGAATTGTGGCCGGCGTAGGCGCAGGAACATTGGTGGAGATACTCATTGGTGGCGGAGAAATTGACACGGGCAACGAAGCGAGAGGAACTACCGGGTGCGAAACCGTCAGCTGCTCGTTTGGTGTCGGCCCTTTCGGTGCGGCTGGCGGGGCGCTGACGGATACGTTTAAATTGCCACCGGCGTTCGCTACGGTTGCCGAGGCGTCCGCATTCGATACGTTCGGCGGTGGTAGCGCAGGAGTGCCATCCAACGGCGCCGACTGCGGTACGCCGTTCGGGGCACTTTGGCTTTCATTCGTCGGCACGCTCGCCGGAGCCGTTTGCGTTGCATTGGAATCCGCATTCCTTGGCTTTACTGTCGGATCGATCACCGGGATTACGCGAATCTGCGACGGATCCGTGGTCGCGTCCGGAATGTTGGCGGCCGCAGGAAGCTTGTAATCTTCATCGGCGGTAAACGTTTCGTGTTGCGGGGCGACCTGCTGTACCGGTACCGGCTGCGGATTGAGCCAATTTCTTGCCAGACGGGCAATATTGCCATAGCCCATTTGCAGGCGCTGCCGCGTCTGAGGGATGACAAACAGCGTGAGGCAAGCCGCAGCCGTTACTCCAGCAAAAAGAATCCTGCCAATCTTCGGGCTTTTTCGCGGAGGGGAAGCTGCCTGGGGGCGTTCACCATCCATGTAGGCGAATAGTGCAGCTTCGGCTTTTGTTTCGCGAGGTTTTTCCGGCTCCGGGTTTTTTTCTTGCGAGACGCTGACCGGCTTAGCCGGCGCAGACATGTCGATGTATGTCAGCAGTTCGTTTTTCGCGGTTTCTGCTTTGGGAGATCCTGCCTCGGGGGAAGCTTCCGCAGCTTTCTTCAGTCCAGTTCGCGTCAGCCGTTCTTGCAACGCTGCCCATCCCGTTAAAGGTGCTTGCGGTTCGGCAGGTTCAGCCTGCTGCGATTCCACGGCCGATGCCATCGGCTCCAACTCGGTAAGCGCGTCAACTTCTGCCGGAGAAGCTTGATCCAGCCGAACTTCAGATTCCGTATCGAATTGTGCGCTCGGCGAAGGAGCGGAAGACGTCAGGAACTCTCCGGCACGAAAAGCCTTTTCAGATGCCTCGGGAGTTCGCGCCCGCGCTGGGGCAGCTGCTGCACTCGATGTAGTGGAGTTGGGCGCAACAGCACTGACAGGAGTTTCCGGTAAGGCTGCAACCGCCGCAGGCGCAGCAAAAGATTGCTTTGAGCGCAGCAGTTGACAGGCCGTGCTCATCGTGTCACGAACCTGTTCGACGCGAATCGGCTTAATTAGTATCGAGTTCGCGCCTGCCCGCAGAGCCTCCGGTACTTTCGCATCATTGCCTACGATTGCTAAAGTCAGCGGGCGATGCGTTGCTTTGAGATCGCGAGCAGTCTTGAGCAGGAAAGACGCCTCTGGCTGATCTTCCCAATCGGTAATGACGATCTGGAAAAGCTGGGTCGTCACGCGCTCGACTGCATCGACGGCTCTCTCGCAGTACTCTCCCTCAATACCAAGGTCGGCAAGCACCTGCCAGATCGGTGGGCGCACCTCCGCGTTTGAGGAGAACAAGAGACACCGCAAGGCCATAAGCTTGAGACTAGCAGCCGGGGTAACAGCGGCAAGTTACTGAGGTAGAAGCGGAGGCAAGCCCAGAAACCGGTGGTACATGTACATCCGCGGCAAATAACGGTGGAGCGATAGACGCCTGCCTTGAGCGGAGCCGAAGTATCCGTCCGTCTGAGCGATCGCGGCCTGCGGGCGCGATCCGCGCGAGAAAGGCGCGCTCACAACTGCGCTAAAATGCTGGGTCGACCAGGAAATCGCGCACATGCAAACTGCGGATGTCGTCATCATCGGCGGGGGAATCGTCGGTTCAAGCATTGCCTACCATCTGATCGCCGAAGGCTGCCGCAATGTACTGATCATTGAGCGCGAATCGGCGCTGGGCAAGGGGTCCACCGGCAAGAGCATGGGTGGAGTGCGCGCCCAATTTTCCACCCCGGTCAGCATCCAGATGTCGCTGTACTCGATTCCTTTTTACTCCACGTTCGAACAGCGTCTGGGCTTCCCGTGCGATTACCGTCCCCAAGGCTATCTCTTCTGCGCGACCGGCGAAAAACAGATGGCCTATCTGCGCACGAACTACGGCCAACAAGTAAAAATGGGGCTAAAGAATGTTCGCCTGATGGAGGGCCGCGAAATCGCAAGCATGTTCCCGCTGTTGCGCTCGGATGACATTGTTGGAGGCAGCTTCTGCTCCACCGACGGCTTCGTCGATCCGTATAGCGCGATGAACGGCTTCATGACGTGGTCAACGGATCACGGCGCAGTGCTCTGGAAGAATACAACCGTGACTGCCATCGCGCGCGACGCAAACGGCATTACCTCGGTTGAAACCACCCGTGGAAGAGTTGAGACGCGGAAAGTAGCGAACTGCGCGGGCGCGTGGGCCGCTGAGGTCGCCGCGCTCGCCGGAATAGAATTACCGGTCGTGCCCCTGCGCCGGATGTTGGTTCCCAGCGAACCATTCGATCGTTTTCCTCACACGGCGCCCATGATCATCGATATGTCAAACGGCTTTCATTTCCGTCCAGAAGCTCGTGGCTTTTTGCTCGCGTGGAACGATCCCGAAGAAACATCCGGCTACAAAACCGATTTCGATCCGGGTTTCGTGGAAAAAATTCTGACGCGCGCCGCCGATCGTGTACCGTGCTTTGCCGATCTGCCCGTGAATCCCAAGCGAGCATGGGCCGGGCTCTACGAGATGACGCCCGATCACCACCCGATTTTGGGAGAAGCGCCAGACCTGCCCGGACTATTTTTCGCCAATGGATTCAGTGGCCATGGAGTGATGCATGCTCCCGCCACAGGGAAAATTTTAAGTGATCTGATTCTCACAGGTCGAACGGACATGATCGATGCATCATTATTGAGTTTGTCGCGCTTCGCCGAGAATCGTCTGATCCACGAAACCGCTGTGTTGTAGAAAACTCCGAACATGGCTCCCAAGGAAACCAACTACTGGCTAACCACAGCATCATTGCCAAAGACAGATGGCTGCCCACTCCCCGAGCGTGTAGATGTCGCCGTGATTGGCGCCGGATTTACCGGCCTTTCGGCAGCTCGCGCGCTGGCAAAACGCGGCGCGAACGTTGCCGTACTCGAAAGCGAAACGATTGGCTGGGGCGCGAGCTCCCGCAACGGCGGCATGGTGCTCACCGGAATGAAGCTCGGCGTCAACAAGCTGATTTCAATGTACGGCCGCGAACTCACTCGACGCATGTACGCAGCATCGCTCGAATCGATCAACTGCGTCGAACAGATCGTGCACGAGGAATCCATCGACTGTAATTTCTCGCGCGCCGGCCACCTCGAAGTCGCCTGCAAGCAGAAGCATTTCGACGACTATGCGCGCCAGGCCGAAGTGATCGCTCGCGAGTTCAATCACCAACTCCGCGTTGTGCAAAGACACGAACTGGACGCCGAAATCGGGTCCCACATTTATTACGGCGGCATGGTCGATGAAGTCAGCGCGGGCGTGAATCCAGCCCGTTATGTAGCCGGGCTTGGTCGTGCTGCGCTGAAAGCCGGTGCGCATATATTCGAACGGACGCGCGTCGAAACTCTAGCCAGGGAATCGCAGCAGGGAGAATCGGGGTGGAAAATTGGGACAAAGCGCGGGCAGCTCTGGGCGAGAGAAGTCTTCGTCGCAACCAGCGGCTACACGAGCAAAACAACTCCGGCGTTGCAGAGGAGAATTGTCCCAATCGGCTCGTTTATCATCACGACCGAGATCCTGCCCGAAGCGCTGGCGCACGAACTCAGCCCGCGTAACCGAATGATCTACGATTCGAAGAACTATCTCTACTATTACCGGCTCACTCCCGACCGCCGCATGTTATTTGGCGGCCGCGCCGCATTTTTTCCCGAAGACGATCAGACCATCCGCAAGAGCGCGGAAATCCTGCGCCGCGGAATGATCGGCGTCTACCGTCAGCTCCGCGATACGAAGGTCGAATACGTCTGGGGCGGCACACTCGATTTCGCCTTTGACATCATGCCGCACGCAGGCAAGATGGAGGGTATTTACTACGCCCTCGGCTACGCCGGACACGGCGTTGCCATGGCAACTTATCAGGGACAAAAAATAGCCGAGCTAATCTGCGGCGACAAACCTGAAAATCCTTTCGTCGGTATTCCATTTCCCAGCGCCCCGCTCGGCCTGTACAACGGCAAGCCGTGGTTCCTGCCATTCGCGGGAGCCTGGTACAAGTTTCTGGACTGGGTAAACTGAGGGAACATCTGATTAAACCGGAGATGGACAAGGATGAGACGCGCTTTTGCGAGGATAAGGAGGCTCGGGGCGGATCGTGGGTGCGCGGCTCGCATCGGTGCAGTTCGTTCTCGACTAACCGATTCCAGGCTTTTGACGAGAAAGGCGCTCTGAGACTTCCCTCGTATGGCCGGAGATTCTCGGCCAGCACCTCAATCAAGTTCGGCGTGGAGTCCCATAGAAATCAGCAATGCAGCTTCATTGAGCGGCGTGTCTATGCCGCTGAGATAGTTATTGCCGGAACGGATTCCGAATCCTCATTCGGCCGTCGATTACTTGCCCATCGCGCATATCCTCTGAGTAAAGTATTGTGCAATTTGCTTCAAGGGCCGAAGCAACGATCAAGGAATCGAAAATTCCGAGCCGGTATTTCTCTGCAATCACTAACGCGCCCCGATGCGTAATGAGTGTTAGAGGAAGTGGCTCAGGACAGAAAACCTGAATCAGTTCCAGTGCTTCGTGAACTTCAATCCAAGGCATCCTCAGTTTTGCCAACGCTACCCGGGCGAATTCGTTCAGAACCTGCACACTTACGATCCCGCCCCGGGTGACCAATTCCTCAGCTTCCTGGGTGCGTGGATCACTCTGCACCACCGCGTAGACCAACACGTTGGTGTCAAAGAATACCTTATCGAGCATTCGCCTCTTCCCGGTCGAAGACAAACCCTTTGGGAAGCGGGCGGCGTAACTTACGCAAACGGGCAAGCGCTTGCTCGCGAGTCCGATCTCGGCTCACTTCAAACATTGTCCCGTCGGCGACGCGAATCTCGATGTTGTCGCCATCTTTCAGATCCAAAGCCTCAACCACCGCTACTGGCAACCGGACCGCCAGGCTGTTTCCCCATTTCGCCACACGCACGGCATCCCTCCAAAGATATACATATGTATTGTATATCATTGACGATGGTTGATCAAGAGACAATCCCATGCCCAACAACTAGACTGAACTTGCACAATGATTACCCGCTCCGACGATTATGTGGAATACTGCCGGGAAACCGCGCGCCACGCTCGCGACCCGCATGATCTTGCGTTGAGAGGGAGAGACAAGAAAGAGACTACCCGCCGCGTTCACGAACGGATCGTCGAGGCAGTTTCTCTTCACGCAGAAGATGATCTAGTCGATATCGGCTGCGGCGATGGCACCCTGCTCCGCATGGCGCAATGCGCCGGAGTTCGAAGTGCCACAGGTTTGCTCGCAACCGAAGATGAAGTCGCCGTTCTGCAGCGCGTTGGTTTGGAGGCGCGCCAGGGGTTGAGTCATCA
>DASXEG010000039.1:0-5106 GCA_036490235.1 Candidatus Sulfotelmatobacter sp. | reverse complement strand
GCATCGAGCGGGTTCGAAACGATGACCAGGATGCAGTTGGGTGAGTTCTTCACCACCTCGCCGACCACAGCCTTCATAATGCCGTGATTGGTGTTGAGCAGGTCATCGCGGCTCATGCCGGGCTTGCGCGGGATCCCGGCGGTAATGACAACGATGTCGGAATTCGCCGTGTCTTTGTAATCGTTAGTCCCAATAATGTGCGAGTCGCGCTTTTCAATCGGCATGGCTTCGAGCAGGTCGAGACCTTTGCCTTGGGGCACGCCCTCGATGATGTCGATGAGGACAACATCGGCGAGTTCCTTGGAGGCGATCCAATGGGCGGCGGTCGCGCCTACGTTGCCGGAACCTACGATGGTTACTTTCTTTCTCATAAAATTCCTCGCATGAGCAAATCCTTTCAATGATCAAATTGGTTGAAAAATGCCGAAGGTGTTTCCTTCCGTGTCAATGAAGTAGCCCTGCCAGCATTTGCCGGGCACTTCGAATTTTGCCAGCGCAACAATCCCCCCCGACGCCAGGATTTTTTTCTGCGTCGCATCGAAGTCATCCACTTCGAATGAGCACACAAATGCATTCGTTCCGCTTCGCGCCGGAGGAGCTTTCGCAGGGCGCTGCAAAAGTCCGCCGCCGGGCGCGGTCCCCGTATCGATCGACCAGTAAGCGACCGGAAGTCCTTTGACTTCGAAAACTTTCCATCCCAAAACTGCGGAATAAAACTTGATTGCTCTAGCCGGATCGTCCGCTTGAATTTCAAAATAAACTGTCAAGGTCTCTCTCTTCTAAACCGCGCTCAGCACGCCCGCATCCATGTTTTCAATCGCGTGGTCGGCGAACTGGCTGGTGGTTACTTTGGTTGCGCCTTCCATCAGACGCTCGAAGTCATAAGTTACTTTCTTCTGCTGAATCGTGCGTTCCAGGCCGCCTTCGATCAAATCGGCAGCTTCGTTCCAGCCCAGGAAGCGAAACATCATGACGCCGGACAACATCACGGAACCAGGGTTGATTACGTCTTTGTCGGCGTATTTTGGCGCCGTGCCGTGGGTGGCCTCGAAGATGGCATAGCCGTCGCCAATGTTTGCACCCGGAGCGATGCCGAGGCCGCCAACCTGCGCCGCAGCCGCGTCGGAGATATAGTCACCGTTTAGGTTCGGCGTGGCCAGCACGGAATATTCTTCGGGCCGGGTCACAATCTGCTGAAAGATGGAATCGGCAATTCTGTCGTTGACCATGATTTTTTTCTTCCATTGGCCTTGCCCGTGCGAGGCATAGATGCGGTCGAGAACGTCTTTCACTTCGTGCTCCACGGACTGTCGAAAAGCAGACGGGGCAAATTCCATGCCGGGTTCCACACGTTGTGCGTTCTGCGCGATGGTGATGTTCGAGTCCCTGTCCTTGTTATCCAGTATCCAGCTCTCGCGCTCGGTGACAACCTTATCCCGGAATTCCTCCGTGGCAAGTTCGTACCCCCACTTGCGGAATGCGCCTTCGGTGAATTTCTGGATGTTGCCTTTGTGGACCAGGGTTACTGTTTTGCGGCCGGTTTCGAGCGCGTGCTGAATCGCCATGCGGACAAGCCGCTTGGTGCCGAAAATTGAAATCGGCTTGATTCCCACGCCCGAGTCTTTGCGGATTTGCTTTTTGCCGCCCTTGAGCATGTCCTTGTTGAGGAAGTCGATCAACTTCGCGGCTTCGGCAGTTCCCTCTTCCCACTCGATGCCGATATAAACGTCTTCAGTATTCTCGCGGAAGATCACGAGGTCCATTCGTTCTGGATACTTCACAGGCGACGGCACCCCCTTGTAGTACTTCACCGGGCGCACGCAGGAGTAGAGGTCGAGAATCTGTCGCAGTGCGACGTTGAGCGAGCGGATTCCACCGCCAACCGGCGTAGTCAACGGCCCTTTGATGGCTATACGAAATTCGCGAATGGCTTCGACGGTATCGTCGGGGAGCCAGGTGTCGAACTTCGATTTCGATTTTTCTCCGGCGAAAACTTCGTACCACACGACACGGCGTTTGCCCTTATAAGCCTTCTGCACGGCCGCGTCGAAGATGCGCAGCGATGCCTTCCAGATGTCGCGGCCCGTGCCGTCACCTTCAATAAAAGGAATGATGGGCTCGTCAGGAATGTCGTACTTGCCGTTAGCGTAGCCGATTCTCTTGCCGTCGGTGGGCACGGGCACGCCATTGTATGAGACCGCCATTGCGAACCTCCGCCTGAATTGGGGAAACTTGTAATTATAAAAGAATTACGCAGCGGGAAATCAGGAGAGAAACGGTGCTGATCTGATTCGGGGTTCCCGGCTCCATCGATCAGAATACTCACCAGCGTCTTGTGCCGAAATACTTGCGCACGCCAACAGTCATATAGCGGCCCCAGGGACCATTGTTACCAAGGTCGGCGACGCCTAGATAAGTATCGCGAGCACCAAGCCGGTCGAAGAGGAAATGCTGTGTCACGCGGAATTCGAAGCCTTTCGCAATGAAGATGCCTACACCCCACGAGTGTTCGACGCCGATAGCATCGGGCGACCATGTGTAGAGCGTTTGCGGGATGGTTTTGCCGAACAGAAATGACGGCGCGCCGAAGACCATAAAGCGGCGCAACTGACTCCGGCCGAAGGGTCGAACCTCAAGCATGCCGGAGAGCATGTAACGTGCGAACATGCTGCACGGAGCATTCACCCCGCCATACTGCCCGGCGTTGCCGGCGCAAATATTGGGATCGATCTCATTGTGCGGCGGCGCGAGATCGAATTGCGCCCATCCCCAGAACATATCTTTCGGAAAAAACATGCGGTCTTCCGCGCCGGATTGCTGGACTGGGCTGGCAGGTTGATCTTGGGCGTTGGTAAAGGTGCAGGTCAAGAGAGAGAAAAGAAGAATGCCGAACAGCCCTTTCATTGAGCCTCCTAGAGCGCACGATGGTCGAGCGAGTTTCGGCTTCTGCACCAATTCGCGGCGCGCAGGCCGTCTCGCTTTTGAAGTAAGCGGGACATTGTAACCTGTGGCGCGTGGAGCGTGCGTTCGGGACGCAACCCGGAGGGGTGGGAACCAGCGTTCCAGCAGGTCTCTAATGGCCCGAGGAAAGGCTGCGCAGGAGCCAGGGCCTGATCTGTTCTTTGAAGACTACCTTTTTGCCGCGGCGGTTTTGCCCTTCGCGGATTTCGTTCCCTTTTTGTCCAGACGTTCGAAGACGGCGGCCACGATCATCGGCAAGCCAACTGTGGCGTCGACGAAAACTTCGCCGAATTTGCCGCCTTCGGCGGGTGGTACGAATTTTCCCCACGACACGGCTTCGCTATACGGACTGCCTGAAAGTCCGCCCCAATAAACCGGCTCGGGGCAAATACGCAGGCCGTAGTGGTAGCGCTTGAGAGGAACGTTTTCACCCAGGCGGCGATGGCGGAGTTCGCAAAATGGCCCAAACTGTTGCGACCAGTTGCGCGGCACTCCCCCGCCGATGGTGATGATACCGAGCTTCTTCTGGCGAAGAAGCGTTGCCGCAAAATGTTCGAGATCCTCAAAGGGATCGAAGCGAATCTTATGCCGCCCGGTCGACTCGCGCAGGCGATTGTTCAACGCTGTATCGAGGCCGAGTTCCGAATCACTGAAAGCGGGCACAAAAACCGGAACTCCCATTTCGTAGGCCGATTTCAAGATGCCCCTCTGCTCCTGCGCATGTTTTGCAAGGTACGCCCCGACAGCATGATTCAGCTTGTAGGAGCACATGACCTCGCTGTGGTCCCATCCCTCAAGAACCGCCGACATTACTTCTTCGACATCATCGAGGTTCTGTTCGGGCTCAAGTGTGTCGTAGACGCGGTTGTAACCTTGCTCGTAAAGTTCTTCGTCGGAAACTTCAGGGTTGTAGCGGAAGTGCGCGCGGCCAGTAGCCTCGACAAGACCGTGGGCCATCAGTGCACCGGTGGAAACGACGGCATTCACGATGCCTCGGTCGATAAGATCGGTCACGATAAGCCCTTGCTTGGCGACCGTCATGGCGCCAGAAAGCGTAAGGACAACGAAACACTCCTCGTCGCGGGCCATGGCTTCGAGAACATCGGCAGCCTCGCCGAGCTGGCGCCCGGTAAAGGCAGTCCTCGCCATAGCGCGCACAAGATCGTCGATCGACTTGATCTTGCCCAGGTCGAGCGGCTCGAGCGGAATCAGCCGGTCTTGGATCGGATTGTGCAAATGGCGATCTTTACCCTCGCCGCCGTGACCGCCGTTACCATGAGGCTTTGGTTCCGAATGTCCGCTATGATTGCCATGTTTCATGAGAACCTCCAGGCCCGAGCAAAAAAATCCTGACTCACTACTTTACAGGAAGGATGTGAACGGTTGCCACGTGATGGCCGCATCTTAATGGAGCCCTTCGCAAGATTCTAAACAGTAAGTTGATCCAGTCGTAAAACTGCGGCGATTCGCGAATGCTATATTGTTCACCGGAGATTGAATCTTGCCGCCTGAGAAATTTCGTGTCGCTCTCGTGCAGATGTCATGCGGGCCGGAGCCGGAGCAAAATCTTTTGAAGGCGTTGGACCGCGCAGCCGAAGCCGCGGGGCGCGGAGCAAAATTAGTATGCCTGCCCGAGCTTTTTCAGACGCAGTATTTCTGCCAGCGTGAAGATCATGCATTATTCGATTTGGCGGAATCGATTCCCGGACCTTCAAGTGAGAAATTGGCCGATGCGGCGCGGCAAAATGGAGTGGTGCTGATCGCGTCGTTGTTCGAGAAGAGAGCGCCGGGAATTTACCACAATACGGCGGCAGTGTTCGATTCGAGTGGCGCGCTGGCCGGACTCTACCGGAAAATGCATATTCCAGACGATCCGCTTTATTACGAGAAATTTTATTTCACGCCCGGCGATCTGGGATTTCGCGCACTAGATACAAGCGTAGGACGTGTGGGCACGCTGGTCTGCTGGGATCAGTGGTTTCCAGAGGGCGCACGTCTAACTGCTCTGCAAGGAGCCTCGATTTTGTTTTATCCGACCGCGATCGGGTGGCATCCAGCGGAGAAGGCTGAATTTGGCGTGGCGCAGCACGATGCGTGGCGCACGATCCAGCGAGCGCATGCCATCGCGAATGGCGTTTACGTCGC
>DASXEG010000031.1:0-34415 GCA_036490235.1 Candidatus Sulfotelmatobacter sp. | reverse complement strand
TCGCCACCCTCTTTCCCTTTCCAATGCACGGTAGTCTTATGCCGTGCTTCGTCGCGTTCCACGGTCCATTCGCCCGGCCAAGGAAATCCGATCGTTTTCACATCGGTGCGTTCCTCAGAGGGCTCCGGTGGAGAAAACCTTGGCGCGGCTTCTCCGTGCGTCGGCACGATGGGCAACACGATCCGCGATCCGTCGTTCCCGCCGAGTTCCAGCGAGGTTGTCATCGCATACGGCGTAGGCAGCATCATCGGCCAAAGGGCGTTCGAAATCGCGACTCGAATGTAATGCCCTTTGGGAAACACCCAGGAAGTCAAATGCATCTCGATGTCGAGCGGATAAATTTTCCCTGGCTCCAAATCCCGCGGCTTGGCCATCGAATCCCGCTGTGCACCATTGATTCCCGCGCCCGTGATCTGTGTGACTGTGCCATCAGGGGCAACGTCTGATAGTCGTGCAAACCAATCGGCTAGGGGAGCCGTAGTTGAGACCTGCAGCAACGCATGAGGCCGACCTAAAATCGAAAGGTCTTCCTTCAGCGGCGCAGAATCGTACACCAAACTGAAAGCGTCCACCGGACGCACATCGCTCAACAATTCGCCCCACCAGAAGCCTGCTTCCACGCCGACGGACGGAACGTATTTCAATTTATGCACGCCTCTCGGCGCAGCAGTGTTCGCCAGCGTGTGATTCGATTGCAAGAACAAGGTCGAGGCCTTCGCTTCCTTCGGCGGCCAGGCATCCTCCCGCCGCCATTCGCCAGGAACATTCTCGAGATTCGGATCCGGCGGATGCCAATGCTGCATATAAATGACCAGCCGCGGATCGCGCTCCACGCCTGTGTCGCGCCCTTTCAACCAGTGATCGAACCAGCGCACCGCCTCATTCCGCCACTCAATCTGCGGGCCCGGAACAGCATCATTCGGATACGTATGGTTCCATGGTCCGACAATCGCCCTTACCGGTCCTCTTGATTGCATCAGCATGTCAGGCACGTTGTCGCGATAGCCGTCGAGCAATCCGCCGATCAGGAAACTTGGAATCGTAATTTCTTTCAAGGGACGCACGCGGTCGCGCCAAAAGGGTCCATCATGCTGATGCTTCAGATAAAGCAGCGACCACGGTGGAGTATCAAAGCGCGGCCCCAGGATTTTTTCGTCAAGCGTGTAATCGGGCGCGCCAGTCCATCCCTCGGCCATGTCCATGTTCAGTTCAAATTCGTCGATGTGAGCGATGCCGTCGATGTAATGCACGTCATCGTGGAACAGTTCCGCGGTTGCATCAACGGCGAGAATCGCCTTCAATCCCGGCGCATGGCGCATGGCCATCTGCAGCGCGGTGAACCCGCCCCACGAAATCCCGAACATACCTACATTTCCGTTCGACCACGGCTGATGCGCCAACCATGCGATGACTTGTTCGCCATCTTCCTGCTCCTGTTCCGAATACTCACGCTCCGGTGGCGAACCTTCACTTGCCCCAAATCCACGGATATCCACGCGCACGCCAACGTAACCGCGACGTGCGAAATAAGCGTGATGGGGATAATCTTCCGCGGCAGTGCCGTCGTCTTTGCGATAAGGCAAATATTCGAGCAGTGCAGGGAACTTCTCTCCCGGCTTTGGACCGTCGGGCATGTACAGCGTGGCAGCAAGCCGCACGCCATCTTTCAGGGGGATCCAGGCCTGCTCCATGCGCACGCCGTAGCTCGGCGGAGTTGGTGGATCGATGGCGGAAGCGGTCGTAGAGAGGAACAATAGAAGAAAGGAAGAGATAAATAAGAGAAGATAATGAAGGTCTTTGTTTTCCTGTATTCTCTGCCCACTGTGTTTATCGATCTGCATTTATTCCTGAACCGGCCCTTGTTCCCGCCGCACCGATTTCAAATCAATTCCCAACTGCTCTGCTTTCTTATAAAGATGACTGCGCTCCAAGCCTAGTGATTTCGCCGCCAAGCTCACATTCGAGTGCGCGCGTTTCAATTCGCCGAGAATTACATCGCGCTCAAACGCATCGACACGCTCTGACAGCGCTCCCGATGAGAATGACGTGGACAGTCCACTGCCGGCGTTACCAGGTAACGCCGTTTCCACTGTATCGCCGTCCACCTGTCCGCCGGTCGCGAGCAGCAGCAATCGTTCTACCATATTGCGCAGTTCGCGTACGTTTCCCGGCCAGTGATAGGACTGCAATGCTTCAATCGCAGCCGGAGAAAATGGAATTACCTTCCATCCATTTTGCGCGCAAACCTGCGCCGCAAAATGCGCGGCCAGAGCAGGAATATCCTCGTGCCGCTCGCGAAGAGGCGGGAGCGTGAGAGGGAAAACATAAATCCGATGAAACAAATCCTGGCGAAACTTCTCCTCGCGCACTCGCGCCTCCAAATTGCGATGGGTAGCCACCAGAACCCGCACATCCACGTTCACCGGCTTGTCGCCGCCAATGCGCTCCACCTCGCCTTCTTCCAGGACGCGCAGCAGTTTCGCCTGCATCGCCAGCGGCATGTCGCCAATCTCGTCGAGAAAGATTGTTCCTCGATTCCCCTGTTCAAACTTTCCAACATGCCGCCCCGCCGCTCCCGTGAACGATCCCTTTTCGTGGCCAAATAATTCCGATTCGATCAATTCCGCTGGAACCGCGGCACAATTCAACGTGATAAATGGTTCGGCAGCCCGCGAACTGCGTTCGTGAATTGTCCGCGCGACTAGTTCTTTCCCGGTTCCCGTCTCCCCAAGAATGCAAACCCTTGTCTCGCTCGCGGCCACGCGCTCCATTTGCGCCATCACTTTCTTCATGGCCGCACCCTGCCACACAATTTCGTGCTTGCCCAGCCGCTGCTTCAGTTGGCGGTTTTCGGTTTCCAGCCGTTGCAACTTCAGCGCATTCTCCACCGTTAACAAAAGTTTTTCCGTAGAGATCGGCTTCTCCAGAAAATCCATGGCGCCGAGACGTGTCGCCTGCACTGCCATTCCGATGTCCGCTTGTCCCGACATCATCACCACCGGTGCGCCCACACCGTGAGTCTTCAACTCTTCGAGCAATGCCAGTCCATTTTTCCCAGGCATTACCACGTCGGACAAAATCAGATCGAATTGCTGGGTCTTCGCCAGATCCAATGCCTTCGTAGAATTGTCGCAGAGCGTGGCTTCGTGTCCGGCCAGCCGGAACGCTCGCGCCAGCGAAGCCAAAGTGTTGGCTTCGTCATCTACGATCAGCAAATGTGCTTTCGCTGCCAAAGGATCCTCTTGAAGTTTGTTTTCCTGATCACGAGGGCAACAAAATTCCCGCGAAGAAAATTGGCCCTGGTTCCTTAGTGCTCCCGCCTGACCTTCGTGGTTGCCCCATCAACTTTTCCTCTCGCCGGCAGCTCAATCACGAACGTGGCGCCGCGTCCCAATTGACTTTCTACGTGAATTCTCCCGCCGTGATCGCTCACCACTGATTGCACGATCGCCAGCCCCAAGCCGGTGCCATGTTGCTTACTCGTATAGTAAGGCGTAAAGACCCGCTCGCAATCGTCCGGAGTGAGCCCCGAACCGGTGTCGGCAACTTCAATTGTGACTTCGCCATCCTCGCCGTGAGTTCGTAGCCTCAACGTCCCTCCGTAGGGCATCGCGTCGATTGCATTCAGTACCAGATTCGAAATCGCGCGATGCAACAAGTCGCCATCGGCTGATATTGGCTCGAGTGAAGGATCGAGCTGCAGCTCCTGCCTGATTTTTCCATTCGCTTCCAGTTGCGCCTGAAATAGGTGCATCACGCCAGTGATTACATCATTCACCTGCACCGGTTGCAGTTGCGGCTGCGGCATTTTCGAGAACTCGCTGAATCTTCCGACAATGCCCTTCAGATTCGCAATTTCTGCCAGCAAGGTCTGCGCGCTTTCGCGGAAGACTTCATCAAACTGTTCTGGATTCTGACTTCGCGAGCGCATTAAATTCTCCACTGTCAATTGCAGCGGAAAAAGCGGATTCTTCAATTCGTGCGCCAATCGTCTTGCCAGTTCGCGCCATGCCGCCACACGCTCGGTCTGCACCAGTCGTTCTTTCTGAGCGAGCAACTCCGCCGTCATTCGATTGAATGACTCTGCCAGCAATGCCGTTTCGTCCTCTCCGGAAACATCCACGTGCGCCTTCCAATTACCCGCCGCCACATCCTGCGCCGCTTTTGTCAAATCTTCCAACGGCCGCGTAATCCGCGCCGCCGCCCAACTGCTCAGCAGGATTGCGAGAAAAATCCCTCCGCCACCAGTCAGCAGCGCTGCCGAGCGGATATGCCGTTTCAATTTAACGTAATTTCTTCGCGAACTTCCAATCAGCAAAATCGCGGTTAACGGACGATCCACGCCCGAGCTTACCCCGAACAGGGGAATCGCATGAAAAACCTCATCATCGGCCTGGTCTCGCGACCAGGCAATCACCGCAGTCGTCTCCTGTCCATACTTTCGAACGGCGTCCACCAGAGGCTCGAATTGTTGCGCGGAGGTGGCCCTGTCAGCTGGGCCAGTTGAGGGATCGATCAACAGCTCCGCTGAGAAATGTTCGCCGCGATTCTGATAGAGCAGAGCGCGCATTCCAGCAGGCAAATCCAGGCTGGAGAGAAACCTCTTGTCGAGGCGTCGTCCGCCGAGCACATAAACGGGATGCTCTCCCAGTTGCGTGGCGCGCACTGCGAATAATCCCAAGAAAGTTCCGTCCTGTAATGTTTCCTGCTTCAAGAATGCGCCTTTCTTCAAGGCCGCGCCGAAACTCGAAAATGCCTCCTCGGGATAACCAAATTTCTCCGGCCACTCAGCAGACGAAATGATGCTTCCATCGCTCGCCACAAATTCGAGGAAATCGAGCCGATCGTTTTCGACCGTGGTCTTCGCCAATTCGAAATAAGGTCCGGAATCGACCACCGCCCGGTTCAGTGCCAAGGCCATACGGTTAGCGGATTCCGACTTAGCGATCGCGTCCACCTGCTGCACCACTTGATCACCCTGCCGGTTAAACTCGCGCCCGAACTCGGCCACCAGTGCCGCAGTTCGTTCATCATCGCTGTGCGCGAAAGCGCGCCGCGTCATCTCCGAAACCATCCAAGCTACCGCCGCCACCGACAAACAAACGGTCAGTGCGAGGATGGCCAGCAGCTTTCGCCGAAACTTCATGGTCTGTCTTTTCCCAGCCACACATTTTCCAGCTGCAAACGGCCTTCGGCGTGGACGCTCCGATCTCTAACGTCAGGCGAAACCGCAAACTGAGCGGGAAGATGAAATGGCGGAATCACGCGCCCATCCGTCAACAATTCCTTCGGCTCACTCGTACGGCGGGCATACCCGTCGGCACCACGACAACACTGAAGGCGAGGAGCAGCGGTTTGCACGTCAACATGGCAAGCGCCATCGGAGCTCGCCATCGGACCGCGACCGGCTTCGCTCCAACCGCGCCGCCCGGCGTCTCCCTTGCGCGCCGATTCAACAGCTCACGATACAGATCATAGGTCAGAATGCATACGGCCCCGAAAATCATTCCCAGGCCGCACATAATCAGCAATACCTCACCGCCAGCACGACCGTTCTCCTTCGTGGGACTTGTCGAATTCTTGATTCTTTCCAGCGCCGGCGCGCAACGCCTCGACCGAGTCGTGCACAGTTCACCCTCGCGATAAGTGCCCAGATTTTATTCCAGGCTTGACCCGGTGAGCTGCGACCCGCACCGGCCGGGCAAAAAACAGCCGGAATACCTGCCCAAAAATCAGCTCTTCTGCCAGCAGTGCTACTGTTACGGAAAATATCAGTCCTCCCACAACGGCCATGAATGTGATTGCCATCTGCATACCAACCTCCCAGGAAAATCCCGAGAACCATCGACAAAAGTCTGGATGCAGGAACTGGGCCAATTCGCATCTCTTTGAAAGAGCTATGGTTAGAGAAATAAGAGATGAGGAAGGATACTTAATCCAAGCACACCTGTGTCAGACGCGACACACACGCCTTAAATGCTCGAGAGCCAAATTGCGGATGGAAAGGCCAGCAGAACAAAAACTTTACAAATCAGGAGGGAAAAACCAACCAATCGTAACTTCATTCAGATCTGCGCCGCCAGTGCAGATGCGGCTTCTTACTTCTTTTCCTGCACCGCTTCCACGGGGAGGATTTTCGTAGTGGCGCGAAACTTCTTGTAGTCATGGAAGCTTTGTTCGACATCAACATCGAAATTCTTCAATAGCGCAAGACGCACATCGACCTTAGCGGCAACCTCGCGAGGCAGCCATACCTCATCATTCACCCGCGTCTGCTCCAACATTAGCCTCGATCCTTTATGGAATCTCGCCAGAAACAGTCCGAGGGAAATTGTGTCCAAACACTCCACATCCATCTTTGCCAGTTGCAGATCACTCTTATCGATCCAAACGCGCCCGTGGAACTTGGGAAGGAATTTTGCCTCCTTCATGTGCGGCTCGTATCCCGGCCGAGGTTCGCCGTCGATGACCCACGCTTCGCGTCCACTTACCAATTCCGTTCCCACCAATTTGAAGTTATAAGCGTCCGCAACTTCGCGCACAAACTTGCGCCCATCCTCCCGCTCCTTCTCTTCCTTCTCCTCACGTTTTCTGCGGTCGCTCTCCGATTCGTTCTTTCGCTTGTCGATAATCTTCTGAATCTTCTCTTCTTCCTTGTCCTTTTCCTTTTCAGAAAGCGGCCTGTCATCTTTTTCGATCAGCCGCTCGACCTGTTCGCCATAAATTTCGAGAATCTCGTATGTTTTCGATTCGGTATTCTTGATCTGACCTTTTCCATCGAGCTTGTGATCCACCTCGTGCTCAATATAGGTGTAATCGCGCAGCTTTTTATCGTTTTCGAGATCCTTCTCCGCCACCACGCGAAGTAACTGTTGCATCTGTGACTGCGAAAGCGCGCCGTTCGCGTCCGGCGTCAGGTCAGGTGCAGAAATTCTGGCGGGAACTGGAGCGTCTTCATTTTGATTTTGCGAGGCCGCGCCAGATGTGCTCTGCTGCGCGAGGGCTGCCAGCGGCAAAAATAGAAATAAGCTGAGAACGCGAAGATTCACATCCACATTTTATCCCAGGCATTTCATGTTTCGCCGTCGCCAGGACGGCGAATCGCTCGACGGGAAATGTACAAAATTGTCCGCGGTATGACACTGTAAAAATCCCGGAGGCCATCACGCGCTTATCATTCTGTTGGCAATCGCTTTCCCAAACACTCGCTCTGGAACAATCGGTCGTCCACGCGATGCAGCTTCCTCGCCATCCCCGGAGTGATCAAGGGATAGTGTTTGATCTCAAAAAGATGATAGACGAGGAACCAGACCGGCTTTTCAGTAGTCATCCAGTTCTGGCGGTCGAAGCGCTTCAGGTTGACCGGCACGGAATACCGGCGCATCGTGCGCTCGCGGCGCAGATTGCAGTAGGTATTGAAATAGGTGAGAGCGAGCTCGCGCAGCGTCCGGTGAATGGGCTCGCGCCACCGGCACCCGGTGAAGTTCGATTTCGCAATCGCGCCCCAGCAACCATTCTCGCGGAAGATCGCGATCACGTGATCGGTATCGTGCTCGGCTTCGAAATCCAAAAGCAGCGGAGGATATCCATTCGCGCGCAGCGCGGCCGCCGCAAAAATGGCTCCCTCGAGGCAATGTGCAGTTTGCTCTGCCAACACCCGACGCGGTGACCATGCTGTATCTTCCAGGTGATACGGAGCATCGTCCAAAAATTTCTGTATGCCGTAGGGATTTTTCATGCTGCGCAGCTTGCGCAGTTCAGATGGTTTGAAAGACGCCAAAGCGTTCATCGTCGCATGAGTTTACATGAGATGCGAGAACAACGCGCGGTCAGGCCGAGCGACGCTGAGGCGACCCCGGTGAGTTCTCGCAAGTCGAAGCATGCAGCCCGTAGCACAGCACTCTATTCGCCCGCAGAAAGGAACGCCTGCGCCAACTCTTCCGGAGTTTCCACGATTACATCTGGCGAGGCCGCTTGGAGCGTATGCGGCGCGAATCCATAACTCACGCCTACTGTCCACAACCCGGCATTGCGTCCGGTTTCAATATCCACGTGCGAATCGCCGACAATCACGGTTTCTTCCGGAAGGCAGCCATTTTCTTCAAGCAACTTGCGCGCGCCTGCCGGGTCCGGCTTCTTGGCGGAGAAACTATTTCCGCCGTACACCTGTTTGAAGAATGGCCCTAGACCTAATGCTTCCACGATTGCGCGCGACGGGCCCACCGGCTTGTTCGTCAGAACCGCCATCGATCGCTGGTTTCCGTTATTTCCCCCATTGGGCGCGCGGGCGCCATGCGAGCTTTGAATCGCAGTCAGCGCCTCGGGGATTCCGGTATAAACCGTGGTGTGGTCGAGTTTGTGTTCGCGATAGTAGGAGAGAAAGAATTGCAATCCCTGGCGAACGGTTGCCTCATCCACGGTCTCCCCGCCGAGCGCCCGTTGGATGAGAATTGGCGCGCCATCTCCCACATAGCTCGCGATGACCTCTTCGGGCAATGCCGGACGTCCAATATGCTGCAAGGCTGCATTTACGGAATGCACCAGATCAAGGCGAGAGTCAATCAGAGTTCCATCGAGATCGAAGATCACCAGCTTGATCGAGCGCGGATCAAATGAGCGAAAGCCCTGAATCATCTCTCCTTTAGAATAAATGAAAATCTTGCTTCAACCCCGAAGTGCTCTGTGATCCCCCTTCGTATAATCCCTCCATGCCCAAAAGCTGGAAGACGCGCCTGATTCATTCCGATGTTGAGGTACCCAAAGGTTATCGATCGCTGGCGAGCCCGGTTTTTCGCGGGTCAACCACGCTATTTCCCGACGCCGCATCGGTTAATGACGGGTGGGATCAATATGAGGTTGGCTACACGTATGGGCTCTACGGTACTCCCACCACATTCGAACTCGCGGGAAAAATCTGTGAGTTAGAAAAAGGTTTTCGAACCATCATTACGCCCGGAGGCCAGGGCGCAATTGCGCTGATCAATTTTGCATTGCTAAAAGCCGGCGATCACATTCTCGTCCCGGAAAGCGTCTACACGCCGAACCGCCAACTTACGCGGCAGGTTCTTCGGCGGTTTGGAGTGGAGTCAAGTTTCTATCCCGCAGGAATTGCGGGAGGGATCAAAGATCTGATTCGCGAAAACACAAAGCTGATCTGGTGCGAAAGCCCGGGATCGATCACGATGGAAGTCGAAGATGTGCCCGCCGTTTCTGAAGCTGCGCACGCTAAGAATGTCCTCGTTGTTCTCGACAATACCTGGTCCGGGGGGATTTATTTTGACGCCTTCGCTCGCGGCGTCGACATCACGATGCAGGCGTTGACGAAGTATGTCGGCGGCCACAGCGATTTGCTCATGGGATCAGTTACGGTGAAAGACCAAAAGCTTTATCAGCAATTGGGAGGCACCCAACAGTTATTGGGGAGTGCGGCTTCACCCGACGATTGCAGCCTTGCCCTGCGCGGAATGCGAACCATGGCCGTGCGCCTGAAGCACATCGAGGCCTCGGCGTTGCAGATCGCACACTGGCTGGCAACGCGGCCTGAGATCGAACTCGTGCTCCATCCCGCACTTGAAGGCTCGCCCGGTCATGATTTGTGGAAGCGCGACTTCACCGGGTCGAGTGGAGTCTTTTCCGTTGTTTTTAAACCTGAAGCGACAAAACAGCAAGTGCTCGCGTTCGTCGACGCGCTCGAACTTTTCGAAATTGGCTACAGCTGGGGTGGTGTGACCAGCCTTGCAGTCGCCTATGATTTCGGCGCGTCCAAAGGCCGTCCGAAGTACGGTCACAGAATCGTGCGCCTGAACATCGGGTTGGAAGACTCCGAAGATTTAATTGCCGACCTGGAGCATAGCCTGAAAAGCGTTTGGCCTTGATGCCTCACGCGCCGGGGTGTATTAGACGTATAAGCAAAAACACAATCGCTGAAACCATGGCGGCGGCCGGGATGGTCAAAACCCATGCCCAGACAATGCGCGCCGCCACTCCCCACCGCACCGCGGAAAGGCGATGCGTCGCGCCCACTCCGACAATCGCGCCGGTAATCGTGTGAGTGGTGCTCACCGGAATCCCGGCCAGAGCGGTCGCAAACAAAGTGATTGCCCCCGCGGATTCCGCGCAGAATCCTCCCACCGGTTTGAGTTTGGTGATGCGCGTGCCCATGGTTCGGACAATTCTCCACCCGCCGAAATAGGTTCCGAACGCGATCGCCACATTCGCAGCCAGAATGATCGGCCAGTGAAATTTTCCCCACGAACCGGCCAGTTCCGATGCTGTTAAAAGGTGCGCTCCATACAAGGCACTCGCTACGATGCCCATTGTCTTCTGTGCGTCATTTCCTCCGTGGCCAAGACTATAAGCCGCCGCGGAGAACAGTTGCAGTCGGCGGAACCATGCATCAATCGGACGCGGCGCTTTATTTCGCAAGAGCCAGAACACAGAAAGCATGAAGATGAAACCGAGAACAAGACCGATCAAGGGAGCGATGACGATAAAGGCCAGCGTCTTGTACCAGCCTTCCGGTACAATCACGCCCCACCCCGCGCGCATGACGGCCGCTCCGGCATAGCCACCAATCAAAGCATGCGAAGAAGAAGTAGGCAGTCCCCACCACCAGGTCAGCAAATCCCACACAATCGCGCCTAGCAGTCCCGCAATGACCACATATTGCGTTACTTCACTGACGCGAACCATTCCCGCGCCAATGGTCTTGGCTACGGCTGTACCTAGCAAAAATGCTGCCACAAAGTTGAAGAATGCCGCCCAAAGAACAGCTAGTTTCGGAGACAAAACTCTAGTCGAGACAACCGTAGCAATGCTGTTGGCCGCATCGTGGAATCCATTCAGGAAATCGAAAGACAATGCGATGAGAATTGTGACGATGAGCAGCAGCAGGTCAGGCTTCACCAGGGTTCCTGTTGTGCAGAAAATTTGGATTCTTTAGGTGTTCTTCAGTACTACGGTTTCCAGGACGTTGGCAACATCTTCCGCTTTGTCCGTAGCGCGCTCAAGAAACTCAAGCAATTCTTTGATCTTAATCAGATTGATCGGATCTTTTTCCTGCTCAAAAAGCCTGGCAATTGCCTGCTGTGAAACCGTGTCGCCTTCGTTTTCCAGTCGGTTGATCTCGACGCAGTGAGCCAGAATATCTCCATTTTTCTGCAATAGAGCAACGGCTTTTTGCAGTTCCTGGCTTTGCATAAGAATAATCTTTGCCATCTCCCCGGCGGCAGGTGGAGGCGCGGTGATCCGGTACATTGCGATTCGGACGCTGGAGGCATAGACGAAATCGAGAACATCATCAAGCTTGGAGGCGAGCTGATGAATATCCTCGCGATCGAGCGGGGTAATGAAGGTCTGGTTGAGTCTGGTCAATACCGTGTGAGTCAGTTCGTCCCCCACTCGCTCCATGCGCCGGATATTCTCGATCTTATTTTCGATGTCCTGATAATGCTCGAACAAGTCCACCAGCGCGCGAGCGGCCGCGATGAGGTTGTCGGACATCTGGGAAAACATTTCAAAAAAGCTGTTATCTTTTGGAATCAGGCGGACCATGTTGGGTGTGTTTAGGTTGGAAGTCCTTTGCTTTTACGATGCAGTGCGGTGATCAAAACGCTTCACTATCTCACTTTGTAGCAAAATCGGTCAAATTGCCTTTTAGAAAATGACTTCGCACCCGGGAAACCTGATTTGTCTAATGGAGGATGAGGAAGATATTGCGCGCCTGATCTCACATCATCTGCAAGCCAGTGGATTCAGGGTTCACCGTCCCGAGCGGCCGTCGACTCTCGTCGCGGAAGCCGAAGCGCATCCTCCCGCGGTCTTTATTCTGGACCTTATGCTTCCGGAAATTGACGGCTTCGAACTCTGCGAGAGCATCAAGGCAAGCGGAATCCTGAGAGACATTCCAGTTCTGATTCTCACGGCCAGAACCGGAATAGCGGATCGAAAGCGCGCGGAGGAAAGTGGCGCGGATCTCTACATGACCAAACCGTTCAAATTCACAGAACTGATCGCATCCGTCCAAACTCTTTGCGAACCCAGTTCTTCGCAGTGATTAGTTAGTGCGTCTGGCGCTAGTGGAATCGCCGTCACGGCGAGGCATGCTGAGTCGCACCAGGAAAACCAAACCCAAGACAATCACTGCACCGATCGCAACAGGTTGCAGAAATCCGGAGAAAGCACTACCCAAACTCATTCCGTCATTCTGCTGCCAAGCGAGAAATCGAGCGAGATTACGATTAGGCTAGAGCCAGTGACTAAAGTTCGGGGTCCGGCAATCGAACTTCGATGTTTCCACATTCCGTTTTCCCATTTACAATGCAACGTGCCCGGTAGCGTCCGCACCTTACTATTTCGCGGGACATCTAATCTCGTAGCAGGAAACCGGATGGCGACCACAAAAACCGACCCTAAACTTTCGCTGCCTGTAACCCGCAAGTCCCGTAATTATGAGGGACTTACCCGCGAGCAGTTGATCGATATCTACCGCCTCATGTACACCTCCCGCCGCATCGACGACCGGGAGATCACGCTCAAGCGGCAACAGAAGATTTTCTTTCAGATGTCGGGTGCGGGCCACGAGGCCATTGGCGTGGCTGCGGGAAAGGTGCTCAAGCCGGGCTATGACTGGTTCTATCCTTACTATCGCGATCGCGGGCTATGCCTGGCTCTCGGTGCGAAACCACTCGAAATGTTTCTGCAAGCCGTCGGCGCAGCAGATGACCCCAGCTCCGGCGGACGTCAGATGCCCTCCCACTGGGGTTACCGTCGTCTGAATATCGTCACACAATCGTCTCCGACCGGATCACAGATTCTTCAGGCGGTTGGCTGCTCTGAAGCCACTCGCTACTACGTGAACCATCCCAAGGCCGCCGAAACTCCAGCTTCAGCAAAGCCGCCCGACTATCGCAGCTTCAAGAATGTCACTTTCAACGGGGACGAAGTCACTTACGTTTCTCTCGGCGATGGCACCAGCAGTGAAGGCGAGTTCTGGGAAGCGCTAAACGCTGTGGCCTTAAATAAACTGCCGGTAATTTTCTGCGTGCAAGATAACGGATATGCCATTTCCGTCCCTGTGGAAGTTCAAACCGCCGGCGGCAGCATTTCGCGCCTCGTGTCAGGCTTTCCAAACTTCCACTTTGAGGAAGTAGATGGCACCGACCCGGTTGCCAGCTACGGCGCCTTTCATCGCGCGGCGCAATATTGCCGTGAGGGCCACGGTCCGGCATTCGTTCATGCGCATGTCATTCGTCCTTACTCGCACTCACTCTCGGACGACGAGCGCGCGTACCGGCCCGATAGCGAGCGCGAACGCGATGCAACTCGCGATCCAGTTTCCCGTACGCAGATGTTTCTTCTGCGCGAGGGCATCCTCGACGAAAGAGGCATCAATGAACTGGAAAAGAAAGTGGAAGAGGATCTGCAGATCGCGGTCGATCAGGCGCTCGCGGCTCTTCCTCCCGTGCCCGAGAGCGTGACGGATTTCGTTTATTCGCCCGACCTCGATCCTATGTCCTCAGCTTTCGACTCTCCCGTCGATGGCGCGGAAACAGAGAACGGGAAAAAAGCGGCTGCCAAGACCATGGCCGATCTGATCAACGCTACGCTGCGCGACGAAATGAAGCGCGACGAGCGCATCGTGATCTTCGGCGAGGACGTGGCCGATTGCAGTCGCGAAGAATACCTGAAACGAAAGCTGGTAAAAGGCAAGGGCGGAGTTTTCAAACTCACCTTCGGCCTGCAATGCGAGTACGGCAACGACCGCGTTTTCAACTCGCCGCTGGCCGAAGCCGCCATCGTCGGCCGCGCCACCGGCATGGCAACGCGGGGCATGAAGCCTGTGGTCGAAATCCAATTCTTCGACTACATCTGGCCCGCCATGATGCAGATTCGCGATGAACTCTCCGTCATCCGGTGGCGCTCGAATAATACATTTTCCTGCCCGGTCGTGATTCGTGTTGCCATCGGCGGCTATCTTACGGGCGGCGCGATTTATCACTCGCAGTGCGGAGAGAGCACGTTCACCCATATTCCCGGCCTGCGCGTAGTTTTTCCATCCAACGCTCTCGATGCCGCCGGTCTTCTCCGTACCGCAATTCGCTGCGACGACCCGGTATTGTTCCTTGAGCACAAGCGTCTGTATCGCGAAACTTACGGCCGTGCCCCTTATCCCGGCCCGGATTTCATGATCCCATTCGGCAAGGCGAATATCGTAACGCCGGGCACAGACATGACCGTGATCACTTACGGCGCAGTTGTTCCTCGCGCGTTGCAGGCGGCACAGAAAATCGAGCGTGAGCACGGAGTGAAAGTCGAGTTGATCGACCTGCGCTCGCTGAATCCTTTCGACTGGGAAACCGTCGCCAGGTCGATCCAGAAAACCAATCGCGTGCTCGTGGCCTACGAGGACACCCTCAGTTGGGGTTACGGCGCAGAGATCGCCGCCCGCATCGCCGACCAGCTTTTCGATAAGCTCGACGCGCCCGTGCGCCGGGTCGCAGCCAAGGACACCTTCGTCGCGTATCAGCCGATTCTGGAAGATGCGATCCTGCCGCAAGCAGCCGACCTGTTCCGCGCAATGAAGGAGCTTGCCGAGTACTGAAGTTCTTCTTTTCGAGAGAAAATTGCGCGCTTAGCGGAATCTATAGCCAGGTTTGAGCTCGCAGCGGTAGTTCTTCGATTGATCGCGGTCAATCACAACATTGCAGTCGGCCCAGCGCAGATACAGGTCGGGGCCAAGTGGGAACACAATGGGATCGCCTTGAATTTCCGCCTCAATGCTGGGTCCCTCCGCCGAAGCCGGCAAACTGAAGTTGAGTGCGCGTCCAAAAATGACCGGGTAGGTCTCTCGCACCAGATCGCTGTTCATCGGATGCACTACCTCAGCTTCGACCAGAAATGTCGTCGTATCCGACCAATCTAAGACCGTAACATTGAAGTGACGTCGCTCGGGTGAAAAACTCTCGTGCTCGATCCTGGTAAATGGACATGGCCCGGCGATGCAGGAAACTCTGGCATTGCGAAACTCATTTCCCTCACCGGCATCCAGCGAAAGCGCACCCGTGCTCGCTTTCCATTTGTTCTTTCCCGGTCCACAGGGCGAACCATTGTTGCATGGAGTATTTCCCGTGTTCACAACTTGAAAAGTCCTGACCGCGCTGCCGATGTTCGCTTCTGCCGTAGATTTCACAGTGTAGCGAATGCGCGCATTCGAAACGGCTTCCGCAGATGCCGGAGGGATATTTCTATCGGGATGGAGGGAGACCATTTGCTCTACATAAAGCTTGTCGCCAATGAAATCGTTGACATCGAGGGGTTCGTAACCGTCGCGGCGCAATCGCAGTTCAACTTGCTGGCGTCTGCGGAGCCCCTTGGGCAAGGTGATGGAAAAATACCCCGATGAAACTGACTGCGTTTTGCCGCTGCCCAAGGCGTTGATAGCGGTAATTTGAACATCGGCCAAAGGCAGTCGCCGGTTCGGATCAGCGTCCTGGCGCAGTACAGCGCCTCTTAGCGTCACGGGCTTGCGCCGCCCCAGAATGGCGGTTGCTAACCCTAACCCGATAATTACGGCAACCGTGATCGCAATGGCCTTGCGAGTGCTCATTCCAACATCTTAGAGTTTAATATCTAAAGACGCACCTTGCAGAAGGCAAGGTTTGCTTTTTGATGAGTTGGATCAAGCCTGTGAATACGGAAATCACTCGGATCCGAAACTACAGCATCTAAGAACACAGCCGATGCGCATGAAAGAAAAATGTACTGCTCAGAATCAGATCTCGCGGCGCGACCTTCTGCAGCAGTTCGGCGGAATCGGCCTTGGCGGTATTTTGGGACGGTACAGAATTCTTCCTCTGCTCTCGGCCGAGCCGCAAGCCAAGCCTACCGCGGCCGTCGCCGGTTCCGGCATTCTCGCCCCTGAGGACGATGCTTTTCTCGATGATCTCGAGAAGTTGGGTTTCCAATATTTTTGGGACCAGGCCGGCGATCAAACTGGACTTGTGCGCGATCGCTGTAATGTTGCGAAGAATGACAACTCCATAGTGGCCAGCATTGCCGCCACAGGCTTCGGGTTAACCGCCCTCTGCATCGCCCACCAGCGCGGATTTATTTCCTTCGAGGAGGCCCGCGACCGTGCGCTTCTTACGCTGCGTTTTTTATGGAAAAAGATGCCGACTCATCGCGGGTTTTTCTACCACTTTGCCGACATCAATACTGGCGAGCGCGTATGGGACTCCGAAGTCTCCTCCGTCGATACTTCTATCCTGCTCTGCGGCATTCTCACCTGCCGCCGCCATTTCGAAGAGCACTCGGAAGTAAGCTTGCTCGCCTATGAAATCTTCAATCGCGTCGATTGGAGCTGGCTTTCGGAAGATACCTCGCTGCTTCCGCATGGCTGGACGCCCGAATTCGGTTTCCTGCCGTATCGCTGGGATTACTACAGCGAGATGATGATGATTTACTTGCTTGGCTTGGGATCGCTTCCGCATCCGCTGCCAACACAAGCCTGGAATGCCTGGAAGCGCACTAAATTCGAGTATGATGGCATCCGTTACATTGGCTCTTTCGCGCCGCTGTTCGTTCACCAGTATTCACAAGCCTGGTTTGACTTCCGCAACCAGCGCGACCAATACGCAGATTATTTCGAGAATTCAATCTTCGCTACGGACGCTCATCGCCATTTCTGCCTGGAACTCGGGAAACAATTTCCCGATTACAGCGAAGATCTCTGGGGAATTTCCGCCTCCGATTCGCAGAAAGGTTACGTCATCTGGGGCGGCCCGCCCATGATGGGCCCCATCGATGGAACGGTAGTGCCGAGCGCGTCAGCCGGTTCGCTGCCGTTCATGCCTCAGGCCGTCATGCGAGTCCTGAAGAATATCAAGAACCGTTATCCAAAGGCATGGTGCCGATACGGATTCGTGAATGCTTTCAATCCTCTCAAGAATTGGTACGACAGTGACACACTCGGAATCGATGTAGGGATAACCATGCTGATGGCGGAAAATGTGCGCACCGGCTTTGTGTGGAAAACCTTCATGAGGAATCAGGAAGCCCAACGAGGAATGCAGCGCGCCGGCTTCCAGAAGTACACGCCCTAAGCCAGCGGAGAAGGAAACTGATTGACGGCGAAGTGCGACGAAATCTAAAGCCTCTGGATTTTCTCTCGTGTAACTTAGCGCTCTTCTTGGTTTCCGCCTTTACTTTATCTCGATAACCGCCAACCCATAGCTCGGCAAACTCAAATTCAATTCCCCATGCTCAAACCGCGCCGTCTCAGGCGGTGGCAATTGCGCGGCAGCCTGCAGTTGTTGAATCTCCTGCTGCGTAGGAAATTGAGGGCTGCCCATTCGTGAATAAGCGGGGTGGACATCCCCATGATCGGCATCTACGCGAGAAATGATCGCCTTCCGGGCCTTTGCATTCTGGACCTTCAGATGAAACGTCCTCATTGCGCCAGCATGTTCCGGCGGAGCATAATTCCACACCGCCAGCACCAGCGTTCCATCTTTTCTGCGCGTAAGCAGCGCAGAGTCGGAATCAAGTTGAATCCGCTCATCTCCCAATTCATGCAGAATCTTGAATGCGTTGAACGCCGGCTTGGGAATATCATCTTCCGCGATCAGCCCAAACCCTCCATAAAATGGCGTCTTCACCACGCCCTGCTCTTCGAACACATCGGAGAATGTCCAGTAAGACATCATGTCGACCTTGCCATCGCACTGCCGAATCGTATCCGCCATCCACGGACCCATATAAACCGTATCGGTCACGTCCGGCTCGTTCTTATAGCTGGCGTTGAACTCGCTCCAGATAAGCGGCAAGTCGGGCATCTTCGAGGCTTTTATCTCGGCGTGCACCTTGTCGACCGCGCGGCAAACCATCCGATCGCGAGGAATATTTTCCTGCGTCTTGAAAACATCCTGCGCGGTATCGTTCGCATAAACGTGTGTAGAAACAAAATCAACCGGAATCTGCTTTTCCACGCAATGACGAATAAATGCGTCAACCCATGCAGCCTGGGCTGTCGCGGGGCCGCCCACCCGCAACCTCTCGTTTACTTTCTTAATCGCGGCTGCCGTATGGTCATACAACTCCCAATAAGTTTCCTGCCGCGGCTCTCCACCCCAAAAATCCAGATTGGGTTCATTCCATACCTCGAAATACCACTTCGCAACTTCATCAGCGCCATACCGCTGTACCAGGTGCCGCACGAACGCGATCACCAACCCATCCCAACGTTCCCAATTTTTTGGCGGAGAAATATCAGGGTGATACCAGAAAGGATGCGGCATGCTGCGCGCTGCAAGCTGGTTAGGCATGAAGCTGATCTCGATAAACGGCCGCACTCCGGCCGCGAGCAGACCATCGTAAATTTGGTCAACGTAGGAAAAGTTGTAAACCGGAGCGCCCTGAGCATCTTCGTTGTAGAGTCCGACTTCGTCGTGAAAAATCGCATGAAATCGGATGTAGCGAAGATCGGTAATCTGCTTCACCGCGTGGAGATCGCTGCGGTAATTTTCCCGCAAGCTGAGAATCGCGCGCCCCGATCCAAACATCTCTTCCCAGAAATGCGGGAAGGGGTGAGCCGCAGCCTTTGCATCGACGACGATTGTCTTCGAATCCGCGCCTGACTGTGCGGAACTCGGGCTCGCGCCAATGCAGAGCAAAAGGAAAACCAGGATGAAAATCTGCCGGCGTCGCATAAGAATTTCTGACGCTCCTCTAGAATGTGATTGAAAGCGAATTACGCTACCTTGGCCTTGGACGACTGCGAACTCGACCTTGCCGCTGGCTTTTCCTGCAGCAACAACTCCGTTGCCTGCACGCGTGGATGGCTGTGAAACCATTCTTGCAGGACTTTCCCGTCCAGAAAATTAGCGATTGCCAGCAGGCCCATCCCCTCATGATGCGCCATCCAGCAGCGCACCACCTCCGCGCCGCGAATCCTGCCGTCGCGCTTCGATGGCGTAAAATCCAGCGCCTCGTAGAATCCGTACGCCCCAAGCCATCCCTTGCGCTGCATCGAGCGCAGGTTTTTCAACACGGCCTCGGGGTCGACATCTAACGCGAGCAGCGTGGAGTAAGGCGAAATCACCGGCCCATCCTGCTCGGGTTTGAAAATCGCCAGTTGCGGTACGCCGAACGCGAAGTAATAATAATTTCCAGTCGCATCCTTTTTGCTCGAAGACGACTCCGAAATCCCCCACGGCACGCCCTTGCTCGCAGCATAATCCCGCTGGCAATGTACAGCCACTTGGGTTGCATGTTCCAGCAAAGTGTTCGCATAGGAGCGCATCCACAACGGCGGCATCAGATACTCGAACATGGTTCCAGTCCATGAAAGCAACCCAACTAATCCTCCATACTGAATCAAGGGTCGGGTCAGCTGAAACCACGAATCCTGCGAAATATCGTCCTTCGCGATGGCGACAAAATATGCGATGCGCGCCTCGCTCGCCAGCAGGTCATAACATGCCGGATGGTTTGCCTGTTTATCCATCTCGTATGCAACCGAAAACAGCATGCGCCCGCGGTTCAGCAGAAATGAAAAATCCATCTCGTCAACCAGCGTACCCGCCGCGTCAGAAATTGCGTTGAGGTCCCCAATCAGCCGCGCTACTCGCGCCCGCGCTTCGCTCATCAATCGAAGCAAGTCACCATAAAGTTTCTTCAACTCAAGCGATGACGCCCGGTCCAGCCCAGCCCGCAAATGTACGGCAACGCTGTCGATATATTCCGGCATTTGCTTCAGCGCTGGAGGGTTATTGCGATTGCGCAGCGGATGCGCCGCAAGCTCGTTCCTGAGTGCCGCGTACTCGGGCAGCAGCCAGGGCGCATAAAATCGAACAAGGTTGCAGGCTTGCTGAATTCTCGCTTCCGCCTGTTCCCGGAACCAGCTCACATCTTCGTTCTTTGAGGTGCCCGCCTGCCGAATCTCCTTAAGATCGGCCTCAGGAACGTTAAGGAAATATTTAACCCAATCCTGCTCTCGCAGCGCCTTCTGCATCAGAGCGACCTTCTTGCGAGGAAGCGCTCCCGTATTCGATAAAAGCGAAAGATGATCAAGCAGACCGTCCGCCAATTCCTGCGAAAACAGCGGCCGCTCCAGCAGATCTAAAGCTCCCTGCTGCAAAGTCCAAAGCGAAGCCGCAAGATTTCCGCTGTCCACGCTGGAAACGACACTCGGAGGAAATGGAATCAGAGATCGTGTGTCATACCAGTTGAAAAGGTGTCCACGATATTTCTCGAGCTGCGAGACCGCGCCCAGCGTGCGCAGAGTGAGTTGTACAAACTCCGGCACGGTCAGATACCCGAACCTGCACGCCACCTGCCGCGCATTCAAAAGTAACCCGAGATTCGTCGGCGAAACGCGGGCTGCAACCTTGACGCCCTCCTCCTGCACGTTGTCCGGAATCAGCCAGTGATGCTCCTCGGTGCTGAATTCCGCAAAATAACGCCATGTGCGCAACGCCGCAACCCGAAGCAACCAGCGATCGCGCTCCGAAGCCTCCTTGCGCGGCGGCCGCGGCGGCCGGTTCATCCACACTGAAATCGGTTTGCTGCACGCCCACAAAAGCAGTAGGGGCAGGGAAGGCAACACAGCAGCAGGGCGCACCCCCCACACCAGGACAAAAACAGCAAGCGCCAGCACTGACGCCCAGTTCAGGTAAATATCGATGGTGCTCGGCTGGCCGCTCGCAAGCTCCGCGTCAGCCGCTGTTTCCCACTGTAACAATCTCTGCCGTGTGATCAGCCGCCGCACTATGGTTCGCACCACGGCATCCAGCGACAATAAGGCCTGGTGCGCCAGGAAGGTAATCGTCAGGAGGATGGCGATGCTTGCATTCAAGAAACTGTTGAACGCATCGGCCAGAAAAGATCGCTTCCCAGCAACCGTCGCGCGCGCAACTTCATACCCCAGCTGGCACAGCGCCGGAAGAAAAAGAATGGCAATCGTCGCTATTGTCCACGATGAGGCGTGTCCAGGCAGGCTCGTCCATCCCAGCACAAACAAGATAAACAGCGCCGGCTCAACCAGACTGCGGCGCAAATTGTCCAGAATCTTCCAGCGTGATACGACCGAAAGCGGATTGGGGACTGAATGTCCCGATTCCTCCGGGACCGTCGGCAGCAGCCAGCCCGCAATCTGCCAGTCCCCGCGCATCCAGCGATGTTTGCGCTTATTGTGCGCGCTGTAATGCGAAGGATAGTCCTCGATGACTTCGATATCGCTCACCAGTCCAGCCCGCGCGTACGCACCCTCCATCAGGTCGTGACTCAGGAGCGCGTTACGCGGGAAGCGGCGGTGTAGCACGCGATGCAACGTCTCTACTTCATAAATTCCTTTGCCAACAAAGATTCCTTCGCCGTAAAGATCCTGATAAACGTCCGAAGTCGCGTGCGTGTAAATATCAAAACCGGTCTGCCCCGAATAAATGCTTGCCAGGCGAGACCGTGTGGAACTTTGCACGCTGACTCCGACCCGCGGCTGCAAAATCCCGTAACCCGCAACAACGACGCCTTTATCGGGATCGACAATCGCCTGATTCAGTGGATGCGCCAGCGTGCCGATCATGCGCCGTGCCGATCCTCGCGGCAGCTCGGTATCGGAATCCAGCGTGATGACAAATCGCACGCTCGGCAGAATCGTCAGATCGCCAACTTTCACCGGAAAGCTGTCAAACTGGCCGCGAATCAGATTGTTCAGATCCATCAGCTTCCCGCGTTTGCGCTCCCAGCCCATCCACAGCCTTTCGCGCGGGTTGTAAACGCGGTGACGATGGAACAAAAAGAAGGTTCCCATTCCTTCGCCGGAATATTTCTGGTTGAGTTCGCCAATGAGCCGCGCAGCCAAATCCACCAGCGGAGTAGTGTCTTCGCGCGGCTGGGATGCCGAGTCGGGCATGTCGGTGAGCAGCGCATAATGGATATTCGGATCCTGATTGCCCAGATAGCGGACTTCCAGCTGATCGACCATCCGGTGAACTTGTCCCGCGCTCGTCAGCATGGTCGGTATGGCAACCATCGCCAGGCAATCGTCTGGAACCCCCTCGGCAAACTCGAGCTTCGGCAAAGTCTGCGCGGTCAGCACGACCGTAGCAAAATAATTCATGATCTGGACTGCGCTCTGTGAACTGGGCAACAGCACCGCAAGCACGGCAAGCCAGATCAGCCACAACGCCGTTGTGGGAGGGGTTAGAAGCACTACAACGCAGCAAACAATCGCCAGCGTAAGCGCAGCGATTCCGGGAAGATAGATTTCATCCGGATGCTCCAGCAAAAAAATGCGCAGGCGCTGAGAAAGAGTGGGATGAAATCCGACACGCTTCCTCAGGGTCGATGCCCCCTCAGCCAATAGATAAAAACCGACGTGAGATTCCCTCAACGTGAGGCGCGGATCCTCATGTGGTTGCTCCTGAGCCCGCCGGGCCAGGGCCACGGTTTCGGCAGCAACCTTGATTTCCGAACAGTCGCAACGATCCGCGATTTTCACCAACCGCTTGCGGTACAGCTCGCGCGTCTCATAATCCATCCGCGCATACGCCCCCGCGGGATCTTCACGCAACACATGATCGAAAAGAATCAGCGGTTCAATCACGACTTTCCACGAGGTCTGCTTGATCTCCTGCAGGCTGAGGAGGGGGCTACGCACCGCATAGGACCCAGAAGGATCTTCGAGGAGTCTCCGCCCGCGCTCCGCAATCTGCTCGAGCAGTACCAGCTTCATCACTGGGATCAGCATCCACAGTTCATCCATCTTGAGAACTGTTACTTGCTGGAATGCCCGCACATAAGAGCTGAAATTCCCGGTACTGAATTGACACGAATTTAAACCAAAATAATCGTGAACCACTGCCGCGATTCTGGGAACAACCGCGCCCTCGAGGGTTCGCACATGCGGCAATTCGTGGGGCAAATCGAAAGTCGCGCAGCTCTCCTGCAGTTCGCCCTCGAGCAAAAACATGTTCGCTCGCAACTCGAGCAAGTCGCCCGTCACTTCTTTTTCGCTAAGCGCCTGCAGCGAAACCAGCAATGGACGAAAGGCGTTGGTCAGCCGTTCACACCGATTCCGGAAATGCCGCGACTCCTGCTGGCCGGGAATCCACGCCAGGCTGCGCGCCAAATCCGCCACCCGTGCCGACACCGCATTGTTGTCCGATTCCATCTCCACTGGCAGTGTACTAGCGGCCCGCGGTTCAGCTCCGATCTCTTCCAGGAATTCGCTTTGCGGAGTCATTAAATTTCCTTAGCGGTAACTCGAGGCCTGCATTTCAAACATCTCTGCATACCGTCCGCCACTGCTGGCCAATTGATCGTGAGTGCCTTCTTCTGCGATCTTCCCGTTTTCCAGCACTAGGATGCGGTCCGCCGACCGCACGGTTGAGAAACGGTGCGAAATAAAGAGCGCCATCTTTCCTGCGGTAAGTTCGGCAAAACGATGAAACACCTCATATTCGCTGCGTGCATCAAGCGCCGCCGTCGGCTCATCGAGAATCAGTAACTGCGCGTCCCGCAGATAGGCTCGCGCCAGCGCTACCTTCTGCCACTCGCCGCCAGAAAGATCGATTCCCTGTTCGAAACGCCGCCCGAGCATCTGCTCGTATCCACTATCAAGGCGCCCGATCACGTCGTCCGCCAGACTTTTGTGAGCCGCGTTCTTTAACAACTCCAGATTGTTAATGTCATCGATGTGGCCCACCGCAATATTGTCCCGCGCCGTCATCTCATAACGCATGAAGTCCTGGAAAATCACCCCAATCTCACGATGCAGATCGTCCAGGTCGTATTCGCGTAAGTCCACGCCGTCCAGCAGAATCTGCCCTTCAGTAGGGTCATAAAGCCGCGTAATCAGCTTGACGATCGTGGTCTTGCCCTGCCCATTTTCGCCGATCAGAGCCAGCCGCTCGTTGGTGTGCAGCTTGAAACTGATGTGATCGAGAACGCGCCGCTCGTTTCCCGGATAACAAAAAGATACATCCCGAAATTCGATCCCGCTCTTAATCGGTCGCGGTGCAGGGAGAGCATTCGCCCTGCTCTTGATCGTCGGCTTCATCTCGAAGAACGCCAGAAGGTCCGTCAGGAACAAAGCCTGATCGCCGATTCCTGCAAACGTCGAGAAAATTTGCTCAATATTGCTGCTCGCCTGTTGGATCGCTCCCGCCAGGAAGGTCAACTCGCCAATGGTCAGGACACCTGCCAAAGTGCGCCAGATCACGAACACATACGCTGAGTAATAACCCATCGTGCCGATGGTCGAAAGCAACGCCCCCGCAATCAGCTTGCGCCGCGATAAATCCACATTTTCTTCGTAAATCTGATCGGAGAGATGCGTGAATCGGTCAGAGAGGAATTTTCTCAGCCCGAAAAGTTTCAGCTCCTTGGCAGCTTCTTTGCTTCCACCTAAAATCCGCAGGTAATCCAGCCGCCGCCGCGCAGGCGTCTGGCGGAAATTCTTTTCGTATCCAAGAAATGCGAAATGGCTTTCGCCCAGGAAGGCCGGCACAACTCCCGCAATCAGCAGAAGCATTAGCCATGGCGAAAACAGCATGATCGAAACAGACAGGGTAATGGTCGTGACCGCCTGCTGGATCAGCCGCCCAATCTGCTGGATCATCACAAGCCGGTCCGTGGCTTGAACTCGCGCCCGCTCCAGCCGGTCGTAGAAAACCGGATCCTCGTACGCGATCAGATCGAGCGAGGCCGCATGTTCCATTACGCGAATGCTGATGTAGCGCGTGTACTTATCGCCCAGCAGGGAATCCGAATAGTCGATAGTGCGAAGCAGAACGCTGTTCAAAACAGCTAATGAGAACTCCCCTGCTACCAGCCACCAAAACCCCCGGTTCACCGGATGATGGGTTCGTGCGGCATTCACGATGGCATCGATGATCAGCCGCGTGATCCAAAGCAGGGCGACCGGCATCAGCGACGCGAATACTCGCGAAACCAGCCCGAAGACGACCACCCCGGGGCCGGAATCCCATACGATTTTTAGAACTGCGGGGACATTACGGAGCGCTGAGATACGCTCCTGCCAGCCGGACCAGAAGTTGTGCCGTTCCGCCATGCGTGCTGGTTGCCGCCTTCAGGCCGGTATACATCGCCGGACGGACGAAGCCCCAATCGTGCCTAAAAGTATGACAGCCTCACCCCAATGAATGCAACGGCCCCGAGAAGAGATGCCGAAACCGTGGGTAAAGGTTTCTATCTCAGCTGTCTGGCCCGCTTTACCCTACATTCGCCTTTACACTCTTTGTTTCAGATTCGAGGATTTACACCAACGCCTCGGTAGCCAGGGCACGCATCTTAAAAGAATTGCATCACTGAATTGCATCACTTTCGTGCACGCCCCAATCCATCGCGTTCCGTCCGCCACGAATGCAAAGGAGAAATTTTCGCTGCCGCAGAATGCCGGGAGGTCAGGAAACGCCGAAAAAGCACCTTCCCTCGAGACCCTCCGCAATGAAGCGCGCCACTGCAAAGCTTGTGATCTCTGGAAGAAGGCCACGCAAACCGTTTTCGGAGAAGGCCCGGCGTCCGCGAAAGTGATGCTGGTCGGCGAACAGCCGGGTGATCAGGAAGATCTTCAGGGCCATCCTTTCGTCGGCCCCGCCGGAAGAATCTTGCAGGAAGCTTTAACAGCAGCTGGAATCGACCGGGCTGAAGTCTACATCACGAATGTCGTCAAGCACTTCAGATGGGCGCCCGCGGCCCGCGGAAAGCGCCGCATCCACAAAAAACCGCGCTACTCGGAGATTAACGCCTGCCGTCCGTGGCTCGATGCCGAACTCGATACCGTCAAGCCCGAGGTCTTGGTCTGTCTCGGGGCCACTGCGGCCCAGGCCTTGCTAGGAAGAACGTTTAGCGTGATGCGCGAACGCGGCAAACCGGTAGCATGCGCCCTCGCCCCCATCGTGGTCGCAACGGTCCATCCCTCGTCTGTACTCCGCGCGCCTGATTCTGAAGCGCGGCATGCGCAAATGCGGGATTTTATCCGTGACCTGAAGCAGGTTGCGGATCTTCTGAAGCATCGGCCTCGCGTGGCAGCGTAATCGCGAAGATAACGCGACTGCGCGATCAGGAATTCAGGCTTGAAAATACAGGTTGTTGTCCTGAGAAGAACGATCACTCCAGGCTCAAATTCATCTCACTATGCTTGTCGAAATGTATCCGCAGGGTCTTTTCTTTGCCGCTGAAGAACTCACCTGTCAGAGTGCCGGAGTGTTCACTCGATCCCGCGTCAGCCGTGATCTGCACCTTGATTTGATGATTGCCCGGGGGCACTTGCATCGCATGAAACTCGTGTCCCTGCACGCTGTGAAAGACCACTAACTTTTTCTTATCGACTCCTTCCAGGGTGTGCGTGTAGCTGAGGCGGGAATCCACCCAAATCGAAAGGTTCGCCTCCGCGAACCGGTGTTCAATCTCAATATCCAAGGTCGCGGACTGAATTGCTGCAATGGCAGGGACCCGTACTGTCTTCACGCTCGGTGCACTGGCACCAGGGACCACCGCAGGTTTCATTTTTGCCACAGGCTGAACAGCGGCCACAATCCGCTCTTTCCCGAGTTTTGGACCAGGTTTCTCGTGCGCATCGCCTTGAGGGGCAGCCGCAGCCGCCAAATCCGGCGCCTTCGAATCCATGACCTTCGGCGCTGTCGGGACACTACTTGAAATCGTCAACGGTCCTGCGATGTGATTCTCAATCTGATTTTCTGGCGAGATTTTTTTCGGGTGCGCGAGCGGCGCGATCCGCAGCGCAAAAACAAACAGTCCAACCAGAAGAAGCGCAGCGGCAAAAGGCTTCCCACGCATGTGGTCAATCAGTTTTGCCGGTAGCTTTGGTTTGTGACGTCCGTGCGCGGCAGGTCTAGCCGCTATCGCCGGTGATGCCTTCGCAGTCTGGGTTTTTTCGCCCGGCACCGGCGATGGTGGTTCCGACCCGCCCACACCCTTCGCGCGGCTCCAGGGTTCGCGGCCAGCTCGTAGTTCTTGAATATCCAACACCAGTTCCATACCACGCTGGTAGCGTTGTGCCGGGTCTTTCGCCATAGCTCGGCCAATGATGTAGTCCAGCGCGGGTGGCAAATCGGTATCGAGCACAGTGGCAGGAACTGGATCACGGTTTACCACTTTAAAACAGACCGTCATGGCGCTGTTGCCCTGAAACGGCCGATAGCCCGTGAGAACCGTATAGAGAACCACCCCAAGCGAGAATAAGTCGGAGCGGCCGTCAACCCCCTCGCCATTCAACTGCTCCGGCGACATGTAGGCCGGAGTCCCCAGCGTGCGTCCGACCAGGGTTTGATTGGCAAGATTCAACTTGGCCACCCCAAAGTCGGCGATCTTTGCGTGTCCATCTTCCGTGATTAGAATATTTGCCGGTTTCAGATCGCGATGCACTACTCCTTGTCCATGCGCGCAATCCAACGCTTCGGCCAATTCGTGAGTAAGCTGAAGAGCTGTTTCTAACGGCAATCGATTGTCGTTTGCGGCGAGAACTTTATCGAGAGATTGTCCACCCACATACTCCATCACGATGTAGGGTGCCCGGGTATCCGGCTCTTCGCCGACATCGAAGATGGTCACGATTCCCGGGTGCGATAGCCGGCCGGCCGCCTCCGCCTCGCGGACGAAGCGGTCGCGAAAATCCTTTTCGTCCTCGGGAGATTGCCCGGACAAGGAGAATGTCTTGATCGCGACGACGCGGTTGATCTTAGGATCGCGCGCCTTATACACCACGCCGACGGCGCCGCGTCCTAGCTCCGATAGTATCTCGTACCGCCCGAAACGTTCGCCCCTGCGCTCATCCATACGTGTTCGCGACGTCAAATTCCCGTGGGTAGGCTTGGCGAGGCACCCCTACTTATCGGAGGACCCAAAGCGCCAAATCCAGTCATTGCATCCAAGCGCAGTAGTCTTGCCCTGCGCGGAGGAAACCGAAGAGCAATCGCCGGCGCGAGCGGTTCGCAGGCGAAGCCTTCCGCCTTCATTCTCCATGGGGACGGGGAATTACTCCAAGTTACCGACGTGTTAAGGGTTGCGGGGTACTTCACACCGAGGCCATGTTGCCTCGGAATCTCGCGAGCGAACGGTCACTGGCGTCGAGCCTCAGTTCACAGAGCTCTGTGATCAGGTTTCCGGCCCACCGGTAGATGTTGTGCTCCCGGATGATCTCGCGCATTCGGTGTACGCGCATTTGCCGCTCTTCAGGTTCCATCTCCAGCGCGGCCCGGATCGCCTCGGCAGTCTGGTCGATATCATAAGGATTCACCAATAACGCGTCGCGCAACTCTCGCGCTGCTCCGGTAAATTGGCTCAGAATCAGCACCCCGCGCTCATCGCTGCGCGCCGCCAGGAACTCTTTCGCGACCAGGTTCATGCCATCATGCAGCGACGTTACCAGGCAAAGATCGGCTGCACGATAATAGGGCGCAATCTCGTCGTGACTGTGCTGCCGCTTCAGAAAGAGAATCGGCTTCCAATTGCCTGATTGGAATCGCCAGTTAATCCGCTCTGCTTCCGCTTCCAGTTCGGCGAGCAAATCGTGATAGCGCTTGATGTGCGTCCGGCTGGGCGCACCTATCTGTACAAATGTGAATTGATTTTGGTATTTCGGATATTTTTCCAGGAACCGCTCAATGGCGCGGAACCTCTCGTGGATGCCCTTTGTGTAATCGACGCGGTCCACGCCTATCCCCACGAAAGCTGCTTCCACCCCAAGGCTGTGCATCAATGAGGAGCGCTCCAAGTAGTTCATGTTGTAGCGGCCTGCTTCCGCGGTTTCTTCTTCCGGCAAATCCACGCTGATCGGAAAAGGCCGCACCAGCGTTCTGTGACTCTGCCGAAGGACTGAGAAATGTTCCCAATCCACTCGCGACTCCACAATACGGTCCACGGTTTGCAGAAAGTTGTTGCAGTGCGACTGAATATGGAAACCGATCAGGTCTGCGCCTAAGAGTCCTTCCACCAACTGCCGCTGCCATGGGCAAATACCAAACGCCTCAGGATTTGGCCATGGAATATGCCAGAAAATCGCCACCCGTGCGCTTGGCCTTTTTTCCTTGATCAGCCGAGGCAGCAATGCAAAATGGTAATCCTGCACCAGTACGATCGGATTCTCAGTGTCCGCCATCTCCTCCAGTACCGCGGCCGCAAATTTTCGATTCACATTCTGGTAGTGTTCCCAGTCTCGCGCGCGAAAAATAGGACGCGTATGCGCGATATGACAAAGCGGCCACAGCCCCTCGTTCGCAAAGCCGTAGTAATATCCCTCCTCTTCTTCTTTGCTCAGCCACAGCCTGCGCAACGTGTAACGAGGATCATCTGGAGGCACTGACAATCGATCGTGCGAGTCCACAACCTCCCGGTCCGCATCTCCGCTGCCGTGCGCGATCCAGGTTCCATCGCACGCATTGAGCACCGGCTCCAAAGCCGTTACCAAGCCGCTCGGCGGCACGGTCACGTGAATCTCTTTGCCGTCCCTTTTGTGTATATACGGCTCGCGGTTCGAAACCACAAACAATCTTCCGCCCCTTAACTTGCTCTGCACTTGCACAGCCAGCCGGTCCGCCGTCCACAAATACTCGCCCGCGTCGCGCAAGCGCGCTTCGTTTTCGGCGGCACTGCGCGCCTGTGCCAGGCTTTGCGCCAGCGTAACTACCTCAGAGGCGAGCGGCTTGAACAAATCCAGGTCTGGCATCTCCTCCCGCGAAGTCACTCTGCCCATACGCAGAGCGCGCATCCATTGAGCTGCGCGCGCAATGGGACCGGCAATACTCCAACGCAAAATCAGAACCGTGATGCAAACGATGAGGAAAACCTGAATTAAGACCCCCAGGAAAGCCTCGCGCCAGGTATGCAGACTTTGCGCGTGAATGTAACCGGCATCATGAACCAGCACCAGCGACCCCAGTAACCCATCCTGGTGATGCAACGGTAGCGCGAAGATATTCACCCGTTTGTCGCCCAACCGCACGAATGCACTCTCGCTCTGATTTTCCGAAATCGCTTTGGAAACTTGTGCGGGGGGCGCCGCTACCATACCAGTCAATTCGGGAGTGATCGCCACCTGCTTGCCTTGCCGGTCATAGATCGCGATGCCCAGTAAGTGTTCGCGATTTCCGTAATGCAGTACGAGTCGTTGCAGGCTCCGGGGCGGTGTCGTTGTTTCCCACGACTTTTCAATGTTGGTCGCAATGCTTTCCCCGAGCAATTCCGCCCGCCGCTGCAACTCCGTTCGCAGGCCGCGTTCTTCCCGCAAAACTTCAAAATACGAGAAGGCCAGCGATACCAGCGTCATACCGATAATGAGGGAGACGATCAGGCGCAAACTCAGCAGCCGCAAGGTAGCATCCTCCTGCAATTCACCAGTCTGATCCTATTAATCAACCGTGCATTGCAACATACGGGAATCCCTCTATCGCGAAGGAATAACGACCTCGACTCACCGCGAAGATCGGTGCAGCCGTACGAGCCGCCCATCGCGCTTTGTCGCTTCAGGAATAACCTGCCTGCATACAGTAAAGACCTTAGAGCCACCCTACGGCCACCCGTGATACGAATCAATGTCGGAGTAGTACATCCCCCGGTTTAATTCACCGAGACATGTTTCTGCCGATTTGTATTCAATCTATATCCCGCTCCGTCGTTTGCCCATTAAGGACCAGTCCGTTGCGGTCCACCGCACAGTCACAGTCGTGTCCGGGATATAAGCCGCAAACAGCCGGTGCAAAACTCCTCTTGTTTCAGGAGAGTCTATGAAGAAAAGTAGCCAGACAGCGGGCGCGGATGGCGCCAGCGTAGCAGTCGAAGAAGTTGTGCGAGCCAAGCGGAATGGCGCGGAAAAACAGAATGGCCATTCGAACATCGCAGAATCTTCCTCGGGCGACCTCAGCGTAATTCTGGCTGGACTGCAAACCATGCGCGAAGGCGACTTCTCGGTTCGCCTTCCGGGTTCCTGGACCGGATTGCCCGGCAAAATCGCAGACACTTTCAACTCCATCGTCGCCGCTAACCAGCAAATGGCCCAGGAACTGAAGCGCGTAGGCCAGGTTGTAGGAAAAGAAGGTCGAACTCGTGAGCGTACTCGCATTCACGAATCCCGTGGCGCCTGGGGTGAAATGGAAGTTTCGATCAACACAATGGTCGAAGATTTGCTCCGCCCGACGACCGAAGTAACTCGCGCAATCGCAGCTGTAGCGCAAGGAAATCTTGCTCAAACCGTTCGCCTCGACGTTGACGGCCGCCCGCTGGAAGGTGAATTCCTGCGCTCCGCAGAAATCGTCAATACCATGATTCAGCAACTCGGCGTCTTCACCGCTGAAGTTACGCGCGTCGCGCGCGAAGTCGGCACTGACGGCAAGCTGGGAGGCCAGGCGCAAGTGCCCGGCGTCGCTGGAACCTGGAAAGATCTGACCGACTCTGTCAATTCCATGGCCAGCAACCTTACCGGTCAGGTCCGTAATATCGCCGAAGTCGCAACCGCCGTCGCCAGCGGCGACTTATCCCGCAAAATCACGGTCGACGTGCGCGGTGAAATTCTACAGTTGAAAGAAGCCATCAACACGATGGTCGATCAGCTCCGCTCTTTTGCCTCCGAAGTCACGCGCGTAGCTCGCGAAGTCGGCACTGACGGCAAACTCGGAGGCCAGGCCGTCGTCGTCGGCGTGGCTGGAACGTGGAAAGATTTGACCGACTCGGTTAACGCCATGGCCGGCAATCTTACCGCCCAGGTCCGCAACATCGCCGAGGTGACCACCGCCGTCGCTCGTGGCGACTTGTCCCGCAAAATCACGGTCGACGTGAAAGGCGAAATTCTCGAACTCAAAGACACCATCAACACGATGGTGGATCAGCTCAACGGCTTCGCCGGCGAAGTCACCCGCGTGGCCCGCGAAGTCGGCACCGAAGGCAAACTCGGCGGCCAGGCGCAAGTGCCCGGCGTCGGCGGCACATGGAAAGATCTCACTGACAACGTCAACTTCATGGCCTCGAACCTCACTGGCCAGGTCCGTAACATCGCCGAAGTCGCAACCGCTATCGCCAACGGCGATCTGTCCCGCAAAATCACGGTCGACGTTCGCGGCGAAATCTTGCAGCTAAAAGAAACATTGAACACGATGGTCGACCAGCTCAACCGCTTCGCCGGTGAGGTCACGCGTGTGGCCCGCGAAGTCGGCACGGAAGGTCGTCTCGGCGGACAAGCGAACGTCCCCGGCGTCGCCGGAACCTGGAAAGATCTCACTGACTCCGTCAATTCGATGGCTGGGAACCTCACCGGTCAAGTCCGAAACATCGCTGAAGTCACTACCGCCGTTGCTCGCGGCGACTTGTCGCGCAAAATTACGGTTGACGTTAAAGGTGAAATTCTCGAACTCAAGAACACGATCAACACGATGGTCGACCAGCTCAACGCGTTCGCCGGCGAAGTCACCCGCGTCGCCCGCGAAGTCGGCACAGAAGGCAAACTCGGCGGACAAGCGCAAGTCCCGGGCGTCGCCGGAACCTGGAAAGATCTTACCGACAACGTGAACTTCATGGCTTCGAACCTCACCGGCCAGGTCCGAAACATCGCCGAAGTGGCAACCGCCGTCGCCCGCGGCGACTTGTCCCGCAAAATCACCGTCGATGTGCGCGGCGAAATTCTCGAACTGAAAGACACGCTCAATACAATGGTCGATCAGCTTCGCTCGTTCGCCTCGGAAGTAACGCGCGTAGCCCGCGAAGTCGGCACCGACGGCAAACTCGGCGGCCAGGCGCTCGTTCCCGGCGTCGCCGGAACGTGGAAAGATCTCACCGACTCCGTCAACTCGATGGCCAGCAATCTCACCGGCCAGGTGCGAAACATCGCCGAAGTTTCCACGGCCATCGCCAGCGGCGACTTGTCGAAGAAAATCACGGTCAACGTCAGCGGCGAGATTTTGCTGTTGAAAGAAACCATCAACACGATGGTCGATCAGCTCAACGCCTTTGCCGCCGAAGTCACCCGCGTGGCTCGCGAAGTCGGTTCCGACGGAAAACTCGGTGGCCAGGCCCAGGTACCGGGTGTCGCTGGAACGTGGAAAGATCTCACCGACAACGTAAACTTCATGGCGTCGAATCTGACTGGTCAGGTGCGAAACATCGCCGAAGTCACGACGGCGGTCGCCCGCGGCGATCTCTCTCGCAAAATCACAGTCGACGTAAAAGGCGAGATTCTCGAACTCAAAAACACCATCAACACAATGGTGGATCAACTCAACGCCTTCGCCGGCGAAGTCACCCGCGTGGCCCGTGAAGTCGGCACCGACGGCAAACTCGGCGGTCAGGCGCAGGTCCCCGGCGTAGCCGGAACGTGGAAAGACCTTACCGATAACGTCAACTTCATGGCCTCGAACCTCACCGGCCAAGTCCGAAACATTGCCGAAGTCGCAACCGCCATCGCCAACGGCGATCTGTCAAAGAAAATCACGGTAGACGTTCGCGGCGAAATCCTGCAGCTCAAAGAAACGCTCAACACGATGGTCGAGCAGTTGCGCTCGTTCGCCGCCGAAGTGACCCGCGTGGCCCGCGAAGTCGGCTCCGAAGGCCGTCTCGGCGGACAGGCCAATGTCCCCGGCGTCGCCGGAACGTGGAAAGACTTAACCGATTCCGTCAATGCCATGGCCGGAAACCTCACCGGCCAGGTCCGAAACATCGCCGAAGTAACCACGGCTGTCGCTCGCGGTGACCTCTCACGCAAAATCACGGTTGACGTAAAAGGCGAAATTCTCGAGCTCAAAAACACGATCAACACGATGGTCGATCAACTCAACGCCTTCGCCGCCGAAGTCACGCGCGTGGCTCGCGAAGTGGGTACCGAAGGCAAACTCGGCGGCCAAGCGAAAGTTCCGGGTGTCGCCGGAACCTGGAAAGATCTCACCGACAACGTCAACGTCATGGCCGCCAACCTCACCGAGCAGGTACGCGGCATCGTGAAAGTCGTCACGGCCGTGGCCAGCGGCGAGTTGGCGCAAAAACTCACGGTGAATGCGAAAGGCGAAGTCGCAGCTCTCGCCGAAACCATCAACAACATGACCGACACGCTCGCCACCTTTGCCGATCAGGTGACCACAGTTGCTCGCGAAGTCGGTGTCGAAGGCCGCCTCGGTGGCCAAGCCAATGTCCCCGGCGCTGCTGGAACGTGGAAAGATCTCACCGGCAACGTCAACCTGCTCGCAGATAACCTCACGAACCAGGTGCGCGCTATCGCAGAGGTTGCAACGGCCGTTACGAAGGGCGATCTCACTCGATCGATTCAGGTGGAAGCCAGCGGCGAAGTCGCGGAGTTGAAAGACAACATCAACACGATGATCGATAACCTCCGCCTCACTACCGACCGCAACACCGAGCAGGACTGGCTCAAGACCAACCTCGCCCGCTTCACCGGC
>DASXEG010000105.1:0-36427 GCA_036490235.1 Candidatus Sulfotelmatobacter sp. | reverse complement strand
GCTGAATTAGTTTGGTGGATCTGGCATGGTACGTTTTTAACTTACCGTCTTAACAATTTCTTCACAAAACATGTTTCTCGGAAGAGCGCCACAGGAGGCGTATGTCAACGGCAGCAACATCGATCGGTAGCGATATCAAGAGCGTGGAATTCGCTGATCTGGGAAAAAAGCGGATTGAGTGGGCGAACCAGTCCATGAAAGTGCTGCAGATTATCCGCAAAGAATTTATTAAGAACCAGCCGCTGCAGGGTGTGCGGATTTCGGCTTGCCTGCATGTGACCGCGGAGACGGCGAACCTGGCGATTTGCCTGCGAGATGGTGGGGCGGATGTGGTGCTGTGCGCTTCGAATCCGCTTTCGACGCAGGACGATGTGGCGGCTAGCCTGGTGCGCGACCAGAACATTCCGGTGTATGCGATCAAGGGTGAGGATAACGACACTTATTACCAGCACATTCTGGCGGCGATCGATCACAAGCCGCATATCACAATGGATGACGGCGCGGACCTGGTGAGCATTCTTCACACGAAACGGACTGACGCGCTGGAAGGCGTGATTGGCGGGACGGAAGAGACGACTACCGGCGTCATTCGTCTGCGGGCGATGGCGAAGGAAGGCGTGTTGCGGTATCCGATTATTGCGGTGAACGATGCGGATACGAAGCACCTTTTTGATAATCGCTACGGGACAGGGCAGTCGACGCTTGATGGAATTATTCGCGCCACGAACTTTTTGCTGGCGGGCTCGAAGTTTGTTGTCGCCGGCTATGGATGGTGCGGGCGCGGGCTGGCCTCGCGGGCGCGGGGCGCGGGCGCGGAAGTGATTGTGACCGAGGTCGATCCGACGAAGGCGCTGGAGGCGGTGATGGACGGCTTCCGCGTGATGTCGATGCCCGAGGCGGCGAAGTTGGGCGACGTGTTCTGCACGGTGACCGGCAACAAGAGTGTGCTGACGAAGGAACACTTTGACGTGATGAAAGATGGCGCGATCATTTCGAACTCCGGGCACTTCAATGTGGAGATCGATATTCCGGCGCTGGAGAAAATGGCTTCGTCGAAGCGGACTACGCGGAACTTCGTCGATGAATATTCGATGAAGGATGGGCGAAAGATCAATCTGCTGGGCGACGGCCGGCTGATTAATCTGGCGGCGGCCGAGGGGCATCCTGCGTCGGTGATGGATATGAGCTTTGCCGACCAGTCGCTCTCGGTCGAGTTCATGGTGAAGAATTACAAGGCGCTGGAGAAGGCGGTATATAAGGTTCCCGACGAACTCGACAAGCGCGTAGCCAAGCTGAAGCTGGAGTCGATGAGCATTAAGATCGACAAGCTTACGCCGGAGCAGGAGGAGTATTTGGCGGGGTGGAGCGAGGGAACGTAGGGAAAGAACAATAGCGAAATTCAGCCGTGAAGCGGGGCGGCGTTTGCCGCCCCATCTTTTTCTGAGTACAAGGTACTCAGGTCGTCTCTAAGGTTGCGGTGAGCTTCTTCGTCCTGGAGAGTCGGTCCGATCCGTGTTGCGCTCAGTCGGTACAGGCCCTCTCCCCAATCTGCTGGCATATGAGCATAGAAGAGAACCGCAATGTTGCGGGGATGGAAGGCAGTTGCGCGCCAGCTTTGCCTGTGTTCCGCCATCAGATCGTTCAGGTGCTTGCTTAGCTGCTCGTAGCGTCCCGAGAAGTAGCAGTTCCCCTTGTTCAGCACGCGGCTGAGGCATATCGCAATGATTCCGAAATGATCGACCGAGGTAGCCGAGAGCGCCGATCGGATCTGGCTCGCTGCATTCCGTACCGCAGCTTTAATGCTGCGTTCATACCCTGGCCGCTTACACGCCACCAGATAGCTTCGATTTGGCATCCGGAGGATGAGGTCTGGCTCAATGAGGTCCACATCACCTCCCCCTAGCCTCCATTCCGCGCCCAGCGCCAGCTCAAACATCACGTTCCGTCCATCGCGATTCGTCGCCGTCTCCGCCTCGGGCAGGACTGGTCCACTTAGCGCTCTAATCAATCTGTCGCGGAGTTGCTGGGGCGGATGATCTCTAAAAGCGCAGTACACATCGTGGAGTTCCAAGGCCTCCGTGAGACCAAATAGATAGTCCGACTTAGAGACACCGTCTGCCTTGTTCGTGCGATCTAGAAAAGCTTGCTGCGCCTTTTTGAGCACGCGCAGAGCATGGTGGGCGCGATCCGTATGGCGCACCGGCACGCCCAGCCGATTCAGCCAGTCATCAAAGCCTTGGAGAGCACTGAGAATATCGGAATAGCAAAACTGTGCGGCATGGTACATGAGTCTAAGTATAAATCGCAGGATGACGAAGACGAAGGTTCAAGCAGCATATTGCATAATCATGCTTAATCTTGCGATACAATATCGACATGAGAAGCACCAGGACACTTTCCGTTACTTTGCCGCCGGATATGCTGAAGCGGGCGCAGTCGATTGCGAAGCGGGAGAGCCGAACTATGAGCGAGCTCATCCGGGAGGCGTTGCGGCATTATGAGCGGCGGTCGTGGTGGGATGAGGTGAATACATATGGCCGTCAGCGGGCCGCGGCACGCGGGCTGCACGAAGGGGATGTGGATCGTATGATCCACGAATCGCGCCGGAGCGCCAGGAAAGTCACAAAGGGATAGATGCGCGTCGTGGTGGACACGAACGTGATCGTGTCCGCGCTGGTCTTCGGCGGATTGCCTCGGCGCGTATTCGAGATGGTTGCAGCCGGCTTTTGCGAGTTGTTTTATTCGACTGAGATCGAGCAAGAAGTGCGCAGGGTGTTGCGGAACAAGTTCGGGTGGGACGACGAGCGGTTGGATCGCTATCTGCCGGTGCTGTGGGCGCTCGGTGAAAAAGTAACGCCCAGACGCCGCGTGAGCGCGGTGAGGGACGACCCGGACGACAATCGCATTATCGAGTGCGCTCTGGCTGCGGGGGCGCATTGGGTCGTGTCAGGGGATCGACATCTTCTAGGGCTTATCGAGTATGAGGGAATTGCGATTGCCACGCCGCGCGAGTTTCTGAAAGCGTACTCGGACGCGCTGTGATGGGAACTTGTCGGACTCTTAACCTACCCCCGATCGCCGTGTATGGTTGCGCTGGAGTCGATGAGCATTAAGATCGACAAGCTTACGCCGGAGCAGGAGGAGTATTTGGCGGGGTGGAGCGAGGGGACGTAGTCGCAGCTGTCGGGGAGCGAACTCCCTGACGCGTTCTTGCCACTGCACGCGGGCATGGGGTCCTTCGACTGTGGTTTCGCTTCGCATGCGCGAAGCGAAATCCTCCCTCAGGATGACAAAGTGGAAAATCTATCCCTGACTCGGCACGCCATTCACTTCTTTGGGAAGTTGGGATCGTTCTTGACCTCACGAATCTGGTTAAGATGCCGCTCGGAGTGGGTGGAAATCTCCAGCATCCACTGCCAGCAATCAATCACTTCTCCGTAGTCTCCGAAGCTGTGTGCGCGCAAATCGTCGTCGGTCGTCTTGATGTAATCGATCATGGTGGCACGCAGCGCCTGAAATTTCCCCAGTGCCTCGTCGAGGCTCTTGTAGGTATCAACTTTTTCGTGTCCGCCCCCGGTCTTGGTATGCACGACGCGATCGATGCCGTACCACATGATGTCGGCGTCGGTGGCGGATGATTTCTTCTCCTTCATGTCGGGTGCCGATTTGACGGATTTCTGCAACTCGCGCCAGTAGTCCGGCTCAGCCACGGCTAGGTGGGATACGACCTCGCGGATGCTCCAGCGGTCGGGCGATGCTTTGTACTCCAATTGCGCTGGTGATAACCCGTGGACTTGCTCGGCTAACATCTGCGTGGTCATCTCGAAGTGGACTAGCAGATGTTCGCGGTCGGCTGGGCTCATTGGAGCGGCGAACACGGGCCTGACTAACAGGGTTGCGGCCACAAGACAAAAAGCCAGCACTGCACGCACCGGCCAACCTCGGAGCGTGTTCTTCTGGAGAATATTCTTACCGAGACGCATGGCAGCAACCTCCGTTTCCAAGATCAGACGGGCAGACCGCGCGAAGGAAAGCAAGATAAAAGTTGATCTTGGTTGTATAGGCAGCAACGCTTAGCTGCTCAGCAGGTTCCTCCTTGCTCGCAGCGCTCGCGTGTCGGAACGACAAAGGGCTGATCGGGAGGAAACAGGGACGGCCTTTCGGCCGTCCCTTTGCAGCGTGGGGGGTGGTACAACCTTTTAAGTCTCCGACCGGCTTCCGCCGCCCGGAGACTGCGCGGGGGAGGGCCCGCGTTTCCGAAGAGACATCCTTCGGAATGCCGGAAAGGCTCTGCTCTAATAGCGGCCTTGTTTGGCCCAGATACGGACTTTTTCTTCGACCGAAAAACGTTCTGCAGGATGTTCGGCGAACTTCGACTCAAGAGAGAAGGTGTGCGATTCGAGAGGTACGCTGATATGCAGTTTCGTATTCAGGAAGCTGCGCACAAATAGTTCGGTGTAGCGCTCAACGCCGAGAACTTCAAATTGGACGACGTGCACCAGTCCATGAAACAGCGATCGTTCGGTGAGCTTCTCGTTGAAAACGACAACATCCAGAAAAGTCACCGACCGCATGTGCGCCCACTCGGGCAGGTTGACGAGACCCATAGAGCGCGCCTCTTCATAGAAAGGCGGGTTGGGAACTCTTTCGCCGTCGAGTTCGCGGATGCGAACGCGATCCAGCACGGCCGCCGAAAAATACGGCCACATTACCGCTTTCTGGCGGTTGCTAAGCGGGATGGCAGAGGGATGGTAATAGTCGTGCCGCTCGCGCAGATAGTTAGAAACGAGAGTGATCGCCTCGGCGATCCGCGTTTCCGTCAGCTGAGTTCCGGAGAGAGGAGACTCGGCTTCAGCAAATTTCTTCTCGATCGAGGCGTAATACTCGTTGAGCGAGGCAGCGGTTCGAACGGATTTGCGGAGAATTTCGCGCTGGCCGAAGCGGGCGAGATCCTCCGCGTTGAAGCGCAGCCGCAACTGATGGGTGGCGCAATGGGCGCTGAGCAGCTCGAGTTGAGCGTGCTGTAGTTCTGAATTCATTTGTGCGATCGCAACGCGATCGTCTGGGTTATCCCACGAAAACATCGATTGGACTCCTAAAACGGAACGAATGTACTCCGGGGTTAAAGTTTAATAACTTATACAGCGTTATGTATACAATGTCAACACAATAATTGTAACCAACGAGTTGAATAGGCCGATTACATGCGATTTCTTTACATTGTTATGTCTACGTTGTATACATAACATGGTTAGCTCGCTGACGAGGGGAACCAGGTGCCAAGACCGCCGAATCCGGAGCTGGAAGCAAAGATTCTGAGCGCAGCGCAAAAACTGTGGAAAAAAGGCGGCGAAGGAGCGCTTACCATGCGCGCGGTTGCGGAAGCCGCCGGAACCAACACGCCGTCGGTTTACCGCCGATTCCGCAACCGCGATGATATTTTACGAGGCCTGCTGGAGCACATCCGGCTGGAAATTGCCGCTGTGATCGAGGCTGCTCCTTCGGTTGAGCAGGCCTGCGAGCGATACCTGGATTATGCGCTGGGGCACCCTCGGGAGTATGAGCTCTTCTATCAGCATAATTTCCGTCTTTATCATTTGTCTCCGGCTGACGGAGCTGGAACACCGAATCGCCCTGCGAGAGAAGCCATGCGACGGAAATTGGCGGCAAGGCTCGGAAATTCGCCGCACGGGCTCGAGCGGCCACTGCTGGCTTTGTGGATGCTTGGACATGGCACTGCAATGCTGCTGATCGACAAATCGATCCTGCCCAGTGAGGCTGCGCAGGCTAGAGCGGTGTTTACGCGCTCGGTGAAGGCACTGTTGAAGGCTGCGGGCGCATTGTAGCGGACGACGGTGGCTACGCTCTTTGTTCGGATGCTGAATGGATTCGGTTCTAGTTGCCTGGGCGCAGGCCATTCGTGTCGAAGACATAGGTGTGGGGCTGGCCTTCGGCGCCGGTGGCGGGAATATCTTTGCCGTTCAACATGAAACTCACGCCAGCGGCATTGCCGGCTTTTACTACGATTTCTTTTGTGGCGCGGACGGAAGTCGCTGCCGGGGCGATGAGATTTTCCTGGGCTACGGCTTGGCCATCAGCGGTAATGGCGACCGAAGAGTTTTCCGTGGCGCGGATGATCAGAGTAAAAGCGGGCAGCGGCTTGGGTTTGGAGGGCGGCGCGCGCGATGGAATGATTTTGGTTACATCGGAAGGCGGTTCGGTGGGTGCTGGTTTCTCGGATGAAGGATGTCGGGATGGTGAAGAAGGAAGTGGCGCGGTCGAGCTGATTGAAGTGCTCGCGTTGCTTCCGTTCTGTGCGGAAACTTTGGCCGCCGCTGCCGGGGTTGCGGCGACCGGCACTCCTGGACTCGGCGTGGTCGAAGTGGGCGTGGCCGGCGGCGATGATGCCTCTAATTGAGGCGCTGGATGATTGCGCCGCAAAAAGACCACGAACAGGATGATGATAACGACGAGCAGCAGCGGAATCGCGAGTTTTCGCCAGGCGATGGGCTGTGTAGGACTCCGGCGAATGGCGGACACGGGGGCGACTTCTTCGCGTTCGTCCCTTGCGGATGGTTGATTTTCCTCTACCGCTTCTTCACGTTCGTCATAGGATTGCGGCGGACCGGAGAGATTCAGAAATGACGCGGGCGCAGTGGGCAGGTCGTCATCGGCGAGAGCGTTCGAATGGGCTGCGGGCTCTGCCTGGTCCACACCGCGCTCTTGGCTCTGATTTGGAGATTCGGCCAGGAACGCGGGGTTGAGGCGGTTGCCGTTTTCGTGGTCGCTGTTTTTTCGAGCATCTTTCACGCGATCGTTGGTCGCAGGGTCGTTAAGGGGAAGAGCGGGTGGCCGGTCTCGACGCAAATGGTCGTCAACTTTCTCAATGCCGGTTAAGCGGTCCTGAGTGCGGCGGGTTTCGACGCGACGGGCGTCGACCCGGCGTTCCGCGGGTGCCCTTCGGTCAGCGGCGGCCGTATCGCCCCGATCTACGCGGGCGTCAGCGATCGAGGATTTGTTCTCAGGTTTGTTTTCGGCCTTGTTTTCAGCCCTGGTTTCAAAAGCCGGCCGCGCCGGAGTATTGCGAAAATTTGGAATGATGGGCTGTGAATGGATCTGGCTCTCTGCCAGCGCGGCGAGATAGTCGTTGATGGCTTCCTGCTCGTTGAGGCCGATCTGGCGAGCGTAGGCGCGTACGAATCCTTTGTTGAAGACGCCGCCGGGAAGCTGGTCGAAGTGTTCCTCTTCGAGAGCTCTCAACATGCGGGTGCTGATTTTTGTGGTGTTGGCGACGGCTTCGAGGCTGATGCCGCGATGTTCGCGTTGCCTGCGAAGTTTTTCCCCGAATGCACCCAAAAGTCCGCTCCGGCGAGCGCGCTGCCCGCATTGATAATCATAGGCGAAGGCGGGGAGGGATGCCAGAAAGAGTTGACCGATGGAGGTTACGGGTGGCAGCGGTCAGCGCCGCTGCCTTAGCCTTCGGGAGGCAGGATCAGATGCCATTCTTCGGGTCAGAATTTTTTCTTAATACCACGGTGAACTGAGCTTTGCAGGTGTTTACCGGATTATCGAAAGCGGTGCCCTCGCGATCGCCCTCAGTGGCAGTGAAGAATAAGCCCTGCTTGGGATGTTCGGGAAGGCCAATGAAGCGGGCCTGGCCGGCGGCATTGGTTCCGACCTGGAGATCGAACTTGTGGAAGCCGCCGAAACCGTAGGCGATGTGGACACGGATGTTGGCGGCGTAGACAGGCTTGCCGGCATCATCGTTGATGGTGAAGTCGGCGGTGCAGGAGCCCAGGCCGGCGTCAACCGTGGCCACGGTTTTGGAATCGTCGGCGGCATGGGCCGTTGAGCACGACATTGCGGCCAGGACCAGAGCAATTGCCAGGGCGTAGTTTGCGGTTCGCATACGAATTAGATTACGCCAGCGAGTTGATATTAGGGCAACTGGGGTCGAACTTCGACCTGGTTCGACAACGAGGTTTCTCCAGGCCGGGGGGACGGGCGTGGGTTTTAGCATTTTGTGATGGGTTAATCTGCCATGGTCAAGAATGCATTGGCTTTAATGGTTCTGGTTACCAACGTTCGTTGCCCGGTTATGATCGCGAATCTATAATTTTTTCAACTGTCACTCGTCATCGTAGATCTTTGCAGGAAAACCAGAGTAACGATTAAGAAGATCGGATAGGAATTAGCGGTCGCGGGCAGGAGTGCCCGCGCCACACAGGAATCCGGCATGTCTGAGGCTGTTGGCACACAACTCACCCGGCAGGGCCAGGAACTCAGCATCTTCCACGACGTGGCCAAGGCGCTGACGTCGTCGCTGGACCTCGACTCGATTCTGCAGACCATCATGGAGAAAATGGCGGAATATTTCCGTCCGGATACGTGGTCTTTGCTGATGGTGGATGAGCAGAAGGATGATTTGTATTTTGCCATTGCGGTCGGCGAAAAAGCTGAGGAACTGAAGAATGAACGACTGAAGGTGGGTGAAGGAATTGCCGGATGGGTGGCAAAGCACGGCGAATGCGTCATTTCGAACGATGTGGCCAACGATCCGCGATTTGCGAAGAGGATCGATGAGCGGACGCAGTGGGAGACGCGGTCGGTGATTGCAGTGCCGCTGAAATCGCGGCTGCGCGTGCTGGGCGTGATTCAGTTGGTAAACGTGGACCGGTCGCAGTTCAACGACCAGGAAATTTTCTTTTTACAGTCGTTGTGCGATTACGCGGCAATTGCGATTGAGAATGCGCGCTGGGTCGAAAAGATTCAGGAACTGACGATCACCGACGACTGCACCGGGCTTTACAATGCGCGGCATCTTTATAAAACGCTGGAAACCGAGGTTTACCGGTCGTCGCGATTTGGATATGAGTTCAGCGTGCTGTTTATCGACCTCGACCACTTCAAGCAGGTCAATGACACCTACGGGCATTTGGTCGGCAGCAAGCTGCTGGCAGAAATTGGTTATTTGGTGAAAGCGCAGCTGCGGCTGATTGATTTTGCGTTTCGCTATGGCGGCGACGAGTTTGTGGTGCTGCTGCCGCAGACGGGAAAAGATCAGGCGCTGGTGGTGGCCAAACGGTTGCGCGATGCGTTGCGGGCCAGCAGTTTTTGCCGCGATGAAGGATTGCACTTGAATGTGCGGGCGTCGATGGGGCTGGCGACGTATCCGCATGATGCGCGGGATGCGCATGACATTATCCGTCAAGCCGACGAGATGATGTATCTGGTGAAGAATACTACGCGGGATAATATTGGGATCGCGCAGCGCGGCGTGATGAAGTAGAGTCGGCTCCCGGCTCCTAGTTCCCAGTTTCCAAGTTTCCGATCTAGCCACGGGTTGGCGCACATAGGCGTACCCCCCCCCGCAATTTCGCTACCCTACTCATTAAGCAGACGATTCTCTTTCTTGGGGTTTGAGAGATGCCGCGTTCCAAACTTCGCGATACCAGTGCAGAATTCGCTTCCCTGTTGCGACAGATGACGGAAGAAACCAAATTGCTCGTGATTGAGTTGCGGAAGATTCGGGATGCGCTCGATGAAATAAATCGCCAACGGCTTCCTTGGCCGGAGTGAGGCTGGCCGAAAGGTTCCAGATAGTCCACATTCGCCGCACTGCTGGGCCGTGCCCGTGCCCGCTCCCGAAAGCGTTTATAATGGCGCGCACCCATGCCCCTCGCCACCGGCACCAAGTTTGGTCCGTACGAGATTCAGTCTCAACTCGGCGCGGGCGGTATGGGCGAGGTTTATCGCGCCCGCGATACGCGGCTTGACCGCACGGTAGCCATCAAGGTTCTGGCTGCTCACCTCTCTTCTTCACCCGAACTGAAGCAGCGCATGGAGCGCGAAGCGCGGGCGATTTCCGCTCTCAACCATCCGAACATTTGTCATCTCTACGACATCGGGTCGCAGGACGGCACCGACTATCTGGTGATGGAGTTTCTCGAGGGAGAAACTCTGGCTGACCGGTTGCGCAAAGGCGCGATGCCGGTTGGTGAGGCCTTGAAGATCGGCAAGGCCGTTGCCGAAGCGCTGGCTATTGCGCATCAGCATGGAATCATCCACCGCGACTTGAAGCCGGGAAATATCATGCTGACCAAGGCAGGCGCCAAGCTGATGGATTTTGGCCTGGCGAAGTCGGCGGCTGGAGGAAGCGCTGCACATTCCGGCGCGCCGCTGCTTTCGGCAGTGAGAACGATGACGGATGTCAGCCCGCTCTCGCCGCTCACTACTGCTGGAACTGTGATTGGAACCATCCAGTACATGGCGCCGGAGCAACTCGAGGGCAAAGAGGCGGACGCTCGATCGGACCTGTTTGCGTTCGGCGCCGTTTTGTATGAAATGCTGACTGGCACACGGCCATTCCAGGGCAAGAGTCAGTTGAGCGTTGCGAGCGCGATTCTCGAACAGAATCCGCTGCCGATTTCGGCTGCGCAGCCGTTGGCTCCGGCATCGCTCGAATATGTGGTGCGCACCTGCCTGGCGAAAAATCCTGACGAGCGCTTTCAGAGCGCCCACGACGTAGCGCTGCAGTTGAGTTGGATTGCCGAGAGCGGCGGATCTCCCGCTTCCCTGCCGACAGGAGCGAAAGCTGGCAGAGGTGGACGCTGGGCGTGGCTTCTTGCGGCCTTGCTGGCAATTGCTTTGGTTGCAGTTAGTGTGGCGTGGCTGAGTTCGAGGGGAACGAAAAAGCGGTCGTATTTCGCTGCGCCGCTTTCGTTCGAGGCGCAGGACGTGGCGATCTCGCCTGACGGACATACGGTTGCAATTGTTGGGCATCCGGACTCGGAGCGAAGCAATCTGTTGTGGGTTTATCAACCGGGCGCGGAGGAGGCAACTCGCATTCCGAACACCGAAGGAGCGGATTTTCCTTTCTGGTCCGCCGATGGGAGGTCGTTGGGATTCTTTGCGGATGGAAAATTAAAGAGGCTCGACCTGGCTGGAGGTCCGGTGCAGACTCTGTGTGACGCGCCGACCGGCCGTGGCGGCTCCTGGAATCAAAACGGGGACATCATTTTCACACCGGCCGGCCTGTTGGGTGCGGGACTTTATCGGATTCAAGCATCAGGCGGAACACCGGCGCAGATCGCCGCCCCTGACCGAGGCTTGAAAGAAGACAGTCTGCGCTGGCCTTCTTTTCTGCCCGATGGCGTTCATTATTTGTATTCGGCCATCAATCTTTCGGGACGCAAGGATCTTTATTCGATCTACGCGGGTGCGCTCAATTCGAATGAGAAGCATTTGATCTTGAGAGCGCAGGGCAATGCCAAATATGTCGATCCGGGATATTTGTTTTTCTACCGCGATCGAACGCTGTTCGCGCAGCACTTCGATGTCAAGAATTTCAAGCTCACCGGCGAGGCGACGCCGGTTTTTACCGACATCGAATTTTCGCCGCGCATTTCGAAAGCCGAGTTCTCGGCATCGGGCAGCGGATTGCTCGTGGCGCAGAAGGCGGGTGAGGCTGCGGCGTCGCAGTTGGTGTGGTTTGACCGAAGAGGCCACGAGGTCGGCGTGGCGACCAAGCCCGGTGTTTATGGGAATGTTGCGGTTTCGCCGAGCGGGAGATTCGTTGCTTCGGATACGACCGACCAGAGCAGCCTGAACACCGACATCTATACATACGATGTGGATAGCGGCGAGGCCAAGCGGCTGACCTTCGATCCGGCGATTGATTCCATGCCCAACTGGAGTCCGGACGACAAGCAGGTTGTATTTTGCGACAACCGTGAGCCGCGATTCGATTTGTACGTGAAAAATAGCGACGGCGCGCAGGAAGAAAAGCAGATTCCGCAGGACGGCCCCGACCGATTCCCTACCGACTGGTCACGCGACGGCAAACATATTTTGTACGAACGCGGCCCGGATTTCTGGTACGTCACGTTGCCGGAGATGAAGCCTGCAGAGTTCTTGAAAGCCAGCGCGAGCCTCAGAACCGCACGCTTTTCGCCCGACGGCAAGTGGGTGGCTTACGCTTCGAACGAGAGCGGGAAGTGGGAGATTTACGTTACTTCTTTTCCGGAGGCCCACGGCAAGTGGCAGATTTCGACTGGAGGCGGGACGCAGCCGCGATGGCGCGGCGACGGCAAAGAACTGTTTTATCTCTCTTCCGATGACAAACTCATGTCCGTTCCACTCAAGGCGGGCGCAAACTTCGATCCGGGAACACCGACCGTGCTGTTTCAGGCGTATCCCCGCGAAACGGTCGCGGCCACCTCGGAGCAGTCGTTCTACGATGTGACGCGCGATGGGCAGAAATTCCTTATCAATACGCAACTGAAGTCGGCGAAGACGCCAATGTCGATTGTGCTGAATTGGGCTGCGAAGAGTAACTAGGGTTTCACTTTGCGGCTGGTTTCGATCCCGCTTCCGGCGTCCACGGATTCACATTGGCTGGGGCGTCCGGTTTGACGCTGAACGGCCAAATATAGAGGTTCATCCCGTCCGCTCCCTTGGATTCGACGAGAGCATATTCGCCCGGGGCGAGAGTTTCCGTGGGAGTAATTTTGAGCCAGTCGCCAGACACTTTGTCGATGGCGGCTTTCACCACGTCTTCTTCCTGCGTGATTTTGCCCCCAGGGGAACGCTTGAGGTCGCCGACGATACGCTTGCCGCTCCTTACTTTAAGCCGCACGATACGGTAGCGATCGAATGGGACCATGGCTTGCTCGGGCTTTTGCGCCTGCTCGGGTTTTTGGGCCTGCTGGGGTTGCTGCGGCTGGGCGCGGGGCGCGTCGAGGCTGGGCTCCGACGGTTGCGCGGAGGCGGTTTCGCCGGGCGGAGCTTCGGTAGAATTATCGTCGGGCTTGATGAAGATCGATGGCCTGAGGGCGTGAGAGTACACCGTGGAGTGGTCGCCTTCGAGTTCCACGGTTTGTTTTGCGCCGCCGCTGGCAGGTATCATTCCGCGCAGGATATTGGCTTTTGAGGGCTCGGCGATGCTGCCTTCATCTTGCTGCAGTTCGACCAACTGCGGTTGGCCCTTGAAAGTGTCGAGCATGTACATCCCGTAAAGCTCGGGCACACGCAGGCCGGGCGCGACTTCCGGCAGATTGGCTTCTGCCGCGGCGCGCTCGGCGTCAAGTTCTTTATCGAGGGCAGTCGCTTCCGGAATGGCGGAAGGCGCGGCTGCTTCCTTCTCATAGTTTTCGGTGGCGGGCCAATCGACCAGAGCGCTGGGGAGTTCTTCCCACTCCTCGCGTTCGGCGCTGTAGTAGCGGACGCGGTCGCCTTTCATTTCATACTTGGTGATCGCTTGGTAGGAGCCGTCTTTCAGGATGAGGCGCTTCGAGTGCTGCTGGGCGTGCAAATAGGCCGACGCGGCCAGGGTAGCCGCAGCAAATGTAACAACAAGGATCGAACACTTCAGTCGATTGCGCATACAAGTCCCGGCGTCCGCTCTCCTTGATTATCTTATTCCTGGATGTTTTCTGAAAGGATCGGGATGCCTTTCTTCGGCGGGCGCAGTGAGATAAAGTGAAAAGCCATGAAGCGAAGCTTGCAGGAGATCGCCGAAGCTGTGGGTGCGCGGGTTGTTGGAAATGGAAGTGTCGAGGTTAGCGGGCTGGCGAGCATCGCCTCGGCCGGGGAAGGCGATCTGGTTTTTGTGGAGGATGAAAAATATCTGGCCAGCGCCTTGGCGTCGAAGGCTGCGGCGGTGATTGCCGCCGAGAACACTTCTTCTGTTTCTGCTTCCGGGAAACCGCTGCTGATTTGCGGTCACCCTAAACTCGCATTCGCGAGGGCAGGACAGCTTCTGCAGAGCGATGCCCGGCGAGGCCAGAGCGGAGTACAGGAGAGCGCAGTGGTTCATGTTTCAGCGCGTCTTGGGGCGCGGGTGATGGTGGAGGCGCGAGCCGTCATTTCTGAGAATGCCGAGATCGGCGATGGCTCGAGAATCCGTGCGGGGTGCGTGATTGGGCGAGGCGTGAGGATTGGGAGAGACTGCGAGATTTATCCGAACGTCACAATTTATTCGGGAACAACGCTGGGCGATCGGGTAATCGTTCATGCGGGGGCCGTGTTAGGCAGTGATGGGTTCGGGTACGTGCGTGACGTCGCGAGTGGAAAACATGAAAAGTTTCCTCAGATCGGCAAGTTGGTGATTGAGGACGATGTTGAGATTGGCGCGAACTCGACCATCGATCGGGGCGCGCTGGATGAAACACGGATTGGGCGCGGAACGAAAATCGATAATCTGGTGCACGTTGGCCACAATTGCCGTGTGGGCGAGGACGTGGTCATCGCGGCGCAGACGGGAATTTCCGGAAGCGTTGTAATCGAGAAAAACGTTGTGATTGGTGGGCAGGTTGGACTAGGCGATCACGTGCGGCTGACCGAGGGAGTGATATTAGGCTCGCAATGCGGTGTTCTTCCGAATAAGGTTCTGCGGGGCAAGGGCGTGGTGTTCTGGGGAACACCCGCGCGGCCGCTTGCGCAATATTTGAAAACTCTGGCCGAACTGGCGCGGCTGGGGAAAAAGAGATAGTCGTGGCGATTATCGTAGTCGGCGGACATTCGCGGAGTGTGGGCAAGACGAGCGTGGTTGCGGGTTTGATCGCAGCCTTGCGCGAATTCGAGTGGACCGCGGTGAAGATTACGCAGTATGGCCATGGGATTTGTTCGGCGAATGGAGAACCTTGCGACTGCGCAACGGGCGATCATTCGTGGGCGATTTTGGAAGAAAAGGATCGCGATGGAGGGTCTGATACGTCGCGGTTTCTGGTTGCAGGCGCGGCGCGAGCGTTGTGGGTGCGAACCGAGCAGGGACGCCTGGCTGAGGCGATGCCCGCATTACGCGCGCGATTACACGACGCGCCGAATGTGATCGTGGAGTCGAATAGCGTATTGAAATTTGTGCGCCCGGATTTGTATTTGACGGTGCTGGATCCCTCGACGAAAGATTTCAAGAATTCGGCGCGAGAGTTTTTGGATCGGGCGGATGCGGTGATTCTGCGTGACGGGACGGGTGGAACGGCGTGGAAGGATGTCTCGTTGAAGCCTGTGGCTGGGCAGCCCGTGTTTCACATTGTGCCTCCGGATTATGTGACCGCAGAAATCATGGAGTTCGTGCGGGGCGCGATGACGTCAGCAAAAGGTGGGTCCTTAGCGCCGCTTCGCATCGGTTCGGAATGACGAGGTTCGGACGCATAGACGGTTTTGTTATTCTTGCGGGTGCGACAAATTCATTCGAGCGCGTGGCTGTTGGTGGGCCTTTCGGCGCTCCTGCAAATCCTGGTTTTTCCCCTTCCTGATTTTTATTTCCTGTCGTGGTTTGCGTTTGCTCCGCTGATTGTGGCCCTGCTGCGGGCGCGGCCTGCGGGAGCGCTGGAGATCGATGGTTCCACGAATCTTCGGGCAGCTACCCCCGGACAGGCATTCTTGCTGGCTTACACCTGCGGCATTTTGTGGTATGCGGGGACGTGTTACTGGATCTTCGACACGATGCGGGCATACGGCGGGTTGAACTCCGCCATGGCGCTGCTCGCGCTGATTCTTTTCTGCCTTTATCTCGGACTGTATCACGGACTTTTCGGATTGTTGGTAGGCCTGGCAACGGGGCCCGATCGCGACAATCGGCGCTCGCTAATTTCCATTCCATTCTTCTGGGTCGCGGCGGAGCTGGCGCGCACGCGGATTACTGGTTTTCCCTGGGACCTGCTGGGCACGGCACAGGTGGATAACATTTCGCTGAGCCGCATCAGTACGTGGACGGGAGTTTACGGATTATCGTTCGAGATCATGCTGGTGAATGTGGCTCTGGCAGCGGCTTTCCTGGTGCATCGCAAGAAGCGCAGCACGCTTTTGCTGGCTGCGCTCGCGGCGGCCGTGGTGCTGCAGGCGGGAAGGCTGGTGGATGCTCCAGCGGTTCCTCCTGATCGCGTGGCGTTGCTGGTTCAGCAGAATATTCCGGTGGATGAGAATTGGACGCGGGAGACTTTCGAGCATACCCTCCAGCAGTTGACCGACCTGACTGTGAGGACGAATGGCGCTGGATTCTTGCCGACGGATTCGAAATCTGGGGACAAACCGGACTTGATCGTGTGGCCGGAGTCGCCGGCTCCGTTTTTCACCAGCGATCCCCTCTTTCGACGTCCGGTGAGCGAGATGGCGAAGGACACGGGTACTTGGGTGGTGACGGGAGCGATCGGTAATAATCCGAGAAAAGATAGGGCGGCGAGCGAGGTTTTCAATTCAGCCGCGCTAATCAGTCCGGCTGGCGATTGGACGGCACGCTACGACAAAGTGCATCTGGTTCCTTTTGGAGAATATTTACCGTTTCCGAAATTGTTCGCTTTTGCCGGCGGACTGACGAAGGAAGTGGGACAGTTTAAGGCCGGGGAGTCGAGAGCGCCGCTGCGGGCGGGTGACGAGCCACTGGGAGTATTCATCTGCTACGAGTCCGTGTTCCCGGATGAGGTTCGGCAGTTTGCAAAAGACGGCGCGCAGGTGTTCGTCAATATTTCGAACGATGGTTGGTATGGCGACAGCGGGGCCTATGCGCAGCATCTGAACCAGACGCGGATGAGAGCGATTGAGAATGATCGCTGGCTTTTGAGCGCGACGGATACGGGAGTGACAGCTTCGATCGATCCTTATGGGCGGGTTGTAGTGCGGCTGCCGCGCAAGGTGCGAGATGCGCTGGCCGCGCCTTACGCGCTGAATTCCAGAACCACCTTCTACACGCGTCATGGAGACTGGTTCGCGTTTCTGTGTGCGATAATTTCAGTGGGCGTGTTGTTGACACGCTTCATACCTCTTCACAAGGACACCAGGAAAGAGTCGGCATGATTCAAGAGTTGGAACAGGAATACGGCGCGCTGGCCACCAAGGTGCGCGAGCTTCGGGAGTATCTTTGACGCGGGCAAACTCCGTCCGCAATTAACCGAAATCGAGAAACAGGCTGCCGACCCGAATTTGTGGTCGAATCCGCAACGCTCGCAGCAGGTGATGCGCGAGAAAAAGCGGCTCGCGCATTTGCTCGACACCGATGCGGATCTGGGCCGCCGTGTCGACGATATTTCGGCTTACTTCGATTTGGGCAAGGAAGGCGAGAATGTCGATGCCGACTTGCGCCGCGAGATCGATGCTTTGCGCGGAGTTGTCGACAAGCTGGAAACAGAGACGCTGCTTTCCGGCGACAACGACGCGCTGAATGCAATCGTGACGATTCATCCGGGCGCGGGCGGAACGGAATCACAGGACTGGGCCGATATGCTGCTGCGCATGTATTTACGCTGGGCGGAGCGGCAGGGATTTCAGACAGTTCTCTATGATTATCAGCCGGGTGAAGAAGCGGGATTGAAGTCGGCGACGTTTGCCGTGAATGGCGAGTACGCGTACGGATTGCTGACGAGCGAAATCGGCGTGCACCGGCTGGTGAGGATTTCGCCGTTCGATCAGGCGAAGCGGCGGCATACATCGTTTGCCAGCGTGTACGTTTCGCCGGAAATCGATGAGAGCATCGAGATCGTGATCAAGCCCGAAGACATTCGCACCGATACGTATCGTTCGAGCGGCAAGGGTGGGCAACACGTGAATACGACCGACTCGGCGGTGCGGATCACGCATATTGCGACTGGGCTGGTGGCGAGCTGCCAGAATGAGCGCTCGCAGCACAAGAACCGCGACCGTGCGATGAGCATGTTGCGCTCGAAGCTGTATGAGCTTGAGATGGAGAAAAAAAAGGCGGCGACGAAGAAGATCGAAGACTCGAAGCTCGACAACGATTTCGGATCGCAGATTCGATCTTATGTGTTGCAGCCTTATCGCATGATTAAAGACCACCGAACGAAGGAAGAAGTGGGCGATGTGGATCGAGTGCTGGATGGCGATTTGCAGCCGTTCATCCGGGCTTACTTACTGGCGCGGCGCGCGGAAAAGCAAGGATAAGGATTAAGGATAAAGAGAAGCAGGAGAAATAATTGGGCGGAAGGAAAAATCCGAATGCGGTAAAGCTCGGCCCGCGATTCCTGCGGGCTTTTGAGTTTGCCGCCGAAAAACATCAAGGGCAAGCGCGGAAGGCGTCGAGCATTCCATACATTGCACATTTGATGGGCGTAGCCTCGCTGGTATTGGAGTTCGGCGGAGACGAGGATTTGGCGATCGCGGCACTGCTTCACGATGTGGTGGAAGATTGCGGCGGAGAACCGATGTTGAGAGAAGTAAGGCAGAGATTTGGAACCCGCGTGGCGAAAATCGTTGACGGATGCACAGACGCGTACGAGATTCCGAAACCTCCGTGGCGCGAGCGGAAAGAGAATTACATTCGTCACCTCAAGACCGCGGATGCGGGCACGAGATTGGTTTCCGCCGCTGACAAGCTCAATAACGTGCGATCGATCCTGGCCGATTACCGCGAGGTTGGAGAAGTGGTCTGGGAGCGTTTTAATGGCGGGCGCGAGGGCACGCTTTGGTACTATCGCACGCTGCTGGATGAGTTCCAACGCACGAAATCCAACCGCCTGGTGCGGGAATTTAAACTTGCGGTTCGCGAACTGGAAGAAATGGCAGGGGAAGTGTCAACCTCAGTCCCGACCCGTAGGTAATCTAGCGTCTTTTCCCTAAATTCGAGAACATGGTCGGTTAGCGAGGATTCGTGTCTTTATGCCACGCATGATCGATCAAATCCGGGCGTCAAAACTGCCTTCGAACATGATGCAGTTTGCGGCGCGCGGCGCGCTATCTGTTCCGCCCGAAGAGAACATTGAAATTCTCGTCTATTTGGCGAGAAACAACAAAGTATTCGGCGACCTCGCGCGCATCACTCTGGCGGGCTGGGATGAGAAAGCGTCCCTGGCGGCAGCCGCCAACCCGAAGACGCCGCCTGAAGTGCTCAATTATTTCGTCTCGCCGGAAAATGTACGGCCGAAACTTTTGCCGGGGCTACTGGAGAATTCTTCGGTCGCGGCGGGAGAAATAGCCAAGATGGCGCAATCGGCCCCGGCCGACAGTGTCGGGATTCTCCTTAAGAGTGCGCGCGTGCGAACCTCGAAAGCGATTTTGGAATCGCTGCGCTCGAATCCGTATGTGAAGGGAAGCGACGCAGTACTGGTTGCGGATTTGCTGAAGGGAAACTCTGCAGGGCAGGTGGGCCCGAATATTGTGGAAGCTGTTGTCGAGACGAAATCGCCTGCTCCGGTTGCGGGGCAAACGATCTCGCCCCCGGCCCAGAAGGCCGAAACGCAGGGTTCGACCGTCGAGAAGGATGCTTCCTCCCACGATGCTGAGGTCCCGGACGAAACCGTTTCTGCTTACCTCACGGAACATGCAGCCGACATCAGCGCCGAAGATGGCAAACCGTTCCAGGCTGTCGGGGGAATCGTGGATCTCCTGGGCGCGGATTATTTTCCCGTGGTTGAAGTCAAAGACATCGCGGGACCCCAACCGTCACAAGCTGTCACCGCGGCATCTGGCGCAGCAGTATCTTCCGCGCCGATTGGAATGAAAACTGGCGCGAGTGGCGCCGCAGCAGCGCCGAAGCGCGAGAACACGGTGCAAAAAATCAACCGTCTGGATGTGAAAGGACGAATCCAACTGGCGCTCAAGGGAAACAAAGAGGAGCGCTCGCTTCTGATTCGCGACGGAACCAAGGTTGTCGCCCTGGCGGTCCTGGAAGCACCGAAACTCTCCGATGGAGAAGTGGAGAAGTTTGCTTCGCAAAAGAACGTGCTGGAGGCGGTATTGCGGCAGATTCCGCTGAAGCGGCGGTTCATGAAAAACTATCCCGTGGTGCGCAATCTGGTGGCGAATCCCCGAACGCCCCTCGATTTGAGCTTGAATTTAATGAAGCACGTGATGGTCAACGACTTGAAGAATCTCTCTTCCAACAAAGAAGTTTCGGAGACAGTGCGCAAGCTGGCGTTGAAGATGTTCAAGCAAAAGCAGGACGAAGCGAACAAGAAGTAATATGGTTGCATGGATGCGATTGCCGACTTGCTCAAACGAGCGAAGACCATCGCAGTCGTCGGGCTCTCCGACGATCCGCTGAGACCCAGCCATGGCGTTTCAGCTTACATGCAGAGCCACGGATACCGCATTATTCCTGTAAACCCACATATTCAATCTTGCCTGGGCGAGAAAGCATACGCTTCACTGAGCGAGATTGCTGAGAAGATCGACATCGTGAATATCTTCCGGCGGTCTGAGTTTGTGGAGCCTATCGTAGATGAAGCAATTCAGCTCGGCGTTCCTGCGATCTGGATGCAGGAGGGCGTTGTCCATGACAAAGCGGCGCAGAAGGCACGCGCGGCCGGAATTTTTGTGACGATGGACCGGTGCATTCTGGTGGAGCACCGGGCACGATCCAAGTAGCGTTCCGGCGGCCTAGAGCACGTTGCCGAGTCGAGCCCTTGAAGCATACTCGATCACAGGAGGGCTGAGGTCTTTGTGGCGCGCGAGAAACGCATCTAAGATCTGTTCGACCTGTTCGCACTGACGTTCGCATGGCACAATCGAGTTTTGAGGGTGGAACAGGAGAAGGTCTGCGAATGCGCACGAGCTTAGGAGCTTTGCCGAAGACAACGCGTTTACCTTTACGAGATATCGTGTTGCGCAATATTTTTGCGGCCCTGGCGGGTGTCTGGACGTTGGGATTGATGACCAGCCTAAGCCTGGCGCAGGACGCGATCCCAAACGAAGCCCCAAAGGGTGCTCAGATTCTGCTGCTCGGAACACATGGAGGGCCGGTGCTCTCCGAGCAGCGATCGGAACCGGCGACGTTGCTGATTGTGGATGGGCGACTGTATCTGATCGATTGCGGCATCGGCACGATGCGGCGAATGCTGGATGCTGGCGTGAAATCAGACACGATCGGGACTATTTTCATTACGCACAGTCATCCCGACCATGCGCTCGGACTCGTGGATGTTCTGGCGAACGATTTCCTCAGCGTTGATTTCGGAGTGGGCCTGCAGGAATTCAATATCTACGGGCCTGCCGAAACTCCTGCGCTGGTGAGCGCCGCTTACAACTTCATCAGGATTTCCTACGGAGTTTTTGCGGCTGAGCCTCTGGGCGCAAGTACGCTGTCGAATCCGTTCAAGGCCCACGTCATCGATCACGACGGGCTGGTATATCAGGATGACAAGATTCGGGTGACGGCAGCCGAGAACACTCACTATCAATTGATGCGCGCGCAATATCGGGCCACCATGAAATCGTATTCGTACCGCTTCGAGACGCCATACGGTGCCATTGTTTTTACGGGAGATACAGGACCGAGCACAGCCGTCGAGGAACTCGCGAAAGGCGCCGACGTGCTGATCTCCGAAGTGGAAGATCTTGAGGCTGTCGAGGTGGGTGAGAAATCACCTGCCGCGAGGCCGGGAAACGCGCCGGGAAATGGGGACGTTATGGCAGAGCATATGCGCAAGGAGCATCTGTCATTCAAAGCGCTGGCCGAGTTGGCTTCCAAAGCGCAGGTGAAGGCGCTGATCTTGTACCACTATGTTGGCGGCGAGGATGGGGCGAAATTCGCGGCCGGTGTGAAGCAATATTATTCAGGACCGGTTTATGCGGGCGAGGACCTGGCTCGGTACTGCCTGAGTGCCGAGGCGACAACCAGCGGGAGCAGATCGGGCGCCCTCAGACTGTGCCGGTGAAGCTCGCGAAGCCGCATCGGTGATTTTGCGTGGCGTGCCGCCTGTTACCGCAGCGGTTCAAAACCGTCCAGCGTTTCGAGTTTGTCCAGAAACACCGGTATCTCCTCGTTCCAGATCCTCCACTCATGCCCGCGGGGAGAGATTTCCCGGTACTCATACGGTATGCGGCGTTTGGCCAGCACCTTGAGGAAAGCGTGGGTCTGCTCGACGCCGTCATCCTGTCCGCCGCAAACCAGAAATAGCATGGGCACTTCTTCGACCGGAATTTGCTGGGCCAGTTCGAATACGTCGCGGGCTTTTTCTTCCTTGGAACCCGGCGCGCCCATCCAGCCGACGTATTCCTGAATCTTTTTCTTTTCCTCTTCCGTTGGATTTTTTGGTATGGCCTCTGGTGGGAAGTGAGCTGCCGCGAGCGAGCCGCTGAAGCTGCCAATCGCGGCAAACTGGTCGCGATGCTCCAGGCCAAGAAGCATCGCGCCATATCCGCCCATGGAAACTCCGGCAATCGCTCGCGCAAATGGTTCCGGAATCGTACGGAAGTTTTTGTCAACGTAAGCGATTACGTCTTTCATGATGTAGTCGTCATAATGCGCTTTAGGATTCGCAACGCTGTTCACATACCAACCATGCGACGCGTCCGGAGTTACGATAATGACCTGATGCTGAGCCGCATAGTATGAGAGATTCGTCCCTCGCGCCCAGTCCGTGATATCTGGATCGGCACCGTGTAACAGGTACAGCACGGGATATCGACGCACCGCTGTGTCGTAGTCCACTGGCAGCATCACCAACATGGTCCGTTCTTCTGCCAGCGTAGCGCTCGGGAAATGCGCGATCTTGACATTTGCCGGAAGAACTGCGGGCAACTGCTGGCCTTGAACTCTCGGATTGAGGCATAACATTGCTATCACCGCAATCATTGCGGTCCACATGCTGCGAAACATCCATACCTTCACTGACTTTTCCTCGTTTCTGCGAAATGACGACAGACTTCTACGTCGCGCGCATAATACTTGCTTTACGCGAAGACTTCGACCCTCGGTGGGCACAATAACTATTACGAAATGATGATCGAAAAGGTTCTATTTAAAGACACCGAGATTCGAAATTCCTTTCCGCGTCGCGGGACCGCTGTGGGTTTTCAACGATAGCGCCAGAATTTTTGGCGGCGCGTTTTTCCCCGGTGGGACAGCGCAAGCGGTGGTGCTCAAAGCCGGAACGGCTGTTAGAATCCGCGTCATGTCCGCACGCGCTATCAGGATTACATCTCGCGTAGTATTTTTCCTTTCTGGACTAACTTCCCTTTTCACTGCCGTCCCTTTTGTGATGATGCGGGGCGCAGAGCTTCCGGTTCAGTGGGAATGGATCATTTTTGTGGCTATCCTCGCATTGGTGGGAGTGGTCAGCGTCGCGCTGGCGATGCTGCCGCGCTCATGGATCGCGAAAGTCTGCAAGAAAGATCGGGAGGACGGACAGTTGTTCCTGGCGCCCCTCAAATGGCTCGGCGGCTTCGCGGCAGTTTCATATCTCGTGGCGCTCGTCGCCTTTCTTGCCCCGCATCAGTGGGATCTCGATCCCCAATTGATGTTCTCGCTATGTCCGCTGTATTTCGTCAGGATGACGTTCGATCCATCGCTGGTGGCCGCCTTTTTCCTGCTTGCACCCATGAACGCGGCGGTGTACGGCTCACTCGGCCTCACCTTGGGATTGGCATGGTTGGCCTTTCGCAAAGAAACATCAACGGCGATTGGCGGAATTAGGCGATAGGTAGACGAGTCGATTTGATCCGGTCTGCCATCCTCTCGTTTTTCTGCTTCAGTTCAGCATCAAGGTGTGTAACGAGTAAAGACAAAGTCGGTCGCTTTGGCCTTCTGGTGGCATGGGAAGCAGCTTTTCATAAATGCCGCATTGCCAAACTTGCCGTCTGCGAAGTGACCGAATCCCCAGCCACCAGTCGCAGCGTACTTTGTTGAGTCCTTGACCATAAACTGAATGTTCGTCGGGGCCCCCGGAACGAAAGATTGGACTTGGCCAAAGACTTTGTTGTTTTCGTCGGATGGGACGTAACGGTAATGCAGAGCCGCGAGGATCGTGCCGTCCGGGAATGGAAGCGTTTTTTCGCGGAAGGCCTTCATCGCTACATCGTTGCCCAACAGGGCTCCTAAACTGTTGAGGTTGCCCGCTTCATGGGTTGAGGAAATCCACTGCCAGTCGCGGTAACCTTGAGGCTTTTCGGTAACGTACGGAGCGGATTTTTCATCCGCGCGTCCCGGTGTGGGAGCGGTGAGGGCGACAAGTGCAGCCATTGTTAAAACTGCAACCAGACAAAATGCGAAACGTTTCATAGGTTTCCTCCAGCCAGTATGATGGGTGCCGATTGTCGCTAAGAGGAGTGCCTCCCAGGTGGGCTGACTTAGCTCAGAGGACCTGAATGAGGAAAGGTGCACGTCCTCGCATGGAACGCTAAGCCGACGGAACACGCTTGTCAAGCGTGAGATTGGATAAGGCTGCTGATCCAGCGGCATCCGAAATTCACGCCGCCACCTTCACAAACACAACGCTAGCGTCATCATTCGGTAGAACACCGCCGGCAAAGGCATGGACGTCATCGAGGACTGTGAGAGCTGAAGCGTCGTTGCGGGCGACGTGTTCGGCGAGCCGGTCGAGGCCATACTCTTCTTCGCTGGTGTTGACTGCTTCCGTAATTCCGTCGCTGTAGAAGACGAGGCGCGAGTCGGGGCCCAGCGTAACGGTGCTCTGCGAGTAACTGCCGCAGCTCAGGCCCAGGGGAAGGCCACACTGAGTGGTGAGGAAACGCGAACCGGATTCATCGACAAGAAGCGGCGGCAGATGGCCGGCGTTGGCGAAAGTGACGGTGTGCATCGCCGGGTCGAGAACTGCGTAGACGAGCGTGACGAACTTTCCCGCCGGAAAATCCTCGACTAACAAACCGTTCAACTTAGTGAGCACTTCGCTGGGCGTGCAGCACGCCTCGGCGAGAGAGCGCATCATTCCGCGAGTAGCCGACATCAACAGCGCCGCGGCAGTGCCTTTGCCGGAAACATCGGCGAGAACAATGCCCCAGCGGCCATCGGCGAACGGAATAAAGTCATACCAATCACCGCCTACGGCACGGGCTGGAATGCTGTGCCCGGAAATAACGAAACCGGGTACATAGGGAGAACTTTTCGGAAGCAGCGCCTGCTGAATCGCACGAGCTTCTTCGGCTTCGCGGCTCATCGCTTCGCGCTGATCGCGCTCGGACTGGAAGCGGCGCGCATTGTGAACCGCGACGGCCATGTGGTCGCAGAGAGCCTGGAGCAGGCGCAACTGCTGTCGCGGAAACGCATCGAGATCAGGATGAGACGCGGTAAACACTCCGACGATGCGCTCGCCCACGCGAAGCGGAATGGCAACTTCGGAGTGCGTGGAATCTTCGCACGCGATGTAGTACGGATCATTGCGGACATCGGGAGCGTAATGCATTTGGCCGGTGGAGGCGACATAGCCGACCATGCCCTGCTTGCCGATTTTGAGGCGAAAACCTTTGTCGCGCAGGGTGCAGCCGCGGACGCCGGCCATGACCATCTCGGCGTTCAGTTCGTCATGAAGATAAACGCTGGTTTCGATGAGGCCGAAAGAGTGAGAGACTTCGTTGACGATGTTCTCGATGAGCTCATCGAGATCGAGGATCGAACTGATTTTCTGCGCTGCTTTCTGGATTTTTTGCAGACTATCGACTTGCCAGTCGATTTGGGGATGAACTGGCGGAGCGGCTTTCGAAAGATCTACAGGAACGGTCGCCATAGCACGGAACCTTTGCGGTCACAACAACGTATTGGATGCAAGAGCGTAGGGTAAGACTCGTAATCTTCGGCCGATCGGATGGGGGACAACGGCGCAGGAGAGTAATTTAGAGTGACACTTTTTCCGCTCAAAATCGAGCCGGGCAACGCGAGGACTATGTGATTTCCGATTCAGGTTCACCCGCCGGCGGCCCAACAGGCAGCCAGTTAGATTCAATTGTGGCCCCACAGATGATCGCCCCTCAAACGCGACGACCTTCCACTCTGAAGAAGGTTTTTGTGGGCAAGGATGGATTACGCGCCGGATGGAGTGCGCTGTTCTTCATCCTGATTTTTGCTGTTTTGGGAGGAGCAGCCATTTTTGTCATCCTAAAGCTGGTGCCATCGTTCCGCGGGATGAGAGAAATGCACGAGCTGCCGCTTACGTTCGGATTCATGAACGAAGGATTGTCGGTGGCGATGGTGCTCATAGCAACCTGGATCATGGCCAGGATCGAGCGCAGAGGCCGCTCCTATGGTTATGCAGCCACCAACGTGGTTCGGCAGCTTGCGGCCGGCATGGGGTCGGGCTTGGTGCTGATATCACTGCTGGTTTTTGTGCTGTGGAGGAGCGGCCTGTTAGTAATCGAACGCCGGCTGGTTTTCGGCAGCGATGTAATTCGATATGGAGTTCTCTGGCTGGCGATTTTCTGCCTGGTCGGCATTTTTGAAGAGTCGCTGACTCGTGGCTTCCTTTTGTATACGCTGACTCGAGGATTGAGCTGGATCTATCGTCGCGCGTTCAAGACCCGTCACAGCACAGCGCTGGGATTCTGGACCGCGGCGATCATTCTCTCGGTCATCTTTTTTCTCGGGCATACCAGCAATCCGGGAGAGTCTCCGGTCGGGCTGCTTTCCGTCTTCCTCGCAGGAATGTTTTTTTGTTTCGCAGTATGGCGCAGCGGCGCTATCTGGTGGGCAATCGGGATGCATGCAACCTGGGACTGGGGCCAGTCTTTTTTGTTCGGCGTAGCGGATAGCGGGCTGATGGTGCAGCACCATTTACTGGCCACTCATCCGCAGGGCCGGGCTGTGCTCAGCGGTGGAACGACCGGGCCTGAAGGCAGCATCCTGATTGTGGGTGTGCTGGCTGTGGGAGTGCTGCTGATCCGCTTCACTTTGCCTCGCGGCCTCTATTACGAGCCTCCGGTTGAGACGGTTCCTTCTGAGCAGCCAGCGACCGCTGTTGCCTGATCTCTTTCATACGCTCGGCGATGCGCTTTTCGACGCCTTCGTTGGTTGGATGGTAATACGCGTGATCCTTCAAATTTTCGGGCAGACATTGCATGTTGGCGACCTTGCCCTCGACGTCGTGCGCGTATTGATAGTTTTTTCCGTAGCCGAGGCCTTTCATGAGAGCTGTCGGCGCGTTGCGCAGGTGCAACGGGACGGGGTCGGCGGCGGTGCATTCGATGTCTCCCTGCACCGCGCTATAAGCCGTGTAAAGTGCGTTGGATTTGGGCGCGACAGAAAGATAGACGACGGCCTGGGCCAAAGCCAAGTTCCCTTCCGGCATGCCGATGAAATCAACCGCGTCGCGCGCGGCCATGCAGAGTGCGAGAGCGTTGGGATCGGCCAGTCCAATATCTTCGACGGCCATGCGCACCACGCGGCGAGCGATGTAGAGCGGATCTTCGCCGGCTTCGAGCATGCGGCCCAGCCAGTAGAGAGCCGCATCGGCGTCACTGTTACGGACAGATTTGTGCAGCGCGGAGATGAGATTGTAATGCTCCTCGCCGGCTTTGTCGTAGAGCAGGATGCGCTTCTGCAAAGCATCGCGAACGATATCGTCGGTGATTTCGGCGGATTTTGCCTGTTGAGAAAGTCCTGCCGCGACTTCCAGAACGTTGTAGGCGCTACGCGCATCGCCGCTGGTATAGCTCGCGATTTTTTTAAGAACTTCGTCGGAGGCTTGGACGTGCATCGCGCCGAGGCCGCGTTCTTCATCGGCGAGCGCGCGTTTGAGCAATTCGACGATCTGATCTTCGGAGAGCGGTTGCAGCACATAGACCCGCGTGCGCGAGAGCAGAGCCCCGTTGATTTCGAACGAAGGATTTTCGGTCGTCGCGCCGATCAGGCGGATGTTGCCTTTTTCCACGTGCGGCAAAAACGCATCCTGCTGCGCTTTGTTGAAGCGGTGGATTTCGTCAATGAAAACGATGGTGCGAGTGCCGTACTGTCGGGCGCGCTCGGCATCGGCCATGACTTGCTTGATTTCTTTGATTCCGGCGAGGACGGCGGAGAACTCGATGAAATCCGCCTTGGTCATGTTGGCGATAATTTTGGCGAGCGTAGTTTTGCCGGTGCCGGGAGGTCCCCAAAAGATAAGCGAACCGGTGTCATCGCGCTCGATTTGGACACGAAGAGGTTTGCCCGGACCGATTAGATGCTCCTGGCCAACGAATTCCTCAAGTGTGCGCGGACGCATGCGGTCGGCCAGAGGGCGGGTGCGGTCTCTGGTCTGCGGGCCCGGAATGGATTGAAAGAGACCCATGTTTCGACGCTATTGGTTATGAATCTTAGATTCACAGAGCGCAGCTATGGTTCCGAGACTGCACAATTTGCGCGATCGACTGCGTTATTCTATCGCAAAGCTTTCTACGTCCAGTCTTAAGGGCTGGTGGAAGATTTGTAAATGCAATGAAGACCCTGTTAATCCATCCGCTCGATACCGCTGATGTCGGTCCCTGGACCAGGGAGCGATGGGACTTGATTGTTGACCTCGGAAAGAGCGCGCTGTCGACTCATGACCAGTGGCGCAAGTATTTCAAATGCGATCTTCAATCTCTGGATTCTTTCCGGAATGGATTTAGCGATTTTTATCAGGTTCGAGAACTATTGGGGCGGGGTTGCGGACGTCTCGTCGATGAGTTTGGCCTCGACTGGTGGGAAATCTTGTCGATCCTGCTGCACGAGGAAATGGAAGCGCTTATTTTGCTCCAGCGATTGGCCCGGACATTTGGGACTTCGGATGAGGTTCACGTATCGCGGCCCAGCTTGCATGCCGATATCCTGCGTTGTCTCCTGCATGGGAACGCAAAGATTTTCCGTCCTCGATTTGGAATCCAAAAAGGTTTGCGGCACTACCTGCGGGCTGCAAGCAAACTTTCAACTTCACAAATCGTCGACGTTTTAGGGGATAAGTACGATCCTGAATATCGGTTCTGTGGTCGGCTGGCAAGAAAACGTGCGGCTTCATTGCGACCCGTAATTCTGGTTCCCACCGCATACATCAATGCTTCGCGCACTGGAATTGATTATGCGAGAACCTTTTCCGACCAGAATTTCCTTTTGGTTACAACTCGGCGAAGCGGACGGGTAAACGCTCCTCCGAGGAATGTAATAACGGCGGAGCTATCTTCGTACGTATCGTTGAAGGGACGCAGTGGAGAAAACTCTGATCTGCAGCATCGGCTCAGAGATCTGCTAACTGAGCTATGTCGAACTCCAGAGTTCGACATTCTGCATCGCATGGGACATCTTGATACTTTAGCGAACCGTTTGCAGCACGGAGTCAAGGTTCGCGACGCCTGGCGAAATGTCCTCGACAACGAGCCCGTGCAGGGAGTGCTCTGCGCCGATGACAGCAATCCTTATACGAGGATTCCGTTGCTCCTGGCGAGGGAGCGAGGGCTTCCCAGCATTGCCTGCCAGCATGGAGCACTCGATGCCCGCTACCTCTTTAAGCGCAGCTATGGCAGCGTGATTTGGGTAAAGGGAGAGATGGAACAAGATTTTCTCGTACGCAAATGTATGGTTCCTCGTGAAAAAGTGGAGATCTGCGCCCCTGCGTTGACTTCGCCTTCCAACATGCCTGATGCCGCGAATGGAGACCGGCCTAAACCCTACATCGTTTTTTTCTCCGAGCCCTATGAGGTTAGCGGGGGACGCGGCGAAGGATTTTACCGGGATGTGTTGCCCGCACTGGTGGATGTGGCGCTCGCAACCGGCCGGAAGCTGGTTGTAAAACTGCATCCCGCCGAAAGCGAGCGGGACCGCGCCCGCATGCTAAGGCGCATAATATCTAAATCCCGCCTAAAAACCGTGCAACTGTTAAGCGGCCCCCTGACTGAAGACCTGCTGACGAAAACCTGGTTCGCCGTTACGGTGCAATCGACGGTTTCCCTGGAATGTTCGATTCGCAGAATTCCGTGCTTCCTTTGCAAATGGCTCGAGCCCAGGGGATACGAATACGTCGAGCAATTTATTCGTTTCGGCGCCGGGTTCGGTTTGAACAGCCCGGACGATATTGCGAAAATTCCGCAGCAAATTCAAAAAGAAGTTGTCACCAGCGTTCTGAATACGCGTCTTTGGCACACCGCCGACAAGGGACGACTTAAGGAACTGCTGGCGGGGAAGGCTGTCGCTTAGAACGCCGCAATGAGCGCAGCTCAGCGCGCTAGCAGCTCTTTGTTCTTTGTTCGCTACCGAACGCAACTGCATTTTGTTTTCGATCGTCGACCTTCAAAATACCGCCCATTGCTTACCAGAGCGGCTTTCCATGGCGCATTTTGGCGCTAACGCCTGCTTCGTCAAAGGTGAAAGATAAAGGTACAGCGCCACTCGAGGTTTTTTATGACTTTCGTACCCGATGAACCCCCGCTCCGATGCTGGATATGCGGCCGTCCCGCAAAGCTTGAAACCTGCAAGATCGATGAGTATGGACTGCCCGTGCATGAGGGTTGCCAGACCCTGAAACTCTCGCTTCACCACGAAGCGACGCGGAAACCCGGCAGCCTTACGGATGGTCCGGTGCGTCCCAAGGCCAGCTGAGCTGAAGAGGCACACTCCCGTCTAAGTGGTAGGAGTGGGCCTCGGGCACCAACTCGCATTCCGTTGTGGAAAAGACTAAAATTTGCTTAGTACGGCGGCACCTATATCTCTTCCCTGCGAGGTTCGCCATGCCCGCAAACAAAAGATCTGAATTACCGAAGTTTCTTACCGGGTGGAAGGAAATAGCCAACTATCTCGGCAAAGGAGTGCGCACGGTGCAGCGCTACGAGCGCGAGATGGGGCTTCCGATACGGCGTCCTGCACGCAAATCGCGAGCCGCCGTCGTCGCTACCAAAGTAGAACTCGATGCCTGGGTGACGGCGAGTCCTTATCTCGAGACTTTTTCCCTGCCACGCCCTTCGGCTGAGCAGGCGCCTCTTGCTGCCGATATTAGCCGTGGAGCGCACGAGATGCGGCGGTTGAGCCGGCAAATGGCTGACTTGCGCAGTGAAGTGACGAGAACCGTTCAGCTGCTCAGGAAAACTATGCTTATGGTTCAGAAGGGATCTCTGCCGAAACTACCCCCGAGGTTGGGGTTCTCGATTGCAGACTTCGATGTCAACGACAAAGCCGCATTCGATTTGCTGGGAGCGGAAATTCCCGGCAAAGCCAGCTGAACGGCTGATTCCCGGCATTGTGTTATTTCTCTCGCTTTCTCGCGGCAACCCTGTTTCCGAATGGGCACATCCGAAACATATGCCCCGGCGGCGAAAGCCAACCCGCGAACCGAATTTCGCGGCAAAAAAGCCGAGCATGAATGAGATCATCTCAGCCGGCGCTCAACTCAACCGTACCAGCATCGATTTTCTCAAGGTCGATCTGCAGACCGCGTTGACCTTCTCTAAAATTGCCTTGCAAAGCGACGGCGATGCGGAGAGGCGCAGGCGAAATTGCAGGAACGCCCACAAAGCTTACGATACGATCGTGCGCCTGGCGGGAAGAGTGTCGTTTAGCGACGGCGATGCGCGATACATCTCGCGTAACCTGGAGCGTTTGAAATCGGAGTTGCAGAAGTTAGGCGAGACTTTCTAAGCAGTTTTTTTCGGACGCGCCACCGATTCCTCTTCCGTTTCCAGCTTTTCGTCGCGCTGAAAGATCATAGCGCGGATAAGGCGGGCATTGGCATCGTCCGCCTCCGATTGGTCGCGCAGCCGCCGCGTCAAAAGTTTGCTGCCCCCTATGCCGTCTGCGATTCGCCGCTGCATCGCGGCTTTCTCTTCCAAAGCTTGCATGGCCGCCCAGAGCGCGCCTTCCGAGTTTGTCGAGAGTTCTTTACTCAGGCTATCGGGGCCATAGGAATGACCCACGCGGCAGCGGAAGCGGACAAGTTCCTTGTCTTTCAGTTCCCAGAGCACGCCGTGGCACTCAGGACATGCGAATACCGATGGAACTCCGTCGCTCTCCTCGGGGTAAGACACCGTCAAGTTGGCCTCTGGCTTCGTGGAAACTTTAGATCCGTTTTTCTTTCCATTCGTGCTCGTGCCCTGCGCATTGCGGGAGCGTTTTGGCATTTCCGTTTTCCTCTGTTCGAAATTCACTAACTGGACCAGATTCGGGACGATCTCCCGAGTACGGAGAACGTACTGCGGTTTGGCGTATTGGATGGCGTGGAGAGGCATCTGGTCCCGCGCCGCATCTCGCGGATCTTGTACGATCGCGATGCCGCCGCGCTCCTTCACGGCATAGAGTCCCGCCGATCCGTCATCCAGTAATCCGCTCACGATGACACCAATAACCCGAGGGCCGTACTCACGCGCCGCGGTGCGAAACAAAGGATCGATTGCGGGGCGATGCCGATTTTCCCGTGGTCCGCGCAGCACCCGGACGCGACCGTCTTCCAGTGTCATCTGATGATCCGGACGCGCAATGTAAATGCGGCCTGAGCGGATGGGATCTTTATCGAGAGGCAGGATCGCCGGCAGGCGTCCCCAGCGGGAAAGGATCGCATCAAGCATCGTGGGAGAATCTGACGCGAGATGGATGACTATAAAGATGGAGCAGGGAAACTTTTCCGGCAGGTCTCTAACAATCGTGCGCAATACATCGATGCTGCCCGCCGAACCTCCGACGACGACGATATCTCTCAATGATTGCCTGCTTTCGCATGTGACAAGGCACTAACCTTCATGTTGGTGTCCATGCGGACAACGGCGGTTGCTCGGTAAATGCGGGAGATCCTCCGTTTCAGGCAGGTTTGAAAGGCCGCGCCTGCAGTCGCGCGCGGTTAGATGTTGTGGAGGCTGGGCAGATCCTGGCGCCGCCAAATACTGGCGGTGAATACTAGGAGCAGAGTCGCCCGGCCCGCGAAAGATTCGCGTTACGCCTCGGCTTCTTTATCGCCCTCTTTACCGCCGGATATGCCGATCACGTCGCTGATGTCGAACAGCGTAAGCACAACGCCATCGATTTTGTTCTCCAGAGTGCGGTAAGGGGAGATGCGCAGCTTGTAAACTTTTCCGTCGCGCGCCTGAACCCGTTCGTTCCGCATCCTGATGTCGCGCACCACGTCCAGCATCCAGCGCTCCAGTTTTGGCAGCTCCAGGTTGATCGGCAAGTGGGTAAGCGCCTTGCCCATATCCGCGCCGGAAAAACCGAACACGCGCTCCGCTTCGGGCGTATAGCGTCGAATGTGCAAATCCTCGCCCAGCATAATGATGGGAATGCTGGCGCTGTTGAGCAGATTGAGCAGGTCATTGCTGAGTTGCGCCAGTTGTTGATTGCGATTCTGGATTTCCTCGTTGACCGTGTTCAACTCTTCGTTGGCTGATTCCAATTCTTCCTTCGAAGTCTGCAATTCCTCGTTGGTGCTCTGCAATTCCTCGTTGCCGGATTGAATTTCTTCATTGGCCGACTGCAGTTCTTCGTTGGTCGCTTCCTGTGATTCGATGATCGATTGCAGATATTCCTTGGTGCCTGCGAGTTCCTGCTTCAGTTGGGCGATCTGTACTTCCTTCAAATCGGAAGCAGCCTTTCTCCTTGCGGGGACCGCGACTGCAACCGAACCGTTGGCGCCCTCGGTCTCTTCGAATAGCACCAGGAAATGCCTCTGCTCGCTTGCGGGGGTTCGGAATGGAATGACTTCGATACTCACGACAGCTCCGCCGTTGGCGTCTTCCAGAACCACGCCCTGCTTTGAGGTAGCGATGCCGGCCTTGCGCGCGTTCTCGATCAAAATCCGCAATTCATTCAACAAACCGGGCCGCGCCATCTTGAGCAGGTTGAGGCTGGCACGTCCCGTAGGAAGCTCTAGAAAGCGATTGGTCCTCCCGCGACTTTGCAGAATTTCCAGATGGTCGTTCACCACCACAGCCGAGGGAACATACCTTGTGAGCAGAAGGCGGTCCGCTTCACGCTGCACATCCACCGGCGGCTTGGCCGGCAAGTCCTCCTTCACGCTCTGGGGTAACGGATGGTGGCCCTGTTCGCGGGGTATTTCCGCATTAACGGTCAATCCGAAGGTCACGGGGGATGGAACTGGTTTCTTCTGGTAAATTTTCGACTTGCGTTCCACCAGATCGAAAATCTCAGAGTGTGAACCCAGCAAACCCTCTGTGTTTCCCACCAGGAGAAACCCATTCACCTTGAGGGCGTAGTGGAAGATGGGGATCACTTTTTTCTGCAGGATTGGACTCAGATAGATCAGAACGTTACGGCAACTGATCAGGTCCATGCGGGAGAACGGCGGATCGCTGAACACATTCTGCCGGGCAAACACGCACAGGTCGCGAATCGACTTGGAGATCTGGTAGCCTCCGTTTGCCCTGCGGAAGAACCGGCGCAGGCGCACTTCAGAGATCTCGTTCGCAATCGTCTCTTTGTAAATGCCGTTGCGCGCCCGCTGGATCGCGTTCTCGCTCAGATCGGTGCCGAAGATCTGCATCGGCACATCGACGCGCAGACTGGAAAGCATCTCGACCAGAGAGATGGCATGCGAGTATGTTTCCTCGCCGGTGGAGCAGCCCGGAACCCAGATGCGGAGCGGTTCCGAGGATGTGTGGTTGGCCAGAATCTTGGGGTAGACGACCTCGCGCAAGGTCTCAAATACTTCGGGATTGCGGAAGAAACTGGTGACGTTGATCAACACGTCGCGGTAAAGCGCCTCGATTTCCTGCGGATTGCGATGGAGCAGCTTGACGTAGTCACCGAGTTCTTCCACACGATTGATGGTCATCCGGCGCAGGATGCGGCGGCGGATGGTCGCGATTTTGTAGTCGACAAAATCCACCTTGCTGACGCTCTTGAGCAGGCGGAAGACTTCTTTTAATCGCCCCTCATTTCCATCGAAGCCGTCTTTTGTCTTTTCGGCTAAAGGCTGCCGCTGGATACGAATCAATTCCTGCGCGATGCGGGCCGGTGGAAGCACAAAATCCACCACGCCTGCCGCAGTCGCGCTGTGCGGCATGCCGTCGTATTTTGCCGAATCCCTGTCCTGCGCAAATGTGATACCGCCGTGATTCTTGATTGCGAGCAGTCCGATAGTGCCGTCGTTGGCCGTGCCCGAGAGAATCACGCCGATGGCATTGGAAGTCTGATCTTCGGCAAGCGCGCCGAAGAATGTGTCCACGGGCATGTGGTGACCGCGCGCGGCCTCGCGGCGCACCAGGTGCAATTTGCCGTCTGCGATCGTCATATCCGAATTCGGCGGCAATACATACACCGCGTTGCAGGCGACCGGCGTCCCATCCTTTGCCTGATACACCGGCAGGCGCGTCGTGCGCGAGAGTAGCTCAACCATCGCGCTCTCATGCGTGGGATCGAGATGAGGGATGAAAATAAGCGCAAGACCGGGCTCTGGGGGGAGCGCGCGCAGCAGATTGCTGAACGCTTCCAATCCTCCAGCCGACGCTCCGATGGCGACAATCGGGAAGGTCGAGCGAGTCGATGGGGCGTCATTCTTGCCCGCTTTCGCCGCGGGTTTGTTGGCGGATTTTTTCTTCGCTCGGGGCATTGGACGTCCCAAAACAGACGGATGGTGCGGGGGGCCCTGTTGGGAACGGTCAATTATAGTACCGGGATGCAAGAGTCGATCAAATCAAGCCTAAGGCGCGGGGCGCGTCCCGGTGATCAGGCAGCATCCGAAAGAACCAGTCCGCCATGGAAGAAGCCAACGCTTTTGACGGCATTCCGTCTTTCCAGCGGCATCGCGTTAATCGGCGTGAATCGGATGGTGCTACTTCCACAGCAGCGCTCGGAGGTTCGGTAAACCTCCTTCTTGATCTACTGGTGAGGCGTTTGTGAGTCGGCGGGTGAAGTGGTTTTCACGGCCGCTTGAGGGGTTGAACTGTGGGTGACGATTCGCTCAACCAAGAAGATCTTCTCGATTTGATTTCGATCAAAGGTCTGCTCTTTCCCTTGGACGTTGATGACGACAGATGCAAGAGTCATTGAAATCACATCACCTTTCAGAATCGAGCCATCGCGGAGCTCGATCGTGTCGTCAGCCAAACCGCCCAGAGTGATCGTGATGGAACCGCCGGGAGCTTCGTCGGGATTCACATCGAGCGGTGTTTCTGCGATCGCGAACCCATCCTTTTGGAGCTCTAGATTGTGAGTACCGCTCATCATGCGCACAGTTACTGGAGTTGTGCCGACGAGCTTGTCATCGACTCTCAGGGCAGCGCCCGGCGGAACGGAGATGATCATGATGGGAATCAACCTTGTGGAAGTTGGCACGCCTGCGATGTTATGGGCGGTAATACTCAACGTCGCCGGCTGCCCAACGGCTGAGCACTGGAATTGAACTTTGGCGGACTGCCCCGGGTTCAGATCGTCCACGACTAACAGGCCAAAACCAATACGGACTTTATTCTTATCGAGCAGTGAGACATCGAATGTGGCACGCGGCATTACCTTCGCTGTCAGGTTTTGTACAACCACATCCGACACTAGCGTGCTCTTTCCGACGAAGTAGCCCATATTCTGAAAATTGCTGAACGTGAGTTTCAGAGTCGGGTTGTCCTGCGGCCACGTCATGACAAGCTCAGACTTCTTCGCGAAGGACGCAGTTGAAGCCAACAGCAAGGAAAGAAGGAGAGAACAAGCGCGGTTCGGCATGGGGAATTCTGGCACAGGGAGCGAGGGCCAGGCAACAAACTCTGGCCTTCAATCGCCAGTGGAGGTTACGCTTGCCAAAAGACGGGGGAGATATCGGCGAGGGCTCGCCACGAACCTCCACGAACTCGGAGTTCCTGACATTGTGATTCA
>DASXEG010000100.1:0-26366 GCA_036490235.1 Candidatus Sulfotelmatobacter sp. | reverse complement strand
TGCGACGTACACCACCGGTCCTAACAGTACTGCGATCACGCCGCCGATTGTGGCAAAGCGGTCGCTACCCAACAGCGCAACCAAAGCCATCACCACCGGAGCAGCGACAACATACATCAATCCCCAACGCCCGCCCGGAATCACAAACGCCCGCGCCATTTCCGGCTGCGTGCGTCGCAGTTTCCACGCCGAGAGCACCGTCAGCACCGTGGTCGCCGAGCGCAGCCAGAGATAAACCGAGATGAGCTGGCCCAGGCTTTGCCATGCCAGTAGTGCGTAGATCACGCACGATACGAGAATCGCCAGCCAGGGGGTGTCGTAGCGAGAATGCTTTTTCGTGAGCGCGGCCGACAGATAGCCATCCTGCGCCATTGCAAAAGGCATTCGAGTTGTTGTCAAAACTGTGCTGTTCAGCAGAGCGACATTTGAGACCATCGCCGCCAAGGTCATCCACGTCCCCAGCCACGGGCCTCCAATGATCCTTGCCGCATCGGAAAAATATCCCGTGTGCCACTTTTCCCAGCCCCCGGCAGAGGCAAGTCCGGCCAAGGCGGGAAGGAAGTACGCTGCAATCGACAACGGCACAACCAGCGCCAAAGCCCGCGGATAGGCCCGCTGCGGGTCAACCACTTCCTCCGCAACAGTTGAAAGCTGTTCGTACCCGGAGTAAAGCCACAGTCCCAGCGCCAACCCAACGCCGAAGATTTTGAAAGTCGGTTGATGCGGTGGAATGAACGGTTGAAACGGATTCTGATGCCAATGCGCGAAGCCCATCGCGATCATCGCGATCACCGGCACAAGCATGAAAAGCTCGAGCGCAGTCGCGAGTTGCCCCACCATCTGAATTCCGCGCACGTTGATCCACGTAATTACCGCAATCAGCGCGACCGAAATAAAGTAATGTTCCCAGCCCGAAATGCCGGGGAAGTAGTAGACGAGATAATCGGTAAACAAAACCGCATAAGCGCCGCCAAGCAAAAATGAAGCCGACCAGTTCCACCATCCGGCGAGAAATCCCCAGAAGTCTCCGAAGGCAGCACGCGTCCATCGATAAAAACCGCCTTCGACTGGCATGGCAGTCGTCAGTTCGGCTGAGACCAGCGATACCGGAATGCACCAGAAAAATGGCAGGACGAGCAGATAGATCAGCGTCATCCCCGGCCCGGAGGTCGTGACCATGTCTTCGAGACCGAAGGGTCCGCCGGTCGTGTAGGAAAACATTACGAAGACGAGATAGAAGAGGCCGGCTTTGCGGAGAGCGGAAGACTTGGATTCGGCCATGAGGTTGCTTAGTCAGTCGCTAGACAAAACCGTGTCGTTCCGAAGAGCAAAGCGACGAGGAATCTGCCTTCGTGGCGATGACCGGCAGAAATCAGATTCCTCGCTTCGCTCGGAATGACAAACAAGCTGAATAACAACCCGCCAATCATGCTGCCAGCACACCTGTCAGAGCGCCCTCAAGTTCCAGCAGTTTTTTCTTTACATCAAGCCCGCCGCCGTATCCGCAAAGGCCCCCATCCGATGCAATGACGCGATGGCAGGGAACCACGATCGCAATCGGATTGCGATTATTCGCCATACCCACGGCGCGAAAGGCATTCGGCTTGCCAACGGCACGGGAGATATCTGCGTAGCTGCGCGTTTCTCCGTAAGGAATGGCGAGCAGCGCATTCCAGCAGGAAAGCTGGAAGTCGGTCCCGCGAAGATCAAGGGAAAAATCGAAGTGACGGCGCTTGCCGGCAAAGTATTCTTTGAGCTGGTTCACATATGCTTGCATCGCATCCCGCGACTCTTCAAAGGCAAACCCATTCTTTTCCGATCGCAAATCGCGCGGGTTTGGGCGAATCGTTTGCTGGCCGGGCAGCCGCGCATCGAACTCCAGGGCCACAAGACCCTTGGAAGAAGCGGCCAGAAACAAAGGCCCTGCCATCGAGTCGAGCGTTGCGCAGAAAAGACCTTCCATGGCGCGCCTCCAAAAGAACAACGATATCAGACCGCCGGTGAACTTTTTTGACCCGGTGTAAGCTAAACACGAGCAGAGCAATGATCTTCGTCCTCGACAATTACGATTCCTTCACCTACAACCTCGTCCAATATCTCGGGGAACTCGGGGCCAAGGTGGAAGTACGCCGTAATGACCAGGTCACGGTCTCCGATGTGGAAGCGATGCGCCCCGAGCGCATCGTTATCTCGCCGGGTCCCTGCACGCCGCAGGACGCCGGCATCAGCATTGAACTGATCCGCCACTTCGCAGGCAAAGTTCCAATTCTCGGGGTCTGCCTCGGGCATCAGGCCATCGGCGAGGCATTCGGCGGAAAAGTCGTACGCGCTCCGCATCTTATGCACGGCAAGACGAGCGCAGTTGTGCACGACGGCAAGACCATCTTCCGCAATCTTCCGGATCCGATGACCGCGACGCGATACCATTCGCTGATCGTCGAAGAAAAAGGCCTTCCTTCAGAACTAGAGATCAGTGCGTGGACGACCGAAAAAGATGGAACGCGCACGATTATGGGCCTTCGGCACAAGAAGTTTGTGGTAGAAGGGGTGCAGTTCCACCCGGAAAGCGTACTGACGGACTCAGGAAAAAAGCTGGTGGAGAATTTCTTAAGCCAGGGGACTAGGAACTAGAGGCTGCATTCTGCGCGGCGGATAACGCGCCCCAAATGATTGGACAGACCATCTCGCACTATCGCATCGTCGAGAAACTCGGCGGGGGCGGCATGGGAGTGGTGTACAAGGCGGAAGACTTAAAGCTGGACCGCTTCGTTGCATTAAAGTTCCTGCCCGACAATGTCGCCAGAGATCCGCAGGCCCTAACGCGCTTTCAGCGCGAGGCCAAGACGGCTTCTGCTTTGAACCATCCCAACATCTGCACGATTCATGAGATCGACGAACAAGACGGCCGCGCGTTCATCGTCATGGAATTCCTTGAAGGGATGACAATGCGTCACCGCATCGCCGGCCGGCCACTCGAACCCGATCTTGTGTTGCCCCTCGCCATTGAAATTGCGGATGCCCTGGGAGCCGCGCACGCGGCCGGGATCATACACCGCGACATCAAACCGGCGAACCTATTCGTCAATCGGCAAGGGCATGCGAAGGTACTCGACTTTGGCCTGGCGAAGGTGACTCGCGCCAAAGGCTCCTGGAATCAGCTTGCGAATGCGGAGACCCAGACCTTGTCCGACGACGATCCACATTTAACCAGTCCGGGCGCAGCCGTCGGAACGATCGCATATATGTCGCCTGAGCAGGCGCGGACCAGCGAACTCGACAGCCGCACCGATCTATTTTCCTTCGGAGCAGTCCTGTACGAGATGACGACTGGAGAACAGCCGTTTCCGGGTGACAGTCCGGGGACGATCTACGACGCGATCCTCAATCGCGAGCCGGCAGCGCCTGAGACGCGGAATATCAAAGTACCGGAGCGGCTGGGAGAGATCATCCGCAAGGCACTCGAGAAAGATCGCGACCTTCGTTACCAGCACGCCTCAGAAATCCGGACGGACTTGCAGCGATTACAGCGCGATACAAGGGCGGCTGGCGCCAGAAGTTCCGAGAAATCGAGCGATAGCCTGCGCAGTGGGGCCCGGCCAAAGAAAAAAATTAGTCTGGCCACCATCGGTGTGGTTGTCGCTGGCCTGGTCGCGGCAGTTGGCGTTGGGCTTTATCTGCTCCTCGGCCGAGCCGAGCCGCAACCTTTCCAAAGTTTCACAATGACGCAAATTACGCAGACGGGCAAGGCCACAGCTGCGGCGATCTCGCCGGATGGCCGTTACATTGTTAACACGCAAGACGACAGCGGCATGGAAAGTCTGTGGTTGCGAAATGTAGACACCGGAAGTGACACTCAAATTCTGCCGCCAAGCGCGCTCCGCTCCCGATTTCTCACCTTCTCGAACGATGGCAACTATATCTACTTCAACGAAAACGCGGGTCAAGGCTGGGTTCTGTATCGAATTCCTGTGCTGGGCGGCACGCAGCAAGCGGTTGCCTACGATGTCGACAGCAAGATCACGTTTTCTCCCAACCGACAAAAGATCGCATATGTGCGCGGAAACGCCCAACATGTGGGAACCTTTTCCGTGCTGACCGCAAATCCTGATGGCAGCGGTGAAACTACGCTGTATAGCGAGAAGATGCCGGACGGGGACAACAATGCCTTTCCGAGGTTCCCAGAATGGTCGAGCGATGGCCAGAAGCTTGCCTTCACCTTCGGCAACTTTGGGGATGGCGAACTCTTAAAGATTTTCGATTTTGTTCGAGGCGGATACAGCCGGATTTCAAGATTTCCAAACACGCTTCTGTATGCGGCATACTGGCGGCCCTCAAGCGATCAACTGGTTGTCGAGTATTCGGAGAAGGGGCCGAACTTCGAAAGCAAGCAAATCGGCAGCGTTTCGATTAATGGCGGCAAGGTGCAACCGATCAGTCGAGACACCGCCAGTTACTGGGGACTGACCCTGTCATCTGACGGAAAGATGGCGGCCACGGTGCAACTCAAACGTGCCCGATCGCTTGCCATTCTACCCGCGAGCGGGCTTCGTGCGGGGGCGAAGCCGAATTCAGGGATTGAAAATGTCGTCGCGTTTGATTGGGCGGCAGATGGGAACTTGATCGTCTCAGATGGAACCAGGTTGACGCAGGTGCGTCCCGATGGCTCGAAGGTGGCTGCGCTCTTGAGTGATCCAGGGGCGGCTGTGGTGAGTCTCTCCCGTTGCGGTGATTTTTATCTGGTGAACTGGGCGTTCCGCAAAGTCGCAGATGGCAAGACGATTTGGAGAATTAATTCTGACGGGACCGGAGCGAAACTGGTTAGCATCGGCAACTCCAATAGCTCACCGGTCTGTTCACCCGATCACCAGTGGATTTACTATCTCGACTCATTGCTGACCCTGAAACGGGTGCCCACAGACGGAGGCGCCGTAGAAAGCGTTACCGGCGCAGCAATCCCCAACCTGTTCGAATATCTGGGCAGCATCGAATTCTCACGCGATGGGCGGCGGTTCATGGTTCTAGCGCTGACCAACGCGCCCAATGCGACGATGAAACGCAATCTTGTGGTTGTCGAACTGGAGGCGAACGCGAGGAATCGTCAGCTCGTACTTGCCCCCAGGGCGAATTTTTCTGCCGGCGCGACCGCTACCTCCATTTACACCGGGGGAACAAGGTTTAGCCCCGATGGGAATGCGATTGTTTACGACATCATGGAAAAGGGAGTTGGCAATCTTTGGCTACAGCCGCTAAATGGGGCTCCTGGACGACAGATCACAAACTTTACTTCCGGAGTTATCAATGGATTCCGCTACTCCCCCGATGGCAACTGGATAGGTGTAATGCGCGAGCAGGACGTTTCCGACGTTGTATTGTTGAAGGAAACGAAGGAGTAATGGCTAATCGCTTCCCCTTGCCATTTCCACCGCCTTCACCAGCGCCTGGCCTTGTTTCATCTGCGTCCGAAATTTTCCTGGAAGCGAGCGGTTGATTTCAGATACTCGCAGCGTGGAAGCTGTTAGCCCCGCATCTTCCGCTGTAGAAGCGACAACAATCCCCGGTCGAGCTGATGGCCGTGCCAGTCGTCAAACTTCGTTCCTGCGCGTTCGGTGTCGAGCACACCGAACGGGCCGCGGAAATTCCACAGCGCGAATCCTGAGTGCAGATCGCCGATAACGCTCAAAGTATCGTCAAACCAGGCCAGGACTACCTCTGGAGGCGTGTGCTTGTAGCAGCCCATTTCGCCGAAGTGGATGGGAATGCCATGAGCAGCAGGTTCACCCCACGGAGCGAACGTTCGCGCCAGCTCGGCCTTGTCGATTACCGTTCCTTTCGCATCGCGCGTGGGCCAAGTCGGGGCTGGTGTTTTATCGCTGAGCATCCCACGAGCCCACTCACACTGATAATGTGTCACTTGCATGGGATGATAGGTATGGCAACTCTGCATGACGCCGGTCGAAAAAAGATCAGGGATCACTGCGGTTCCTGCGATGTATCCGTCGCTGACGACGAGGCGCTGCGGGTCCTGCTTCCGAATCTCCGCAATCGCGGCCTTCGCGACCCGCGTGTAGTCAGGAGCGTGTCGCTGGAGGATTTCGGGATTGAAAATGTCGGTGGGACTGGACTTTCCCGCTTTTTTCAATTGTTCGATCTCCTCCGCGCTCGGCATGATCAGAGGCTCGTTCACGAGATTGAAACTCAGCTTGTCACTTGAAATCCCTTTATAACGGCGCGCGAAATAATTCCACTGATAAACGAAGGCATCGAGCGTCTTGGGATCGGAGAAAACACTACTTTTTTCTTTGGTGATGTGAATTCCGGTCAAAGACTCGTCCATGGTGTCGAGAATGCAGTAGCCCGGAGCACGGTGCAGGCACACGTTGACGTGAATGCCGTACTTTTCGCCGAAACGGATCGCCCGATCGATGGGCGCGACCTTCTCTTCCTGAATCTTGAGTAGCTCCTGCGGATCGGTCCAGAAGCGGTAATCCATGGGCAGGCGAACCCAGTTGAAACCCCAATCCCGAATCCAGCGGAAATCATCCTCGCGAAACATGCCATCATTTTTGTATGGGAAATATTTCATCCAGTCGGGGTCGGTGGAGAAGTATTCGAGCAGATTGAAGCCGTACCACTTGGGATTGGCGGGTCCAGTTTGCGAAAGAGTGCGACCGCTTTTGGCGTTCACCTGTGCGGTAATTACCCTTGATAGCGGAACGGGCAAAGCAACCGCGGCTGCGGTGAGTCCGAGGGATTTCAAAGCGGTGCGTCGGCTTACTTTAGAAAAGCGTTTGTTGTTCGACACATGATCTCCCTATTCTCCGCGGACCATTTCCACCGCCCTCAACAACGCCTGGGCCTTATTCATTGACTCCTGAAACTCGCTCGCCGGATCGGAATCTGCCACGATTCCCGCGCCCGCTTGCAAATACGCGCGTTTACCTTGCATCAGCATTGTGCGAATCCCGATACACGAATCCAGATTCCCGGCGAAATCGGCATACAGAACCGACCCACCATAAATGCCGCGACGTGTCGGCTCCAACTCTTCGATGATCTGCATGGCCCGAACCTTGGGAGCACCGCTCAGCGTGCCCGCAGGAAAGCACGCCGCAAAGGCGTCAATCGCACTCAAATTTTTGCTCAAAGTTCCTTCCAGGGCCGAGACCAAATGCATCACATGCGAGTAGCGTTCGACATACATCAGACCTTTCACCTTGACCGAACCATACTCACTCACGCGACCAAGATCATTACGGCCAAGATCGACCAGCATCACATGCTCGGCGCGTTCTTTTTCGTCGCAACGCATTTTCTCTTCGAGCAGCCGATCTTCCGCTTCATCATGGCCCCGCGGATGGGTGCCCGCAATCGGCCGGTATTCCAGCTTGCGCCCGGTCACGCGCACCAGCATCTCGGGCGACGAACCAAGAATCTGCGTCTCTCCCATGCGCAAAAAATAGAGATACGGAGAAGGATTCACTTGCCGGAGTGCGCGGTAAAGGTCGAACGGACGCACTCCGGGAATAAAATCCAAACGCTGCGAGAGTACGACTTGGAAAATATCGCCCGCCGCAATGTACTCCTTACATCGCTCGACGCTGGCGACGAATTTTGACTGCGAAGTTCCCCTGTGGATTTTTAGCTTTGCCGCCGTGCGTGGAGAAGATTTCTTCCATGCCACCCGCCGCAAACCTGCAGCCAACCGCCTCTCAATTCCGGCGATATCGCGCACCGCCCGTTCATACGCTCGCCGGGGATTCTCGCGTGAAACGTCGGCCGCGGCGACAATATGAATCTGATGACGCAGGTGATCGAAGGCAAGCAGCCGATCGAAAAACATCAGCTCGCAATCCGGCAGATGAAGATCGTCCTTCGCATGTTCTCCGATCTTCTCCAACTGCCGCACCACATCGTAAGAAAAGTATCCAACGGCGCCAGCGGTAAACGGGGGCAATCCCGGAACTGCGGCCGGCCGATGCTCGCCCAGCAGTTCCTTCACCACCTCGAATACATTGCCGCGCCGAACTTCACGGCGACGTCCGCGTTCAATCTCGATTACAGGCCCGCGCGCCTTCAGACGCATATATGGCCGCACGCCCAGAAATGTGTAACGGCCAATCTGCTCGCCACGCTCCACGGACTCGAGAAGAAACGCATAAGGCTCCTTCTCGGCAATCGCCAGGAACGCGGAAACTGGCGTGAGCAGATCGGCGCTCACCGATTTGACCACCGGCACCAGGGTCGCCGATTGCGCTAGCCGGGAGAATTCTTTGGACTCGGGATCAGCCATGAAAAGTGGATTGCCGCGGTTGCGCCTCATTATAGGGTAGGGGAAGGACCACCGCCGTGCTATGCACCCTGAACGCCGGTAATAGCCGTTAGGTGTTTCTTATGAACCATTCCGGCAATTGACGACGTGCTGCCATAATCGCAAGATATGGTAAAGACATAAACAACCGGGCCCTCGTTCATCAAGCCTATGCGGATTAAGTTCTGGGGCGTACGTGGTTCCACGCCCACCCCACAACCCGAAAACATGCGCTACGGTGGCAACACCTCGTGCGTCGAAGTCCGCATCGGGGAGAATATTTATATTTTCGATTGCGGCACGGGCTTCCGCGTCCTGGGCCAGCAACTGCAAAGCGAATTCGGCGAGAAGCCGTTCACCGCCCATATCTTCGTCTCGCACTTCCATTGGGATCACATTCAAGGCATGCCCTTCTTCCGCCCGCTCTACGCCAACGCGGAAAACCGCTTTTTCTTCCAATGCTCCAGCCGTACGCGCAGCCTGAAACAAGTGCTCGCCGATCAAATGGCCGCACCCTACTTCCCGGTCCAGCTCGACGAGATGAAGGCCCGACGAGATTTTTACGATATCGACAGCGGTCGCATCACGATCGGAGACGGCGTGCAAATGCAAACCGCGTGGCTGAACCACCCGCAAGGGTGCATGGGATTCCGCATGGAAACGAAAGATGGGATTCTCGTCTACGCGACGGATAACGAACCGGGGGATGAAAAGTTCGACAAAGCCCTGCGCAAGTTGGCTGAAGGCGCCGACATTCTCATCTATGATGCGCAATATCTCCCCGAAGAATACAAAGCCCGTCGACGCGGCTGGGGGCACAGCCACTGGCGGGAAGCCGTGAACGTTGTCATGGAGAGCGGCGCGAAGGAATTAGTGCTTTTTCATCACGATCCCGAGCACACCGACGCCATCATTGATAAAGTCGTGCACGAAGCTCGCAATTACTACCCGAAGGTACGAGCGGCTTCGGAGGGGATGGAGATCAAGGTCTAGAACTGCATGTCGGGTTGCAAGTGTCGTTTCAATATCGGATTCCGCGCCCACTCAGCACCTTGCTTCCCGCCCGTTCCCGACCATATACTCTGAACGTTTGGCCCCAGCCTGAACGTACGGTTCCGGTGTGGGTCAAGCCCGAACTGTCATTATTCCGGAGACCCTCGATTATGAGCACCGTACTGACCGCCCCGCACGTCGATAAAGAGAGCAATCCGTGGGAGTCGCAGCGGGCACGCTTTGACCTTGCTGCGCAAAAACTCAACCTTGATGACGGCTTGTGGCGGGTCCTGCGGTATCCCAACCGCGAACTCACGGTCTACATCCCGGTGCAAATGGACGACGGACGCATGGAGGTCTTCACCGGATTTCGTGTCCAGCACTCGATCGCGCGCGGCCCAGCCAAAGGCGGCGTTCGCTACGCACCCGATGTCACGCTCGATGAAGTTCGCGCCCTCGCCAGTTGGATGACCTGGAAGTGCGCTGTGGTCAATATCCCCTTCGGTGGCGCGAAGGGCGGCATTATCTGCGATCCCCACAAAATGTCGATGGGCGAAATCGAGCGCATGACACGCCGCTACACCTCCGAACTCATCGAATTCATCGGTCCCGAAAAAGATGTTCCCGCCCCGGACGTAAACACCAACGAACAAATCATGGCCTGGATGATGGACACCTACTCCATGCACATGCGGCAGACGGTGACCGCGGTTGTAACTGGAAAGCCCATCAACATTGGCGGCTCGCGCGGACGCCGCGAGGCCACAGGCCGCGGTGTGATGGTCGTTTGCGACCAGGCTATCCAGAAGCTGGGAATCGCTCGCCAAAGCGCCCGCGTAATTGTGCAGGGCTTCGGCAACGTTGGCTCTAATGCGGCACACTTGATGCATCAGGCCGGATACAAAGTCATCGGCATCGCTGAGGTCGGCGGCGGACTCTACAACAAAGACGGAATCGACGTAAACGCGCTGGTCGAGTTTCGCCAGAAGAATGGCACAGTGCATGGTTTCCCCGGTGCTGAATCCTACGATCCCGCCGAACTCCTTATCGCCGACTGCGAAATCCTGATTCCGGCGGCCACGGAAAACGTGATCACTTCACGCAACGTCGACCGCGTGAAGTGCAAGATTTTAGCCGAAGGAGCAAACGGTCCGACAACCTCCGCGGCTGACGATGTTCTCACCGATAAGGGCGTCTTTGTCATTCCAGACATTCTGGCAAACGCCGGCGGCGTCACCACTTCGTACTTCGAATGGGTGCAGGATCGTCAGGGTTATTTCTGGAAAGAATCGGTGGTCAACGAGCAGCTGGAAGAGATCATGATCTCTTCATTCAACGATGTTGTCCGTTATGCCGAAACGCATCGGGTGAACAACCGCATTGCAGCGTATATGTTGGCCATCGATCGGGTAGCATATACGATCCGCCAGCGCGGGATCTACGCGTAGGTAAAACGGGTAGGGCACGACTTTAGTCGTGCCGTATCGCGGAACAAGTCCAAACGGCTCTAGCCGCTAAGGTGACGTGGAGGACGCAATATGGAATCAACTTCAAAGAGGTTCATCACTTCGATCCTGGCGCTCCTGTTTGCATTCTGTCTGCTTCAAACTCTGCCTGCTGCCAATTCCTACGCCGCTGCCGTGCCGCAAGCTGCGGCAGCCGACAAACTCGATATCAACACCGCCACAGCCGACCAACTCAAAGCCCTGCCTGGCATCGGCGATGCCTATTCGGCGAAGATCATCGCGGGTCGCCCGTATCGCACAAAACTGGATCTCGTCCACAAGAAGATCATTCCGCAAGCTACATACGACAAAATCAAGGATCAGATCATCGCTCATCAACCAAAGAGCAACGCAATGACAGCGCAACCAAAATAATTCAGCTTGTGCGCCGTTTGCACAGATCGTTACTGCGAAATCGAATTCAGTGCCGCTGCCACGTCGGGATCCTGTTCCGGGAACACTGTCCGCAAGTCCAGTAAGACTCGCCCATCCTCCACACGCGCAATCACGGGCGTCGTTGAGCTCCGTAGCCGCTCTGCCAAATCATCCGCACTCAATCCTTCGCACGTCAATGCAAGGATCCGCGTTGGCAGAGTAGAGGAAGGCGCAGCCCCGCCGCCCAGTAACGACTCTCCATCGATCACCTCAACTTCAAATTTCGGACTTGTGATCCGCGCCGCCAGCGCCCCGGCGCGCTCGCCAATGGTTTGCTTCGTAAGCCGCATCATCCGCAGCGCCGGAATCGCATCATGATCACGGCGCAAGTAAGCAAGAAGCGTTGCTTCCAACGCTGCATAAATCATCTTGTCGACACGTAGCGCTCGGAACAGCGAATTCTTTCTCATCCGCGAAACCAGCTCCGACGACCCGCTGATCAATCCCGCCTGCGGCCCGCCCAGCAGCTTGTCCCCGCTGTACGTCACCACGTCGACTCCAGCCCGTAAACTATCCAGCACGCCGGGCTCACCCACTCCGATCGATCTCAGATCAAACAGCGCCCCGCTGCCCAAGTCCTCCATCAAGGGAATGCCGCGTCTCCGCGCGAGTGCAACCAGTTCGGCAATCGATGGCTGCTCGGTAAATCCGCTGATCTCAAAGTTCGACCGATGCACGCGAAGCAGCAGCCGGGTTTTGTCGGTGATGGCGTTCTCGTAATCCCTGATGCGCGTGCGATTCGTGGTTCCAACCTCGCGCAGCACCGCGCCGGACTTCGCCATCACATCAGGGATGCGGAACGATCCTCCGATCTCCACTAACTCGCCTCGCGACACAATTACTTCGCCGCCATCTGCAAAAGTGTTCAGCGCGAGCAGAACGGCAGCGGCGTTATTATTCACGACAACTGTCGAGAGCGATCGCTCCGAGCTGTTGGTTTCCTCGCCCAGCAATTGGCTGAACAGCCGGTCCACATGCGCATCCCGCTTTCCACGCACGCCATCGGCAACGTCAAATTCGAGATTGGAATAACTGATCGCCGTCTCCCGGATGTGCTCGATCGCAGCCTCACTTAGCGGCGCGCGCCCAAGATTGGTGTGAAGGATTACGCCGGTGGCGTTAATCACAGCTCGTAAGGAATAGCCGAAAGTGCGGCGAAGTTGATTCTCCACTGCATCGCCCATACCGGCAATCGCGAGTTCAAGCGCATGCTCATTCAGCATCCCGGAAGCAGTTTCCTCGCGCAATCGGCCGAGCACAGCGCGTCCCGCGTCGACCACGGCATCGTGCCCGTGGCTCTCCGCGAGCCGCCGCAATTCCGGCGCGCGAATCAGCTCATCGACCGAAGGCAGCTTCCGCAACAGCTCGGGCGCCTCAGATTTTTTCACGTCAGGATTATCCCACGAGAACCCGGAAGAACGAGACGCGAGGCTCGAAAGCTTTCGTGCTTCGGCGTCTATAAAGTATGCAAATACGCCAACAAATCCTGGAGGTCCTGCTGGCTCATTACTTGGCTATACCCTGGCATATCCTTGCGCCCGTTGCGGATGATGTCGGTAGCACGCTCATCGTTTGCCGGCAATCCGGTTTGAGGAAGGTATTGGTGCTGAAAAACGCCTTTCAACCCCGGCCCTTTTTTCGCCTTCGTCGAGTACGGACGATGGCAACGGTCGCAGTAATTGTCATAGAGTTTGCGGCCCGCGGCTTGTTGCGGATTTAGTCCGAGTTCCGCGTCTGATTTTCTGCGCTCGATGTCACAGCCGGCAAGCCACAGAAGGGCAACGCATGAGGCCAACAGAATTCCAATTTTATTTCCAATCATCCCGGAGTCGAATCCAAATTTGCGCGCACTTTCTCGCACTCATGCAATCCTCATACACTTACAATATAGATGAAAGAAGAAGTCGATGGCGGTTGCAACCAAGCGGGTTTATGAACCTCTGGCGTCTTCGGATGGAACAAGAATCCTCGTCGATCGTCTGTGGCCGCGGGGTCTTCGCAAAGATGAGATCGCGCTTGATGGCTGGCTGCGTGATCTGGCTCCCTCGAACCAATTGCGGAAATGGTTCCACTCCCAGCCAGAAGAGTGGCTGCAATTTCGCAAGCGCTATCTGAAAGAGTTGTCGCGCCCCGAACTGGATTCGGATTTGCAAAAACTCTACACTCTGGCGCACGGCCGCAAGCGGCTCACGCTTTTGTACGCCTCAAAAAATGACGAGCACAACAATGCAACTGTCCTGAAAGATTTGCTGGAAGGCATGCGTAAGCCACCGAGTGCCGCTGGGCCCGGAGCGCTTCGCGCCGCGCGCCAGATCTCAATTCGCCGGCGTTAGCCTTGTCGCCAACGCAAATTTATTCCTCCCTGTAAAATCGGCGGCATGAGAGCGGTCTTCCATTGGAACCTCGGCACGCGCACGCTTGAACTCGGCAAGCGCACACTCATCATGGGCATTCTCAATGTGACGCCGGACTCCTTTTCCGATGGCGGCTCGTACCTCGATCCCAACCGAGCAGTTGCCCGCGCCCTGCAAATGCTGGAAGACGGCGCGGACATTATCGACATCGGCGGCGAGTCGACGCGTCCCGGCTCCAGCACCAGAGTAAGCGCAGAGGAGGAGTTGCAGCGCATTCTGCCGGTGATCACGGAGTTAAAGAAGCAGCGGCCCGAGGCGGTCATCTCCATCGACACCTACAAAGCCAGCGTCGCTGGCGAAGCCGTTCATGCGGGAGCCGAAATCGTGAACGATGTAAGCGGTTTCCGCTGGGATCGCGAAATGCCGCGCACGATCGCGCAGTTGAAGTGCGGCGCGGTACTCATGCACATGCGCGGACGGCCCGAAGAGTGGCATACGCTTCCCCCGCCAGGCGACATCGTTCTGCTGGTGAAGCGTGAACTCCGGGATTGGACTGAAGCCGCTGTGGTGGCAGGCGTGAGGCGCGAAAAAATCGTTCTCGATCCCGGCTTCGGATTCGGCAAGAATTTTGAGCAAAACTACCCGTTGCTCGCCCGTTTCCAGGAGTTGCAATCGCTCGGACTTCCTCTCCTGGCCGGAGTGTCGAAAAAATCTTTCGTCGGACGATTGCTGGCAACGAATGGAAAAGACGCACCACTCGCCGAACGTCTTCATGGAACTCTAGCCATTCACACTGCGCTGATTATGAAAGGGGCGCATTTTCTGCGCACTCACGATGTGAAAGCGTCCGCCGAAGCAGCGCGGGCAACAGATGGCATCCTGGCTGCCCACTAACTACGAATGTCTGCCTTATCGAAACTGACCGAAGATGCCCGCATTACCGTCCGTCGCGCCGGCGATCCTGATCCAGACGGAAAATGCATCGTCTACTGGATGCAGCGTGCCCAGCGTGGCAGCGATAACCCCGCTCTCGATGTAGCCATTGAGGCGGCCAACGAACTGCGTATGCCGGTCGTCGTCTTCCTGGCTCCGGTACCTTTCTACCCGCGCGCAAACCTGCGTCATTATCGATTTCTCGCCGAGGGTATTCCAGATATCGCCGATTCTTTGCAAAGCCGCAACGCAGGCTTGGTTCTGCGCACCTTTCCCAAACATAACCTCTTGCGATTTTGTGATGAGGTAAAACCCGCGCTCGTGGTTGGCGACGAAAATCCAATGCGCGAGCCCGAATCCTGGCGCCAAAAAGCGGCAAAGCGATTGCGGATCCCTCTCTGGACCGTCGACGCTGACCTGATTGTGCCATCAAAACTTCTGGAGAAAGCCCAGTATTCCGCTCACATTATCCGGCCGCGACTGCAACGCCGTATGCCGGAGTATCTAGTGACCTCCAACAACCCATCAGCCAAAATTCGCTGGAGAAAGCCAGCCACGCTGTCATCGCTCGCACCCCACTTCGATTTCACGCAAGACTGGAAGCTGTCTCGGTCAGTCGAGCCCATTTCGAATTGCCTTGGAGGCAGCAGGCAAGCCTTGCGCCTTCTCAGAGAATTTATCAAGTACAAACTTCCCGGCTACTCCTCCGGCCGCAACAAACCAGAACTCGATCACACCAGCCGTTTATCTCCTTATCTACATTTCGGTCATATCAGCCCGCTAACTATCGCGCTGGCGGTGAAAAGAGCCGATGCACCAAAAGCCGATAAAGAAGCATTCCTCGATCAACTCATTATCTGGCGCGAGCTCAGCATCAACTTCGTGCGCTTTAATCCCGACTACGATAATTTCGAATCTGCCGAGCCCTGGGCACACCGCACGCTCGCCAAACATGCAAGGGACCGTCGCTCATCCATCTATACCGCACGCCAACTGGAAAATGCCGAGACCCACGATCCCCTCTGGAATGCCGCTCAAATGCAAATGGTGACTTCCGGCTGGATGCACAACTATATGCGTATGTACTGGGGAAAGAAGGTTCTCGAGTGGACGCGGACTCCCGCCGAAGCCTACCGCATCGCGGTCGACCTAAACGATAAATACGAACTCGATGGCCGGGACCCCAACGGCTACGCGGGCATCGCGTGGTCGATCGTGGGCAAGTTCGACCGTCCCTGGTTCGAGCGCCCAATTTTCGGCCAGATTCGCTACATGTCTGCAGCCAGCACCGGCAAGAAATTCGATTCAAGGAAATACATCGAGCAGAACTTGCCGCGCCGGTCTGGACGGATCGGTAGGTAAAGGTTTGGTGTCTTCATGATGCGTTCTCTTGTGCGTACTGGCTCTGCATTAGAATGGGATGTTCGGAGCCGGGCGACTTCAACCGATGGGGAAACTGCTGCGGTGACACCAATTACGGCACAGTGGTCGCGAATATCGTTCACCGTGCTCGACATTCTGCTCGTCGCCGTCATCATTTACCAGATTCTGGTGATGATCCGTGGCACTCGCGCCGCGCCCATGCTGGCGGGGCTGACCGTAGTCGCAGTCGCCTTTTATCTCGCGCGCATCGGCGAGTTGGTTACATTGAACTGGCTGGTCAGCCACCTGCTGCCGTATGTGGTATTCGCGCTGATCGTTGTTTTCCAATCGGAAATCCGGCACGTATTGTCGGACGTGGGACGCCGCGTCAGTTTTCTGCGAGGCGCAGCCATCGAAGGCGATTCGTACGACGATATCGTTCTCGCCGCGAACTTGTTTTCCCAACACCAGACCGGTGCTTTAATGGTCATCGAGCGCGAAATCGGCTTGCGCACCTACATCGAAAGCGGTGTCGCGATGGACGCCAAGCTCTCCTACGACCTGCTGGCCACCATCTTCCGTCCCAGTGCTCCGCTTCATGACGGCGCAGTGATCATACAAAAAGATCGGCTCGCCGCGGCCGCCTGCTTCCTCCCGTTGTCGATGAATCCAGTGCTCTCCACCCAGATGGGTACCCGACACCGTGCTGCCATCGGGATTACCGAGGAAACGGATGCCATCGCCGTGATCGTCTCGGAAGAAAGCGGCGCAATCAGCATGGCCGTGGGCGGAAGGATCGAACGGGATCTTACAATCGAGCAATTGCGCGAACGCCTGAGCAGCGAATTGCGCCGTTATGTGTCGCCTGTCGTACTGCCCACTGCGGTAACTCCAAACGAAGAATCGGACGCTGGACAGTCTCTGCTTCGCAGTGAGGCTCAATTCGGCGCTGATGGCCAATCAGATTCAGAGTTGGAGCGCCCGCTATGACAGGATTCTTTCGCCGCTGGGTGCTCCACAATTTCTGGCTGAAGATTTTATCGCTCGTCCTGGCGACCGGATTGTGGCTCGCCATCGCTCCCGATCAGGAACCTGCCGAGGTCGCCGTGCGCGTTCCTATCGAGTTTCAGCATGTTCCCTCGCATCTTGAAATCAGCTCGATTACCATCCCCGAGGCTCAGATCCGCGTGCGCGGTCCAGAACGCGTGATTCGCGATTTGCGCTCGACCGACATTCACGCCGACCTCGATCTGGCCGACGTCAAGCCGGGTGATCGTACCTTCGACCTCACCGCGCAGCAAATTCGCCATCAGCGGGAATTGCGCGTCGTGCAAGTTGTACCCGGCCAGGTTCACCTCAGCTTCGATACACGGCTCACGCGCGAAGTCGAGATTCGTCCCCGGGTAACCGGCAACTTTTTGACCGGCGAACAAATCGCCAAGGTGCTGGTCGATCCCGAAAAAGTCACTATTACCGGCCCACGGCATCACGTCGAGATGATGGACGCGGCCACAACCGATCCTATCGACGCCTCAGGAACGCGCACCCAGGCAACGTTCGTGACCAATGTCTATGTCGCCGATGCGCTCGTGCAAGTAGTCCAGCCGACACCTGTTCGAGTGACGGTCATCATGGGAAGCTCCACACCCGCAAGCGGTCATTAATAATTCCAATCATGACGGTTCATAGACAATTATTTGGTACTGACGGCATCCGAGGCGTGGCCGGCGAATTTCCCCTCACGACAGAGAGCACCTATCTGATTGGCCGCGCGCTGGGACACGACTTAGTCCGCAACGCCCGCAAGCCGCAAGTCGCAATCGGCCAGGACACGCGCGAATCCAGCGCATGGATCGCCGACCGCGTAGCCGCCGGCCTCGCCGCAATCGGCATCGATGTTCACAGCGCCGGAGTAATCACGACGCCGGGAATCGCCTATCTGGCGCGCTCGCGTGGCTTCTCGGCGGGCGTAGTTATCTCGGCCTCGCACAATCCCTGGACCGACAACGGCATCAAAGTTTTTTCCGGCGACGGTTTCAAGCTGACGGATGAACGCGAACTTGCCATCGAACAGGAAATTTTCGCGCTGCTGGAAAGGCCCGGCGCCGTCGACGATACCGCGTTGAAAATCGCCCGCCCGTCGTTGCCCGGCGAAGGTGATCTGCGCAAAGCCTACATTCAATCGCTCGAAAGCGCGGTTTCATTCGACTTGAGCAAACTGCGCGTGCTCGTCGACTGCGCCAACGGTGCAGCTACAGCCGAAGCGCCGGAACTGTTTCGCGAACTCGGAATTCAAGCGACTTTCATTCACGTTACGCCTGACGGAAGAAACATCAACGAAGGCTGCGGAGCCTTGCATCCGGAGACGCTGGGGAAAATAGTGGCAGACTCAAATGAAAAGCTTGACCTGGGCGTAACTTTCGACGGCGATGCCGACCGCGCTTTGTTCTGCGATTCACAAGGCCGCGTGGTCAATGGCGACGGCGTGCTCCTTCTGACGGCGCGCGATTTGAAGGCACGAGGACAATTGGCGGGCGACACCGTTATTGCCACCACTATGTCAAACATGGGCGCCGAGGTCGCTCTGAAAAACTCCGGCATTCGCATGCTGCGCGCGAACGTTGGCGATAAATACGTTCTGGAAGAGATGCTGAAGAGCGGCGCAACCCTCGGCGGCGAACAATCGGGCCACGTCATTTTCCGCGACGGTGGCGCTACTACAGGCGACGGCTTGCTCACTGCCTTGCGGGTTATGGATGTAATCGCGCGCTCGGGAAAATCGCTGGCCGAGTTGGTCAGCGACTTGAAAGTTTTCCCGCAGAAAATTCAGAATGTGCGCGTCCGTGAAAAGATTCCGTTCGCCCAAGTGCCCGAGGTGCAGAAGGCAATCGAAGCCGCCGAGCGCGAACTTAATGGCAACGGTCGAATCGTTGTGCGGTACTCGGGAACGGAAGCGTTGGCGCGTGTAATGGTCGAGGCTGAATCCAAGGATCGTATGGAGGTGCTAACCGAAACCATCGCAAAGACCATACAGAGCAATTTAGGGGCGTAAGAAACGTCCAGAATTTCTCTAATCCAAGTCCCTCCAGTTCTTTCCTGTCCCCATCTCTACCAGCAATGGCACGGCCAACTCATGTACCTGCTCCATCTCCTCGCGCACCAGCGACTTCACAATATCGACTTCGCCTTCCGGCATCTCGAACACCAGTTCATCGTGAACCTGCAAAGTCATGCGTGATTTCAACTCCCGTTCGCGCAGCGCCGCGTCAATCCGAATCATGGCAATCTTGATCAAATCCGCAGCCGTACCCTGCAGCGGCGTGTTCACCGCAGTCCGCTCCGCAAATCCGCGAGCCGTGAAATTCTTGCTGTTGATGTCGGGAATCGGCCGAATACGCCCGTGCAGAGTTTTCACGTGCAAATCGCGGCGCGCTTCGTCCAGCGTGCGGTCGATGAATGCCCGCACGCCTTTATACGTGTCGAAATAATTCGCGATGAACTTCTTGGCCTCGCCCGTATCGATTCCAAGATTCTGCGATAGTCCAAACGGTGAAAGCCCGTACACGATGCCAAAATTAACCACCTTCGCCTGCCGCCGATGGTCCGCCGTCACCATGAGCGGCGGCACGCCAAAAACTTGCGATGCGGTAAGCGTGTGAATGTCGTCTCCGCGGCGATATGCCTCCACCAGCAGCGGGTCGCGCGAAAAATGTGCCAGCAGCCGAAGCTCGATCTGCGAATAATCGGCCGCAAGCAAGACATTGCCCGGCTCGGCAATAAACGCCGCCCGAATTCCCCGTCCCAACTCAGTTCGAATCGGAATGTTCTGTAAGTTCGGATTGGTCGACGAAAGTCGGCCGGTAGCCGTGTTTGCCTGTCCAAACGTTGTGTGCACGCGCCCTGTCGCAGGACCTATCAATGCCGGTAGCGCGTCGACATAAGTCGATTTAAGTTTCGTCAGCTGCCGGTAATCGAGAACTTTCCGCGCAATCGGATGGTCTTCCGCCAGCGTCTCCAGCACATCGACGGCGGTTGAAATCGTCCGTCCCTTTCCATATTTCACCGGCTTAGGAAGATTCAGCCGCGTGAATAAAACCTCGCCCAATTGCTTGGGTGAGCCGATGTTGAACTCCAATCCGGCGAGTTCGTGAATCTCCTTCGCAACGGCAGAGCTCTCTTTCTCGAGTTCCACCGACATTGCTGCCAGCGCGCCCGTGTCAATCTTCACTCCCGCCTGCTCCATACGGGCAAGCACCGGAACCAAAGGCAAGTCAATCTCGTCGTAGAGCTTCAGCAATCCAGCTTGCTCTATTTCCTCTCGAAGCTGAGCCGCAAGCCGCCCCGTAATGTCGGCGGCTTCTGCCAGGTCCCCTGACACTTTCAGGTTCAACTGGCGTAAAGCAACTTCTGCGAGGCTGTGCGATGAATATGTTGGATTGAGCAGATATGAATAGAGCATCGGGTCGTGCTGCACATTCTCAATATCGAGTGTTCGATCCTCTTTCTGCACTTCCAATACGTGAAGCGCAGCTTTGTAATCGTGAATCGCCTTCGGAATCGCCGGATTGGCCAGCGCGGCGCGAAGCGCGGCGGCCGCTTCTCCGGAATCAAGCTTCACTTTCACCGCCGAACCCGCAGTACCTGAAATCGCTGCGTTGCCAGCTTCAGGTTCCGGCAAAGCAGCGCCCATCAAGGGCAACAACGCTTCCGCAGGTTCTTCGTCTCTTCCTTCTTCCTCGGCTTCCGCCGGTTCTTTCTGCTCGATGGCGACAGCGAGTATGGCGCCTGGCTGTCGCGACTTCAAGACTTGCTCGACATCAGACGACGACTTCGCTTCGGAGTAGCGGCCTTCACTCACTTCAACCACTGGCAAGAGTTCTTTCAGGAGCGAAGTGAACTCCAGCTCTGTGAAAAGTTCGCGTAGAAGATTCACATCTGGCTCGCCCGCCCGCATCGCGTCAATATCGAGTTCGACGGGGACATTCGTATCAATTGTAGCCATAGCCTTGCTGAACAAAATAATGTCTCGATTGTTCAGCAGGGACTCGCGATACGTTTTCTTCTCTACCTCAGCGGCGCGGTCGAGCGCCTGCTCCAGACTTCCGAAACGTTTGATGATTTCGACCGACCCTTTATCTCCAATACCGGGCGCGCCGGGAATATTATCGATGCTGTCGCCGCGCAGGGCCATGATGTCAACCACGCGCTCCGGCGGCACGCCAAGAATCTCCTGCACCTTGGCTGCGTCGCAAATCAGATTGTCCTTCGGAGGATTGAGAATGCAGACCATGTCATTTACAAGTTGCATCATGTCCTTGTCGCTGGAAACGACGTAAACCGGATGCGAGGCAGTAACCGCCTTGCGCGCGAGTGTGCCAATCACGTCGTCTGCTTCAAATCCGGCAAGTTCGAGTATCGGAATGCGATAAGCCTCCAGCGCTCGCCGAATGTAGGGAATCTGCTGCGCCAGATCTTCCGGCATAGCCGCGCGATTCGCTTTGTAGCCCTTGTACTCGACCTCGGTGAATGTCTGCGTCTTGATGTCGAACTTTCGAACCTTGGTGATCGCCTCAGCCTGCGTGTCGCGAAACGTCTTTGCGGCAACATCAAAAACTGCAGCTAAATAAACCGGAGAAAAGTCATCACGCAACTTGCGTAGCATATTCACGAAAACGTAAATTGCCGCCGTTGGAAGGCCGGCCTTGGTCGACATCGGCCGCTGCCGCGCCATCGCGTGATAGGCGCGAAAGATAAAACTCATCGTGTCGATCAGAAATATCCGCTGTGAATCGCCCGCGTAGCGGTTTTCGGCGGCAAGCGATGCTGCGGGCTGAGCAACTGCAGATGGTGCAGTTGCAAGCTTTTCCTGAGATTTCTTGCGGGGAGGCAAGAATCTAGTTTATCAGTTGAAAACGGCTAAAAATCGACTCTGAAGTCCGCTTGCACTGTCTTTACATCGGCTCCGGCGGGAGAGTTTCGGAATACGAGATAATAACTGACCGGCTGGTCGCGGGATGGAGAAAGATCGACACTAATGTCTCGAAAGTGGGTTGTATCGGCAACATAAAGAGCACCCTGATCGCGGCCAGCCGCAAAACCGGCGTACTGCTCTTCGTTCATCAACAGAAAGTCGACATTTGCACTCGCATCGTGAGACGCCTCGCCTCCGACCAGCGATCGAAATGTTCCGCAAAACCGTGGCGTCAAAGCGTGGGGAGGAATCTCAAAGCGAACGTGCGCCACACGACGAACGACGAACTTTTTGTGCAAAACATCAAGGCTGGTGCCGACGGGGGAGTCTTTAATACGATCCGCTTGCGACGGAGTTCGCCCCGCCGATTGCATTTCCTGCTCCGGCGCGGACTTGTTGCTCCGCATGTAGTCGGCCAATGGGCCCCGGATGGCAACCACCTCTCGAGCCATCTTGTCTTCGAGGGTTTGAGTATCGGTCTCCGTTTTTGGTTCTTCTGCAACTGGCGGGGCCGGAGCCTGCCGAAAATGTTGCCATGCAAACAACCCGCCAAGAATCAAAGCTGCGGTTGCCACTACCCGCAATACTGCACGATACATACGACGACCTCGCGAAAATTATCCGCGAGCGGGGCAGTGTGAATCCAGACTTTTGCCGGAGGAAATAGTTACGATGGTTTTCCGTACTGGGTCGTATAGTGCAGTCGAATCTCGCCGCACGTCTTCTGTTCCGCGGAATAAACAACGCACGTATCGAATGGCCGCGAATAAACGTGCACGCTCACCGCACGCTGATTGAATTCTCGGGGATTGTAAACCCGATGGACCGGTTCATCGGGATCCACGGCGCATGGCTGCACCGCGTTCATCTCAACGATTTCAGTCGACCGGATATCAGATTTCCCGACGGCAATATCCTGCTGCACTACGTGATAATTTTCCACCAGGAGCCTGCCAATTGGGGCGGCCATCCAGCAATTCTGGTCGCGATGATTGTGAATCGAGCTCGCCTGTCCGACCTCCCAGCAGATCGCCATTAATTCGTAGAGAGAAGTCTTGTCGATCAGATTACGTGTGTAGTGCTGGCGATCCCATGTTAGATACGGTTCCAACGAATCCGGACTGATCGGATTCTCTTGCAGAAATCTGCGAATCTTCTCGGTTTGATCGAACGCCGATTCGGGAAATTGCCGAAGTTCCTTGACGAAATCCTGGATTTGAATTTGCTTAACTGCAATGGCCATGGGCTGCTCCCGAGAGAGTATACCGCAAGCGAAACTGCCGGTTGGCGGGCAAAGTCATTCAATGAACACGCAGTCGCCATAAGAATAAAACCGATAACACTCGGCGACGGCGTGCTCGTAGGCCCGCAAGACATTCTCTCTGCCGGCAAATGCGCTCACCAGCATGAGCAATGACGACTGCGGCAAATGAAAGTTGGTCAGCATCGCTTTCACCACCTTGAATTCAAGCCCGGGATAAATAAAGCTATCCGCAATCGAGGGACCTGGGATGAATCTCCCATCTCCCGCGCGAATCGCATGTTCCAGCGTGCGAACCGTCGTCGTCCCCACCGCGATCACTCGACGCCCATCATTTAGTGCTCGGGTGATTGCTTCCGCGGCCTCTGGCAAGATCGAATACGTTTCCGGATGAATTTTATGATCCTCGACCCGTTCCACGCGCACGGGTTGAAACGTTCCCAATCCCACATGCAAGGTCACAAAGGCAGTTTCCACTCCGCGCCGCTCGATTCGCTCCAGTATTTCGGGGGTGAAGTGCAACCCCGCGGTCGGCGCAGCCACCGAGCCGCGCTTTTCCGCATACACGGTCTGATAACGCTCACGGTCGCCCGCCGAATCCGGGCGGGAAATGTATGGGGGCAGCGGAATGTGCCCGATCCTGTCGATTACCGCAAAGAAATCTTCGCTGTCTGTGCCGGAAAAGCGAATGCGGCGCTCTCCGAATTCACCACGCGCCAGGATTTCAGCTTGCAGCTCTTTCGCATCGCCGAAAAACAAATGTTCGCCGACCCCGATCTTCCGTCCCGGGCGAACCAGGCACTCCCAATCATTCGGTTCAGCAGAAATCTGCCGTGTCAGCAAAACCTCAACTTGTCCCAGTAGAAAGTCTGGAGCAGCCCGATTCCTGTGGCTGACCGGCTGCGCCCGCGCGCCTTCGCGCCGCCCAAGAAGCCTCGCCGGAAATACGCGAGTGTTATTGAACACCAGCAAGTCACCCGCCCGCAGCAGATCGGGCAAGTCACGAAATGAGGCGTCGGACCATGCGCCCGTCGTGCGCTGGAGATGCAGCATCCGCGATGCATCCCGCGCCGCAGGCGGCTCCTGGGCGATCAGGTCTTCCGGAAGGTGGTAGTCGAATTCAGAGACCAGCACTGCTCCAGACTACAGGAGCAGTGCTACTGCACAACAGCTCTGGCCGATCCGCCCCCGCTTGTCAGGGCCAGCCTGTAATGCCCTATTTTTATTTGTCTCCAACAAAAAGGTGCGATACTATCCCAACGTTGCAGGTTTGCCGCTTCTTCGTCACTCCCCCTGAGAGAGAATCCATGTCCTCAGAAAAAAAGCACAGGGAAGAGATTATCCGCTACGGTCGCATGCTGCACGGGCGCGGTTTTGTCGCGGCTATGGACGGAAACCTTTCCGTCAGACTGGACGATGGGCAAATTCTCGTGACGCCTACGTGCGTGAGCAAAGGAAGTATGCGCGCCACAGATATGGTGATCGTCGACCTGGAAGGCGAGCGGGTATCTGGGCGTCGAAACGTCACCAGCGAGATTGGCATGCACCTGCTGATCTACCGCACCCGACCGGACATCCAGGCGATTGTCCACGCCCATCCGCCTACCGCCACCGGTTTCGCCGCGGCCGGTATGGCTCTCACCGAGCCACTGGTGTGCGAGGTCGTAATGGGGCTCGGATGCATTCCGCTGGCGCGTTACGGCACCCCGGGAACTTCCGAACTGGCGAAGACGCTTGAGCCCTATGTTGGGGACTACGACGCGATCTTGATGTCCAATCACGGCGTAGTAGCCTATGGCGATACGCTCGAACATGCCTACATGAAGATGGAAACTGTGGAGCACTTCGCACAGATTGCGCTGGTCACCCACCTCCTCGGCCGTCAGCAACCGCTGAGCGGGGTCGACATCGAAAAGCTTTTGCTGGCGCGGACTAAATACTTTGGCGGAAAAGCCGCCGCCTCCATGCCTTTGCCAATTGCGATGGTGAGACCTCCCGAAAAAGTCAGCTAAGCAGGTTTCTGTCATCCTGAGCGAAGGGTTGTGCTTCGCGAAGCGAGGCATAGCCGGAGCCGCAGACCGAAGGATCCCTGCCCCTACCGCCGCTCCTGCATGAACTCGTGCTCCACCACTTCGTTGTATCGCCGGTCAAGCGCGTTCTCCACATTCGCAAAAGCCGTGATCCGTGGTTTGATGGCTTCCCAGTCGCCAAAGTCAGCTCACACATAGCCAGCAGCATGGTCAACATGTTAGCGAGTGGTGTGAGTCAATCGCTCTTGGCACAACAACCCCTGCACAAGCTCAGGTGCTCCCTGCAAAAAGAAGCACGCTACCGGACTTCCTGTGGATTAGCGCTCGCCCCACCGTCATTGTGGGTGCATGAAACTTCTCCCAAGAATTCCGATTCTGACGTGGCTCTGCATGATGCTCTCTGCGCAGCTCTTTGCTCAGGCACCTCCCCAGCAGGAACTACGCGATTGTCTTCTTCTGGAAAAGCAGGCGAGGTTCGACGAAGCGATCAGCGCGGGAATGGCCGCGATCTCCTCCGGTCAATTGACGGAAGTCGAGCTAGGGCGCGGCTATATTTTGGTCGGCTTCGCCTATCATCAGAAAGGGAATTTCAGCGATGCGCACGCGGCCTTTGAGCATTCGTTGCGTATTTTTGAGCACGATCCCGAACATCTCAGCGATTACGCCGCAGCCTTGAATGACTATGGTGCACTCTATGGCGACGCTGGACAGCTGGACGTTGCAGAAGCGATGTGGGGGAAAGCACTGCATTTGCGCCAGCAGATCGGCGACCACGCTGCCGCTATGCGGTCACTGACGAACCTGGCGCAGGCCGCCCTCGCCCAGAAGCGCCTGCATCAGGCTGCCGAATATCTTAAGAAAGCTTCTGTAGAGTTGAAATCGGCTCGCGATTTAACGGACGACGATTTCGCTCTGTTCTTCGAGTCGCAGGCGTGGCTGGCATTGTCCGAAGGACACAGCTCCGCGGCGGTGGACGACTTTCAGCGTGCTCTCGACATTTGCCGGCGAACCCGCGGGGAGGACCACTGGCTCACTGGATGGGAATACATTCTTCGCGGCAAGGCCTATGCCCAGTCTGGCAATCTGAATGCTTCGTTGGCGGATATGCGGGAGGGGCTAATCATTCTCGATCGTGCGCTCGGCCGCAAAAGCCTCAAGTATCTGGCCGCGCAGCTCGCTTATTCACAGATTCTTGACCGATCCGGATCGCACGC
>DASXEG010000138.1:0-10308 GCA_036490235.1 Candidatus Sulfotelmatobacter sp. | reverse complement strand
GCCGAAGACATCACCGAGAGACGCGTGCTCGAAGATCAGTTCCGCCAGGCCCAAAAAATGGAAGCCGTCGGCCGCCTGGCCGGAGGCATCGCCCACGACTTCAACAATCTGCTGATGGTCGTCAGCGGATACACCGAAGTTCTTCTCGATAAGACCGCGCCCGAGGATCCTCTGCACGCGAAAATCGAATCCATTCAGCAAGCCTCCGACCGCGCCACAGCCCTGACGCGCCAGCTTCTCGCCTTCAGCCGCAAACAGCTTCTCGAACTCAAAGTCATCGACGTAAACGCAGTCGTCAAAGATATGGAGCGCCTCTTGCGCCCGCTCATCGGCGAGGACATCGAACTCACCACGACTCTCGCGCCCGATGTAGGCTGCACCCGGGCCGATGCCGGACAGCTCGAGCAAGTGCTCATGAATCTCGTCGTCAACGCCAAAGACGCGATCCCTAACGGCGGCAAAATCTGCATTCGCACCGCCAGCGTGAATCTTGACGAGTCTTACCGCCCCGAAAACACCTTCATCAAGCGCGGCCCCTACGTGATGATCTCCGTCAGCGACAACGGCCACGGCATGGACCGCGAAACTCAGGTCCGCGTCTTCGAGCCATTTTTCACCACCAAGGAAAAAGGCAAAGGCACCGGCCTCGGACTCTCCACCGTCTACGGCATCATCAAGCAAAGTGGCGGATACGTCTTCGTGCAAAGTGAGCCCGACCGCGGCACCACATTCACAATCTATTTCCCCCGCGTCGACGAGCCCTCCGAGGCCATCACCGCCTCCGCGCCCGTCGCGGCCGGCGACGGCTCCGAAACCATCCTGCTGGTCGAAGACGAAGAATCCGTCCGCCAGCTCGTGCGCGAAACTCTCGTCTCGCGCGGCTACCATGTTCTCGAAGCACAAAACGGCAACGCTGCCCTCGCACTCGCCGCAGCCCACCCGGAAACCATTCACCTCGTCGTCACCGACGTAGTCATGCCCGGCCTAAGCGGCCACGAACTCGCTCAACAAATTCTGGCCTCGCGCCCCGGCGTCAAGGTCCTGTATCTCTCCGGCTACGCCGAAGACGCCATGCCCTCTGCTGCTCGTCCGCAAAAAGCGTTTCTGCAGAAGCCCTTCACTCTTCAAGCCCTCTCACGGAAAGTCCGTGAAGTACTCGGTCCAGCCGCCGCAAAAGCAAAATCCGCATCCTCCTAAGATTCAACCACCACCCGGGAAGCTCCCTACGATCGTCCCGCCTCCAACCGGACTATAATGGCCGCGACGCATGCCCGTTCCTTCTGGCACTCGATTCGGCCCATACGAAATCATTGCTCCACTCGGCGCGGGCGGCATGGGCGAGGTCTACCGCGCCAAAGACACACGCCTGGATCGCACCGTCGCTATCAAAGTTCTGCCCGCGCATCTTTCTTCCGATCCCGAACTAAAGCAGCGCATGGAGCGCGAGGCCAAAGCCATCTCTGCGCTTCAACACGCGAACATCTGCACCCTCCACGACATCGGCACGCAGGACTCCACCAACTTCCTTGTCATGGAGTATCTCGAGGGCCACACCCTGGCCGAGCGCCTGATAAAAGGCGCCCTGCCCATCGATCAGGCACTGAAAATCGCCATTGAAATCGCGCAAGCCCTGGAGACGGCTCACCAGCGCGGCATCATCCATCGCGATCTCAAGCCCGCCAACATCATGCTGACGAAAGCCGGCGCAAAGCTGATGGACTTCGGCCTGGCCAAACCGGAAGTCTCGATTGCCTCCCGCGCCATCGGGCCGCTCACCCCGTCCTCGCCGACCATGAACCTGGCCTCGCTCACGGCGGCAGCCTCGCCGCTAACGCAAAAGGGCTCCATCGTAGGCACATTCCAGTACATGGCTCCTGAAGTTCTGCAAGGCGCCGAAGCCGATGCCCGCAGCGATCTCTTCAGCTTCGGCTGCGTCCTCTACGAAATGCTCACCGGGCATCGCGCCTTCGAAGGCAAGTCCCAGCTAAGCGTATTCACCGCCATTCTCGAAAAAGATCCAGAGCCAGTTAGCGTTAGCCAGCCGCTAGCACCAATTATGCTCGATCGCGTGGTCCGCGCCTGTCTGGCCAAAGATCCCGCCGATCGCATCCAGTCCGCGCACGACATCGCAATGGACCTGCGCTGGATCTCGGAGGCATCGTCCACTCCGTCATCGCCCTCCGAATTAAAACACTCTCCAATAAGCAAATCTTTCCTCGCCGGCATGGGCGTTCTAGCCCTCATCCTCTTATTACTCGCCCTCTTCGCCGGATATCGCTGGGCAAGATCCTCAGAAGTTCCGCTCTCAATCCACGCCGAAATCGCTCCACCCGACAAGTTTTCCCTCGACGCCACCGGAGACGCCGGAGGCATGCCAGTCCTTTCCCCGCAAGGCGACAAAATCGCCTTCGTCGTCCACTCCGGAGACGTCAAGCAGCTCTTCGTCCGCTCGCTAAGCAGCGACCTCGCGCTACCCCTCGACGGCACCACCGGCGCGTCGCATCCGTTCTGGTCTCCCGATGGCCACAATATAGGCTTCTTTGCCGGCAGCAAATTGCTCCGTATCCCCGCCACAGGCGGTGCAGTCGCCATCGTCGCCGACGCGCCAAACTCTCGCGGCGGAACCTGGGGCACCAACGATGTCATAGTATTCGCAGCGGATTTCACCGGTCCGCTGTTTAAAGTAAACGCCCAAGGCGGCGTCTCCCAGCCGGCCACCGTAATCGACCGCACCAGGCACACCACCCATCGCTGGCCCTGGTTCCTGCCCGATGGCAAACATTTCATTTTTCTAGCCACCAGTCACACCGGAGGCGATCCCAGACAAAACGGCGTTTACCTTGGCTCCATCGACAGCACGGCATCCCGCCAGATTCTCACCTCCGATTCCGCCGCGGAGTATGCATCCGGCTATCTTCTCTACCGCGCCGGCGCGGCGCTCGTAGCGCAGCCCTTCGATCCGCAAAGCGGAACTCTGTCAGGTTCGCCAACCCCGGTTGTGAACAACGTCCGCGACGATGTCGGCGTGTGGCGCAGCGTTTTTGCCGTCTCCCAGAACGGCGTCATGATTTACCAGCGAGGCAGTCTTGACGCAGCAAAAAGCCACCTCGTCATGTTCGACCGCTCAGGTAAGGAGCTCGACGACTACAGCGCTCAAGATGCGGGCTCGAGCGCGGGCTCTCCGCTGGGCATCCGGGATGTGCGGCTCTCGCCGGACAACAAACGCGCCGCCTTCGCCAGCGGCCCAGACATTTGGACCATCGACTTCGATCGCAAAACAAAAACCCGGATTACCTTCGATCAACAGGTAGATCAGGAACCGTCCTGGTCTCCGGATGGCAAAACCATCATCTTCTCGGCGCTGGTCGCCTCGGGTGGCGGCAATGTAGAAATTCGCTCCAAGGCCTCCGACGGCAGCGGCCCCGAGAAAACATTGGCCCCCGATCAGAATAACTACCATGTTCCCGGTCTGACCCCGGATGGAAAATATCTCACCTATCTTTGGGGCGAAGGCGAAAAAATGGTTTCTCTCTGGATGCGTCCCCTCGGTGGCGACGCCAAACCAGTGGCAGTAGTGCAGCCCCCATCCGCTCAGTCCACCATCATCGCCTATCGCATCTCCCCCGACGGACGCTGGGTAGCCTACGCGTCCGACGAGTCCGGGCAGGAGGAACTTTACATCACCACTTTCCCCGGCGGAAAAGGCAAATGGCGAGTTTCGGCCAACAGCGGAACCTACCCCTCATGGAGTGGAAACGGAAGAGAACTGTTCTTCAAAGATCTAAGCGATAGCATCTTCGTCTGCGAAGTAACGCCAAAAGGATTAGAAATCGAAGTAGGCACGCCCCAACGCCTGTTCCATGCCTCCTCACCCGGCTTCGGCGTATCCTTCGACGCAACCGCCGATGGCAAGCGCCTGCTGGTAAATCACTCCCAGGACGAAGCCCCAGCCCCACTCCAGTTAGTCACCAACTGGCCGGTAGAGTTAAAAAAATAAGTTTTTGTAACTGCCCTGCAAACGCAAGAAAATTTGCGATAGGGGCCTCGTAAGATGCCAAAATACGGAAAAGCAGAAATAATGCAGAAGTATTTATCATGAGTTCTAAGAGTCTCAACGTTAAAGACCCCGCAGCCCACCGGCCATCAACGAATACCAGCAATTCCTTTCTTTCTTCGAGAACTCGCACACCCGCCCAACGCCAGAACTGCCCTGAAGCGCCTCATGCAGTAAAATTCGAGCTCACCGCACTGGTCATTCCGAACGCCCGCGTTTTCACCAGCGGGCTGAGGGATCTCTCCCTCCTCTCAACTGCGCGCGCGAGATGCGCTGCGTCAATCGCAAACGAAGAGCTCCCCCTGAATCCCCACTTCCCCCTGCATCATCAGTACAATTAGAACTCGGAGGAGAAAATCATGGCATTTGAACTACCACCGCTGCCTTACGACTACGCAGCTCTCGAGCCCACCATCGATAAGCAAACGATGACTCTTCATCACGACATGCACCACGGTGCCTACGTAAAAAATCTCAACGCCGCCATCGAAAAGCATCCCGAGCTAGGCAAGAAAACCGCCGAAGAACTCATCCGCGACCTGAACTCGATCCCCGAAGACATCCGCGGAGCCGTCCGCAATAACGGCGGTGGCCACGTCAACCACACCATGTTCTGGAAGATCATGAAGCCCAAAGGCGGCGGCGATCCCAACGGCCCCATCGCGCAGGCCATCACCAAGACTTTCGGCAACTTCAAAGATTTCCAGGCCAAGTTCAACGACACTGGCGCAAAGCAATTTGGCTCCGGATGGGTTTGGCTCGCAGGCAAGCCGGGCGGCGAAGTCCACATCATGAGCACGCCCAATCAGGACAGCCCGATTTCCCAGGGTCACTTCCCGATCTTCGGCAACGACGTCTGGGAACACGCCTACTACCTGAAATACAACAATCGCCGTCCCGAATATCTAACGGCGTGGTGGAACGTAGTGAACTGGGATGAAGTCAACAGCCGCTACGAAGCCTTCAAAAGCGGCAAGACGGTATTAGAACCAGCCATGGCCCGCTAGAAGCGCGCTGGATGGAAACATGCTCGTGTGGGGACGGGCGCCTTCGCCCGTCGAGCGAGCGGAGCGAGCAAAATCCACAAATCTAGCCAAGACGCAATCGGGTATTAGCTAAGAAAAGGCCCCGCCAAACGGTGGGGCCTTCCTCTTACATCCAATTCGTTCTACGCTACAGCCGAAGTCTCCACAAATTCTTCCGGATCGGCCTCAAACTCTTTCTTGCACTCCTCCGAGCAGAAAGAATATTTTCTTCCGGCAAACTGCGTGTGAAATTCCGATCTTCGCTCATCAATTTTCATTCCGCAAACCGGATCGGTTGTCATCATTCCTCCTATTAAAGAATTTGTTTGCCTCATCCAAAGCATTAGCAAAAACTGTTCCGTTCATGCGCGCTCTCCAAGCTACTGAGACTTCTGACGTTTCGTTAAGACAGATTTCCCGCAGAAACTTCGCCCGGAAAATTCTTCCACTCCTCGTGAACCTTATTCCCTCAGGTGTTTCCGATAACCCGGGTGCCCCGCTTCTCCCCGCTTTAGGGAGAAGTTGAATTCGAATAAAAATTCGCACAAAAAATTGATCAGACATCTCTTCCGCGAAGGCACAAGCGCTAAATCACTGGCAACTGACCACGGCAACCGGCGACTGCCTTTCTGCATTTCCTGTGCACGCTCTGTGGACAATACTCCGCTCCTCCCCTCAGGTCTTTCCCCTAGATTCGCACTAATCTCGAAAACCCGCGGTTCACGCCCCTTCGCCGCACTCGAAAATTGATCACATCAACAATGTTCACTCGTCACATTACCGCACTGATATTTCCTCAACTGCACCAAAAATACTGAATTGACCGCGCGCCCATTCGCTCGTACATTCACTTTCGCCCCTCTCACAAAAAATGAGTTGAACTCGCACCGAGACAACGATCGGTCCGGGCAAACGCGAAACCTCACAGCCATTTACCGATCACGATTCACTGACAACAAAACTGGTCTGCACTCATGAAATCGATAAACGAATGGGTTACCTATCGCACGCGTTTTCTCGTCAAAGCCAAGCAACTCACCTCCTGCCTAACTTTCACGGATGCTCTCGGCCGTCAACATTCCGGCCGCAAGGGCGATTACCTGGTCGAATCTTCCGACTGTGTTCTTCGTATCCATCCACGCCAAATCTTCGAGGACGTTTACGTACCTCTTCTAGCAGCCGCTGCCGAAGCAGAGCAAGATATGGCAGCAACATCATCTTTCGACGAGGTCTGGCGATCCGCGCGAAAATCCCGCACACGCGAGATCGATCCCGCAACCGCCATGCCACCACACATGATTCGCAAATCGCCACAACCTGATCGCGGCCGCCGCGCCCCGATCTCACAGTCGCTGTGATTGCAATGTTTCAAAGTTTCACAGGTTTCAAAGTTTCAAAGACAAAACCAGCACCGAAACCATAACCCCGAAACCCCGAAGGAACTTTCCACCTTGAAACTCGGCCACCGTGCAACTTTGAAACCTTGCCACCTTGAAACTTTGCTTTCACTGTGGAAAAAACTTCTCCGCCCCCGCATCAAGGCCGTCATTGCTGGAGATACAACCTATTGTGTTTCCCTCTTGACAGGTACAATAAGGGGGAGTAAGTTTGCAATCCCGTAGGACATTTGGGGACCTTCCTTGCGGGAACGGGGTGGGTTCCGCGAAACAACAAACTATCAACCAAACCCGGGGCGGCTGGCTGGGCAGAGGTGACCCGATCCCGCCCCTTAGACCAGATAAAGATAAAGACCAGGAAATAAAGACAAGAAAAAAATAAAGGCCAGAAGGTTAGGTGCGGTGATCGTTCACCGGTTCCTCCCCCCGGAGAACGAAAGAGCTGAAAACCAGAAATACCAGAACGAGCGCGGGATGCGCGAAGCGTGGAAGAGCGGCGCTTTAAAGTCGCGTAACGCTGGTAATTGACCGGGCTTTAGCCCCGGCAGTCAAGGAGCCCAAATGGAAGCCCTAACCCGTCTCGTCTCCGATTCCCTCGCACGGCACGGATTCAATCGGCCACCCGACCCGCGCCGCCTCCAATGGTCGCGCTGGGTTCTCTGCGATTCCCTCCACAGCCTGCTGGTTGTCCCCAGCAAACCCGGGATTTTCGCGATTGCCGAAGAAATATGTGAGACTTCCGCCGCGGAAGCACCTGTCAGCCGTATGCTGGCCGTCCTCCAATTTTCCGAAGACGACGACATGGCCTTCGTCCTCGATCGCATGTTCACAAGGCCAAATCCCATGCGCGAGCGCCTCGCCTCCGGTCACTGTTTCCTGCGTTTCGTGGTTATCGAAGATGAAGACCAGCGCCGCAGCATCTGCAATGCACTGAATCAATGGCTGATCTCCTCCGCGGAGAAGGCCAGCGGCATTCCAGCAGGCTTCTCCTCGTCATTGGAGTGGGCAAGCGTAGAGCGCGCATCCGGGCCAGTTTCGGTTATGAGTACGACAGACCACGCGGCAAAAGTGGATGCAGCGGTCGATCCCACTCCCATGGATTCTGGCTGTAACGCCAATCGACACTGTGCTCAGCCCTTGCCCTCAGGTTTCTAGGGCGATTTCGGGCGGTGCGCGGTTAAGCGCTACCGTCTCATAGAGACGATTGAAAATAGCCCGGCGTTTCAACGCCGGGTCAGCTCGAGAAAGAGGTAACCGCGTCCCGTAGGGACGCTTGAGAACCAGGGAAGCGCGACTTTAGTCGTCCGTAGATGAGCGGTGCCTTAGCGCCGTGTTCAAGTTCTTTGAAATGGGAAGGGGCTTTAGCCCCGAACGAAACTACGACGAGGTCCGATGTCGCTCAGACATCTCCTCAACGTAAATTCGCTCTTTACAACACACGCCTTACCCCGAATGCCGCCCGTTCGGACCCGACCAAATTCCCCTCCAACCCCATGGAGCCGATTGAGGCCGATAGAATCTAATTATTAATGGAGAAAGCAATGCCAGAAGTTAAAACGACCACCGTAAATTCCCCTGCGGCCGCTGCCGCATCCCCTGTTGCCCCAGGCAAAAAGGCCTCCGGTCTCGCCTTCCGCCGCCTCTTCACCAAACCCGGCGTCTCCCCCTACGACGAACTCGAGTGGGAGTTCCGCACCGCCGCCATCACCGATGCCAAAGGCAACGTGATCTTCGAGCAGAAAGAAGTCGAGATCCCCAAAGACTGGTCGATGACCGCGACTAACATCGTCGCCAGCAAATACTTGCACGGCAAAATCGGCACGCCCGAGCGCGAAACCGGAGTCCGCCAGCTCATCACCCGCGTAGCCGAAACCATTCGCGACTGGGGCATGTCGCAGGGCTATTTCAAGACGCCCGAAGACGGCGCAACTTTCCACGACGAACTAGCGCACATTCTCCTGCGCCAGTACGCCGCCTTCAACTCGCCTGTCTGGTTCAACGTAGGGTGCGATCGCATCGAGCCCAACTCCGACGGCCAGAACTGGCACTGGAATCGTGAAACACAACAAGTAGAATTCGGCGTAGCCGGTTACACGCGGCCGCAGTGCTCCGCCTGCTTCATCAATTCAGTAAAGGATTCTCTGGATTCGATCCTCACGCTGGCAAAAACCGAAGGCATGTTGTTCAAGTGGGGATCTGGCACCGGCACGAATCTTTCTACATTGCGCTCATCCACTGAAACGCTCTCCGGCGGCGGCACAGCCAGTGGCCCATTAAGCTTCATGAAAGGCTTCGACGCCTTCGCCGGCGTAATTAAATCAGGCGGAAAAACTCGCCGCGCAGCCAAGATGGTCATCCTCAACGTCGACCATCCAGATATCGTCGACTTCATTGAGTGCAAACAAAAAGAAGAAGCCAAAGCCCACGCTCTCGTAGCCCAAGGCTACGACGGCTCGCATCCCGACTCCGATGCCTACAGCTCCATCTTTTTCCAGAACGCAAACAACTCCGTCCGAGTAACCGACGACTTCATGTACGCCGTAGTCCGCGACACCGACTTTTCCACGAAGAAGGTGCAGGACGGCAGCGTAATGAATACCCACAAAGCCAAAGATCTGCTGCACAAAATTTCCGAAGCCACCTGGCACTGCGGCGATCCCGGCATGCAGTACGACACGACCGTCAATCGCTGGCACACCAGCAAGAACACAGCAAGAATCAACGCCAGCAATCCGTGCAGCGAATACATGTTCCTGGACGATTCAGCCTGCAATCTAGCCAGCCTGAATCTCCTGAAGTTCGCGCCCAACGGCACATTCGACGTGGAAGCCTACCGCCACGCAGTAGACGTCCTGATCACAGCGCAGGAAATTCTCGTAGACAACGCCGGATATCCGACAGAAAAAATCATGCGCAACTCGCACGACTATCGTCCACTAGGCCTGGGCTATGCAAATCTAGGCGCACTGCTGATGGCCGCTGGCCTGCCGTATGACTCCGATGGCGGTCGCGACTACGCAGCCTGCGTAACCGCAATCATGTGCGGCGAAGCATATCTGCAAAGCTCACGCATAGCAGAACAATGCGAACCACTATCGCCGGCAACAGAAACTGTGCGCACTCGCCTGGGAATTTCCGAAGCGGAAAAAATGCCCGGCTCTGCCTGCCCCGGCTGGTATCTCAACCGCGAACCATTTTTAGACGTAATCCGCATGCACCGAGCGTCAGTGAACAACATAAATAAAAACAATGTCCCAACCTCTCTTTACGAAGCAAGCAAAGCAACCTGGGACGAAGCCCTGGCCCACGGCGAAAAACACGGTTACAGAAATTCCCAAGTAACAGTCCTGGCCCCCACCGGAACGATCGGTTTCATGATGGACTGTTCTACAACAGGGGTGGAACCGGACCTTGCGCTGGTTAAATTCAAGAAGTTGGTTGGTGGAGGGATGATCAAGATTGTGAACAACACCGTGCCGTCGGCTTTGTTCAAACTTGGATACACGCATGAGCAGACGGACGCGATCGTTTCTTACATCGATGCTACTGGCACGATTGAAGGTGCGCCGCATATTGAGGACGAACATCTTGCTGTTTTCGATTGCTCGTTTAAGCCGGCTAAGGGTACGCGGTCGATTGCTTACATGGGGCATCTGCGGATGATGGCGGCTACGCAGCCTTTAATCTCCGGCGCGATTTCGAAGACTGTGAATCTTCCTAACGGCGCAACCGTGGAAGACATCATGGAAACTTATCATCAGGCATGGAAGCTGGGGATCAAGGCTGTGGCGATTTATCGTGATGGGTGCAAGCAGTCGCAGCCTTTGTCGGC
>DASXEG010000093.1:0-12515 GCA_036490235.1 Candidatus Sulfotelmatobacter sp. | reverse complement strand
CGCCACTGCCCACGCCTTTCGCCGGATAGAGCTTCGTGACATCTTTAATCTGAATCACTTCACTCTCCCCTCAGAATTGCGGCAGGCTGAACTCTGCGCAGCATCGAAATCGGAAAAATCGCCGCCAGCAGCGTAATCACTATGCTACCAGCCACCACCAGAGGCAGCACGCTGAAGTGCGGCGCCACGGGCGCATGAAAATTCGCTCTACCGATCCAGGCCGCTATGCCGAGGCCGAACACAAATCCAATCACCGCGCCCGCAGCGCCCAACGCAGCCGCTTCCGTGGCGAAAAATCCATTCAGCAATCGATCCGACGCTCCCAACGCTTTCATGATGGCAAAATCGCGCCGCCGGTCAAATACCCATCCCATCAGTGTAGAGAGCACGCACAAAGCGGCCGTTAAAATGATCAACGCTGCCGCAGCCAGCAAAGTTGAGCGCGTCTTTCCCAACACCCGCGCCTCGCCTTCCATGATCTGCCGCACCGGTCTTACTTCCGCCGCAGGAATAATCGAAGACAATTCCTTCATGACCGCCGCGATCTCCTCTGGAGAGCCGGAAGCCGCCACTTCCATCGTCGAAGCCTGCACCCCGGTCCAGGCCGTAAAATCTGCCAGTGACAAGTAAATGCGGCTGTCTTCCGCGCCTCCAGTTCGCACCGTTCCCGCGGAAGTTAGATGAATCGTCTTGCCCTGAAAACTTAAATCAAACGGCTGATTCCTCGGTGAAACCACCGGTAAAGCTCTTACCCCAACCAGCGCCTGATTCGAGCCCGCAGGCCAGGCGCTTACGGACCACCACCGATCCAACTGCCTCACGCGATCAAAATCCGTGCCCGCAACCACAATCGATTGTCCGTTGCTGGTTCGCGCCACAACTAATCCAAAAGGCGCAGCCACTCCGCGACCGGCGATTACAGCGTCAACCTGCGCCTGCACGCCAGAGGGAAGGGAAGCGCCATCTTTTCCAACCACGATGATATTCGCGCCGTAGCCGCGAAATTCCCTTTGCAGCTTGGCCTGCACGTCGATATACAAATCCATCATTGCCGTGGTCACCGCCGCAGCAACAACCATCGCGAATAATGCAGAGGCCGCACGCCCCGGCCGCAGTATTGCCGCCCGCAACAGCATTCGCACAAACATCGATGTATGCGCCACCTGCGCCCGGTGCGCTCGAACTTCCTCGGCCGTTTGCGAAACCGTACTCACAATTCCCCTCGCAAGGCAAACACCGGATCCATTGCCACAGCTTTCCGAATCGCAGCCGCACTCCCCGCAAACGTGACCATCACCGCAATTCCCAAAATCACCGGGAAAAGCGCCGGCTGAATCGAAATTTGCGAACTGAAAATCGATCTTCCGATTTCTCGCGCCAGTATTTCACCGACCACAAACCCAACCACTCCGGCCGCCAGAGCCAGCAAAGTAGCTTCCGCAAAAAATACGGATGCGACCGCCACCCTCCCCGCGCCCAGCGCCTTCATCAGCCCGACTTCAGCGCGCCGTTCAAAAATCGCGGTAGCCATCGCAGCCGAAACTGCCAACGCAGACGCGAACAAAGCTGCCAGTGTCACCAGAAAAATCAATCCTTCGATCCGCGTCAGCACCGCGCCTTCATTCTGCGCGACCTGCCGAATCTGCTCCGCGTGCGAGTATGGAATCGCCTCCGCCAGTTGGAAGGCAATCGACTGTGGATAAGGCGAGCAATACCAACGGTCATAGATCGCGCCTGACAAACTCTTCGGATCGCGCCGCGCAAAAGCGTCTTCCGGCTTGGTCAGCGCGCTCACATAAACTCGCCTTACCGCGCCCGGCTTGCCCAGGATTTCCTGCGCCAAATCCAGCGGTCCCACAAACTCATCATCCTCGTTGCCGCCGGTAGAAAGAACTCCGCTTACCCGCAACGGCCGGCCGGAAACCGCAATCGCATCGCCGGCTTTGATGCTCAACTTTTCCGCCAGCCGCTCGCCAACCAGCACATCTCTAGAACCATCCGTGGGCCATTCGCCTGCAACCTTCCAGAACGGGTCGATCGATCGAACCCCCGCAGTAAATTCCTCTTTCCCGAAAGTTATCCGCTTCGCGAAGTAGGTTCCAAGCAGAGTCGTGCTCTCGTCTTTGCCGTTATGCCGCACGCTTACGCTGACCGGCAGCATCGGAGCAAATCCGGTAATGTTGTTATGCCAGAATATGCCTTTGATCTTCGGAAGGTCGGCTTCGTTCAGGAATGCGCCGTCGCTCGGCGGCTTAAGGTTTACGCCGCCAATCTCCACATCCAGCGTATCTTCCTGCGGAGTCACCAGGATGTTCGCGCCAAAACTCCGCAGTTCGCGATTCATTTTGTCGCCGATGTCGGTGGCCACGCCGATCATCGCCGTCGCTACCGTCACGCCCAGGGCGATTGCCGCGCCAGCCAGCAATTTGCGGCGCTTCTGCCGCCGGAAGGATTCGTAAACAAGGCGGACGAACACTTACTTCGTCTCGAACACGTGGCTGCCGGCCGCGATGTCCGCCTCCTGGATCGTTATCGCGTCCGTGGTCTGCGTCGACTTCAACGGAATCGGGTTGCATCCACCCGTCGAGCCCACCGATTGCGGAACAATCGGAGCAGCGCAATTTTTGCAAACTACGCCCGTAGAAGTCTTGTAGAAGCCAACCGCTCCGCAGATGTCGCACGCATCGAACACTGTCGCAATCTTTCCATCCGGCTTCTGATACAACCAGAACCGAACTTCCGTCCCGTTTTCCTTCGCCTGATATCGATGCAAATCTCCGTCCGCAACCTGTGAGAGCGGGATGATCAACTGGCCATTCGTAAACTTAACCTCGGTTGCCGGCGAAAGCGCGTTCACGCTTTGCGCGTAAATGAATTCTGCCGTAATCAATGTAATAAACACAAAGGAAAAGCCGTAAAGCGCGCCCATCCACAAGCGCTCCTTGCGGGCCGTCCACGCCGCCTTGCGCCGTGCCGCTGGAGAAGTGGAAATCGCCGCTGGCTGCCGCCGCCGGGCATCGAACAAAACCATCAGCCCCGCCAGCGCCAGAATCGTGACAAAGAAAAACCATTGATTGCTGACGATCGGCCCGATGAGCGCCATCTCTTCTTTCGACGAAGGCAACATGCCCGTCTCAGAAAGCTCATGCAATGCCGAAACCACCAACTGCGCCGCGATCAGAAAGAGAATCGCGGTGGTTACGCGGAAAAACTTTTGCAGGTTAATCCGCACGCTTCCCTTCACAAACATCACCCCAAATGCAATCGCCGCTCCTACGCCCAGCAGCGTCCCGAGAAAACTCATCAACTCAGTCGAATTCAGCGTCACCGCAGACAAAATCAAAACCGTCTCTGCGCCCTCGCGCAGCACCATCAGAAACACGAAGAAAAACAGTCCAATCCACGCGTTCTTGCCGGCCAACCGTCCAACTTTGCCTTCAATTTCCCCCTTCAGCTTGCGGCCCGTCTTCATCATGAAAATCACCATCGTCACGACGAAGAATGCCGCCACCAGCATCACCCAGCCCTCAAATGCGTCTTCATTCAAGCCGAGCCGCGCCATTAAGATTGCCACGCCAATACTGCCGACAAAAGCCGCGCTCAAAGCCGCATACACCGTCTTTCGCAGGTCATTGCGCCCAATCTTGGCCAGATACGCCAAGGTAATGCCCACGATCAGGGCCGCTTCAACCCCCTCGCGCAACGTGATGATAAAAGCCTGCAACATTTATGACTTGCCCTTTTTTACTCTTAGATATCCCAGCCTGGGAAAAGATCGATCTTGAAAATGAATTTCAATTTCAACTACAAGGATATTCTCTACTCGCCGGATGGGTCAATTCGCGCGATTACAAATGCGCGCGATTTGCATCGACGCTACAAAAATGCGAGTTAAACGGCGCAACAACTGAGGTGATTGCTGTACTCCAACTCTCACGCCCTCATTCCCGAAAACCGAAATCCTCTTCTTTGAATCCAACCTGCAACCAGAAAGTTAAGGAGGAAAGAGAAAATATGAAGTACAAAATCACCGTAGGAGTGCTGTCCCTCGGTCTGGCAACTCTCGCCTGGGCTGCGGGGCCGAAAGACGACAACTCCGCAGATTCCGAATTGCAACGAGCCACCGAAACCGTTCAACACATCACTTCCGCAGATCCCGACAAAGGCGTCCCGAAGGACGTGCTCGATCGCGCGAAATGCGTAGCCGTAATTCCTAAACTCGTGAAAGGCGCATTTGTAATAGGCGGCGAGCACGGAGACGGAGTCGCCAGTTGCAAGACCAGCAACGGTATGTGGAGCTCTCCTGCACCATTTGCAGTTTCAGGCATTAGCTGGGGACCGCAGATCGGCGGCAAGAGCAGCGACCTCATGATGTTCGTCATGAACGACGAAGGCATGAATGATTTGATGAGAGGCCACATTAAACTGGGAGCCGACGTCTCCGCCGCAGCCGGTCCGGTTGGCCGCTCCGCTTCCGTCGATGCCGGATACAAAGCCGGCATCCTGACCTACTCGACCAGTAAAGGCGCGTTCATCGGAGCATCCTTGAACGGAGCCGAAATACAGCAAGATAACAAAGCCACTGAAGCGTGGTACGGCAAGAAGGTTCCCTTCAGCGACATTCTGAAAGGCGACGTCAAGAGCAACAATCCCGACGCGCAAGCCTTCGTGAATGCTGTTCAGAACACCAAAGAAACGGCCCAGGCTCGCTAGTTCACCAACCCTATCGATCGGGTGCCCCATTTCTCGCTTCCTTTGCGAGAAGTGGGGATTTCTTGCAAGGCGCGGGGTTCATCCCTGTCCTAAAACGCGAGTTCAAAGCGCCTTCCGTAATCTCCCCTTTCGAACCAACATCTCCCATACTCGATCAAGCCAAATGCCGATCCCTTCCCCACACCCCGCTCCGAAGCGAGCCCCGCGCACGTCTTTCATAGAAATCACCCATGCCGTGCTGCGCTGTGAAAATGGCAGCCGTGTGCTGGGCAGACTTCAAGTCATCTCCGCCACCGGCGGCCTGCTGGGTCTGGACAAGCCCTTGAATCAGGGCTCCCAGGTAAAGCTCATGTTTCTTACCGGCAACGGATCGGTCTTCGGCGCTGTCGAAATGCTGCCTCCAGTCTCCTGGATTCAGCAGCCGTTCAAATTCACCAAACTCCACCGGGACGATCAGCAAAGATTGAAAGCTGCAATCCAGATCTCGCTGGATCAAGGCCGCCGCGACATAGGCCAAATGGAAAGATTCAGGGCGTGGTGAGGGGTGGCGATAACTGCCACCCATTTCGGCCGTGCTCAAATGTCAATCTATTTGCCGCTATCAGTGGAATCCGGAAGCTTCGCCTTGGAAAAGAAATTCCACAACGCGTCGCTCGCATTGAGGGCGTTGCTGGTCTTGCCACTTCGCTCTCGGTAGTGAAAACCTCGCCGCCCGGCCACGTATTGCCGCCATCCTTTACGGCATAAAGTTCGACTTCAGCATTACCCTGGCATCCACTGAAAGCAAAAGTCTTGCTTTCCTTGCCACCCTTGTCCACCGGAGCGATTTTGCCCTGCGCTGGTTTCTCCGCACAGCGATCGAACTTCGCCCACGCCTCTGCGCTCTTCTCCGCGGAAAGCACCGGGAAGCGTCGTTCTTTGAAGGTGCCGCCATTGTAAGGAACCAGCGGATCCGCCGTACCCTCGATCAAAAGTACAGAGATAGGTCTGGAGGGAAGGCAAATCATCGTCTTCGGGAAACTCGCCCCAACCGCTCCAATGGCCGCGATCCGGTCGGCCATTGCGCACCCGAGTCGCTCCGCCATAAACCCGCCGTCTCCCAGCCCCGTGGCGTAGACGCGGTGAACGTCCAAAGAATACTTCAGGGCAAGTTGATCCAAAATTTCGCCTACGAAGGCAACGTCGTCGGCAGGCTCGGGGCGATTCCGTGTTTCCCCAGGATTTTGACCTCCGCCCCCACCTCCCGGATAACCACCGCCTCCGCCTCCCGGGTAGCCGCCGCCACCACCGCCGCCGGGATATCCGAAGCCTCTGCGGCGGCCATAGCGCTGCGGAGCCTGCGACTGCGTCTCCGCATGAACCCCGAAATTCCACTGTCCCTGCGCGCGCGGGAAAATCGTAATAATGCCCTCTTTATCCGCCAGCTGGTTGAAATGAGTGATGCGCTCCAGGTCGTCAGCATCCTGATTGCTGCCGTGAAACAGGATCACGACGGGATAGTGGTGATCGGCGTTGTATCCGGCTGGCAGGTGCAGGGCGAAGTTGCGCGTTACGTCGTTGACCTGAACTTTTTCCTGGGTCTCTTGAGCGGACCCTTGAGGAGCGAGCGCCAGCGCGCAAACACAAGCGGCCAGGAAACTTAGACACCCGATCGAAAATCTCGGCTCGCTTCGGTCAACCTTCATCTTGGTGGTTTCCTTCTAATCGCTAGGAAGGTTCAGTGTAACTGCGGGGTTGCTAACGTGGAGCGGCAGTTTTGCAAAGATTTGTCAGGCGGAGCTGTATGATGAGCTTTTCTGGCCAGATCCCGAGTGCCTCCCCATCATCCAGTCTTCGCCGCTCACGAAAAAACAATGAGAACTGGAACTTTTGTCGACGGCATGCGTATCTAAAACCGGCAGCGGAAACTTCCGCTGCGGCGGAGGCGTTTATGGATGGCAACATTATTGGACTGGCCGCGGTAGTGATGAGCCTGGGAATCCCTATGGCCGCGCTGTACACATTTTTTCGCGTTCGGCAACTGCGCAGCGAAGAGCGACTCGCCGCAATTGCCCGTGGCGTAAATGTGCCGATGCAGGAAGAGCTTTCCGAGTCCGCGCGTTCGCGGCGGTCAGGAATTCTGCTGACGGCAGGAGCGCTGGGATACATCGCAACCTTCGTTCTGATCGGCCGCGCCGAACCGGACGCACTCATTGCGGCCACTTTCGGAGTGATTCCGCTGGCAATCGGAATCGGATTCTTCGTGGATCAAGCCCTCATCAACCGGGACGCCAAAGCCAACTGAATCGGGATCACGCGGACTTCACGCGCCCATCAGGAACTTGAACTGAGCGTCGGTCAAGGGAACCACGCTCAGCCTCCCTTGCCGCACCAGAGGCGAGTCGGCGAACAGCCTGTTCCCTTTGATTTCCGCCAAAGTGTGCGGTTTCGCTGCCGGCTTGCCAACCTTGATTTTCACCTGCGGCGTCTTCGGGTCACCGGCGTCCACCGAAACCACCGTGGCGCTGCCCACCGCACTCTTCTCATCCCCCGTGTGGTAGATCACCAACTGCTCTCCCGGTTTCATGCCGCGAAGGTTCTTAACCGCGGCGGGATTCGTGACGCCGTCCCAAATCGTGGTCTGCTCGCCCTGCAGGTCAGCGAAGGAATAAACGGAGGGTTCGGTCTTCAATAGATAGGGCATAAATGGAACCTGTATTCGGAGCCTGGACTCGGAACCCGGACTCGTTGAAAATCCTACAATAACCGACAAGCCTGAGCCTCAGCCCGTGCACGCCTCTTATTGCGGCTTCGGATGGTTGTTGTCATAAATCGAAAACTGACCCTGCGGGCGTTTCAGCTTGATCGTCACATCGACCTTCGGACGATTCACTTCATAATCCTCGCCGTAAGTCTGAAATCCGGAGGCAAGCACCTGCACGCGAATCGTGCCGTAAGGAACTTCTTCGTAATTGGCCTTGCCGTCGAGATCGGTCTTGAGTTCAAGGTCGCCGCGTCCCTGCTTACCCTTAACATTCACCTCGTGCATAATCACAGACGCGTTTCGCACCGGCTTGCCATTATCGTCTTTGATGACAAGAAAATTAAGCACAGCGGTAGGTGTTTCCTCGCTGTCGCTCCGTTGTGCGAGGGCGATCCCGGAAAGGCAGAAACAGAAGATGAAGACTGCACAGCCCAAAAACAGCCAGCTGCAATAAACCCTTGCCCCAAGTCTCTTCATACTGTGCATTCTAGTCATCGGCGGCGCGGCAGGGAAGAAAGAAGTAGTGGCGCGAATCCGCTTGGCGGCCGTGAAGCTCTCATGGCCGTCGACCTCTGCTTGCGTTATACTGCGGGCGCGCGTTTGATCGCTCCCCCCGAATTTCTTCCCTCCGGAGAAAATCCATGAAGAGCCGAATGATCGTGGGCTTGGCCCATGTTGTTGTGTTGATGACGCTTTTAAGCGGATTGCCTGCACGCGCGGCAACCGAGAAAACTCTGCACAGCTTCACGGCATTCCCTCACGGAGAATTTCCATCGGGCCTGGTTGCCGATTCCAAAGGAACCCTCTACGGCATAGCGCAAGGAGGTAGTTACAACGAAGGCGTCGTCTACCGCCTGGTCGCCGATGCAAATGGCAATTTAACCCAAACCGTTCTCTATAACTTTACCGGCGGACTTGATGGCGGCTACCCGCGGGGAATTGTTGTGGACACCGCGGATAACCTCTACGGCTTCGCCTCAGCGGGCGGTTCACAGAACTGTGGCGTTTTTTTCAAGCTCGCGCCTGCTTCTCACAGCGCATGGACCGAAAGCGTGCTTTACAACTTCCCAACGACCAATCTGCCCCTTTCGGGCGGACCAGCGGCGGTAAGCAAGGGGACGTTCTTTGGACAAACATATGGATGGGGTGAAGGAGGGTACGGCTCCATCTTCGAGCTTAAGCAAACTGCCGGCGGCGGCTGGACGGAAAATATCCTTTACACATTCACGGGCGGGGCAGATGGCGGAGCTGCTTTCGGGCCATTGGCCGTCGACGCGTCCGGGAACGTTTACGGAACTGGCGATGTTGGAGGCGGAAATGAGATGGGAGTTGTTTTTGAACTCTCCCCGAGTGGCAATTCCTGGACCGAGAGTGTAATTCACGACTTTACCGGGCCAGACGGATCTGGACCCGAGGGAGGCCTGATTTTCGATAATGCTGGAAACCTTTATGGAACCACAGGGGGCGGGGGAACGTCCCCAGATTGCCCGTCGCAGGGCGGTTGTGGGACGGTATTCGAGCTGAAACCGGGGCCCGCCGGCGGTTGGTCCGAGAGCGTGCTCTACAGCTTTGATAATGTCTTTGACCTTCCGGTCTCGCCCTCGTCCCTTTTTCTGGCAAGTGACGGTAGCTTGTTTGGCACTAGCTATGATGGAGGTGCAGACGGCGCTTGCGTCTACGGCTGCGGGATGCTCTTCGAACTCTCGCCGAGCCCCAATGGCACATGGACCGAGGCGGTACTCAACAATTTTGATCCACCACTCTCAGGCTACAATCCGACCGGTGGCGTTGTGCCCGGGTCCAGCGGCCGCCTCTACGGTACAACCTCATTGGGCGGACTCGCGGGAGAACTGAATGGAACCGTTTTCGAAGCCACGCCGCAGGCGAAAGGTGGTTGGAAGGTGACGACGCCTTTTGCTTTTCCAGTCACAGATGGAGATGTTTCCGAGGCGGGGTTGATCGAAGACGGGCAGGGCAACCTCTACGGCACTACCGCCGGAGGTGGCCTGTATAACATCGGCACAGTGTTCGAATTGTCGCCCGCTTCCGGCAAGTGGAAGGAACAAATTCTCTACGAGTTCTCCGGATCCACCTACGCCGCTGAGAGCGGTTCTTTCCCATCTGCTGCACTCGTGATGGATGCCGCCGGGAATCTTTATGGAACGGCATTTGGTGGCGGGGCTAAGAATTTGGGCGCAGTTTTCGAGCTTTCTCCCGGCGCGAACGGCATATGGCATGAGACCGTGCTCTATTCTTTCACTGGCGGCAACGACGGCGAAAACCCGGCATCTGCTTTGATCTTCGACTCCAGGGGAGATCTCTACGGAACAGCAGAGTACGGAGGGCCTTCCGGATACGGCACCGTATTTAAACTTTCTCCGGGCAATCAGGGCGAATGGAATGAAAGCACGCTGCATGGTTTTGCAGGATATTCGGTTGACGGCGGATACCCCGCCGCCGGCCTCGTGTTCGACGGCAAGGGAAATCTGTTCGGTACAACATCCATCGGCGGAAACAGCGCGAATTGCCTTCACGGAAAGAAACCCGAAGGATGCGGCGCGGTCTACGAGCTTTCACCGAATTCTGGCGGCTCGTGGAACGAGACGGTTCTTTATTCCTTCACCAACGTCGCTGGGGACGGCGCATTCCCGTATACAAGTCTTATCGTTGATGGAGGCGGCGCTAACCTCTACGGTACAACTACGCAAGGCGGCGTAACTGGCAAATGCGGAGAGGGCAAAAACGCTACCTGCGGAACAGTTTTCGAGCTGTCACCAGGCCAGACCGGAACTTGGACAGAGAAAATTCTGTACGCGTTTAAAGGTTTCAAGATCGACTGAGGTTATCCACTCGCGAGTTTGGTGATGGATAGCAGCGGCAATCTCTACGGGACAACCGACATGGGCGGAAACGCCAACAATTCCCAGTACGAGTTTGGCTTTGGCACCGTATTCGAACTCTCGCCATCATCTGGCAGCCAGTGGACGGAATCAGTCCTGCACAACTTTCAGCTTGGTTCGGACGGAGGATTTCCGCAGGCAGGCTTGCTGTTGGATGGATCAGGCCATCTTTTCGGCGCGACCGCAGGGAGCGCTTCTGGCAGCGTCGTGTACGAAATCATTCCCTAGGTAGGCACGCCGCTTTGCATCGTTTCAGGGTTTCGCTTGCCACTCGTCTTCACCGCGAGCTGCATTACCTCTGTAGCCACCCGCGCGGTATTATGTCGTGCTACTCCGGCCTCTTCCAGATAATCGCCGACAACCGGAATTACCCCGAGCGCTTGAATTGGCTCCAGATCAGCCACGATCTGGCACGCGCCTTCGAGCGCGTACTTGGCCTTCAGTGCATTCGAAACCGGCGTGCGGTTAATGAGCGCATAGCCGAACAGTTGGCAGCGCGCATGAGAATTGAGCGCCCGAATATGATCCGCCGCGCTCAGCCCCAGGCTCTCGTTGGCCTGCGTCATCAGATTGCAAATGTAAACCTTGATTGCATTCGAATGAACGATAGCCTCAGCGATCCCGCGCACCAGCAGATTCGGAATCAGACTTGTGAACAGGGAACCAGGGCCAATGCTGATGACGTCCGCACGGGCAATGGCCTCGAGCGTTTGCGGCAAAGGCTCGACATTTGGCGGAACCAGAAAAAGTTCTTTGATTCGCCCTTTGCTGGCCGTGATTTTCGTTTCGCCCAGCACGCGCGTGCCATCTTCCATCAATGCTTCCAGCTCGACGTTAGAGGTCGTGGCGGGATGGATGTGCCCGCGCGTCAATAAAATCTCCGAAGACAGACGCACTGCCTCGGAAAAATCGTGAGTAATAGAAGTCAGCGCAGCCAGAAACAGATTTCCGAAACTATGGCCTTCGAGTCCGGAGCCTTTGTCGAAGCGATGACGGAACAACTGCGAAAGGAGGGCTTCGTCCTCACTCAAGGCGACGATACAATTCCGAATATCGCCCGGCGGAAGCATGTTCAGCTCTTTGCGCAGCCGCCCGCTCGACCCCCCATCGTCGCTGACGGTAACGACAGCGCAGAGATCCTGTATCACGGGAGAATCCGGCTTCGCCGCCATTTCGGATGGAGTGAGAGCGAACCGCTTGAGGCCCTTCAGAAGAGTGGAAAGTCCGGTCCCGCCGCCGATCGCTACTACGCGCAGGCCACGTTCGCGCGCGGATTTTTCGAGAGATACGCGATTCGCAATCTTATCCGCAACCCTGGTTTCCATGGAATGAAACTCGATCCAGTCTGGCTTTCAACCGGGATAAGACCGGATCAAATAAGATCGGATCAAATAAGACCGGATCAAATAAGACCGGATCAATAGGATTCATCGTCCCGGAAGGAGGTTTCCGGGGAATCCATCTCCGCGGCCGGATCCGGATACAGTAACTCGGTAAACCGTGGATCCTCCGCCAGATTATGAAAGTCCGAGTCATTCCGCGCCTGATAACGCAGAGCTCCATTCAGGTGCAGCGCTTCATCAAGATGCTTCAGCGAATCTTCCACGTGGCCGGTAAGGCAATCGAGCGCGGCCAGTCCATAAACGATGAAATCCGTTTTGGGCGACTGCTTCACCAGCTTGTCGATGTGCTCCCGCGCGGTAATGTAGTCGCCGATATTCATCAGCGACACCGTGTAATCAAAGTGTTCTTCCACGGTCTTAAACTGCGTGGCGGGGGTTCGCTCCAGGTGCTGGTTACACGTATTCATGTGCACCCCAGCGCGGTCGCACAGTTCCTTATGGCCGCCCGCAATCACCTTTTGGAACAACGGCTTTGCCTTTTCAAACTTGTGTTCCTGCAAGGCTCGCAATCCCGCTTCGTAGTGCTGCAAGGCCTGCACGAAGCCCGGATCTTCTGAAATCGCTGCTGCTTTCTTAGGGGTAGCCTTCTGAGCCATGTGGAGAATTTTTCCTGTGCTCGGTGTAATTTTCAAACTCCTCGCTTCGTTGATAATTCAGTATCGCCTAAAGTGCGGCGATTGGGCAACGTGCGCGGCCTAAGACGTACCTTGTTGTGTAGGGTGTGGGAACCCCAGCAGGCAGAAGGTTCAGCCGCCG
>DASXEG010000041.1:0-21994 GCA_036490235.1 Candidatus Sulfotelmatobacter sp. | reverse complement strand
ATGCCAAGTGGACTCTGGCCCGCGTTCTCTCGCGCACTAACTCTGGGTCCCAACTCTCTCCCCCTCTTAGGGAGGCCCTCGTGAAGACCGTCCACGTCCTCTGCGTTTGCTCGATTCTTACCGGCGCTCTGCTGCTGGCGCAATCTGGCTCTATAGGATTCTCGAATGAAGTGAGCAGGCTGCCCGTCGACTCGGAACTCCGGTCGAGCGCACCCCAAGTATCGCGAGAAACGCCATCCGCGCGACCTCAGAGCGGGCGCTTGAGCCGCCGACTCGCAAAACCACAAGCGCAAAACGGGCCGGAGCAAGTGCTGTACGAATTCCTGGGAGGAAACGACGGGGGCAACCCCACGCCGAACGGCGGCCTGATCTTCGACTCCTCAGGAAACCTTTATGGCACCACACTGTACGGAGGCGGGTCGGCTTGCAGTTTCGAGGATTCCACCGGCTGCGGAACCGCCTTTGAGCTCAGTCCTAACGGAAGCGGAGGCTGGACAGAGACCGTTCTTTACAGCTTCGTGGGAGGCAGTGACGGCAAAGTTCCGTCCTCGGGGCTGATTTTTGATAAGGCCGGAAACCTCTATGGGACGACAGAGTACGGGGGCGGAACGGGGTGCAGCGGCGCCGGCTGTGGCGCGGCCTTTGAGCTCAGTCCGAACGGAAGCGGCGGTTGGACGGAGACAGTCCTTTACCGCTTCTGCTCAGCTACGAACTGCACCGATGGCGCGCTCCCCCAAGGCTTGATTTTTGATGGCTCCGGAAATCTTTATGGCACAACATCCTCAGGAGGGCAGTCTACCTGCTTTCAGGGCGGCCAGTGCGGCACGGTATTCGAACTCAGTCCGAACGGAAGCGGGGGATGGACAGAGACAGTTTTGTACAGCTTTGAGGGGGGCAGCGATGGCTTTTCGCCCACCCCCGGGCTCATTTTCGATCGATCTGGAAACCTCTATGGCACGACTCAATACGGAGGAGGAGGGTCATGTACCGGAACTAACTACTCGGGCTGCGGCACAGCCTTTGAACTCAGTCCAAATGGGAGTGGAGGATGGGCGGAAACCCTGCTCCATAGTTTCTCTGCAGCCGGCGATGGCAGCCTCCCCGCCGCCGGACCGATTCTTGATCAGGCGGGAAATCTCTATGGCACGACTCAACAAGGCGGGACAGCAAACTGTGGAAACTGTGGCACAGTCTTCGAACTCAGCCCTGGCTCGGGCGATACATGGACGGAGAGCATCCTCTATGATTTTCAGGGGAGCTTAGGGGGCGGCTTGACTGACGGCTGGGACCCGACCGCCGGCCTGATTTTTGATAAAAACGGAAACCTGTATGGCACAACCAACTATGGAGGCTCCGAAGGCGACGGCTATGGCACGGTCTTCGAACTGAGTCCGAACGGAAATGGGGGTTGGACGGAGGGACTTGTGTACGGCTTTCAAGGAGGCGGTGATGGCTCTCGGCCCAACGCAGCGCTCATTCTCGATCAGGGCGGAAATCTATATGGCACAACTTATATGGGTGGAGAAGATGGATGCAACGTCGGCATTCCCGACAGCACCTGCGGGGTGGCGTTTGAAGTGAGCGTAGGACCACTTGCGGCGATCTCGTTTTCTCCCATCAGCCTCGCTTTTGGCAGTCAGACAACAGGCATCAGCAGCGCTCCGGAGGGACTAAATCTCACTAATACAGGTACAAGCACTCTGACCATTACGTCGATTGGCATTACCGGAGCCAACAGTAACGAATTCTCTCAAACCAATAATTGCCCCTCATCGCTGTCAACGAACAGCAGTTGCGCTATCAGCGTAGCATTCACTCCCACGGCTTTGGGGAACGCGATTGCCTCGCTCACGGTTTCTGACAATGCTGCCGGCAGCCCGCAGAATGTGCCCTTGACTGGCACTGGCGTCGGTGGAATCAGTTTTTCGCCGTCGGGCGTGACCTTCCCAAGTCAGTACGTCGGAACTACTGGTCTCCCGCAGGCGGTGACGCTGACCAATACTGGCGACGCTGTCCTTGCCATAACGAATGTGACAGCCAGTCCCGCCGTTTTTGCCGTGTTAAGTTCCTGCGGAGCCGCCATTCCAGTTGGCGGGAACTGCTCCGTTGGCGTGTTTTTTGAACCGACCACGAGCGGCCCGAGCAACGGAATCTTAACTATCACCGACAGTGCTGTTGGCAGCCCACAGACCATCCCGCTTACCGGAACCGGGCAAGACTTCTCGCTGGATTTGTCGTCTTCACCGACTGCGACGGTCGCTCCCGGACAGGCCGCTAACTACACGGTCGCCGTGGCTCCCGGCGGGGGGTTCAACCAGGCAGTGACCTTGACCTGCAGCGGGGCGCCGGTCCAATCGTCCTGCGCCGTCTCCCCGAGTTCGGTAACACTCAACGGTAGTAGTTCCGTACCGGTCACCGTCACCGTAACAACTGCGGCAAATCTTGGAGCCGCCTCGGTCCAACCACTGGGCAGCGATAGGTTGGCGCTCTGGCTGGCATTCTCAGGCTTGCCCGGACTGGTGCTGCTAGGCGGCAGGCGCCGTAAGAGGCATGGTCGGCGCGGGGTTGCTCTCTTGTATGTGCTTCTCATCGTAATGATGTCGTCAGCCTGCGGCGGCGGCAGCACGGGGGGAAGTGGTGGCAGCGCGACCCCGGCCGGCACCTACAATTTAACCGTCGTGGGAAGCTTCACTTCTGGCTCGGCCAATTTGGTGCACTCCACCAAGCTCACCCTTGTCGTCCAGTGACTTATCTTCGCGACTTGAGGCCGCGCTGTTCGCATCCCGCGCGGGCGGCCGATCCCATGTTTCCAAATGGGGCTGGTGTAATTCGGATGTCCCGCCCGCGGCAGTCGTCTGGTCCCCGCTGACTGCGCTTCCATGATGTAATAGAGGTAACATTCATGCCATCAGCTCTTACCAACCTGCGCCGGCGCGCCAGGGCTTTGCACCGCAACTTGCGCGGAGCCGCTATGGCGGCGCGGGCTTTCGCTTCTACCGACCATCCTTTGCTGGCGCACATTATCCCGGTGCGACGGTGCAATCTGGCTTGCACTTACTGCAATGAGTTCGACGATTTTTCGAAGCCCGTGCCGACCGACGAGATGTTTCGGCGAATCGACAAGTTGGGTGCGCTGGGGACTGCGGTGGTCACAATTTCCGGCGGCGAGCCGCTGCTGCATCCCGAGCTCGATGACGTGATTCGCCGCATTCGAGCGAATGGCATGATTGCGGGATTGATCACGAATGGTTATCTGCTGGTTCCCGAGCGCATTCAGCGGCTGAACCGGGCTGGGCTGGAGTGGTTGCAGATTTCAATTGATAACGTGAATCCGGATGAAGTTTCGAAGAAGAGTTTGAAAGTGCTCGACAAGAAGTTGCAGTCGCTGGCCGAACATGCGGATTTCCACGTGAATATTAATTCGGTGGTGGGTAGCGGGATTTCACATCCGCAGGATGCGCTAACGATCGGCCGGCGCGCGATCGAGCTTGGGTTCACTTCGACTATCGGCATTATTCACGACGGCAGTGGACAGTTACAGCCGCTGGGCGAGGAAGAGCGTCGGATTTATGAAGAAGTGAAGTCGTGGGAGAAGCGCAGCTTTACGCGCATCAACGCTTTTCAGGACAACATTGCGCGCGGTTTGCCGAACGATTGGCGATGCCGGGCTGGGGCGCGGTATCTCTATATTTGCGAGGATGGGTTGGTGCACTACTGCTCGCAGCAGCGCGGATATCCGGGCGTGCCTTTGGCGACGTATACACGCGACGATATTCGCCGCGAATATTTGACCGAGAAAGGCTGCGCGCCGCATTGCACGGTTTCGTGTGTGCATCAGGTGTCGATTTTTGACAGCTGGCGTGGACGACAGAGGCCAGGGGAAATAGTTGCCACCACCGAGCCTTCTGCTGAATTAGTACAGATCAAGTAGAACAATTCATCGCAAGCAACGGGAGATCCCATTCGACGCGCTCGCTGCCGCTCACTTGCTCAGGGCAGGCCCTCAGCCCGCTGGTGAAAACGCGGGGCTTCGGGATGACGCCTTCCTTTTGCACTTTCGAACAATTCTTACTTCTTCGGTTGAGCGCTAGGCGGCAGGATTCCATTCAATCGCAAATACTGTGCCGCGGCAGCGTAATGATCCGCCCAGCCGCTCGCCAGCCCCAGCGCGCCCATCGCACGGGGGAACTTGTGGCCGCCGAAGAACTCCACACTGTCGCCTAACTTTGAGTCGTCCATTTTGTCGAGCGCTTCTTTGCAAAAATCGAACGATGCTGTTGCCGCTGCGAGCATCCGTTCTTTGGAATCCGTTTCTTTCAGTTCCTCGACCTTTGGGGCGGGCACATCGGCGGCCTTCGAACATCCGGAATTGTTCGAGTTGACGATGTGCACGACGAGATGAGCGAAGGTCATCTGGTCGGGCGTGGGTTTGTAAGTGAATTTGTCGGCGGGCATAGCGGAGATGGCACCGAGAATGTTATTGCGGGAGCGCGGCAACAACATGCGGAGGGATGACGCGACGGGATCTTTGGCCGGCATTGCCTCCGAGGCAGAAGAAGTTGCGCCGGTTTGGCCGACGGCGCAGGTTGCGCACAGGATAAGCAGTGCGGTAGCAAAAAGTAACTTCATGAAACCTCCAATCGTAAAACCAAAATAGATCTCAATCTACGAAAACAAAGCAGAGAATCCTAGCGTGATGACGACCCACCATCCGATAACGATTGCGAACGAAGTCCCCATCTTCACTTTGCCGGCCTTGGCGAAGCCGATTGCCGTGAGCGCCAGGGTCCACAGCAGAAAGATGTCGATTTGCGATGAGATGAAATACCAGAATGGACTGTTCGCCGCATCCATGAAGTATCCGGGATTCGATGCGATCGGGTTGTTGAGCGTGAACCCGTCAGGACTAACACCCGCACCCACCGAGACAATGCCCAGCAAATTTCTCAGGACCATCGGCAATCCGGCGTAGGCCACCACCGCGAGCGACCGGCTATAGGAAAGATCGGCGTTTGCGCCAAATTTGAATGTCCCGAACTGCAACGCTGCCATGACCACCCAGATGAGCAAGGTGAACACAGGGATGGCAACGTAATAAATGATCCCGGTAATCTTTACTTGTTTTTCCTGCTGTTCGGGGGCGAGCTTTTCGAATCGATCCTCGGCTTTTGGCCGTGCGTGCATATCATTGGCTACTAGCTTCTGCGTTCCGATCTTTTGTTCCGCAATGTAAACCAAACTCCAGCCAACCAGCGTCATGAGCAAAAACGGCAGCCACCACTGGGCGCTACGCCGCAAATCGGTGAAAGTCTTTGAGGGCGCAACGAAGGTGTCGACGATGCGCGCGGTTTGCGAGAGTCCGGTTGTTTGCGGAGCTGGAGCGGAAACAGGGGGAAGCGGAGCGGCAGCCATAACTACCTCCTATGACAATGAGTCGCAGGGGACGCGAAGGCATTCTAGCTGTCGAGCGGCGGAGAAACAAGCGATTCACGCGTCCCGGTTGTTTAAGATAATCCGATGCAGAACGTGACTGCTTTGGCCATCGGCGCGCTCGCCGTGGAAATGGTTCCCGCCGTGCTGTTCGGCTTTGCAGCCGAGCGCGTGCGGCGGGTAGTGGAGCGATGGCCGCAGGCTCTGCGCATCATTTTTCCTGCAGTGTTTATCGTACCTTATCTCATGGTGTCACTTTCAGCGCATATCTTTCTCTGGCAGTGGTGCGTGCTTTATGCAGGATTGCCGGTGGCGATCGCATGGTTGCTGCTGCGCGCGTCGGAGGCCGATCCGGGACAGGGCGGTGATTGGCGGGACTATTTCATTCTGCTGATCGTTGGACTTGCTGTTGACCTGCGATGGTTTGAAGCGGCGTGGCCGCACGGGCTGCGTGCGCTGAACGAGTTGCTTCTGGTGGATGCTGGATTGTATGGGTTTCTGGGCATCCGGCAATTAAGTGGGACGGGATTCAACTTTTGCCTGCGTTGGAGCGATTGGAAGACCGGGCTACGAGAGTTAGCTTTTTTCGCGCCGCCGGTGCTGGTGCTGGGGATTGCTCTCGGCTTCATTCATCCGCATCGAAACCTGCCCGGACTTGGTGGGGCTGTAGTGCGATGGATTGCAATTTTCTTGTTTACCGCGATACCTGAGGAGCTGTTTTTTCGCGGCTGGGTGCAGAACCTGCTTGAACGTCGTATGGGACGCCGAATCGCCTTGGTAATTGCCTCGGTCATATTCGGCCTTTCGCACTTCAACAAGCGGCTGGGCGCGCACGCGCATTTCAATTGGCAGTATGTTCTGTTAGCCACGATTGCTGGAATCTTCTATGGCCGCGCGTGGCGCGAGAATCGCCGCGTTCCGGCTTCGACGATCACGCATGCCAGCGTCGACTGGATGTGGGGTCTGTGGTTCTGATCTACCTATCTAGGCAGTGCCCTCCACCGGTGATAGCATTCACAGCGGAACAGTTCGCATCCAACTTCTATGTCGACGCAGTCTTCCAGTCCGGCCGACTGGCCCAGCCTCCCGCTTGAAGGCTGGCGGGATACTTATGCCACGCTCCACATGTGGACACAAATCGTAGGCAAGGTACGCCTCGCCTTAACACCGCTGATCAATCATTGGTGGGAAGTTCCTCTGTATGTGAATTCGCGGGGCCTCACCACCTCGGCAATTCCCTACCGTGGCGGCAATTTCGAAATTCAATTCGATTTCATCGATCAAGAGCTGAGAATACAAACGAGTTGGGATACGGCGCAAACATTGCCGCTCAGGGCGCAGTCGGTGGCTGATTTCTATGCCGCTTTTAAGACTGCGATGCAAAGGCTTGATATCAACGTAAAGATCTGGACGACTCCGGTGGAAGTGCCCAGTCCAGTGCCGTTCGAGAAAGACACGCGGCATGCTTCATACGATTCCGAATATGCACACCGCTTCTGGCAAGTCCTCGTTTTGACGCAGAATGTTTTCGAGGAATTTCGCGGGCGTTTTATCGGCAAATGCAGTCCCGTACATTTCTTTTGGGGCAGCTTCGATCTTGCTGTTACGCGATTCTCCGGGCAACGGGCTCCCGAACGTCCGGGCGCAGACGCCGTTACACGCGAAGCCTATTCCCATGAAGTGATCAGCGCGGGGTTTTGGCCCGGTGGTGGAGCAGTGAAGGGCGCGGCATATTATGCTTACGCAGCGCCGGAACCTGGTGGGTTTGGCGCGCAGGCTGTACTGCCGGCAGGGGCGTTCTACGATACCCAGATGAAAGAGTTCCTGCTGATGTATGACGACTTGCGCAGCGCGTCTTCGCCTCGAGACGCATTGCTCGCATTCTTGCAGAGCACATACGAAGCGGGAGCGAACCTGGGTAACTGGAATCGTAAGGAACTGGAGCGCATCTGAAAAGTCGGGTACGGAGAGAGAACTAAAATGTCAGTTAATTGCAAACATCTCGATCAGGTCAAGGTTACGACCACGAAGACTCACGTTTGCGAAGAATGCGTCAAACTTGGCGATACCTGGGTTCATTTGCGGCTGTGCATGGTCTGCGGGCATGTGGGCTGTTGTGATTCGTCTAAGAATAAACATGCCACCAAACATTTCCATCACGTGCATCATCCCATCATCCGGTCGATTGAGCCGGGCGAAAAGTGGATGTGGTGCTACGTCGATGAGATGATCGTCGGCGAAGCAGCAGCCTGATCGGCGCGACCTGATCGGCACAAGAAAATCAGTGTGAGAAAACCACGCCGTGAGGCGCGCCCGTGCCTTTCCATCCGTGCGGCCACTCGCGATTCGAGAAGTTGAAACCGGCCTTGCCATCGTCGTCGTGGAAGCCTTCATCGATGGACAACGCGCCGGTTGCTGGATCGAACTTTAGCAAGTAAAGGCGCTCCTCGCCCGAGGGACCGGGGGTCACAACAATGCGATTGGTCTTCGCGTCCCAGCCGGTCCAGTGCGGCCGGAAGTCGTCGCCGAACTTCACCCGCGAGACCTCAACCGGCTTGGTTGGGTTCGCAATATCGAGCACGATTGCGGAGTGAATGTTGGGTGCGGTTTGAATGAAGTAATGGCCGACGATGGTTGGCACTCCGCACCAGTTGCCCGGAAAGTTGTAGACCACCTGCGAGTGTGGATGATCGGACTCGATTCCGGTGATGCGCTCGAGCCCGCAGCCCAGCGTTTGCACAAACACCGATCCATCCGGCCCGAGACGCGGCTCTTCCGGGCTGATCTGCGCATATCGGTTCTCGCCGACATCGAAGTATTCCGTCTTGAGCAGCTTCAGATCGGAAAGCCGCCAGACCTGATAGGTCACACCGCGGAAAATATCTTCCATGTGCATGGAAGAGTTGGTCGAAACCACGCGGTCGATTTGAGGCAGAACGACCAGGCCGTAAGGCGAGAGCAGTGCATCCGGAAACGCGGGATCGGCGTTGCTTGCCGAGCGAACGACCTTACCCCAATCGTCGATTTCAACCAGTCCGCCACTTTCGCCTCCCGAAGCGGATTGCATATTGTGGTGCGAATGCTGAAAGGTGACGAGAACGTGGCCGTTGGGCAGGCGCAGATACGAATGCGGGTGCATGTATCCGGCCATGTCGGTAAACGAGGCGGCAATTTTCGGGTGCAGCGGGTCGCGCAGATCGAAGATAAACGTGCGTCCCGCGTCGTGATCGTTGGCGAAAAGCATGCCGCTTGCTGGCATGGTGTATTCGGTGTGGTGCACATACCCGGTTTTTTGGTCCGTAGCCAGCGTGGTCAGCAGGTGCCCGTAGTTCGCTGACGCAGGATCGGCATCGATCACGGCGAGAAAGTCGTTGCCCTTATTCTCGACATCTCCGGTCCAGGCAAAGAGGTAATGGCCAGTCGAAGAACTCTTTTCGGATTGGCAGGGCGCGGGCAGCGTAGCGCACGCTGCAAGCAGGATGATGAGGGCGAAGCGACGCATTGATTCTCCTTGGCCAAAAATCGATCGCTCAGAGGATACCAGTCCGCGCGGAGATTCCGTCAGAAACGGTGTGTCCTAAATTAACCACGAAGGTTACAAACGGACACGAAGGAAGCTTCGCAGCGCGCCTTTGTGTGCCTTCGTGCTCTTTGTGGTTTTGGATTAGGGCACACCGGTGAAACTTGCCCTTGTTCCGCCAACTCTCGGGTGTGATACAGTGCGCGCAACATGTCTTGGATCCGCATCGCGCTGGCGATATTGGCGAGTGGAGTTCTCTCGTCGCTCACCGACTGGCTGTTCATGGGCGACTGGCTTTACAAACGCTACGACCGGAATCCCGAGATCTGGCGGTATCAGGCAGGCGCGGGGGAAAACAAAGCAATCCTATGGTCTAGCGTTTTCCCGTTCCTCACCTGCGGCGTCTTTGTCCTTGTTTGTAGCGGCCTGCACCTTTATTCGTACGGCGAAACATTAAAACTAGCCGTGGCTGTCTGGCTGATTGGGCCATTGCCATTAACGATCGTGAACGCGTTGTGGATAAAACTCGGCGCGCCAATCGCGGCATCGTTCTCCCTGGGATGGTTGGTGAAACTTATTTTGGCCGCGCTCGCTGTGGTGTTGATTCTGCGCTAGTCTGGGTTGAAGAACGGTGGGGCTAGCGCAATCAGAGGACGAAAAAGGCGGGGAAAAAATTGAAAGGGCCGTGACATTGGTTATGCTCTAGCCACCAGCTCCTGCGAGGGAGCCAACAGCGTGGACGCATGTACCGTCACGACCCCTTGATGTAATCACTGCTTTCGCAGTCCCAAACCCCAACCATTCCTCGCAGAACTGTCGGTATTTTTTGCGGTTTGGCTGTCTTGCAAGTTGCCTTGCCCGACTGATCACTCAGTTTACTTCGGGCTTGCACGTTTTAATTTGCCTGCCCTTTCAACCGTCGACGCAAGCAACCTTAGCAGAGCGTTCATAAAAGTCAACGCAAACTATCGGTGCAATGTGGAAGTTTCTGGCTGTGCATATCGGAAAATGCAACTGCTTGCGTTCTAATAATTTATTGATGTTGATTTTCGATAAGGACCTTTTTTTCACAGGAAATTTCACAGCTCGAGGAATCACAACAATGATCGCCTGAAATCAAATTTTGCCTTGACGTGGAAACATTCTGAGCGCATCTTTGTTTTAAGCTCTAACGCTGCTCCTCGCAACGTTACGAACCGCAGCAAACATTTCGATGTCAGAACTGGTGGCCTACGTGGATGGTGGTTCTCTGGGAAATCCGGGGCCATCGGGCATTGGAGTGATTATCGACGGCTGCGAAAGCGGGCCGATTCGCATCTCCAAGTGGATAGGCCATCAGGATAATAATGTCGCCGAGTACGTCGCGCTGATGGAAGCCTTGCAGTACGCCGTTTCTCGCAAGGCGCGCTCTCTACACGTCTATTCCGATTCTGAAGTTGTAGTCCGGCAGATGTGCGGCGAGTACACTTGCCGCAGCTCCCGCCTCTATTCGTTGCATTGGACCTGCCGCAAGCTGGCGCGCGCCCTAGAATTTTCCATTTCTCATGTACCGCGCGAAAACAACGCCGAAGCGAATCGGCTAGCGAATACCGCCGTTCGGCGGAGGATTATTTAAGGACCAGCTATCGCCCTGGTGACTTTCGTGTCACCACCCGTTCTTGACAGCGCGCACTCCCCAAGAGAGACTCCAATTATCGAACCCCTTGGTCGAGCTATGTGCGCAGCCGGACATTTGTTCTGGCCGCGCCGGCTCGGAATATGGCAACTGTCGACCAATACTCGCTTCTGGACCACGATGTTCCACCTGCGGAGCAGAAGGGGAAAGCTTCGAAAAAACGCTTAGGCCAAGCCGAGTCCATTAGTGTTTCTGCGGCAATTGGGAGGGAGAACGCGAGGCTCGGAACGCCGGGTTCGACCCTGCCGCGGTTTCCCGGAGAAGATGCCGGGCGCTCGCTGGCTGAGATGGCGCGCGCCGATCTTGACGCGGCCCTCCAGCTGCTGGCCGAACGGGCGCAATATATAAGCGATGCCAGCGGAGTCGCGATCGCTTTGCGCCGTGGCGAGCACGATGACATGCTCTGCCGTGCGCGGGCAGGCGCGAATGCCCCAGAGCTTGGGGCGCTGCTGTCGATGGAATATGGGCTTTCGGGTGAGAGCGTACGCACGCGCCAGCTCTTGCGCTGTGACGATACCGAGCGGGATCCGCGAGTCAACCGCGATCTTTGCCGCGAGTTGAAGATTGCCTCCGTGGTGATCGTTCCGATCCTGAAAGACCAGAAAGTATTCGGCATCTTCGAGCTTCTTTCCGACAAAACCAAGGCATTTGGTGATCACGATCTTTCGGCCCTGACGCGGCTCGCGGAAATGGTGACGACGGCCGTGAAGAGTTCGGGCCTCGACTTTGAAACGATCGCCTGTGCAAGCCCGGTTGAGCCGGCAGTGGCTAGTCCGGCCGTTGAGCGACCAAAGCCACAGGTGAATAAGTGTGCTGCCGAAGCGTCTTCTGACTTGCTTTTGGAATCTTCACCCAGCCAATCCGACCTTATTCGGCCCGAACCAGTTCGGCGCGAGCCGGTAAGCTCGGAACCTAGCTCGAAACCTGCCTCGGAACCTGGCCGCTCAGCGAAAAAGCCTCTGTTCTGGTCGGCTGCGCTGCAGGCGCAGGCCGGCTCTGCGGCGGCCGATGCCGCCGGGGACGCTGCGGTTCCAGCCGTCTTACGAGATCTGAAGAAGTGCCAGGCGTGCGGATTTCCCATCTCGCAAGGCCGCACATTTTGCGTGGAATGTGAAGAGAAACGGTGGCGCGGACGGATTCCAGCACAGACGACAATCGCGCGATCGGCAGAGACGCCTAAGACTCTGTCGCCCGCCACCGCTCAAAGCGAACCTCCTGCCGAGGCGCAAGATACTTACGCCACGATCGTCGACGAAGCAACTCCTGCCTCTGGAAAGCTTGCCGTGGCCGCCGCGGCATCAATAGCGGGGAATGCAGTATTCCCCGTGAATCGAGCAGAATCGGCGATTGCCAATAAAGCGAGTCTGGCTACGACAATCACTTTGCCGCCAGAGATATCGGCTATCGAAGAAAAAAGAACACCCGAGGTTGGATCCTCAACCCCATTTCTAAACTCCGCCCTACCCACGGAATCGTGGCTGGAAGCGAACAGGTACATTCTCATCGCTCTGTTAGTTGTCGCCCTCGCCATCGGCGCCGTTGCAGTATTTCACTAGTCGCGCATGCGCCGAATTTCTCTGGACCCTCCTTTCCGCGAACAATTTACAATTCTGTTCCTCACTTTCATCGTGGTGCAGGAGGACGGATGTCTTTATCCTTATTAACCCGACGGATGATCGCCGTTGGATGCCTTGTATGCTCTGTTCTGGATGGATTTGCAATCTCTCAAAGCTCAGAGCAGCGGACATCTCTTTATCTCGAACGAGTCCGCAAGCAGCCGGGCCTGCTTCTCGCCTTGTTGCGGGACATGCCTAAGGGCGGAGACCTGCATAACCATCTCGACGGCGCGATTTACGCCGAGGATTTGATCGACTTCGCCGCGGACGGGAATCTTTGCGTTGATCGAACATCTTCGCGTCTCATCGCTCCACCGTGCGATGAATCATGCGCCAGCTACACCGCCAAACCTGCCGCGCGCTGCGGTTACGGAGATCAGGTTCTTTACAACCAGATGATTGATGCGTGGTCGATGCGCAACTGGACGCCGGGCGAGGAATCGGGGCATGACCACTTCTTTGGCGCGTTTGACAAATTCGCTCCGGCTTCGCACACGCACGTGGCGGAGGCGATTGCGGCAGCTACAAATCGTGCAGGCATGGATCATCTGCAATATGTCGAGTTCATGCACACGGCGGATGCGGGCGGGGCGGAGCAGGTAGCCAAAACGGTCGATTGGAATTCGGACTATGCGAAGATGCGCGAAGCTTTGCTCGCAGCCGGATTAAAGGATGTCGCCAGCGACACTAGCAAACGCCTTGCCGCCGACGATGTCAAGGCCCATGAAATTTTGAAGTGTGGAACGCCGAACGCGGCTCCGGGCTGCGCCGTCACCGTGCGCTATCTCTATCAGGTTTTGCGCGGCCTGCCGCCTGATATTGTTTTCGCGCAGATTCTCTTAGCGTTCGAACTCGCATCCTCCGATCCGCACTTTGTCGGACTCAATCTCGTTATGCCGGAGGACTGGTATGTTCCAATCCATGACTTTAATCAACACATGGCTATGCTTGATTATTTGCATGGTGTCTACCCCAAGGTGCACATTGCACTGCACGCGGGCGAGTTGGCGATGGGACTGGTTCCTCCCGAGGATTTGACTTACCACATTCGAGCTTCGGTGGAACATGGCCACGCGGAGCGCATTGGCCATGGAGTTTCCGTGATGAACGAAAAGGATCCTCTCGGCCTGCTGCACGAAATGGCGGAGCGCAACATTTTAGTGGAAATTGCGCTCACATCGAACGACTTGATTCTCGGCGTCAGCGGCGACGAGCATCCACTTCCGATTTATCTCAAGTACGGCGTTCCCGTCGCTTTGGCCACCGACGACGAAGGCGTTTCGCGGTCCGACATGACGCATGAATATTTGCGCGCGGTCGAAACCTATCACCTCTCTTATTCGGACCTAAAGCGTATGGCCCGCGAAAGTCTGGAGCATAGCTTTGTGCCGGGCAAGAGCCTGTGGGCCGAAACAAAACCAGTGTTTCGCATGGTTCCGGAATGCGCAACCAGCACCATCGCTCGCCCCGCTTATGCTTGCATTGGAGAGTTTTTGGCAGAGAACGAGCGCGCGCGGTTGGAGTGGGATCTCGAAGCCGAATTTGCGAACTTTGAAAAAAAGTATTAAGCAGCGGAGCCGGTTTAATCGGCGGCTTAATCCTGACTATTGCTGCTCCCGCCTGCGCAAATAATCGATAAACATCTGTTCCACCGGCTTGTCGTAGGTTCTCAGAACGTGGCGAACCGTGTGACCGCTGACGAAGTGGCAGACTTCTTCCGCCAGATTTTTGGCGTGGTCGCCAGCGCGCTCCACAGACTGCGTCATGAAGATGACCTGCAGGCTGGCCTGGCGCGCGATGTTCTCAGGGTTTTCGATGTGGCGCAGGAAGATCAGGTTGCGCAGGCGATCGATTTCGGAATCGGCGCGGAGAACATCGACCGCCTTGCCGACATCGCGGGTCGAAAATGCATCGGCGACATCAGCCAACATTTTTTCAAGCACCGTCGCCATGTGAGTCAAGTCGCGGACATCGTCAGAATCGATGCGGCCTGCGGTAGCTAGAGCGCTATTGGCGAAGCTGAGTAATAGGTCACCGATGCGCTCCAGCCCGATCATGAATTTCATGCAGGCCAGAAGCTCGCGGGCTTGAGCCGGTTCGACTTCAGTAATCGCATTGGTAACACTCGTGTCGATCTCCATATCGAGCGTGTCGAGTTCGCGTTCGCGCTGGCGCAATGAATTCAGTAACGATGCGGAGCCGGTGGCTATGCCTTCCGCAGCTGCGCCGGCGGCCTCTTTCGCGAGATGACACGCTTCAACGGTGCGGCGCACGATTTGCTGATGTGGTTCGGGAGCGAGAGCTTCGACACGGGCAGTACTCATTTGGATATCCCTGGGGCGGTGTGGGATCGAATTGCCTGGACCGATTAATTCTGATTTTGCCGTAGCCATAACCAGATAGTCAACGGTTCAGCTTAGACTTTATTTTTGAGAGGGGCGTTAAAGTGTCGTGAATATTCTGTGATTTTTCGTCAGATCGGGCACGATTGGGAAGGAGGGTCCCTTCGCACAGAAATCGAGAAATGGGGCGCCCTGCGTTATCTTTAGCGGTGGCGCCGGGCGGCGTTCTTCTGCGCTTTCTGATATTTCTTCATCAGCTTGCGCTGTTTTTTAGCCTGCTTCCTGGAGTACTTCTGATATTGCTTAGAGGCACGCCTGGCTTCCTTGCTGTTTTCGCCAATGCTGCGGTTTTCGTGACTTGCGTGGGCGGCGGGAGCCGCGGCAGTTACCGACAAAATGGCCAGCAACGCAAAAGTTGCGATTCGTTTCATGTGGAACTCCGAACCCAGATTTTACCAGTGATTTCGGATAGAACGTCCGGCGAGAAGAGAGTTGCGCATTACTTTAGGGTTACTCCACCCTTGTCTTGCGAAGATCTAAGCCTGCCACTGGTCCATCGGCAGTGTAAATAGAAACGTGCTTCCGTGAGCCAACTCGCTTTCGGCTCGGATGCTTCCCTTGTGGGCTAGCATAATGTGTTTGGCGATCGCCAGTCCAAGCCCGGTGCCGCCGGATTCGCGGGAGCGGGCTTTGTCTACCCGATAGAAACGTTCGAAGAGGCGCGGAAGATGCTCAGAGGCGATGCCGTTGCCGAAGTCCCGAACGGAAAATTCAACTGCGTGGGGAACGGCGCGAGCACCGAGAATAATCTTGCCGCCTGTGCCGCCATATTTGAGAGCATTGTCAATCAGATTGGAAAAGACCTGATGAATAGCCTCGCGATCGGCTCGCACGGCGGGAAGGGTATCGGGCGGAGGCGAGTCTTTGATTTGCAGTTCGATACCGTGGCCGCGCGCGATCTCACGGAAGTTTTCCTCGGCATCGCGGAGAAGTTCGGCAGGGGATACCGGCTCGACCTCAAAGCGTGTTTCGCCTGATTCAACTCGAGCCAGCGCGAGCAGATCTTCCGTGAGCCGGGACATGCGGTTGGAATTCTTGCGAATGATCTCCAGAAATTCGCGCGTGGGCGCGCCGTTTTCGGGCGTGCTGTCGAGCAAAGTTTCGGCATAGCCCTGAATCGAAGTGAGCGGTGTACGCAGTTCGTGAGAAACATTGGCGATAAAATCGCGGCGCGTCTTCTCCACGCGCTCGGTTTCAGTGAGATCGCGCAGCACGGCGACGGCGCCTCCGCCGGGCAGGGGCGCGGTCGTTACACCGTAGGAGCGGCCGGGAATAATGGAAGTGGCGCGGGCGTTTCTTACTTCGCGGGTTGAAATCGCTTCGTTCACGCTGGCGAGGAAGTCGGGATCGCGAATGGTTTCGACCACGGGTTGTTGCAGGCGCGTACCTTGCGGGACGAGGCGATCCATGGGCTGATTGGCCCACTGTACGAGGCCATCGGCGCTGACCGCAATGACGGCGTCCTGCATGCTGTTGAGGAGGGTCTCGAGTTGGCGCTGGCTGGAAACTACCGCGGCGAAACTTTCTTCGACGCGGCGGGCGGTTTTGTCGAGAGCTCCGGCAACACGGCCAATCTCATCCTGTGAGTACTCTTCGATACGGGCTTGAAGATCGCCATCTGCGATGCGTCGGGCTACATCAACGATGCGATCGAGACGCCGCGCCGTCCGGTTCGATACAATTGCGGCCACGACCAGCGCAATAGCGAACAACAGACCTGACGCCAATTCCAGTCTATGGTGGACTTGCGCGGAAACGGCTTCGACATCGGAGAGTGGGTAAGCGAGCCTCACCGCTCCGCCCGAGATTGGAACGGCGACGTAGAGAAATGGAACTCCGATGGTCGCACTTCGGCGTTGATCGATGCCTACGCTTCCAGAAAGAGCTGCGGCGAATTCCTTGCGGTCCGAAATGCTTTTGACGCCTCCTGCGCCCTCCTGGGAGTCGGCCAATACTCTGCCAGTAGGGTCGATGATCGTAGTGCGTGCGTCGGCTGCTTTTGATTCTTCCGCGGCAATGTCCGTGATAGAGCGGCCGCTGTGATCGGTTTCGACACGATGCGCTAATAGTTGGGTCTTCTGGACCAGGTTGCGCTCGATTTCCGATCGCAGCGAAGCTTCCCAGGCGCCACCGATCATGACATCAAAAAGAGTGGCAGCGATCACGATGACGACCAGAAAAGCTGCCATCAACTTCAGAAAGATGCCATTCCTCACTTCGGGGCCTCGAAACGGTAGCCTGCGCCACGCACAGTCCGGAGATAACGAGGATTCTCGGGATCCGGCTCTATCTTTTCGCGGATGCGACGGACATAAACGTCGACGGACCGCGGGGTCACGTAGGAAGTATCGCGCCACACGGAATCCAGAAGATGATCGCGGGAGAAGACGCGTCCCAGATGCCGGGCAAAGTAATCGAGGAGGCGGAATTCTGTTGCCGTGGTGGGAACGGTCTGGCCCCGGACGCTAAGGATCATCGCTGAAGGATCGATTTCGATTTCGCCAACTTTCAGCGGGCTGGGGGGCAACGGCCGTTCGAAGCGACGCAAAACTGCCTTCACGCGCGCCACGAGTTCGCGCGGGCTGAATGGTTTGGCGATATAGTCGTCGGCCCCGATCTCCAGGCCGAGAACGCGATCGGCTTCGCTGCTTTTCGCGGTTAGAAAAATCACCGGCACGGCTGCAAGCCCCTGAGTTTGGCGGACGGTGCGGCAGAGCTCAAGGCCGTCCCGCCCGGGGACCATGATATCCAGAATGAATAGCGTTGGACGCTGCCGTTCCGCGTCGGCAATCACGGTTGAGCCTGTGGGATAAACGCGGACCGAAAAGCCTTCGTTCTCAAGATGGTGGCGGACGAGGCGCGAAATATCAGGATCGTCTTCGACTACGAAGATGCTCGGTTTCACGAACCTATTCTAGCGAATCGACTTGCGAGTACCTAGCAAAGAGGGGCGGGTTGGCGGAGATGAGAGCAAGTTTTCATCGGATTTTAACAATTGACGCCTTGAGACAGTGGCTGGGCGACTGGGTCATCGCAGCGTACTTCGGATTGCCAGATCCAAAGCGATCATCAACACAGAGGATGCGGGAATCACGAGCAATGCCTTTTTCAGCCGCCGCGGATCGCCGCCTGCAATCGTGCCAATGATGCGAGAGCTGACGGCGAGCCCGATCCATCCACACGTGATCACGAAACCAATGGCCGTGCTCGACATGCGGGGGAAACTGTCTCCGACGATTGCGACCGTCGTGGGGAAGACTGGCCCCATGGAGATTCCCGCGAGGAACACCAGAACCGACGCTGTGATTGGCCGGGTGGTTTGCAGCAGCGCAGCAGTTGTTACTGTCATCGCCAGGGCGCACGTCATGGTGACGGTAATTGGAGGGACCTGACGAAGGATTGGCAGGATACCACCGCGTCCGATCAGCATTCCGATGGCAAATCCGAAAGAGAGAATATTCAGGGCGGTCGACTCCTGAATTCCTTGCGCTATCAAATGACGCGGCAACCAGTTCCAGATGCCGACTTCACAGGTGATGTATAGAAATAAAAAAAGGCCGGTCATCAGCAATAGAGGACGGCCAAGAACGGGAGCCACGTCGGTGAGGACGAAGCGGCCACTGCTGATCGGCGCCGGCATTTGCGTGAGGGCTTGAATCGCCAGTGTCACAACCGTCAGCGATGCGATGGTGTAGCAAAGGCGGGTTGAATTTCGCTTGAAAACATTCGCAGAGATGAATGGCGTGGCGAATGCACCGATACCGAAAAAAAGATTGGCGAGATTCAGCGCCGCGGCGCGATGGTTCTCTCCGACGTCGCTGGCGAGTGCGTTCGCCCCGGTAACCAGAATTCCGCTGCCGATCCCAAGCAGAAACAGCAGCCATGCCACGCTTTGAAAGTTTTTGGCGCGTGGTAATGCGAAGAGTGCAATTGACATCAGGAGAAGGCCGAGAACCATCCCAATCTTTTTGCCTTCGTTATCGAGCAAAGGTCCTGCCGCCAGCGATGCGAGGATCAGACCCAAAGCCTGTGCCAAAGCAATGGTTCCGTTCTGGCGAGGAGTGATATTGAGACGTGTAGACAGATCGGGCAAGATGGTACCGAGCATCGCGGCAACCATCCCGTAGAGCAGTATCGCGACACTGGAAGCGACGATCAGCAAGCAGTCATCTCAGTTATGTTCAGATTTTGGAATTGGGCACGTCAATCCAGGCGCGTGTCCGGTTGCTTTCGAGAACGGCATTCAGAATGGCAAGCTGGCGTAACCCGTCGGCGAATTGCGGGTATTCTGCGGGGCCATCCGGAGCTGTAATTGAAGAATAAAAGCGCCGGAAGACTTGCTTGAACGTGTCGTCGTAGCCTTCGCTGTGGCCGCCGGGAAGGTCGGCGCAAGTTCGGGCTTTGGCCCCGAGCAACGACGGATCTTTAATGAAAACCTCATTACCCTTGTCGCGATGGCCGACGCATAATTCGTCCGGACGCTCCTGGCTCCAGGCGACGGAAGCTTTTGTGCCGTAGATCTCGACGCTGAGGCGGTTCTTGCGTCCGGCAGAAACCTGGCTGGCGCTCATGTTGCCACGCGTGCGGCTGCCCATCCGAAACATTACCGCGCCGAAATCTTCGGTACCAACGGCCTTTTCTACGTAGTCATCCGAGCTGAGCATTTTGTTGGCGAAGGTCTCGACCGATCCCTTCGGTCGTTTGCGCGTTGGGTGAAACGTTTGCAAATCCGCAGACAAAGATGTCACGCGCAATCCTGTGACGTGCTCGGCCATGTCGAACCAGTGCGATCCGATGTCGGCCATACAGCGCGACGGTCCGCCAGACGCGGCATCCACGCGCCAGTTCCAGTCGGTGTCATAGAGGAGCCAGTCTTGAAAGTAGGTCCCCTGGAGAACGAGAATCTCGCCCAAATCTCCATCCGCGCGCATTTGCCGCATCTGCTGGACGATGGGGTAATAGCGGAGATTGTGGCAGACGCAATTGCGCAGCTTTTTCTGTTGCGCGAGCGCAACAAGCTCTTCGCCTTCCTCGACGCTTGTCGCCAGAGGCTTTTCGCAGAGCACATGCTTTCCCGCGAGCAATGCGTCTTTCGCCATGGAAAAGTGCTGCGCGTTGGGGGTACAGATATGAACCGCATCAATTGCGGGATCGCGAAGAATGTCGCGGTAATCTATGGTGAACGTCGAGATGCCGAAGCCCTCGCCCAAACCACGCGCAGCATCTTTATTTCTGCCGACAATCGCGACGGGCTCAACGTAGGCCACACGGCGAAGAGCCTCCAGATGAACGCGACCCATGAAGCCGGTGCCGATGATGGCTGTTTTGATTGTGCTCATGCGCAAACGTTGAAGCTCTAGACCCACCACGGCGCAGCAGGCTGCTGGCGAATCACAATACTATTGAGGAAAGTCGCGGCCTTGGTCAACCCCTCTTCGGATGAGAGCAGGCTATCTTCATGCTCGATTGAGAGAACGTTGTCGTATCCGAACATGCGTAGCGTGGAAATGAACTCGCTCCACCATTCGGCGCCGTGGCCGTAGCCGCAGGTGCGGAAGATCCAGGCGCGTTCGCGCTCCTGGGTGTAAGGCTTTGTATCCAGGACGCCCGTGCGGGGAAGGTTAGCGGTGTAAATCTGCGTGTCTTTTGCATGGACGTGGAAGATCGCGTCGCCGAGTACACGGATGGCGGCGATGGGGTCGATGCTCTGCCAGAACATGTGGCTGGGATCGTAGTTGCAGCCGAGGTTCGATCCTGCAATCGAGCGCAGCTTCAGCATCGTTTCGGGACTGTAGACGACGAAGCCGGGGTGCATTTCGATGGCGATCTTTACGCCATGGTCGGCGGCAAATCTTGCGTGTTCCGTCCAATAGGGTGCGACAACTTCGTTCCATTGCCAGTCGAGGATCTTCAAATAATCGGGCGGCCATGGGCAGGTGACCCAGTTCGGAGCAGTCGCGTGTGGCGAATCTCCCGGGCAGCCCGAGAAGTCGATCACAATTCCGACCTTCAGCTTTTCGGCGAGAAGAATTGTCTTGCGGCTGACCTCACGATCGTGCTGGGCGCGAGAGCTGTCCGGATGCAGGGGATTGCCGTGGCAGCTCAAGGCGCTGATGCTCACGCCGTGATCAGCCAAAATCTCCTGAAATTCACGCAGAGCCGAGCCGTCTTCGAGCATGGACAATTTGCAATGCGCGTCGCCGGGATAATTTCCGGTGCCCAGCTCGACGGTATCGATCTGCAGGTCTCTCAGCTTCATCAGCACTGCAGGCAATGAGAGCTGGGACAGCAGCGGGGTGAAGACGCCAACACGCATGATTTTTTTCCGAATACTTTGAGCGACTTTCTGAAATTAGGGGGTGAGTGAGGGAGTTGTCAAACTGCATCGCTAGGGCCTATGTCATACGCCCGTCTACCGCAGTGGGAGCTGCCGACTGACGTAAGGTTCCCCCACCCGCATCATTCCCTACGGGAACTGATGGGGGGTGTCGGAATGACATCGACTAGCGATTTATTTGTGTTGGCCTTCTTTCAGGAAGGTGCCTTCCTGCAGTTCTGTGAAAGCATGTTGCAGTTGCTCCTGCGTGTTCATGACGATGGGGCCATACCAGGCGACTGGCTCTTCTAGCGGCTTGCCTGAAACTAAGAGAAAACGTATGCCGTCGTCGCCGGCTTGAACGGTGACCTCGTCTCCGCGATCGAACAAAATAAGAGATCGATTGTCGGCTTCGACGGGCGGGGCGGTGTCGAGCCATTTTATCGCTTCGGTGGGAACTGCAAGGGGCCCGGATGCGTTGCAGAACTTTCCTCCGCCGCCAAAGACGTATGCGAACGCGTGGCGGGTGGTTTCGACTGGCAGAGATTTTCTTTTTCCGGGAGCTACGGATACATCGAGATAAATTGGATCGGCGGCGATGCCATCTACCGGACCTTTTTTGCCCCAGAAATTTCCGCAGACGATTCTGACGTGTGTGCCGTCGTTGTCGGTAACTTCGGGGATTTCTCCTGTCTTCACTTCCTGGTATCGCGGCGAGGTCATTTTCAACGACGAGGGAAGGTTCGCCCACAACTGAAAACCGTGCATGCGACCAGTCTTGTCGCCTTTTGGCATTTCCTGATGAATGATGCCGCTGCCTGCGGTCATCCACTGGACGTCGCCGGCGGCGATGGCGCCGCGATTGCCCATGCTGTCGCCGTGCTCGACGGTGCCGGCGAGAACATAGGTCACGGTTTCAATGCCGCGATGCGGATGCCACGGAAATCCTGCGAGGTAGTCTTCGGGGACATCGTTGCGGAAGTCATCCAGGAGAAGAAATGGATCGAAGTCTTTGGTGTTGCCAAAACCGAAGGC
>DASXEG010000015.1:0-8356 GCA_036490235.1 Candidatus Sulfotelmatobacter sp. | reverse complement strand
TTCGGTCCGGTAACCGACTGGGAGTGCTTGTGCGGAAAGTACAAGCGCATGAAGCACCGCGGAGTGATCTGCGACAAGTGCGGCGTGGAAGTCACATTGTCGAAAGTGCGCCGCGAGCGCCTTGGCCACATCGAGCTGGCTTCGCCCTGCTCCCATGTGTGGTTCTTCAAAGGCCTGCCCAGCCGCATTGGTCACCTGCTCGATATTTCGCTGCGCGATCTCGAATCTGTTCTTTACTTCGAAGCGTACGTAGTCGTCGAACCCGGCGACGCGCCGGTCAAAGAACGCGAAGTCATTAAAGACGAAGCCAAATTCCGCGAACTGGACCAGCAGTACCGTCCCGCCGGCTTCAAGGCAATGATGGGCGCGGAAGCGATCAAGGAACTTCTCAAGCGCATCGACACCGAGGGCTTGTCCGGTGAACTGCGCGAGAAGATGAAGAACGAGAACTCGCTGCAGAAGCGGCTGAAGTACACGAAGCGCCTGAAAGTAGTGGAAGCTTTCCGCCGCAGCGGCAACAAGCCGAGCTGGATGATTCTGGATGTGATTCCGGTGATTCCGCCGGAGTTGCGGCCTCTGGTTCCACTGGATGGCGGCCGCTTTGCCACGTCCGATTTGAACGATCTTTATCGCCGCGTCATCAACCGCAACAACCGGTTGAAGAAGCTGATGGACCTGCATGCTCCTGAAGTCATCGTGCGCAACGAAAAGCGCATGTTGCAGGAAGCGGTCGATGCATTGTTCGATAACGGCCGCCGTGGCCGGGTGCTGCGCGGGGCGAACAATCGTCCGCTGAAGTCTTTGTCCGACACGCTGAAAGGCAAGCAGGGACGCTTCCGCCAGAACCTTCTGGGCAAGCGCGTGGACTACTCCGGGCGTTCGGTCATTGTGGTTGGACCCGAGCTCAAGCTGCACCAGTGCGGCCTGCCGAAGAAGATGGCGCTCGAACTTTTCAAGCCGTTTATTTATCACCGGCTGGAACAGACGGGCAACGTCACCACGATTAAGCAAGCGAAGGAAATGGTTGAGCAGCAGGAGCCGATCGTTTGGGACATTCTGGAAGAGGTCATCAAAGACCATCCAGTGCTGCTGAATCGCGCTCCAACGCTGCACCGGCTGGGCATTCAGGCGTTCGAGCCGGTGCTGGTGGAAGGCAAGGCCATCCGCATTCACCCGCTCGTTTGCACGGCGTTCAACGCTGACTTCGACGGCGACCAGATGGCGGTTCACATTCCGCTTTCGCCGGAAGCGCAGGTGGAAGCCAGCGTTCTAATGCTTGCGTCGCACAACATTCTTTCGCCCGCGTCCGGTCAGCCGATCACCGTGCCCACGCAGGACATGGTTCTCGGTCTTTATTACCTGACGAAGGGCAAGCCGGGAGCGAAGGGCGAAGGCCGCGCATTTGCCAACATCGAAGAGATTCTGCTCGCGCTTGAAATGGGCGAAGTGGAAACGCTCAGTCCGATCCGGTTGCGCTACACGGGCGAACTGATCGACCTGACCACCGCGTACGACGATCAGGACATCATTCACACCGAGCCGGTGCATGTGGAGCGAGCGTTCATTAACACGACCGTTGGCCGGGCGATCCTTAACGATCACATGCCGAAGAACGTGCCGGATGCGCTGGGCAACATCAGCACCATGCCTTACATTAACGGGCTTCTTAAGAAAAAAGGCATCGGCGCGCTGGTGAATTATGGCTACCTGCGGTTCGGCCTTGAAACCACGGTCAAGATGCTGGACGAAGTGAAGGAGTTCGGATTCAAGTATGCGACGCGAGCCGGCCTTTCGATCGGCATCGACGACATGGTCATTCCGGACAGCAAGAAGGTCCTGGTGAAGGACGCGGAGAAGCAGGTCGTCAACGTGCAGCAGCAGTATCTCGACGGCGCCATCACCAACGGCGAGCGCTATAACAAGGTCATCGAAATCTGGTCGGCGATTACGGAAAAAGTTGCGGACGAGATGTTCGGCGAAATGCAGAAGCGCGACAAGGCCGGCGAGATGAACCCGATCTACGTCATGGCTGACTCTGGCGCTCGCGGATCGAAACAGCAGATTCGCCAGCTCTCCGGAATGCGCGGACTGATGGCGAAGCCCTCGGGCGAAATTATCGAGTCGCCGATCACGGCCAACTTCCGTGAGGGTTTGACGGTGCTCGAATACTTCGTTTCGACACACGGCGCACGTAAAGGATTGGCCGATACCGCTCTCAAGACCGCGGATTCCGGCTACCTGACTCGCCGCCTGGTGGACGTGGCGCAGGACGTGATTATCAGCGAGTACGACTGCGGCACGGTGGATGGCATTTACGTTCAGGGAATCGTCGAAGCCGGAGAAATTATCGAGCCGCTGCGCGACCGCATTGTGGGACGCGTTTCGCTCGAAAAGATCAAGGACTACGACGGCAACGTGATTGTCGACATCAACAACGAGATCACGGAAGAACTCGCGATTGCAATTCAGGCTGCAGGTATCGAGCGCGTAAAGATTCGCTCGGTGCTCACTTGCGAATCGAGGCGCGGAGTTTGCGTGATGTGCTACGGGCGCAACCTGGCTTCTGGCCGCCTGGTCGAACTCGGCGAAGCTACCGGCGTTATTGCCGCTCAGTCGATTGGCGAACCCGGAACGCAGCTTACGATGCGTACCTTCCACATCGGCGGTACGGCATCGCGAGTTTCCGAGCAGTCGCGGCTCGATGCCAAGAACGCCGGCACGGTGCGCTTTATCGGATTGCAGACGGTGAAGGCAAAGTCGGGCGATTTGGTGGTCATGAACCGGCAGGGCTCGATTGCCGTGGTCGATGAAAAGAACCGCGAGCGCGAGCGCTACTCGGTGGTTTACGGCGCGAAGCTCAAAGTCAACGACGGCGACCGCGTCGAACTCGGCAAGATCATGGTCGAGTGGGATCCGTACACGTTCGCGATTCTTACTGAAATCGGCGGCACGGCGCAGTTCAAAGACCTGCAGGAAGGCGTGACTTTACACGAAGAAGTCGACGAAGTCACCGGCTTGTCGCGTCACGTGGTGGCCGATTCGCCTGATGAGAAGCGTCAACCGGCGGTGGTCGTAAAAGGCAAGAGCAGCAAGCGTTACCTCATGCCTTCGCGCGCTCACCTCATGGTGCAGGATGGCGATACGGTCCATCCCGGCGACGTGCTGGCGAAGATTCCGCGCGAGACAACGAAGACCAAGGACATCACCGGCGGTCTGCCGCGCGTAGTCGAACTGTTCGAAGCCCGCAAGCCGCATGAAACCGCGGTCATCAGCGAGATCGATGGCACGGTGAAGTTCGGCGAGATTTCGAAGGGCCAGCGCAAGCTGTATGTGCAGGCCGATAACGGCACCGAAAAGGAATACCAGGTGCCGCGCGGCGTTCACATCAACGTGCAGGAAGGCGAGCGCGTGAAGGCGGGCGAACCGCTGATGGATGGGCCGCTCAACCCGCATGACATTCTTGCAGTGCTCGGCGAAAAAGAGCTGCAGGCTTACCTGGTGAACGAAATCCAGGAAGTCTACCGCTTGCAGGGCGTCAACATTTCGGACAAGCACATTGAGGTGATTGTCCGGCAGATGATGCGCTGGGTGAAGGTCGAGGACGTGGGCGACACCACGTTCCTGCTGGAGCAGCAACTGGATAAGTTCCGCTTCCGCGAAGAGAACGAGCGCGTGATCAAGGAAGGCGGCAAGCCGGCTACCGGACGGCCGCTGCTCCTCGGCATCACGAAGGCTTCGCTCTCGACCGACTCGTTCATTTCGGCGGCGTCGTTCCAGGAGACCACGCGCGTGCTCACTGAAGCTTCGATTCAGGGCGCGGTCGATCACCTGCGCGGCCTGAAGGAGAACGTCATCGTCGGACGCCTGATCCCTGCCGGAACCGGCATGGAGTACTACCGCAATGTGCGCCTCTCGCCAGAGATGGAAGAGGCCGCAGCCAAGGTGCAAGCGGAGGTTTCGGCTGCTTACGAAGAAGCCGAACGGGCTCTGGAGATGATGCGGCAGGAAGGCGAAACCGAAGAGCTAGCTGCGGAATAACCGAAAACAGGGTAATATTCGGGGGCGAATTAATTCGCCCCCGTTTTGTTTATTGCGTGTTCGCGGCAACGCCCAGAGGGTTGCCTAAGAAATCCGCCAATGAATGCTTGAAAGTGTTCGCGTGGCGCATCCTTTCTGTGCAAGAGTCATTACTAACTATTGATGAACGCTCAACCCCAGCGATTGCCGATCGAGGAACCCAGGCTGGTTCGATCATTGCAACCCAAGCCTGCTGGCCCTAAGCTAGGGCCAGAGATGGTTCGCTTCTTTCGGCTATTGTGGGTGAGTGTTTTGCGTGCCTTTGAGCACGACGCTTTTTCTACGGCCAAAGCGTCGGCATATTCCTCGATTCTTACTTTCTTCCCGGCATTGCTGGTTGTGGGCTCGGTGCTGGCTACTTCGCGAAAGGGTGCGCCATACCTTCGGGAGATCTCTTACGCGCTCTCGCGAATTCTTCCCACCGGATCGAACACGGCAATGAGCTTTCTGCGCAGCGCCGCGCAGAGGCCGGTCGGATTATTGGTGAGCGCTTCGCTGATTACGCTTTGGACCGCTTCCGGCGTGATGATTTCATGGATGGACGGCTTCCGCCGCTGCTATGAACTGCCGAAGACCTGGGGCCTGGTGAAGGAACGCATGATTTCCTTCGGGCTGGTGATATTCGCGCTCATTCCGATGAGCTTTGCCACGCTGCTGGTCGCGTTTGGCAGCAAAATCGAGGCCGCAATTCTTTTCTACTCGGCGCACGAATTCAGCTTTTACATCCTTCTCATGTGGGCGGTGATTCGCTGGATCATCGCGACTCTTACGAGTATTGCTGTGATTGCTCTCATCTACCATAATGCCGTACCGCGCACGCAGCCGTGGCATAGCGTGCTTCCCGGCGCAACTCTCGCCACGGGACTTTGGTTTTCGTCTACATTGCTGTTCGGCTGGTATCTGGCGCACTTCTCGGATTACGGGCTTATCTACGGCTCGCTTGGCGCGGCGATTGCGCTGCTGGTGTGGATGTACATGGTTTCGCTGGTCGTGCTGGTGGGCGCGGAGTTCAATGCGATAATTTTTCCGCGCGCGATGCTGGGGAAAGAACTCATCGCAATCAGTGGGCCCAAGGTTCTATCGCGATAACCGATTCCGGGAACGCTTTCTCGCTCCACGGTGGGAATTTTCTCTCGAAACGATTCCCTGCTTTCGTGCCATCCCGATCTGCGCCATGATATTTTCTTACAAGCCAGGAATTGTCGATTGAAGAAAAAACCCTCAGAAACCGCCGCAACCCCATCTGCGTATTCTCTCCGCCGGGCCAAAATCATCTGTACGATCGGTCCTGCCTGTAACTCCGAAGTCGCGATGCGCGACATGATGCGCCTCGGCATGGACGTGGCGCGGCTGAATTTTTCTCATGGCACGCACGAGGAGCATGCCCGCAACATCGAGCGTCTGCGGTCTGCCGCAGAAAAAGAAAATCGCACCATCTGCATTCTGCAGGATTTGCAGGGGCCGAAAATTCGCACTGGACGGCTGGAGAATCACGAGCTGGTTGCGCTGAAGGGCGGATCGACGGTCGTGATCACACCGCGCGATATTGCCGGCACGCCCACGCTAATCTCAACTACGTTTCCCGATCTCGCCCGGGAAGTCACTGCCGGCGCGCGCATTCTTCTTCGTGACGGCCTGATCGAATTGCGGGTCCGCGCGATCCGCGGCAAAGATGTGGTCTGCGAGGTTCTCAACGGCGGCATGCTGGGCGAGCACCAGGGCATTAACCTTCCCGGCACGGCGCTATCGATTCCGGCGCTCACAGAAAAAGATTGCGACGATCTGGAATTCGGGCTCAAGCACGGGGTCGATGCCGTCGCGCTCTCGTTTATTCGCACTGGCGCCGACGTTAACATGGCGCGGGAAATTGTGACTGAGCTCGGCACTGAGACGCGGCTCATCGCCAAGCTGGAAAAGCCGCAGGCCATCGATGATCTCGAAGGGATTCTCGAGGCGGTTGACGGCATCATGGTTGCGCGCGGCGATCTTGGTGTGGAGATGGCTCCCGAGAAAGTTCCCGTCATTCAAAAGCACGTGATCCGGCGCTGCGCAGTTTGGCGCAAACCGGTAATTACGGCCACGCAGATGCTTGAATCGATGATCGAGAACCCGCGCCCCACGCGGGCGGAGGCGAGCGACGTGGCCAATGCGATTTTCGATGGCACCGACTCCGTGATGCTTTCCGCGGAGACCGCCAGCGGCCGCTACCCGCGTGAGGCTGTGGCGATGATGGCGCGCATCGTGGTCGAAGCCGAGAGCAATATCGCCGAATTCACCCAGCCACGGCGGCGCGAGCGGCGCGGGCTCTCGGTTGCGGAAACCATCTGCGAATCGATCGCACATGCGGCAGAGGATCTGCCGATGGGGGCAATTGCCGTGTTTACCGAAACCGGTAATACAGCGCGCATGATCTCCAAGTACCGCCCGCAAGATCCGATCTATGCTTTTACTCCGAGCGAGGTTGTCGCGCAGCGCACGCATCTTTTCTGGGGCACTCACCCGATTATGTGCGCACCCGGGCTTTCTGCCGATGAGATGGCGCGGGTCGCCGAAAGCGAACTGCTGGCCCGCGGCCTGATCGAACCTGGCGACGTGTTAGGAGTGGTTGCGGGAACGCGGCAGTCTTCCGGTTCGACGAACTTCATGCGGTTGCACACGGTCACGGCCGCCGAGGCCGCCCGGGCCGGGGGCAAGCGCGGCAAGAAGCGGTAATCGCTATAATCGCGGAAGCATGTCTCAGGAATATCTTTCCATCGCGATCTGGGAGCCGGTGCCCGGCCTGGAAGCGGCTTCGCTCGCGACGATTCGCGAGCTGAACTCGATCGTTTCCAGAAAACAATATGGCCGTAATCTTTTCTACCGCAGCGGCGACTCTGAATTTGTCCTTCTGCGTTACTGGCAATCCGAAGAGGCGCGAAAAGCGGCGCTGGAAGATGCCGAGTTGCTGCGTTGTTGGGCGCGCCTGGCGAATGAAATCAAGATTTCGAAAGTCTACGAGAAACTGGAAGAGATTGGCGCGTGAGGATGGCGGCTGAATCGGATCCGCAGATTTTTACCGACGTGAGCGCCGATCCGTTCGTGCGCGGTTGGCTGCATCCGCCAAAGAATCATAACGGTAAGGGATTGGTGCTGACGCATGGCGCCGGATCCAACTGTCAATCAGCGCTGCTGATTGCCGTGGCTGACGCTTTTGCCGGCGCAGGCTTTACGGTTCTTCGCTGCGATTTGCCTTACCGGCAGAATCGTTCGTTCGGTCCGCCGGGTCCGGGGGATGCGAAGCGCGATCGCGCGGGCCTGAAGAATGCGGCCGAGGCGCTGAAAAAGTCTTTGAGTGTGAGTTCAATCTTTCTGGGAGGCCACTCGTATGGTGGACGGCAGGCCAGCATGTTGTGCGCGGAAGAGCCGGACCTTGCTGCGGGGTTGTTGCTGATGTCGTATCCGCTGCATCCTCCGCGCAAGCCGGAACAAATGCGGACGCAGCATTTCACCGATCTGCGTACGGCAACACTCTTCGTTTCCGGCACGCGCGATCCGTTTGGGTCGATTGCGGAGATCGAGCAGGCGCTTAAGATGATTCCGGCCGATACGAAGTTGCTGACTGTGGAAGGCGCTGGGCACGATTTGGGATTTAAGGGAAAAGCCAGAGCGAAGGATTTGCCGGCGAGGATTTCTATGGAATTTCAGTCGCTCATTTTCCCGTAAGCCAGGTTGAGGATTTTAATTTAAGAAGGGCAGCGCGATCGCAGTTGAACCGATCCACCGCGTTCGCTGGTTTGGCGTAGATGACCCAGCCTCTCTCCGAGCAACTCAGCAGGTCCCAAGTGGGTACGGCCATTGAAACTCTTTACCGGTCGGAATCGGGGCGGGTTCTGGCGACGCTAGTGCGCTTGCTCGGGGATCTGGATCTTGCCGAAGAGGCTATGCATGAGGCGTTCGCCGCCGCGGTGGAGTCCTGGCCACAGACTGGCATTCCGGAGAAGCCGCGTCCGTGGCTGATTTCGACAGCACGCTTCAAGGCAATCGATGTGATGCGCCGGCGGGCGCGATTCGATGGAGTGCAGAAAGACCTGACGCTCTACACTGAAGCGCAGATAACCGCAGCACGTGTCAATGAGGCTCGGATCAATGAAGCTCGCATCAACCAAGCATCTCTCGGTGTGGATCATAGTGACGCGGAGATCGAAGACGACCGCCTCCGCCTGATCTTTACCTGCTGTCATCCCGCGCTGCCACCGGAACAACAGGTTGCGCTCACCTTGCGTGAAGTCTGCGGCCTGAC
>DASXEG010000145.1:0-22967 GCA_036490235.1 Candidatus Sulfotelmatobacter sp. | reverse complement strand
TTGGCATCTTAAGCTCTCGTCATGAACCGGTCAACCTTCAACTGGCGCAAACAAGTAAGTGACCGAGAAAAGCGTCTCATGGTGGCACAGCGATGGGCCGTTGTCATTCTAGCGTCGAAAGAGCCGGTTTAGTCTCGTCCGAGACAGGCAGTTCCGTGCTCAAGCCCGAGTTCCGCTCAGCGCTTCCTTGCGCGGAGCAAGTCACCTTTAGGTATTCGAACTCAATGGGTTGGACTCGGGGGTCTTCAGATTTAGGGTCGCGTTTCCGATTAAGGGTTTCGCCCAGAAGCCGACGCTGAGGACACATCCGAACGTGAGATATAAGAATGAGAGCCCGCCGCGCAGGCCCATAGCATCGCCAATCCAACCAATAATAACGGGCACAACCGCTCCGCCCATGATGCCTGTGCTGAGAATTCCGGCAAACGCTCCGTGCTTCTCAGAAACGGAGTTTAGCGCCAAAGAAACCAGGATCGGCCACATAACGGAAGCGAATAGACCCACCGCCGGAAATGCGATCAAGGAGATATGCGCAGGTCCGAAGAGCGCGATGCTCAAGCAAAACATAGCGCCCACGCTGGTACCAACGAGGACATAGCGGCTGTCAAAGATTTTCAGCAGCCCCATACCAATGAAGCAACCAGCCGTCAGCAGTCCCCAAAACCAGGAGACTGCAGTCGCGCCAGTGGTGTGCGTGTCATACCCGTGATAGGTGGAAAGGAATTTCGAGATCCAGTCCGCGGTGCCTTGCTCCGAACCAACGTAAGCGAAAACGCAGGCAAAAAAAGCCCAAACCATCGGATCGCGAAAAAGGCTGCCATACATTTGCCAGGAGCCTGCAGCTTCCTCTGCAGTGCGTTCGACTTGCGGGAAACGGCTAAAGAACAAAACCACGATCATAAGAACGGTGAATACCGCGAATATCCAGTACATCGAAGCCCATGGCAAAGCTGGAGGAGTGAGCCGACCGAGGATCGCAAGGGCAAAGTTCTGTCCCTGAGAACGGCCCAGATTCACAACAAGGTAAGAATAGAGATAAGGGCTAATGAATGATGCGATTCCGAAAATCAATTGAGCAAAGGCCGAATTAAAAGCAAAATGTTCCTCTCCACCAGCGACGCGCAGCAACGGATTGATTGCCGTCTGGAGTATTGCCATGCCTGAACCCATCACGAAAAGCGAAACTACCGCAATATCGTAGGTCGGATGGATCGCGAAACTGAGAGAGCCGGCGGTCCCCGCCACGAACGCCGCAATCATCACACTCTTTTCGCCGAAACGTTCGACCAGAAAACCTGCCGGGATCGAAATGACTCCGTACGCTATGAAAAAGGAGAATGGCAGAAAAGCGGCTGCCGCCAAACTGACGTGAAAACTGCTGATGATGTCGGGAACAATCGGGCCGAGAATGTTGGTGAGCAGCGACATCACAAAAAACGTGGAGAAAACGATGCTGACCATGTAACGATTTCGCGGCATCGGTTATTCCGTGGTAGTGACTTTAGAAGCGAGTTCGAACCGGCCAGGAGCACGCCCGGCCAATGCCGCGAGCGCGAGCGTGATCATCTGCACGGGAAGAATTTCGAGAATCGGTCGAATCGATGGATGCGAAACCGGCAACCGGCCCGGCGCGAAATGGGTCTTTTCAGAAACTAGTTCGGTTTGGCCCTGCTCCTGACGAATATCTTCGAGCAATCGCCGATTCAGGTCGCGCGTGCGAACATCGCCTTCGAAAATCAGGACGAAAGTCTCATTGCTAAGCATTTCCATCGGTCCGTGACGAAACGCTGCGCTGCTCATGCCTTCGGCGTGAAAGTGATCGGATTCTTTTACAATGAGCGCGCCGGTGCCCACTGCAGCCAAGGATGATCCCCGTCCAACAATAAACAGGTGTCGAATTCCATTTAGAAGCGCGGCGAGTTCCAGGACGTGACTTTCCCAATCTCGCAAATAAGATTCGACCGCGGTCGCGGCAATATCGAGAGCATTCGTATGCGGCGCGCCGGATCCGCAGAGTGTCTCACCGAGCCAATGCAGAGCCATGAGCGCTGTCAAGTACGTTTTGCAGGAAACGGAAAACTCGCGGCCGGCCTGGGTAAGAATGCTCACGTCGGATTCTTTAGCCAGAGGACTTTCCCGCGTGTTGGTGATGGCGATAACGGCCGACCTGCCACGATTAATCTCGAGCAGACGGACAATTTCGGCGCTTTGACCGGATTGCGAAACGGCTACGACGAGTGTGCGCGAATCAAAGAGGTTCTTCTGATAATGGACGAGTTCTGAAGTTTCGACCATGACTGAAGGCAAACCGCGCTCGACCAGTTGAAGATGTAATGGGTGCAGAGCGTGGAAAGAAGAACCCATGCCCGTGAGCACGATGGTCCTGAATGCTCCTCCTTCAACGCGAGAGGCGAGTTCACCCAATCCGCGCAGTTGCTTTAATGCGGCGAGCGTGTCGCGCAGTGCCCGTGGCTGATCGAGAATGTCGCGAAGATATTCGCCTTGGATAACGGAGAGTTCAGGCCGCACGATTTCTCCCGTGGAGCCGAAACGATGATGCCAGACTCTCGCCGCGCCGATGAGATTTGTGTGCTCGCCGAGAGACGCAAGTGCCAGTTCCGTTCGGTCGTAGGGGACAAAACGGCAACTGGCGACGATCGTGCGGCGAATCTCTTCAAGAAATAGTTGCGAGTTCCTCATCACTCCGCCGCTGAGAACAATCATCTCAGGCGCAAATATTGTGACGAGATTGGCGAGGCCCAAACCGAGATAATGACCTTCTCTTTGCACTGCGCGCTGTGCCCAGTCGTCGCCCTCGATTGCAAGTTCGCAAATGCGTTTCGCAGTCAGATGCGCACGATGTAAATAATTGGAGGGCGCGTTGCTTTCCATCCAGCCAACCATGGCAGGGCCCGCAGCGAGCGATTCCCAGCAGCCACGAAAACCGCATAGACACTGGGGTCCGGCGGAATCGATCACGTGGTGGCCGATTTCCGGATGAGCCCCATCGACTCCGCGATAAACCTCGCCTTTGAGAATTACGCCGACGCCAATTCCCGTTCCAACGGTTACATAGATCAGATTGGATTTGTTCTTGCCCACACCCCATCCGGCTTCTCCGAGGGCAGCGGCATCGGCGTCGTTCTCCATGGCAACCGGCACCTCGAAGATTTTTCCCAGATCTTTCACCGGATTTTGTCCGCGCCAGTGAGGAAAAAAGTTAACGTCGCCAATTTCGCCGGTGGATGAATCAACCGGCCCGGTGGAACCGATGCCAATGCCGTGCAGCTTCCCTTCCGCCATTTGGATCTGCGACTTCAGCATTGCCACGATAGCTTCAAGAGCGTCCTTATAAGAGCCCTCTGCACGCGTCGGGGTTTCCTCGTGTCCTAAGAGGTTGCCCTCGGGATCGACAAGGCCGACGGCGATTTTTGTTCCTCCAATGTCAACGGCAGCAATCATGCGGCGAATCCGGAGTCCTTGTTTTTTGCTCTCGCTCGTTTTCGATCTGTCGGAATCATTATCTTTCGGCTTTGCGTCATTTTTTCCATTCGATAATCGCTGTTCCAAAGGGATCGAGTTTCATCTTCCATGCGCTTCCCTCGAGGGAAAGCGCAGCGTTTCCGTCCGAAGTGACCTGCGATACTGAACGTAAGCTGGCGCTTGCTGTCACACGAAACGTTTGCGGCTCGTCGCTGTGATTCACCAGCACGAGATAGCCGCGGCCATCTCCATTTAAAGACGACGATTCCACCGAAGGCTGATCGACGCTGAATATGGGCTTGATGCCGGCCCAGTCACGAAAAGCATCGTAAATTTTGTGAGTGTTCTCTGGTTGGTCGAAGGCCGAAGTGACATTGGCGAGATAGTGCTCGAGCGGATATGCGCACAGCAAAGTCTTGCCACGACCCAAGGTATTCGCGACAAGCGCTGGATGACCATTCTGATCAACCGCGATGACTTTGCCTGTCGTTACCTCCAGCAAAGCGCCCCAGGATTCCACAGTCTGGGTAGGAACGATGTAATGAAAAGTATCGCCCGGCTTCAGATCGCCAAATGGTTCCACGATTTTCAAAGTGACTTCACTGCTTGGAGCACGATCGACTAAGCGCGCTCCGAAGAGCGAGGCCATCTCCGGAACGGCGGCGTCAGACGCAATAGAGGCATAGAGAAAGCCTCCATTCTCGACATATTTTTTCGCATTCTCATAAAAGTCAGTGTGAACATGAGTAAGAAAAGCGTCGCCAGTTCCCGTGATCGGGGATGGCATGAAGAGCATCGGACGCTTCGCCCAATCTGAATATTCGCGCGGAAAATCGGCTTTGAGATGGGCGCGCCGCGCGAGGATAAAAGAAGTCAGCGCCGAACCGATAAGCCAGTGGTTGGAGTCGCTCAGATCTTTTTGCGGACGTCCGGAGACAGCGTCGCCATCATAGGTGGAGACGTAAGGAATTTCTTCCGGACCCGTGAGTCCAAAATGCGAAAAGTCGCCGTGGGGCTTTGACCATTCGTCGGGAATCACGATGCCGATGTCTGCCGGCGCCGGAGCGATGCCGGCGAGATCAAGATGGCTGACAACCTGGGAGAAGTTCTTGAACTCGCGGGCAAGCGGCTTATCATGCCGATCCCACGTAGTCATTCCCCAGCCGGTCTCTTGTGGCGTTCGCAGATAAGGGACTTTATGAAACTGCTCCGGCGCGGCATCGGTGTAACACCAGAGATCTACGCCAATGCTTCCGGCTCCTAATCCTGAATACATTTGGGCGCGGTCGTAGGCAGCAACTCTCTCGGGAGAAAATTGTGCAGTGGAAGCCCCCATTTCGTGGATCATTACGGGATGGCCTGCGCCTTGCGAAAGAGCAATTTCAAAAGCCGCGCCGTAAGTTCCGCGCGCGGATAGAAGCGCATCGGGAAAGAGTTCGGGCGAGTAGAGCGTAAAGGGATGAACGCTGAAAAAATCGACGAAGCGCGCAATGTTGTCTGCGCGAAACGGGCCGTGATCGATTTCCTGCCCGCTGGTACCGACGACGATTGGATGGAGTTTATCGTACCGTCGAATGCCATCGACGATGAGTTGCGTCCAGTTGATGGCCATTGCGTCGGTGGTTTGTCCGTCGACGATCCAGAATGGAGGTTCGTCGGTTAAATCCCACGCGATAATCGCGCTTTCATTTGCGTACCGTCGGCCAAATTCGGCGGCCAGATTTGATTCGAGCCGCAACATGTCGGGATCGGCGTGAGGATGCCTTCCATAACGCCAGGGCACATCCCAGTAGGCCTCTCCGACCTCGCCCCCGATAAAGAGACTTGGATGAAGATAGATCTGATATTTGTGGGCGAGCGAGACGAAGTAATCGAGTTGTTGAAAAGCGACAGGGTTGTAATCGCCGGGGCGGGGCTCAAACCATGCCCATAGCATGTCGAAACGAACAATATTGAAGCCAAGTTCGTGCATCTTGGCAAAGTCAGCTTCAATATCTTTCGGATCCCACTGAGTTGGCCATTGCATCGCGGCTTTCGCCGGTACCCAATGCGCGCCGACTGGAATGAACCGCTTTTCGTTGCGCATGAAATAAGTGCCATCAATATGAACTTCGGGAAGGCGTGATGCGGATGGATTCTGCGATGGTGTCTCCTCTGAGCTTTGCCCCCTCTGCTCGCCGCCAGATGACTGTGCGGCCAGGGCCGGGGGTACTTGCATAAGCAGCCAGCATGAGACTACCGCGAGAGTCAGCGTAATCGAGCGCCAGCCCGGCCAGAGAGTATTCGTGTGAGAGACAGGGAAACTCGGTTTTGGTTGTTGCGTTGGGCGCTCCATTATTCCGCTTTTTGTTCGATCAGTCTGATAACTACACATGTGCGGTACTAGAAAGAAAACTTCAGAGCAACTTGAATTTGGCGCGAGCTTTGGACTGTGGTTGAAATTGACCCAGCCTGCGGCGTATCGACCTGATTGTCCGGATCGCCGAACTGCGGTGTATTGAAAAGATTAAACAGCTCTGCCCGGAACTGCAGCGTCTTGGATTCTCCGAAGTTGAAATCTTTGAATGCGGAGAAGTCCACGTTGTACTGGGCCGGTGACCGCAACGTGCCGCGACGCGCATCCCCGAATAGGGTGGAAACGCTCTGTCCGGGCGCCAGCGCCGGAAACGTATACGCGGCCGGATTAAACCAGCAGTAAATCGACTGCTGATTCGTGGGGCATGGGCTGGGATTTGCCGCGTTATATTGTGTTCCGGCAAATCCGAGTGCCGTCACATGCGAAAAATCGTACGGGTTTCCGACCAAGTCGGGTCGTGGTCCATTCGATCCCGTATTGGTTGGATCAAACGACAGATATGGAGTGAAAGCCCGCCCCGAATACAGCGCGATGATGCTGTTGAACTGCCACCCCTCGGTCAGCCAGTGCACAGGTCCGCTGCTCGTGAAAAATCTTTGCTTCGGTCCGAAGGGCAGCAGATAAGACCATGCAGACGTGAATTGATTTCGATAGTCAGGTTCCACATCGCCACGCTCTGCGGCCATATCGTAGGTGTTCTGCGGCTCAAGAGCCGTGCCCACGCTCTCGTTTTCCGAAGAAAATCCGATAGTGTGCTGCCAGGTGTAGGAGTTCAACATGCTCCAGTTGTCGGAAAGTCTCTTTTCGAATCTTACTTGCAGGCCGTGCGTGATCGAATCGATGTCGTGGCCTTCGGTACGAATGGCTGAAATTTGCGGCACCGTGCTGTAGTAGGGCCTTCCGTAATTGCTGGGTAGTCCCGCTGTGCAGTAAGGATCAGGCGGCGTCACAGGCGGACAAACTTCAAAATTCGAATCCAGCGGAACCGGCGCCTGATTCAAGTTCCGCAGATAAGAAAGATGCAGCGCGTGAGTACCGACGTATGCGATTTGAAGAACCGTATCTTTCATCAGTTCGCGTTCGATGTTGAAGTTCCACTCCTCGATGTAAGTGGTCGAGTTGTTCATGAAAAATGCGCTGGCGCGGCCGCTCGGGTCGGCCAGTGTGGGATATGGCAGTGGTGTGGGAAAGCCTGCGGAGAGCGTCATCGCAGGAGAGGTGGACGAAGTCGGCACGAGGAGCGATTGACTTCCGAATAGACCCGTGGGATTGAAAGCCAGCTCGGCATCGTTCTGATTTGCCTGCTGATCGAAAAAGATTCCGAATGCACCGCGAACGACTGTGCGATTGTCGCCCCACGGAGTATATGCAAAGCCAAAGCGCGGCGCGAGATTGTGCAGGTTCAACTCAACATTGCCGGAGCGGCTCACCCCCGGGGTTCCGGCCATCACGAATTCTCCGGTATTGAAGTTGAAATTTGCCAGTCGATTACGGTCCTCAACGATCGGCGTAAAAATGTCATAGCGCAATCCCATGTTCAACGTGAGGCGAGGCGAAGCACGATAGTCATCCATGCCATAGCCGCTGATTTCCCACCAGCTCATGCCGAAGTCGCCTTTTTGCCCGTCGCGAAAAGCATTTTGCACATATCCGATGGCGAGATCAGCAACCGAATCATCGGTAAATTGGCCATCGAATGTTAAATCCCCGCGCGGATTTTGTGTTTGAAAAAATCCGTGGCGGCGCAATCGAATGTCAGCGCCGACCTTGATGTTGTGACTTCCGTGCGTAATATTCATCGACTCCAGCAGTTGATAGTTATTCTCGCGAAGATCCTCCGGAAAATAATCCTGATTGCCAACAGAACTCAGGCGCGACACCATGATGTTCGGCAATCCACCAGTTGCCGGATTGCCTGAAATGTTGATCCCAGGAATGCCGACGTTCGATGCGGTCGGCTGGCCGTAGAAAAACGGAATCGCATCCACGACGTATCGCGTGTAGCCGAACTTAAGCTCGTTAACTTTGTTATTGGAGATTGTGTAGGTATTGCTAAGGCCCGCAGCCAGAGCCTTGTTGTTGATGCTACCGGAGAAGCTTCCGCCGCCAGCCTGTCCGGGAAACGGATCGGGATTTGTCGCTTCGACGTTGCCGTAGCTGAACGTTCCAAACAAGCTGTTTCGCTGACTCATTTGATGGTCGAGGCGAATATCAAACGAGTCTTGATTATTTTTGACGACCGGGTTGTAGAGAAAATTATTGGAGGGCGGAGAGCCTTCCCCCGCGCGGTTGGGGGCTGGATAAAGATTGAGAATATTAACGCCAGCAGGATCGAGACATGCCCCGCCGGTTGCGCTGGGACAACTCGGTATCACGTTACCCTGGAATGGCAGTCCCGTTACTGGATCGAAGATCGTTCCTGTATCGAGCCCCGTGCCCGGATCAACGATGCCGGTATACAAGTCTGAAAAGTTGCCGCTACGTTCGGGCAAAGACGGCACGGTCGAAATATCGGTTTGTGACTGACGAATGCGGGTGCCCTGATAATCGCCAAAGAAAAAAGTTTTATTGCGAATGAGCGGGCCGCCGAATGTTCCTCCAAACTGGTTTTGTTTATACGGGGGAATCGGTTGCGTGGGGTCATCGAAATAATTCTTCGCATCCAGGGCAGAATTGCGAAGGAATTCGAAGAAACTTCCGTGAAAGCTGTTCGATCCGGATTTTAAAACCACGTTGACGACTGCTCCACCGCGGCCAATATCCGCGCCAAAACTGTTGGTCTGAACTTTGAATTCCTGAATAGCATCGACTGAGGGCTGAATGACCTCGAAGCCAATTTGCTGTTCATTATTGTCGAATCCGTTCAAGAGAAAATTATTGTTCGTCGCCATAAGCCCATCGGCCTGGATGGAAGCGTTGGCGCGTTCGTTTTCCGGAATATTCCCCGACTGCACGGTCCCCTGCGGCCCCTGATTAACACCGGGACTCAGATACGCAAGCTGGATGAAATCGCGGCCATTCAATGGCAGGTCGTTGACACGGTTTTGCTCAATCACTTGTCCGATCGAAGAAGTTTGGGATTCCACTAATGGCTCCGCTGCAGTTACGGTCACACTTTCGTGGAAAGAGCCAATCGCGAGACTGATGTCGACGCGAACCACCTGATTGATGTCGAGATTGAACGGCTTCTGAATCGCCTTTTTAAAACCTTCGTGCTCAACCGTCACCGTATAGGTGCCGGGTTTTAGTTCCGAGACGACATATCCGCCCCCGCTACCTGTAATCGTCGAGTGGACAATGTTCGTTTCAACGTTGGTGACAGCGACATTCGCCCCGGGCAAAGCAGCGCCGGTGTTGTCATCAACTGTGCCCACAACTTTCCCCGATTCGACTTGAGCAGCCGTGTAGGCGGGATACACGAGCAGTACAGTCGTGAAAAGGAGCACGTGGGAGAAGACGGAACAGCGAAGAGGTTTCATGAAAGTTCCCATGTTTAGGATCAAGTACATAGGTAAACCGCGTATGGTTATATGGTGTCAAGAATAAATTTTAGCGTCTCATTTCCTCCCGGCCATTAAACCTACTATCCCTATGAAAATACAGTGTTAAATCGTGCGCTACATTGAATCAAATCTTTCCGGTAATTTTGATCTTGCAAAACATGGTCACATTGTATAGTATGTTCTCCTTGTGATTAGCACCCAACTTCCTCCGGCGACAGCATCTGGCTTGGGCCTTGTATTGGATCAGAACAGCTTCGTTCCCTACTACGAGCAAATCGTCGAACAGGTGCGGTCATTGATCAACAAGAAGAAGCTGCGCGAGGGGCAAATTTTCTGCTCGGAAGGCGACATTGCGCGCGTGCTTGCCATCAGCAAGATGCCGGTGCGGCAAGCATTTCAAAAGTTAAGATCCGAAGGGTTGCTTATCGTCGCGAAAGGAAAACGCCCAGTTATTGGCTCGGGACGAGTGCCCTGGAATTTTCAGCAGCTTCGTGGCTTCAGCGAGGAAATGCGCCGACGAGGACTGGTTCCTTCTGCGCGACTGCTCAGCATGAACATCGAAGAGCCTGAACTGGAAGTTGCGCAGGCGCTCAAGCTTACGCTGGGCGAGCGCGTTTATCGGGCTCGCAGGCTGCGGTTCGTCGATGGAGAACCGGTGGCCGTGGTTACGAGTTATCTTCCGGCAAGGATTTTCGCTGGGATCGATAAGCATGATCTGGAGAATCAATCGCTCTATTACATTTTTGAGCACGCTTATAGACGCAAACTGCAAAGCGCGGAAGAATCTATTGGCGCGGTGATCGCAGGCGAAGAGGAAGCGCAGATTCTGCAGACAACCTCGGGAAGTCCTCTTCTGTTGATCAAGGAAACGACCTACGACGCACTCAATATTCCGATCGAATACAGCGTCTCTTTGCTGCGTGGCGACCGCTACACCGCTTCGGTCATTTCGGTTCGAAAAGAGTGATCGCTGCTCTGGGAAATGAAGTTGCGGCGAGTATCGAGTTGCTATTTAGCGCAACTCGATACTCAGCAATACGCGATTCAGGGTTGACTCTGCATATCCTCATTCACAACTTCCCAGACGGAACCGGGAGTCGAGTTATAAGGCACTGCGGTATCGCCCCATTCCCAGAAGAAAACTCCGCTGGCGAAATTTGCAGAGAACGGCAGCGGATAAGGGCCCATACCATAACCTTCGTTCAGATTTGTTGTCAGAGAATTTCCTGTCAATTTCTTCGAGCTGTATCCCCATTCGCCGAATCCGACCTTCGCGTTCGGGAACAGGTTCTGGACCTGCGAAAAGAAAGTGCCCCATTGCGCCGCCGTCGGATCAGCGCCCGAGTTGCAATCCTGGTGGTAGTAGCTGACAAGCACGTACTCTAATCCATTCCTCATATTGGGAGGCACGTTCGCTTCGGTCCAAGTGATGGGATCGAATTTGGCCGGACTATCACACCCCGATCCCATGCCGGGATAATACAGTGTCAGTTCCGCGAGCTTGCCGGCGGATTTAACCGTGTTGTAGGCGTTGATCATGTCTTGAACCACGTCGGCGTCTGTAGTCTTCGGAGTCGTCCATGGACAACTGATCTTCCCGACGCCACCTGCATCCTGGCTATCCAGCCAATTCCCGTTGATTTCATTGCCCACTTCCCACACATCGACATAGGACCCCAGAGTCGTTACGTAATCGGTCCAACGGGACTGCGCCGTCGATTGGGTGAAGCAGCCCTGGTAGCTGGAATCGGTCACTTCGCCCAGCAGAAACGGAGGACGCGTCTGGGATTTCAACCCTTCCAATGCCGACGTATATGTACTCGCCGCAGCTGGAGATGAGCAACTTCCGTCCTGTCCCACTCCACAAAGCGTGAACGTCAGCCGGAGCGATGGCTGATCTGTCAGATTGTCGAGTGAAGTCTCCACTTCCGACAAATACGTGGAGCTACGAATGTCCTGCACTTTTCCCGAGAAACTGAAGTCCGCAATCGTCGCCCCGTGCAGTGGCAAAGCAATCCACGGTGGAGTTGAGGCGATCGACGCATAAGGCGAGATAACGGATACCACGACTGAACCCGATATCGAACTGTTGGCTTGCGAAACTGCCGCCACAGTTACCGTGCCAGAACTGGGTTTAGAGCTTGGTGCGGTGTACAGACCGGAGGAGGAGATCGTGCCAAGAGACGAGTTCCCTCCCGCAATACCGTTCACTTCCCAAGTCACCGCGGTGTTCGAATTTCCGGATACTACCGCCGCGAACTGTTGTGTCTGGCTTGTAGAAACGGTGGCGCCAGTAGGCGAGACCCATACATTCAGTGAACCTGAGGTGACGACGATGTTTGTAGAAGAAGAACTTGTGTTACTGGCGTTGGAGTAGGCGGTCAGCGTTACCGTCGCGGGCGTAGGAACCTTCGATGGAGCTATGTAAGTAACTGAGAATGTCTGAACGCTCGTCAATGTTCCGCAAGTCGAGCCTGAGCAGCCGGTAGAACCCTCGCTTGTGCCGGTAGTGCTGAGTATCCATGTCACGCCTCTGTTCTGCGGATCATTCTGAACCGTGGCGCTCACAATTTGTGAGCCGTTGGTTGCGACCGAAGTAAATTGCGGGGACAGAGATACGCTAATTGTCTGTGCGATGCAAGGATGCGGAAAATAGAACGCGATCAGCAACCCTGCTGATGGAGCGGCGAAGTTTATCCGCTGCATGAACTTTTTCACGGCGGAGCTAGGCGTATTCATATTCTTCTCTCCTGGTCTTCTCTCCTCGCTCGGCTTGAAAAACTTCGAATGAGAAGGATTTGACCTGCTCCGCGCATGAACATCCCGCGTCGGGGATAGTGTCAAGAGAAATATTCTAACGATCGCTATCTACTCTCCTCGGCGGTGGCGAGCGATCACAACTATCACCATGGAGCAGAAATGACTTAAAGGTCGGAGGCATCATTGCAACGCCTGGTCGGAGAAAAACATGCTGAAATTATCATCTCTTCATTGCATACACGGTAGAGAACCTGCCACCGCACCAGCGCTCCCCGAACCGAAATCCTCAATGGATAAGGAGAACTGGCGACCCAATCGCGCGTCCTACGCAGGAAACCTGAACCAGGCCGCCGAGGCACGAATGAACTTCTCGCGCCCCGGCTCTGTTACGGTGCGGTCTCCGCTACGTAACCACAAAGTTAGTCGCGCTTGCAGCGCTTCCTCCTTTTGTGATCACAACAATCTTCCCTGTCTTCGCGCCCGCGGGCACGCTGACCGTAATCGAAGTGTCCGAGTTCACCACGAATCCAAACGCATTAGTCCCACCAAAAGTAATCTTGGTCGTCTGCGTCAGTCCGGTTCCCGTGAACGTCACCGAGGTCCCCACCGCGCCGCTCGCCGGACTAAATGCCTTGATCATTGGGATGATCTTGAAGGTTTGCGCGCAAGTCAACTTACTCGCCCCCGTGATCACTGTTACTGCGCCCGTCAGAGCGGCTGGCGGCACTGTCGCGGTCAGGTATCCGCTGCCGGAAGCACTAACCGTTGTCGCCTTCACTCCTGCAAATTTCACCACCGAAGAACTGCTGAACCCCTGCCCCAGGATCCCAACCTTTGCTGCAATCTTTCCCAGCGACGTCAGCAAGCTACAGAACGGAGCTGCACCGATGTTGTAGCTGTAAACCGTGCCCACGTTGAATCCACCATTGTTCTCCGTGTCGCCGTAGAGCAATCCATTGGTGTGCTGAATCAACGCCGACGCCGGATTTGCACCCGCCGCTCCATCGAACAGATACAAAGACGAGTACACTCCCTTCGCGGTGACTTTATAAATGCCCCCGTACTGCGGCATCTGCGGCAGACCTGTACGAAGCGACACACCGTAAAAGCTGTTGTCCGTCGCCTGCACCAGTCCCACCCACGGCTGGCCCTGCCCGTCCAACGTTTCATTGAAAACTTCGAGCACCGTGAACCCGCCCGCCGGGGTCATCTTGAAGACCGTGCCTTCCCCGTTCACTCCATCCAGTTGTGTTGTGCCGTAAAAATTCCCATCTTTCCCCTGCACCAGAGCGCCCAGCGGGAGCGCTCCGTCGCCGGTGACCGCGAAGGTATGAAGCACGGTATACTTGCCCACAGTCGTGATCCTGAAGATGACCGCGCCTTCTTCCGTGGTTCCGTAGAGATTGCCGTCGCTGCCTTGCACCAGCGCTGTTCCCGGCGCTCCGCCGTCTTGCGGAAACAGCAGCGAGTGGATGGTCGTCAGCGTTCCCCCGGGTGTGAGCTTGTAAATGGTGCCGTCGTGGTTGGTGCCGCCTTCAAGCGTGGTTCCGTAGAAATTCCCGTCGCTGGCCTGGATCGGCGGAGCATTCGGCTCCGCGCCATCGCTGCCGCTGTTCGTAAAACTGTGCAGAATCGTCAGGACGCCCGCAGTCGTCACTCTATAGATCTCGCCATCATCGCTCGTGCCTCCGTCAAAGCACGCGCCGTAAAAGTTGCCGTCGTTGCCGAGGCTGAGCCCCATATTGCAATGCCGCCCTTCGTCGCTGGTGAACTCGTGCAACACCGTCTCACTTCCACCCGGCGTGATCACAAAAATTCCTCCGTAAGTATTGGTTCCTCCCGAGTACGTGGTTCCGTACAAATTGCCATCCTGCCCTTGTGCCATCACAGATGCAGGAAATGGCCCGTACACGCCTTGGTCAGCGGCATCGAAGCTGTAGATCAGGCTCGGAATCTGAGCATCCATTGCACTCACCGAAAGCATGACTGCCGCCAACACCAACATCACGCCGCTGGACAAAGGACGCCGTACTCGTTTCATAAATAATTTTCCTTTCTCGATTTAGAAATCTCGATTGACAAATAAAGTGCAGCCACCAGAAACCGAAACAAGGCGCAGCGAAACCATCCGTCAGTTCCCTACTTGATCCGCCTCCCCGCCGCCGGCCCCCCACTTCTCGAACCTCCTGCCGGAATCGGCGACGCAACAAAGCCCTGCGCTGTGTCGCTGAAATCGGTGACGACCAATCCCAGGATTTCCCCGCTGTCGTTCAGTCCCTGCACGAATGTGTAGATCGCTCCCGGAAAATCCAGTGACGTATAGGCACCCGAGGTCAGTGCAAATCCATGGTTGGTTCCGCCCCCATCCGTGTAAGAGCCCGATACTTCTGCGCTGCTGTTCACGCCCAAAACCACGGTCGACGACGCCCCGGGATAATCGATATCGGTGAACGTGCCCTTCGTGTCCACAAATCCGTGCGAGATGTGATCGTCCTGGTAGTAGTAACCGGCAATTTCTCCGTTTTTGTTCACCGCCGCCGGCAGGGTGTTGGCAGCTCCGGGATAATCGAAACTCGTGAACTTTCCGCCTGACAGCGTGTAGCCATGCCAGTGGGAGCCGTCGTTGTATGCGCCCACGATGAGCGCGTTGTCGTTGATGTCGTCGGCGGTGGACTGAACCGCTCCCGGATAATCCACGTTCCTGTAGACCATGCCTTGCAGTTCAAATGCGTGTTGCAGGTTTGCGCCGTCCACGTAATCACCCACGATGGTCTGACTCTTGTTAATGCCGTTCGGTTCTGTGCCAAGAGCGCCCGGATAAGAAATCACGCGAAACACGCCATTCGATAAAGCAAACCCTGTGCTGAGGCAGCAGTTGGGAGTCATCGAATAAATCCCGACCATGGCGCCGGCGCTGTTGCTGTTATCAAGTCCGGATAGCGCCGCGCCGGGGAAGTCCACAATGCGGTAGCTGTATGCCTGCCCTTGCACCACCGAGGTCAGGGCGAGACATACCAAAGCGAGACCACACGCCCAGATCTTGCTCTGCCAAAAACTGCTTTGCCAGAGATTGTTTTGCGAGTTTTGACCTTGTCCACCGGACCGAGCACTGATTGTCGGTTTAGCAGCTTCTGAATTCTTTTTCATGACTATCCTCCCGATTTTTTTCTGAAACTTGTGGAGCCGCTTGTCGGGCGGCTCTCGCGTTTGAACCGCCCTACCGCGCCAGTCCTGCTGCCGACGCCACGCTGCCCGGTGTGTTCAGAGTTCCCCGGCTCGCAGCCGCGCCTTTGCGCATCATGCGCGGCTTAATCTGCGGCCGGGTTTTCGGATCGTTGATTTTTCGAAACGACGCCTGCACAGCAGTCAGGCGGTTGTGGGCGGCCGTGGCGTCCGCCAGGCGCACGTTTTCGTATCCTTTGCGGTGCGCAACGATCCGGTAATCGAAACCTACGCTGGCCTGTCCTCCGCCCAGCTCCCGCACCGTGAAACCCGTCGCAGTTTTCCCGGTGACGTAGAGACCTTTGCAATCTCCGTTCGGCGTGAGAAACACGCGATAGTCTGCCGACGAACTGGTGATCTCGGCAAACGCAGCATCGAGCGTCACCGTTGCCGCGCCGCCCGCCAGTTCGCCCGATCCGAAGTCTTCGAACCAGTTTTCCGGCGACTGTACTGCATAGAGCTGGGAAAACTTGCTGTTTGCACCGGCCACCGTCCCAATTACTCCCGAGCAGCTCTCGTCTCCCCAAACATCAATGTTGCAAGTGCCAAGGTCGCCGCCCGCCAGCAGGGCTTCGCCGGCGATCGCGCTGGAGTTGTAGAAATAACTCGTGGGGTTGGCTCCGCTTGCGTTCTCTCCGACCAGCGCAATCCCGGAATCCGCCGCGCCCCACAACCCGATCGGAGTTCCACCGGGTTGAGGCGGGTCGCCAGCGTCGCCGACCACTCCAATCGGCTGAAAACCTACGTGATTCAGATACGTGTTGCTCGCCGTTATGCTGGAGCCGTAGATTCCAAGTCCCGAAGCGGCGCCCGAAAAACCGACGATGCCCGTCGCGAAATCCGGGCCGCCGAAACTTTCTCCCAATATCGCCGGCTGCGCGGAACTCTGGTTGGCCGCCACGAGCGCGGGAACATTGTCGGCCGTTGCCAAAACGCCCTCAAACCCAATGCTTCCCGCATCGCCCCATACGCCGGAGCCACCTCCTTCGTGGCCGATCTGACTCTCGACGCCATCGACGCCGTAAACGCCTACCCCCGAGTTACCCTGCACCGTGCCCATCACGCCGAACACCTGCGCCGATGGATCCGATGTCAACGCGCTGCCTACCACTCCGGCGGAACCGTTCTGCGGGCTGTAAATAATTCCCGCAATGCCGTCATCCACCCGAGTCGTGTCGTTCTGGATCGCCTCCACTGCAACCGAGCCCGTGGTGTTGCTGAAGAAGCCCTCCGCTCCATTCACCGTGCCTGTAGAGGTGACATTTCCTGAAAACGTTTCGTTACCCGTGAAAGTATTGGCCACTCCCAGTTGCGCGTAGCGCGCATCCGTGGCCGCCGTATTCAGGCTGAGCGTAACGTTGCCACTCGTTCCCCCGCCGGTCAGGTCCGTGCCCGCTGTCACGCCCGTGATCGACCCTCCGCCACTCATCGTCGCGCATGCCCATATCGTCCCGTTCCATTGCAGAACCTGATTGGTCGCGCAGGTTTTTGTCAGGGTCAGCGAAAGACTTCCCGTCGTCCCTCCACCGGTAAGCCCGCTGCCAGAAGCTGTCGTAACACCGGTAATCGTCCCGGTCCCCGGAAAAGTCTGACCAGTGGCGAAGGTGAACATGCCCTTGCTGCTCAGCTTCAATCCGGTTTCCACCGGAGCCGCCCCGCCCGATCCAAAAAGCAGATTCAGGGTGCCCGCAGGCGTCGCCGTATTGTTTCCGGAGGGTTCTGCCTTCCACTGAAAAGTCTGATTTACCGCTTTTGCGGTACCGCTGTTAAATGAGGAAGCCACAAGATCCTGCGCCTGAGACGGTTTTCCGCTTGTCGCTGTGGCCGCTCCCACCGACGGCATCGTCAGCGGCCCTTCCAGGTTTGTCGTACCCCTGACATCCAGCGTCGCACCCGGTGTCGTTGTGTTGATTCCGATCTTCGCCGTCGTGCCGCTCCCAGATTGAAATAACGACGAGTTCCCGATCGCGCTCGTGCTTGTCCACAGCGGAATAAAATCCAGCGTGCCCGTTCCGGTAACCGGCCCTGCCGGAGGCGGAGCCGCCTCGCCCGCACTCGACGCAGAATTTCCCGTCGCCGCCGAACTCCCTGCCCCCATAGCTGTCGCCAGCACAAACGCGGAAGGAGGCAGGCCCCCGATGGTTTCTGCATCCGCCGCCTTCAGCGCATACGGAACACTCAATAGGAGCACCCGCGGCTGTTCCGCCTGGTCCTCCGTCTGCACCCCCAGCCAGCGCGCCTCACCTGTGGCAAACAGGTCTTTCGGCAATCCTTGGCTGGCCGTCGCACCTAGCATCACCGTGTAACGCCCCCGTGAGTCGGCCTGCACATTCTGCGTTTCCATCCACAGCGGAGTGCTGGTCTCGGAGTCCTTGTAGAAGTAAAACGTCACCCCACGAACCCCGCTCAAAGGTTTGCCGTTAATGTCGCTCGCCACGCCGCTGTACTGAACCAGCGTTGGCACAGTCGAACTGGCGGGTGTTTGCCCGACAGCCTGTTTCACAACTGATAACGGCAATAACGTCATGGCCAGCAACCAAGTCGCTGTAAACAACCATTGCGACCGCGTCCGAAGATTGATCTTTGTTTTTTCCTGAGATGGGCGCATTTTGAAAGCTCTCCTTACCGCCAGAAATTTGCGAACCTACGAAACGCGGACAGATTTGCGCACTCTCGCGCCCCGGTCAACGAAACAAACCGTGAAGCGATCGTTAACTGTTAAGTGCCTGCTTTTCTCGGGGTTAAGTGGGTTACGTAAACTGGCGTAAGGCCGATTTTTGGCGTGTTAAACTCAGTAGCCTTTCAGGAGTAAGCGCCGGGCAGGTCAACCCGGGCGCCAGGAATGAATACTATCTACCGCTTTGGTCTGTTTGAAGCCAACCCGGCCACGCGAGAAATCCTACGCCAGGGAACCAGGGTCCGCCTGCAAGAACAACCCTTTCGCGTGCTTTTGCTTCTTCTGGAAAACCACGACCGCATCGTGACCCGCGACGAGTTGCGCCAGCAGCTTTGGGCTGAAAATACCTACGTTGAATTTGATAGCAGCCTGCGAGTCGCCGTGGGAAAGTTGCGCGATGCCCTCGGTGACGACGCCGAGAATCCTCGCTTTGTGATCACTGTTCCCCGGCTGGGCTATCGCTTCCTCGCGCCGGTCACGATTTACGCGCCTTCGCAAACGCCGCCAACCAGTTCTTCCCGTTCACCGGAACAGAACTTTTCCGCCGCGTCAGGGTCTTCCGCAGAAGTCGTTTCCGCCGTCCCCTCGAATTTGAAACGGCGTCAGCGGTGGTTCTGGGCTGGAATTGCTGCCGCGGTTCTCTCTCTGGGGCTGATCTTCGTCGCGCGTTATTACCGCCCAGCACCTGCCTATGCTCTCGCCAATTCCGATACCATCCTGCTCGCCGATTTTGTCAACAAATCGGGCGACGCCACCTTCGACGACACGCTCAAACAAGCGCTTGCCATCAGCTTGTCCCAGTCTCCATTCCTGAATCTCGTCCCCGACCACAAAGTGAATGAAACGTTGAAACTCATGGGCCGCGCGCCTGAACAGCGATTGACCGGCGAGACCGCTCTTGAAGTATGCCAACGAACTGGCAGCAAGGCTGCACTTGAAGGTTCGATTGCCAGCCTCGGCAACCAATACGTTATCGGAATCGCCGCTGTCAATTGCCAGACCGGTGCCGTCTTTGCGCAGGAACAAGTTCAGGTGTCGCGCAAAGAAGATGTACTGAAATCATTGGGCCAAGCCAGCACTCACTTGCGCCAGACACTCGGAGAATCCCTCAGCACCATCCAGAAATTTGACATTCCCCTCGAGCAGGCCACCACCACCTCTTTCGACGCCTTGAAAGCATTCAGCATCGGCCAGCAGGTGCGCAATACAAAAGGCCCAGCCGATTCCGTCCCATATCTAAAACACGCGATCGAACTCGATCACGGCTTCGCTCTGGCCTACGGCGTCTTGAGCACCGCCTACCTCATGATGGGCGAAGATGGGTTGGGCAGCGACGCCGCTCAGAAAGCCTACGACTTGCGCAGCCGCGTGACCGAGCGAGAAAATTTCGCCATCACCACCTATCACAACAATTTCGTTCTCGGCGATAGAATCAAGGCCCTCCAGAATTGCAAATTGTGGGCCGACTCCTATCCCCGTGACCTCTCCGCATACATCTGCCTGTTCTTCGACACAGAGATCATTGGTCAATACGACAAATCTCTCCCCGAAGGCCTGCAATGCGTCGCGGTCGACCCCGATGCCGGCGCCTGCTATGCCGACCTTATAACCAACTACGCCGTCCTGAATCACCTCGAAGAATCCAAGGCGATTTACGAGCGGGCTCGAGCCCGCAAACTTGAGGGTGCCGACATACATGGCAGCCGCTACTACTTGGCCTTTATAGAAAATGACGACGCCGAGATGGCTCGCCAGCTCGCGTGGGCATCCGGTCGTCCCGCTGCCGAGACCGAGTTGTGGTCGGCTCAGTCTAACACCGAAGCCTTTCATGGGCACTTCGGCCAAGCCCGTGATCTCTCTCGTCGTGCCGCCGAATCCGCCGCGCGTAACGATGAAAAAGAAAGCGCAGAGCGCATCCTGATTCAAGCTGCGTTCCGCGAAGCCATTGCGGGCAACTTCGCCCTCGCTCGCCAGCAGACCGCCTCAGCCCTAAGCGCTGCATCTTTTGAATATCTGCGGAGCGTTGCTGCCGTTACCTTAGCTTGCGCCGGGGATTCCGGTCAGGCGGCCAAAATCGCGAACGCCCTCGACAAGACTTACCCATCCGACACCATGCTCCACGCCTTCTGGCTGCCAACCATTCGTGCGGAAATCGAAATTAACCGCAACCATCCCGCACTGGCGCTTGAGCTTCTCCGCCCCGCAGCACCTTTCGAACTCGGCGAGCACATCCCTCTGCTCCCGGCTTACGTACGCGGCCAGGCATATCTCGCTGCCGCACAGGACGCTGCGGCGGCCGCCGAATTTCAAAAGCTCATCGACCACAACGGGCTGGTGGCAAATTCCCTGCTTGGATCGCTCGCCCATCTCGGACTCGCACGCGCATATGCTCAGCAAGCGCAATCGTCGCACGGCGCTGAACGCGAAACTGCTTTGGCCAAAGCCCGCGCCGCCTATCGGGATTTTCTTCAACTCTGGCAAGACGCCGACACGAACCTATTACCCCTTCAGCAAGCCCGTTCTGAGTACGCCAAAATCCGCTAGCCCGGAGTGGAAACAGCTTCCTGGCGCGGTCATACGCCAGCTATTACCTCGCCCACAATTACCCAGCTTCTCATGGCGATTCCGAGTCGGAAATATGCATCACCGTAGTGCAGGTCGATCGCAACGGCCTGCCGCAATGCCTCGACACATCCGGAAATTCGCCGGGATGAGAATCGCTGTTGAATTACCGGCAAACAGACCTCATGTTGAATTTTCTATTGACAACTACTAACTATTAGATATATATCTGTTAGATATTATATGGCGCGCCGTTCAAGTTCGAGCATGGAAGTGCTTCTGGGTCTTCTGACCGTCGAGCCCATGTCCGGTTACGACCTGGGCCAGGCAGTGCGTGACTCGATCGGTCATTTTTGGAACGAAAGTTACGGACAGATTTATCCCAACCTGAAGCGGATGGCCGCCTCTGGCCTCATCGCCGGCAAGGCGGGGCCGCAGCAGGGCAGGCACGGCCGCCAAGTCTACTCCATCACAAGAAAAGGGCGCGAGCGTCTCGCGGCTTGGTTGGCGGTTGAGCCCCAACCCGAAGTTTCGCGAAACGAATTGCTGCTCAAGCTGTTTTTCGGAGTGCAGGCAACGCCGCAGGTTGTGACCGGTTTTGTGGAGCGGATGGCGGAAAGCGAGCGAAGAATCCTCGAGCGATTCGGCGAACTCGAAACTGAGATCGCCAGGCTTGCCAAGTATCCCGATGCCCCTTACTGGCGAATGGCGCTCCGCTTCGGGCAGATCGAGCTTGAGGCCCACCAGCGCTGGGCCAAAGAGACTCTGGCTGAATTGCGCAGGCTGAGCAAGAAACGCCCCCCATCGGCGCCCGGAAAGGCAGAACAATATGGAAGTAAGTAATAGTGCCGGCACCGGAAGGTTGAGCACGAGCCCAGCCCCGGCGAAGATCGCGTCATGGGGCTGGCTTGCAGGGTTTCTATTGATCGGGGCTGGAGTGGTGGTGATGGGCTATCTGGCACAGAACGCACCGCCGAGCGGTGGCCCCGCAGCCGCGTCGCGCCAACTGGCGAGCCACAGTCAGGGGATTTCGATTTACCTCAGCGTGATTGCGATGGACTGGGCTCTTCTTTACTACTGCTGGGCTGGGGTGCGCCGCTTTGGCGGAAATCTGGCAACGCTGTCGGGCGAACGATGGAAGTCGTGGAAAAGCCTGGCCGTTGACCTGGGCATCGCGTTGCCATTCTGGGCGTTGTGGGAGGGTGCGGCTTATGCCGTTCACTGGCTACTGGAACACGCAGCGGCCGGCTCAAGTGCGGTGAAAACCGTGGACAGTCTTCTGCCCAAAAGCCTGGTGGAGATCATTCTCTGGATTGTGGTTTCGCTCACTGCGGGGATCTGCGAGGAGCTTGCGTTTCGAGGATTCCTGCAGAAACAGTTTCATGCCCTTACCGGCAACATCGCTGCTGCTGTGGTGGCACAAGGGGTGGTGTTCGGGCTTCTTCACGCCTACCAGGGTTGGAGGAACGTTATTGTGATCGCAGTTCTTGGTGTGCTGTATGGAGCGCTGGCAGCGTGGCGCGGAAATCTCCGGGTTAACATCGTTTCCCATGCATGGAGCGATATCTGGGAGGGCTGGCTCAAGTTCGCCATCTTGCGATAAACAGTCCCAGGGCTCCTCTTGGCCTGCTGGCTTGCTAGAGTTGCGAGTGGATCACGGGCAATCCGGAAGTTGAGACCAATGGACATGTGGGGCTACAATGACCTTGCCCGAAAGGGCGGATTACTCACTAACGGAAAGCGCCCTCTCTCCTTTTCCGGCTGAACCAGCACAGAATCACTCCAAGCCGGACCGACTAGCACCAAAGCGAAAACCGTCGAGTTTCATTCGGGCCGTAATACGCCCTCCGACTCCGAACATAGATCCCAAAAAATAATTTTAAAAAAATGGAAGCGTCCCGAACCGGCAGGAAGGCGTCTCCGCCACGCATGGCTCTGCCAACTGGACAACTCGGGCGGCGTGGGCCGTATCGGTGGCGACAGTTCCCGGCGCGTGGCGCGGAATTTGTGTCGTGACTTGTGTCGTAACCCTTACATCCCTGCCCGAATCGTGTGGCGTCGAGTGGTGTCGCTCAGGCACGCTTAAGCGGCAGGGAACACGCGTTGGGCCGCATGAAGACTGGCGTTCGCTGTCGCTCGCGCTCACTCGCTCTCGCGCGGCTTCTCTGGCATTAAAGAACTGTCACGGCAGAGGTCGCGAGTTCGAGTCTCGTCGTCCCCGCCAATTCTTTCAGGCACTTTCCTACGACATCCTCCGCAGCGTTGGGCATGGGAGGATTGGCTATTGCAGGCTCCTGCAATCCTTTTCAATGGAAATTGGTTGGAGTATTTCCTGCTGGGGGTTGCCTGCATGTCTGAGGATGCTTTGAGTCGAGCCATGCGCATCAACGGACTCCTGGCCGAG
>DASXEG010000111.1:0-23963 GCA_036490235.1 Candidatus Sulfotelmatobacter sp. | reverse complement strand
GGTGAAAGACGAGCCGCCGCGCTTTCATGTGGTGGCTTACGATTTTGGGATCAAGCAGAATATTTTGCGGAAACTGCGGGGTGAGGGTTGCCGCGTGACGGTGGTTCCGGCGCAGACTTTGGCCGAAGATGTGATGGCTTTAAAACCCGACGGCGTGTTCCTGTCGAATGGGCCGGGTGATCCGGAGCCTTGTACATATGCGGTCGATTCGATTCGGCGATTGATGGGGCGGCAGCCGATCTTTGGAATTTGCTTGGGCCATCAGCTTACTGGCATTGCGCTGGGCGGAAAAACGTTCAAGCTGAAGTTTGGACACCATGGTGGGAATCATCCGGTGAAGCAGTTGAAGACGGGGAAGATTGAGATCACTGCGCACAATCATAATTTTGCGGTCGATCCCGATTCGCTGCCGGAGAGCGAAGTCGAACTTACGCATGTGGACTTGAACGATCAGACTTTGGAGGGTTTGCGGCATCGGAATTTGCCGTTGTTCAGCGTGCAGTATCATCCCGAGGCTGCGCCGGGGCCGCATGACTCGCATTATTTGTTTAAGGATTTCACCAGGATGATGGAGGAGTGGAAGGGGTGAAAGATCAAAGCGTTTTTTACGTATACGCTTTGAAAGATCCGAGGTTCACTCCGGCCCGTCCTTTTTACATTGGAAAAGGCGCTGGTACCCGTGCTTGGGATCATGAGCTTCGCGTCGATCAATCGGCTAAAGGGGATCGGATACGCCAGGTGCACGCAACGGGTCAGGAAGTGCTGACGGTCAAGTTGGTCGAAGGCCTATCGGAGGCTGAAGCGCTGAGGATTGAAGCCGAATTGATCAGTGCATTTGGCACGGAAGACGGTGGTGGTCTCTTAACAAATGCGGTAATCCCGAAGGGTGTAGTGGAAAGAACGAATCGCGAGGTTATCGTACCGACCGGCGCAATCGAGAAGGCGCAGATCGCTCTTAACCATTTGAAGAGCGCAGTCTTTGAAACGACAAAGGCGAATAAAGACGGCCTGACGAACTACGATGTGGCGAAGTGTCTCGGCCTACAGAGTGACTACGGGGGCGGTTCTAAGAACTATTTGAGCTATAGCGTGCTTGGGATTTTGATGCGAGAAGGAAGAATAAAGCGGCTTCAAAATAAGAAACACGTAGCTGCGGTCAAATAACAAAATGCCCAAACGCACTGACATTCGCAAAATCCTGATTCTCGGCTCTGGCCCCATCGTTATTGGCCAGTCGGCTGAGTTTGATTACTCCGGCACGCAGGCTTGCAAGGCGCTCAAGGCTGAGGGCTATGAGGTGGTGCTGGCTAACTCGAATCCGGCGACCATTATGACTGACCCGGAGATCGCCGACCGCACTTACATCGAGCCGCTTACCCGGGAGTATCTGGAAGAGATTATTCGCAGCGAGCGCGAGCTCACGCCCAGCGCTGGTTTTGCCGTGCTGCCGACGGTTGGCGGACAGACTGCGCTCAACTTAGCCATTGAACTTTCCGACGGCGGCATTCTGGAAAAATACAATGTCACGCTGATCGGTGCGAACGTGGCCGCCATCAAGAAGGCAGAAGACCGGCTCTTTTTCAAAGACGCGATGCAGAAGATCGGCCTGGACGTGCCGAAGTCGGCGCTGGTGAACAGCACAAAAGACGGTCTGGAATTCGCCGGTAAAATCGGCTTCCCGGTGATCATTCGCCCGTCGTTCACGCTCGGCGGTACCGGCGGTGGCATCGCTTTCAATCGCGAAGAACTGGTTGAAGTCCTAACCCGTGGCCTCGATATGTCGCCGGTTCATGAAGCTCTGATTGAAGAATCTGTGTTGGGATGGAAAGAGTTCGAACTTGAGGTGATGCGCGACACGGCCGACAACGTCATCATCATCTGCTCGATTGAAAACTTCGACCCCATGGGAGTACATACTGGCGACTCGATTACGGTTGCTCCGGTGCAAACGCTGACTGACCGCGAATATCAGGCCATGCGCGATGCTTCGATTGCGGTCATTCGCGAGATCGGCGTCGACACCGGCGGATCAAATATTCAGTTTGGTGTGAATCCCGAGACGGGGCGAATGGTTGTGATTGAGATGAACCCGCGCGTTTCGCGCTCGTCCGCGCTGGCTTCGAAGGCAACGGGATTCCCTATCGCAAAAATTGCTGCGAAGCTTGCTGTCGGCTACACGCTCGACGAAATTCCGAACGACATCACGCGGAAGACTCCTGCCTGTTTTGAGCCTACGCTCGATTATGTCGTCGTCAAAATCCCCAAGTGGCAGTTTGAAAAGTTTCCCGGCGCAGACGAGAACCTGGGCGTGCAGATGAAGTCGATGGGCGAAGTGATGGCGATCGGCCGTACCTTTAAAGAAGCCCTGATGAAAGGGATTCGCTCGCTGGATACGGGCAAGCGTGTGGGCGGGTCCAAGCTTGAGCCCAAGATTCTCACGCAGCGCCTCGTCACACCGCATCCCGAGCGCCTGGCCTATGTGCAATATGCGTTGCGTCAGGGCCACACCGTTAAGCAGCTCGCAAAGATGACTTCGATGGACCCGTGGTTCCTCTACCAGCTCAAAGAAATTAATGACATGCAGTTGGAGCTGGAGAAACATCCGATGGAATCTGTTCCCGGCGAAATTGTGCGCGAGGCCAAGCGCATGGGTTTCTCCGATGGGCGGCTGGCGGGGGTTTGGCGGCTGGATGGTCAGGAGAAGATTCGACATTTGCGCAAGAAGGTTGGGGCGATGCCGGTTTACAAGCGCGTCGATACCTGCGCGGCGGAGTTCGAAAGCTTTACGCCTTATCTTTACTCGACCTACGAGGACGAAGACGAAGCGGCTCCGACGGACAAGAAGAAAATCATCATTCTCGGCAGCGGGCCGAATCGCATCGGGCAAGGGATTGAGTTCGACTATTGCTGCTGCCATGCTTCGTTCGCGTTGCGCGATGACGGTTACGAGACCATCATGATCAACTGCAATCCTGAAACCGTCTCGACCGATTACGACACCAGCGACCGGCTCTATTTTGAGCCGTTGACATTTGAAGATGTGTGGGCGATTTATCAGCACGAGACTGCGAATGGCGCGCCTTGCGGCGTGATCGTGCAGTTCGGAGGACAGACGCCGCTGAATCTGGCGTTGCCATTGAAGGCCGCCGGAATAAACATCATCGGCACATCGCCGGAGTCGATCGATCTTGCGGAAGACCGAAAGCACTTCAACAAGCTGCTGGAGGAGCTGCAAATTCCGCAGGCTGCTGGAGTGATGGCGACTTCACTGGAAGAAGCCACCGAGGGCGCAAAGCGGGTGGGCTATCCGGTTGTTGTCCGACCTTCTTACGTGCTCGGCGGACGTGCCATGGTCATCGCCTACGACGAAGAATCGGTCGTCCGATACATGAAAGAAGCGGTTGAGTATTCGCACGACCGCCCGGTGCTGATCGATCACTTCCTCGAGGACGCGATCGAAGTGGATGTGGATGCTCTTTCCGACGGCGAAGATGTGGTGATCGGCGGAATCATGCAGCATATTGAAGAAGCCGGTATCCACTCGGGCGATTCGTCGTGCGTGTTGCCTGCGGTCGATATTCCGCAGCACCTGATGGACCGGATGCGGGAGTACACGTTCAAACTGGCGCGCGCATTGAAAGTCGTTGGGCTGATGAATATTCAGTTTGCGATTCCGCGCGGCGGAGGGTTGGTTTCCGGCAACGGCGCGGAAGGCGGGAAAGTTTATGTGCTGGAAGTAAATCCGCGCGCGTCGCGCACGGTGCCCTACGTTTCGAAAGCTACCGGCGTGCCCATGGCAAAGATTGCGGCAAGGTTGATGACCGGGCGCAAGCTGCGAGAATTCCTGCCGGAAAATATCGCGCGCGGAACTGATCTCGACACAGGAAGCTGCTACTACGTGAAATCGCCAGTCTTTCCCTGGAACAAGTTTCCCGGCGTGGATACGGTGCTGGGCCCTGAGATGAAATCTACCGGCGAAGTGATGGGCATAGGCGACAGCTTTGGTGAGGCTTTCGGCAAGGCACAACTGGCCGCGGGACAGAAGCTGCCGACACAGGGAACGGTATTCATTAGCGTGACGGACCATGACAAGCGCAATGCGGCAGAAGTCGCGCGTAAGTTTGTGGATATGGGATTTAAGCTGGTGGCGACTTCAGGCACGGCCGATACTATTGAGATGGCGGGAATGAAGGTCGAGCGAGTTTACAAAGTCAAAGAAGGCCGGCCGAATGTGGTCGACCTGATCAAGGGGCAGCGCATTCACCTCATCATTAACACGCCAACCGGACTTGAACCGTGGTTTGATGAGAAGGCAATACGCCGGGCCGCGGTTACGGCGAGGATTCCGACCATCACGACGCTCTCCGCGGCCCGTGCTGCGGCGGAAGGCATTGCGGCGTTGCAGCGCGGGGAAGTGAATATTCGGGCGTTGCAACAGTTGCATGCGGAGAGATTCGCCAAACGCTAGCAGGAACGTGTGTGCAACAATATTGGAGCATGAGTAACACACTCACCGTTCGCCTTCCTGAGGAGTTGCAGCAACGGCTCCGGGAAAGGTCCCGTCGTACAGGTTTGCCGATCGGAAGAATCATTCGCGATTCCCTGGAGAATACTCTCAGCAAAGATGAACCGGCATGGATGAAGTATGCCGGCACCTTCACCGGGCTGAGAAATCTTTCTTCCCGCAAGGGGTATTCGCGTTCGTGAAGGGGATTGCCGACACCGGGTTCATTGTCGCATTCCGGAGCCGCACCGATGAATTCCATCACTGGGCTGTGGATTTGGCTCGCCAATTAGAAGGGCCGTTACTTACCTGAGAGTCGGTGCTGTCGGAAGCAGCTTTCCATCTTGGATCCAGCCAAGGAGTCTTGGAGCTGGTTGCGGCGGGAATGCTGGACATAGCCTTTGATTGTGCGCAGAACGTGGAACAGTTGCGTGATCTTGCTGCGCGTTACGGCGATCGTTATCCCGATCTTGCCGATCTCTGCATCATCCGCATGAGCGAACTGCATCCCAGGCACACAGTGGTCACCGTCGATGAAGATGACTTTCGTGTTTACCGCCGCAACAAACGCGAAGCAATTCCTTTGCTTTGCCCTCCGCGTCAAAGGTAAGTGCGCGCCCGAAGAATGCGGTCAGAAGGCCGTCGAATGATTTGGCGAGCTTATCAGATCTGCTTCCTGGAGTTTCTTCACGTGATGGGGAGCGAGGAAGAAGTAGTTTTGGCTGCGCTGGCCGGGCTCGCGTCGCAGAATCGAATTTCCGTCGAACCAATAGATTTCGTATCCGAAGGAATGTACGAGTTCGAATGTCTCGCAAGCAGCCGTTGTTGGATCGTCCGGGTCCGGATTCACTTCGTTTTCGGGAGTGTGGGCGATCAGATAGGCGTAGTAGCTTTCTTTATGCGATGAAGAATGGGCTCGGGCAAGAGCGATAGAATCGCACGGCCAAGCATTACCTTGGGATTCCATTCCGATTCTGTGCGCAAGAGTTTTCGCAAAATCGACTTGGCTCGGCTGCCATGGCGGTTTAAATGTGGGCGAGCCAGGACTGCGGACTGACCCGTGCGCTTATCTTATCGTGAACCGGCAGTCGTGAATCGGCAGTCATGAACCGCAATGGTGAATCGTCAGCCTGCGCGACCGCTCTTGCAAAATGTTGGCGAGTCGGGCAACCTCGATGGGATGCTAACGAGAAAGACTTCCCTATTTTTGCTCTTATTCATTTTTATTTTCAGCTTCATCGGCGTGAGCGCGGCGCAGGCGGGCCCGGAACAAGGTGGGAATGAGGTACAGGTGTGGGCGAGCGGTGGCCATTCTGTTCCGGGCGGCACGTCGAATACCGAGGCGTTCGACGCGGGATTGCGTTATGGGTGGGTCATCACCGGGCCGCACTGGCCGTCGATTTTGCGTGGTCGATTTGAATATGTTGTCGATGCGGTGCCTGTTTATTTAATTTTTCAACCCGCGAACACGGCGTATGGCGTCGGATTCAATCCGCTTGGGTTGAAATGGAATTTCGAGCGCCGGGGGCGGTTTTCGCCGTATCTGGAGTTGGGCGGTGGCGTCGTTTTTAGCAATCACAGCGTGCCCACTTACACCAACACGGTGAACTTCACGCCGAGCGCTGCGTTTGGAACGCACATTCTTGGGGAAAAATACAACTGGAGCCTGGAAGTGCGGTATTTGCACATTTCCAGCGCTGGGTTGGGAGACCTTAATCCTGGGCTGAACACGGTGCAGGTACGGTTGGGAGTGGGAAGGTTTTGGAAGAAGAAGTAGAAAATGATAGGACGCGGCCGGATGAATCCGAGCGCGTCCATCAAACTTGGTGAGGTACTAGGGATTCACCACCACAGAATGCCCAGGGGCCTCGTTGGTGCAGCCAGCGTTACTGACATCGTAGTAGAAGGTTTGCTGTTGCAGGTTGGTGGTCGCTACCGTTACCTGTCCACCGGTTGTTAGGTTCGTATACTTCCGCCCCTGATTGTCCGTACCCGTCACGGGCGAGAAGGGATAAGGATATTGAGCAGTCGGAAGGCCCTGTATAAGGGTCACAGTAGTACCCGATGGTATATTTTGAAACTGTACCGGGTCCTGGTTGTTCGCGTTGAAGGTCTGTGCACAGATACCGGGTTGGCGCAATGTGGGGCCGCCCTTGGGTCCTGCGGTTCGAACTGCCGACCTGGCTGCAGGCTTCTTCTTCGCCGGACGCGATGCGGCTTTCTTTGTAACTTTCCTTTTCGCCGTTTTCTTCACGGCAGCTTTCTTCGTGCTCTTCTTGCCAGCTTTTTTCTTTGATTTTTTTGGCATGCTTGTCTCTCCTTTCAGTGGCGCGGAGCGCGCGTGAACATTAACGGATGCCCTCCGGACCTGGGGTTTCGCTCTCGCGTGATGAACCTGCAAAACTTACTGATGTAACTTCATAAAATTGGCGGAGCGCTATGTCAGAGCTCCGCTAATCTCAACTGAGAAGGTCGACGGGCGCTAACTGTTGACCGTCACAGAATGCCCCGGAGTGTGTCCCGAGCAGACACTCACGGCATAGGGGTACGTTTGGTTAATCGCCGGCACCACGACGGTGACCTCGTTATTGCTTTGCGTCAGGCTGGTGTAGTCAAGACCGTTTGTAGTGCCGGTTACGGGCCGAAACGGATAGATGTCGCCCGGGATCTGGGAGATTGTGCAACCGCCGCTCGGAATACCAGTAAAGCAGACCTGGCTAGTGTTGCTTGCCTGGAAATTTAGAACGCAGATCGGCTGTTGGTTGCAGTCTGCGGTCCGTTTGCCTGTCTTTGCGATGCTTGCCGACGGTCTCTTCATTTTCTTTCCGGCAGTCGGTTTTGCTTTTTTGGGCTTACCGGTCGATCCCTTTTTTGCTTTCTTCATGATGCCAGTGGCTGCTCTACGGGCTGCCTTTTTCGGAGTACGGCTCGGTTTCTTTTTCTTCTTTTTCAAGTTTTGCTCCTTTCGAGGGTCATCTCACGGAAATTGTTAATACTTATCTTGAACCTGGGGGCCGGTTGCTGCGGGAGCGACGGGTAAACCTTAACTTAAGGATGCGAAGATTTCATCAACTGCTGGTACCCGGGGGTATTGGATAGATTCGCAAACTCAGGATCCGCCTGAATCTTATCCGTTGTGTAGCCGGCTTGAACCGCTTTACCAAGCCATTCAATCGCCGGCCCAGTGTCGCCCAATTGGTCATAGACCCCAGCGGCGTCCAGCATTATTTCCTTGTCGTTCCGCCCATACTCCAGCGCCTCTTTCAAATAGGCCAAAGCATGCTGGCGATCATTGAGCATCGAATAGTAACCCGCCACATCACTTAATACAACTGGATCGCGAGGATTCACCTTCAGTTCATCGAGAGCAAGCTCGATCGCCTTGTGTTCGGGTGCAACCGCTTCGGCCTTCCGCCCGCTGTAGTAAAGGTTTGTAGCCAAGTCGCCCCAGATCACAGAGGGTTGCGGGTCGATCTTGATCGCTTCCTGATCTGCGTTGATGGCCTCCGTCCATTGCCTGAGGCCCGCGTAAGCAACGCCGAGATTCACATATCCCGGATAGCTGGCCCGAATGGTGATGGATTTCTTCAAGGGATCGATCGCCTTATCGTATTGCCCGGTGTCGTTGTAAATTGCCCCGATGTTCACATAGGTTCCGTACCAATCTGGCGCAATCTGAATTACCTTCTGAAACATTTGCAAAGCCTTCTCATCCTCATTTTCTTCGCGGTAGAAAACGCCGAAAGCATTGTAGGCAAGCCTGCTATTGGGATGGGTCTGGATGGCCTGCTGATACGCGTTTTCCGCCTCGGTAATCTTGCCCTCATGCTCGTAAGAGCCAGCCATGTGAACAGCGGCATCTTCGTTATTGGGTTCGAGTCCGAGAGCTAACTGGTATTCCGACACTGCCTCGGCGTAGTGGCCGGTTCCGTCGTCGATACGGGCAAGGCATACGTGACCGGCGGCGCCGGCATTGCCCGCTTTGATGGCTTCATTGCAAGCGGCCTGTGCGGGGGCGATCCATTGCCGCTGCTTGGTCTCTGTATACTTCGCCCATTCGGCTTCCCCGAGAGCAGCTTTGGCCATGCCAAAGTTGGGATCGAGTTTGAGCGCCTCACGGGCCATTAACTCGGCATTGTCGCGATTTTCGGCTTTGCTTGAATCGAGCAGGTAGCCTTCAGCCTGCAGGTAATATTCATAGGCCGTGGCCTGATCGGTGCCGTGATATTTCAATGCCGCTTCTTCTTCGGGACGAAGCTGCAGGTGCAGGGCCTTAATGGTTCCATTCGAGATGTTCTGCTCGACAGAGAAGGCGTCGCCAATCGGCACAGTTAGAGAACTGCCATCGACTGGCTTTGCGCTGTGGGGACTTAACAACGAATAGGTTACCTTGAGCAGGACGGGAGACTGTGGCTCCAACGTAATGGCGAGACCGAGGTTCGCGCCGAACATTCTTGCCGCATCAGGCAATTGCGAGATTTTCTTCTCTTGCAAGGTGCGGGGGGTGATTACTTCAAACGCGCGGTCCTCGCTGAGCTTGCTGAGTTTCGCAGCAATGTTTCCAACGAGACCTTCGCCGAGAGCACTGAGTTTGGGGTCGGAAGTGGCGGCGGCATAGGGCAGCACAGCCAGGATTTTCGTTTGCGGCAGGGTTGGAGTTGCGGTGGGGGTTGCCGACGACCCACGCGCGGAGTGCAGCAGTTGTCGCAAGGGTCGCACTGCCAGCATCGCAGCGAGAACGACCAAAACAATAACCAGCGCCGCCAGCCAGCGGTTTTGATGAACCACGCCCGGAGTAAACAATGCCCGCTTCGGTCTAGAGCCCCGCTGCACGCGGCGCAGGTCTTCGAGCAGCGCACCGACGGTGGGATAGCGTTCTTCGGGTTTCTTGGCGATGGCGTGGGTGATTATGCTCGCAAGCGGCCCAGGAACATTTTTCAGCGTCGGGGGTTCTTCGTGGACGATGCGGGCGACGGTGGTGGCGAGGCTATCGCTTTGAAAGGGCTGCGCGCCGCCAAGCATTTCGTAGAAGACCAGGCCGAGCGAAAAGATATCGGAGCGGCCGTCGTCCGGACGCTGCAGGAGGACTTCGGGAGCCATGTAGGCGGGGGTCCCGCCGGTGGCGACCATGGTCTCCATGCTTTTGGTGACGTCGCTCGGTGTGCTGCTCCAGCGGCGGCGCGCCACGCCGAAATCGAGAATCTTCACTACGTTGCCGGGCCCGATCATGATGTTATCGGGCTTGATGTCGCCGTGGATGATTCCCTTCTCGTGGGCCGCCTGCAGGCCTTCGCAGCATTGAATGGCGATCTCAAAAAATTCTTCTCTTGATACAGGCCTTTTCAAACGCTGACGAAGAGTCTCGCCTTCGACGAATTCCATCACCAGCCAGAGTTCACCGGCGTGTTCAAACACGTCGTGAATGCCGCCGATATTGTGATGATTGAGCGCGGAGGAACGCTGGGCTTCCTTGAGCAGGCGCTTGCGGTCGGTTTCACTGGGGCTGCTGTGGGGCGCCATGCGCTTGACGGCGACGACGCGCCGCAGGGTAGTATCTTCGGCGCAGTAGACCTGTCCCATGCCGCCTGCGCCTAAGCGCCGGGTGATCGTAAAGCGACCGATCGTGACGCCAATGAGTTCATCGGCGGCAGCATCCGCATTGACTGCCGGTGGCGGAGTCTTGATCTGCTCTGTCATTGAACGAAGTGCCCGCCTGGTTTTCTCGATTCTAATTTAGTTGCGGGGGAATGCAAAAGGGAATGTGGTTAACCGGAGAGTCGACCGGTAGTTGGCGAGATTCTCCCCTGCAGCGCGGCTTGCCTCGGCTGTCTGCGCCCAGCTATTCTTCTGAGTCATGTCAACGCTTGTCGAATGTGTACCGAATTTTTCAGAAGGGCGGGACAAGGGCAAAGTCGATGCCATTCTGGCTGCCATGAAGATGGATGGCGTCTACTTGCTCGACCGTGAAATGGACGCCGACCATAACCGCTGCGTAATCACACTGGTTGGCGACCGCGAGGCGGTTCAGGAAGCAGCCATTCGCGGGGTGGGCAAGGCGGCCGAACTGATCGACTTGAACGTGCATCAGGGCGCGCATCCGAGAATGGGTGCGGCAGATGTCGTGCCGTTTATTCCGATCGATGGCGTGACGATTGAAGATTGCGTCGCCATGGCGCGGCATGTGGGCGAGCAGATCTGGAAGCGTTATCAGGTTCCGGTCTACCTGTACGAGGCGGCCGCGACGACGCCGGAACGGCAAAATCTGGAAAATATCCGGCGCGGGCAGTTTGAAGGGATTCGCGCCGAGATCGAGACTAATCCCGCGCGGAAACCGGATTTTGGCGATGCACGAGTGCATTCCTCTGCGGGCGCGACCGTGGTTGGCGCACGAAAGTTTCTGATCGCCTATAACGTCTTTCTGAACACACCGGATGTCGAGATCGCCAAGAAAATTGCAAAGGCAGTGCGTTTTTCGAGCGGAGGAATGCGATTTGTGAAGGGCGCAGGATTTCTGGTTCGTGGGCTGGCGCAGGTTTCCATGAACCTTACCGACTTTGAGCAAACGCCAGTACACCGCGTCTTTGAATTAGTGAAGCGTGAGGCAGCTCGCTATGGAGCGATACCCATCTCGAGTGAGATTGTTGGACTGATTCCCAAGAAAGCTTTGGAGCAGGCGGCGGAATGGTTTCTTCAAGTCGAAAACTTCGATTCGTCGCTGATTTTGGAGAACCGCTTGTCCGCCGTAATGAGTGGGAAGATGGCGGTTGGCGGGTTGCGTGCTGGAATCGAGCCATTCATCGAGCAACTGGCGGCGCCGACGGCGGCTCCCGGTGGAGGGAGCGCAGCCGCTGCGGCTGGTGCTATGGCCGCCGGACTGGCTGTGATGGTCGCATCGATGTCGCGTGGAAAGAAAGCATATTTGGCTTACGAGACCCAGTTGAGCGCTGCGATTGCGCGACTGGCGCCGTTGCGAGAAGAACTGAAGGCGGCGATTGACGCCGATGCGGAAGCTTTCAATCTGGTCATGAAGGCGTACAAAGATGCGAAATCCTTGAGGGAAAGCGAAGGCGCAACCTTGATCGAGTCGGCGCTTAAACAAGCGACAGGGGTTCCGTTGAGTGTGGCGGAAAAGGCCCGTGAAATCGCGCGAATTGTTAAGACTCTCGAACCCATTACGAACCCGAATATGAAGTCCGATCTCACCACGGCTACCGCCCTGGCCAACGCGGCGGTCTCCGGCGCTTTAGCGAATGTTGACATCAACCTGGCATCGCTGAAGGATCAAGCGTTCGTCCAGGAAACACGCCGGCGGGTCGAGAGAATAAGAGAGTAAGTGGGACCTTCCTTTCTAAAAAAGCCTGCTTTTCGGCGAGTCGAATCGTCACCGCTGGGTTAGATAAATTCTCTCTCAGGTCAGAGCACCGCCCCCGCATTTTTGCGGCTCGAAAATCGTCCGTTGCAGTTGCCTCACTTTAGCTAATGTGTAATCGTGGAGAGATGGCCCGCAATTTTGATACCGGTGCTCGTAACTGCCGATGACCTTCCGCAAGTATCTTGTGCTGGCCGGAGTGACGGTGTTTGCCGCGGCAGGAGATTCCATGCTTTCGCATGGGATGAAGCAGATCGGCAGTATTTCGCTGGATCATCTTCAGGGTGTGTTTTGGGCTGTTCTGAATCCCTGGGTCGCAATCGGCATTCTTCTTCTTCTCGCCTTTTTCGCCACTTACATGACGGCGCTTTCGTGGGCTGATCTCACTTATGTGCTGCCGGCTACTTCGCTGGGATATGTGATTCTGGCCCTGGTGGCGCGGTTTGTGCTGCATGAGCATGTGAGTCCGATGCGGTGGCTGGGGATTGCTTTGATCACGAGTGGGGTGGGATTTGTGGCGGGAGGGCCGGAGCTTACGGTGCATCGGGAGGAGAGGGTTGAGAGCTCTTCCCATGTGGAGGAAATCCCAGTTTTCTCAGAAGAGGCAAGGCCCTTCGGCTCCGCTCAGGGCAAGACGGCGGCACGCAACGTCAGCGAGGTTGAGTCATGAAGATGGTTTACACCTGGGCTGCGATTGTTTTCGTTGTGGTTGCATCGGTGGTTGGCGATGTGCTGTTGTCGCGAGCGATGAAGAGGGTTGGTGATGTGGGCGAGTTGCGGCGGCGGGTGGGGATTTCCCGAGTCATCGGGCGGACGCTGAAGAATCCTGCGTTTCTTTTTGCCGTTATGGCGATGGCATTCTCGTTTTTCAGTTTGTTGTTTGCGTTATCGTGGGGAGATGTGAGTCTGGTTGCGCCTGCAGCGGCTTCACTTACGTTTATCGGGAACGCGATCGCTGCGAAGGTTTTTCTGCACGAGCGCGTGGACCGGCGGCGATGGATCGCGGCGATGCTTGTGGCTGCGGGTGTGGCGTTGCTGGCGGGGTAGTTCCTTCCTACGTCTTAATTCTGAAATAACCTCATCAATCCGCTTGCGGGAAGATCGGGCGAGAGGATGCGCGCGTTTTTCGTTCCGTTCGCGCGAAGGAGAGCTTCGGCTGCGAGGTAGCCGCTACGAACGGCACCTTCCATGGTTGCAGGCCAGCCGGTCGCGGTCCAGTCTCCGGCTAGGAAAACGCGTGGCCACGGCGTGGATTGACTAGGTTGATAGGCGTCGATGCCGGGGCGTGGGGAGTAGACGGCTTTCAGTTCCTTGATCACGGTGGACTTCACGAGGTTGGCATCACGCGCTCCCGGAAAAAACTCGCGGACTTCGTTGAGAGCCAGTTCGATGATTTCCGGGCGGGATTTTTCGATCAGAGATTTGGAAGAGCTGACGACGAGTTCGAGGTAGCTTCCCCCAGGGGCTAATGCCCGGTCTTCATTGGAGTCTTTTCTGGCACGACTGAAGTCGTGCCCTTCCCGATCGTCGCCGACGCCCGAATTCTTGAGGAGCATCGATTTGTGGAACATCCATTGGATGGTGCGGTTGAGGAGAACTGCGTGAGGCAGGTTGGTGACCGGGCGGTCAAACCAGAGGTGAATGCCGGTGATGGGAGCGTATGTGAAGTGCGCGATTTTTTCTCGCAATGTTGCGGCGGTTTGATCTTGTGGGAGCAAGGCTTCGAGTATGTCGAAGGGCAACGCGGCGATTAGATAATCGAAGGTTTGTTCTTTTCCACCTGCGCGGACGACGACTTTTGACAAGTCTGCACAGAAGGCTTCGAGGGAAGTGCGAAAGAAGATCTGGCCGCCGCGGGCCTGGATGTAATCCCCGGCACGATTGTAGAGATCGGTCAGGGGGAGCGTGGGCACGCCCATGAGGCGGGCAGCGGGCGCCTTCATGGATTCGCGAACGACCTGGGCGGCGTAGGAGATAGAAATCAGATCGAGATCTTCGCTGAGGGCGCTGATCAGGATCGGTTTCCAGAAAAGATCGATGGCGTTTTCGGTTTGGTGGTGCCGGCGGCACCATTGGAGAAATGATTCGCCATTGTCGGGCGGCGTGGTGAGCGTGAGCGCGGCTGTGGCTCGGGAGATTGCGAGTTTGTCTCTGGCGTCGAGGAATGGGAAGCGGAGGAATGATGGGGCGGTGTGGAGGGGTGCGGGAAGCGGCGAGGAGCGCATCTGGCTTTGGCGGCCACCGGGCTCGATGAAAGTCATGGTGTCGAACCAGCGGATTTTGTCTGCGACGCCAATGCGGCGGTAGAACTCGACCAGGTTCGTGCAGACGCGAAAGAGAACGTGCTGGCAGTTGTCGACTACTTCGCCGGTGCCAGGATGCTCGTAGGAGGAGGCGCGTCCGCCGAGGTAGGGGCGGCGTTCGAAGAGAGTGACTTTAAAACCCGTGTTGGCCAGGGCGCAAGCCGCGGCGAGTCCGGCTAGGCCTCCGCCGGCGATGGCGATGGTGGGTTGCGGGGTTGCTGCGTTCATGCTGGCGCTGCGACTGCGGTAGTAGTGTCGACTGACATCAGGTTCCTCACCGGGCGTTCCGCCCGATTCGGAATGACAAAAACATTTATCGTTGCAGCGGTATTCGCAACGAAGATCTTACGAGATGAGAGCATCAGGTGAGGCGTTGCAGGAAGCCTTTCGCTAAGATTCGCAGCTTCTCGAAAACCGTGAGGCTGATCTTGCCGTTGAAGACTTCGTACTGGCCCGCGGCGATTTTCTCGAGCAAGGCGCGATAGATATTGATTAGAACCCAGAGTGCCGGCTGGCTGTCTTCCGAAATATACGGAATTAGTTGCTCGCCCGCTGCGTAGCCTTCGCGGGCGCGGGCGGCTTCGAGGGCCAGCAGAGGGCGCAGGCGGGAGGAATCGATTGCGGAGAGGACGTCGGCAGCGGTCAGGCCGAATTTCGCCAGATCTTCCTGCGGCAGATAGATGCGGCCCATCGCGGCGTCTTCCTTTACGTCGCGGATGATGTTGGTGAGCTGGAAGGCTAAGCCGCATTGCTCGGCGAGAGGCTCGGCGGCGGGATCGCGGTAACCGAAAATGTGGATGCAGACGAGGCCGACTACCGACGCTACGCGGTAGCAATAGAGTTTGAGATCTTCGAAAGTCTGGTAGTGAATGGCGGGAGGGGAAAAAGCGCCTGCTGCAAAGAGAGGCTCGTCTTGATCGGATTGGTTGCGTAATTCGGTATCGACTACGTCCATCGCGGTGCCGGTGGCGAGATCGTCCAGGAGCCCGGCGGTGATGGTGTAGCGGCGTTGCGCGTCGGTGAGCGCGAGAAGGACTGGATCGTCGCTGGGGTGGCCTTGCTGGGCGCGATGAAGAGAGTCGAGCCAGTTGTCGAGTTTGCGGCGGCGTTCCTGGGGAGTGAGACCGGGATCGTCGGCGATGTCGTCGCATCGGCGCATGAAAGCGTAAACCGCGCATAGAGCCTGGCGTTTGCGGTATGGAAGGACGTGGAAGGCGTAGTAGAAGTTTTTGGCGTTCGTGCGGGTGATGCCTCGGCAGACGGAGTAGGCCATGGTGAGCTGCGCGGGAGCTGGGGTCCACTGGGCCATGGCGGGCTGGGCTCCGGCGGTCATATTGTGTTTGAATCGCCTGTGTTTGAACCGGTGTGGCCGCGCGGCTCCTGGTGAGAATGCCTTGCTCCTTCTACATCGGCGGAGGCGGCGAACAGCTTTCCTAGCGCGGCGCGGGCGACGAGGGCCATCTTGCGCGGCTTGGAGATGGCTGGGCGATTACCAAGGACCGCGAAGTCCTGGTGCTCGATCGCGTTGAGTATTTCCTGGCCGCCGCGAGTGAAGAGTTCCAGGTCGATCGCCAGTTCCTTATTGACTTTTTTTACCAGCGGCATGCCCCGGTCGAACCATTCGCGGGCGCGGTGCACTTCGAACTTCATCAAACCGCAGAAAGAGGAAGTGTTCCGGCTGCACAGAATGTCATCTTCGCTGACGTTGAATCGCCGCATATCTTCGAGAGGGAGATAGATGCGGCCTTTGGCGTAGTCGACCGTGACATCCTGCCAGAAGTTGGCGAGTTGGAGGGCGGTGCAGGTGTAGTCGGAGAGTTGCTGGCGTTCGACGTCGCTGTAGCCGCAGAGATAGAGAACGAGATGGCCCACGGGATTGGCGGAGTAACGGCAGTAGGCAAGAACGTCATTGAAGGTTTCGAAACGCGTGATGGTCTGATCCTGGCGGAAGGCGATTAGAAGATCGGAGAATTCGTGTTTGGGGATTTGGAATTTCCTGACGGTCTCTGCCAAGGCTACGAAGACAGGGTGACGTGGGTTGCCGGCGTAGCAGGCATCGAGTTCGGATTGCCATTGATCGAGCAAAGCTAATGACGCGGCGGCATCGCCTACTTCGTCGCCTAGGTCGTCCGAGATGCGGCAGTAGGCGTAGACGTTGAAGAAATCCTGGCGGAGTTTTTTGGGAAGAAACCAGGTGGCTACGGAGAAATTCTCGTAGTGGGTGCGGGCGAGGTGCGCGCAATATTGCTTTGCTTCTTCGAGCGATGGAGCTTGTTGTGGGATGGCGTATTGCGAGGGCAGGCGGGACCAGCCTAGGGACGCGGGCGTTTCGAGTGGCGGATTTTGCGCGGTGGTTTGGATCATTTCGTTTGCAACTTCAGCCGTTGTGTCACAGCTTTCAGATGAGAAGATTTCGGTTAAGGCCGGACTCCGTACATGCTGAAAGGGGTCCTTCGACTCCGCGATGCGCTCAGGCGCATCGCTCCGCTCAGGATGACAGCCTGCTGGTAATCGTCTCAATGCCCCGGGATGATGGCTGTTTTGATGTCGCCTCCGCGGTTGAGCATGTGGCGGAGCACCTTTTGCAAGCTGGAGAGCGGGGCTTCGCCGGTGATGTAGTCGGTGGGGCGAATTTTCTTGGCGGCGATCAGGCCGAAGGCGCGGCGTACTGTTTCCGGCGTGTGGTGGAATGTGGCCTTGAGCGTGATTTCCGAATAGTGCAGGCGGTTGGTATCGAGCTGCACTTTGCTGCCGCTGGAGCATCCGCCGAAAAAGTTGACTGTGCCGCCTTTGCGGACCATTTCGACTGCCCACTCCCAGGCGTCGGGCCGACCGACCGCTTCGATGACTACATCACAACCGCGCTTTTGCGTGGTTAGCGCCCGTACTGCGTCGACTACATTTTGAACTTTGGTGATCTGCACGATTTCGTGTGCGCCCATGTGCTTGGCGGCGGTGACTTGCTCGTCGCGCTTCACCACGGCGATTACATTGCAGCCGATGGCGCGGGCTACTTGCACGAACATCAGGCCGATCGGGCCTCCGCCGATGATGGTGACGGTTTCGCCGATCTCTACTCCGGTTTCGTGGAGACCGCGAAGAACGCAGGCCAAGGGTTCGGTCATGGCAGCGTCCTCGAAGCTGACGTTGGGCGGAATCACCAACATGTTGGCTTCGACGATGCGGCGCGGAACGCGGATGTATTCGGCGTAAGCGCCATTATTGAAAAGCAAATCTTCGCAAAGATTTTCCTGGTGCTTGGAGCAATAAAAGCACATCTGGCAGGGCGCGGAGTTCAAGGCTACGACGCGCTGGCCTTTGCGGAAGCTGTGGACGCCTTCGCCGATTTCCTCGATGACTCCGGCGAGCTCGTGGCCGAAGAGAGCGGGAGGAACAATCATGCGGGCGTGATAGCCGCGCTGGTAGACCTTGAGATCAGTTCCGCAGGTGAGGGCCACCTGCACCTTGACCAGCACTTCCCCTTTTTCTACCCGGGGAATGGGAACTTTCTCGATCTTTAAATCTTCTTTGCCGTATAAAACGGCGGCCGTCATTTTTCCATTCACTGCTGAAATCCTTCCCAACGTCACAGTTACCAAGTGCTGCCGGGCTGAATCACAACCTTCATCGAAGCGGGCTGAGGATGCGCAGCCAAATCCAAAGCTTGCGCGCTCTCCTGCAACGGGAACCGGTGGCTTATAAGACGCTCCAAATCCATCTCCCGATTCATTACAAAGCGAACTGATTCTTCCTGCAAATCAACCGAAGCGCTGTAAGAGCCAACCAGCGCTTTCTCATCCACGCAAATCGCGGCCGGATCAACAATCGCTTCGCCGTGCTGTGTCTGAGCGAACAGCAGTACACGCCCACCAGGACGGGCAGCGTCCATAGCGGTACGAATCAAACCGTTGCCGCCGACGGCTAAGATGACTGCATCTGCGCCGCGACCGTCGGTTTGTTTGCGAATTGCCTGGACTACGTCGACTTTCGACGCGTCCAGCGTATTTTGCAATCCGAGGCTTATACTCATTTTAAGCCTCTCGGGGTACAAATCGGAAGTGGTAACGGTGGCACCGGCTTTTTGAGCAAGGACGGCGAGGATAATCCCGATTGGGCCCTGGCCAATTGCCAAGACATTTTCACCGGGTTCAAGACGCAAGGCTTCGATGCCCTTCATGCAAGTGTTGACAGGCTCGACGAAACAGGCCTGCTCGAAAGAGACTTGTTCTGGTATGAGAACAGTTCCCTGCTCTACGATCCAATCCATTACGCGAACGTATTCGGCGAAGCCGCCGCCGGAAGGCTCGAAGCCGGCGGTGCAGCCGACTTTTTTATAAGTTGAGCACTGCGCAAAAGTATTGTGGCGGCAGTAGTAACACTCGCGGCAGGGGATGTGATGGAAGACGACGACGCGATCTCCCGGGCGAAAGCGCGTAACGCCTGCGCCCACGGCCGCGACTACGCCTGAAGTTTCATGGCCGAAGATGCGCGGGGCGGAATGCGAGCCTGAGGCGATTTTTTTGAGGTCCGTGCCGCAGACGCCGCAGGTGTGAACTTGAAGAAGCAGTTCGCCCGGACCGATTTCTGAAACTGGTACGGTTTCGACACGAACGTCATTCATGCCGCGGTAAACCGCGGCGCTCATTGTGGCTGGGATGGATTCCGTTAAGTTCTCGATTGCGATTTGGTTGGCTATGGCCATCTTCGGGCTGAGGATTGGATGCCGAAACCTTAACTTCGATTATACCGTTTGCGGCGGGTGTTATTTGGCGGTATCTGTTGCGGGTCTTGGGTCGGTGTTGGTGAGTTCGACCGCGAGCGTCATGGAGTCGAGGTAGGGAGAATCGATCGGGGTGAAGTGGTAATCCTTCACTTGCAGGACGACGTAGAAGCCTTCGACTTTGATGATGCGTTTGGCCTTGACCGGCACGGCGACGAAATTGGAGGGATCCAGCAAAAACAGTTGGTTCCTTGGATTGTCGGCAGAGCCTGGCTGCAGTGAGCTGATGAGGATGTTGTTGTAGAAGCGGTGGGTGAGATCGACTAACTTAACCTGCCAGCGGGTGATGGTGGTGTCGCCCTCGGGACCGATGGGAACGATCGAAAGTAGATAGTGATCGAAGCCCTGGGAATCTTTGACATGTTCGCTGAAGGTTCTGTCGTGTGGGGTGAGTTTGAGCTCGAATTTGTCTTCTATGATGCGGGTCGTGCCCTGGCGGAAACTCTCGGCGTAGACATAGGTTGGGGCTGGGCCAGCTTGCGTCGAGATTGAGGTTGTGAGCAGGCAGAATGCGGGAATTAGCCAGTACAGTTTCAATCGTCCCTCCGAGCAATTAGCGTTTCGCGGCGTGCGGGTTGTTGATTTTTTAAAACATGGTCCAGTTGCTTGCCCAGGGCAGTTACGGCTTTGCGGCTGTTGCCCGCCAACTGCGCGACGCGGCGCCAGAGCCACGGACGAAGCAGGGCGAAGAGGATGAAACTAGCGGTGTGGAAGCGGCCTTCGTGATCGATGAAACGCTCGCTGCCGGGGAGTTCGAACGTGGTTTCATCGGAGATGGCTTTTATCGCGGCGAAAGCGATACCGTGTCTGGAGGCGGCCGTGGCGACGGCTGCGGCCTCCATGTCGACGGCTTGGGCTGGGTAGGCGGAGGCCAGCTTTTGCTTTTGCGCCGCGCCGACGACGTGGTGGAAGGTTAGAAGTGTGCCACTTCCGTCTCCGAGTTGAGTCCGGCTGCCATCGCGAGCGTCGAGTATGGCGGAGGGGGTGAAGATTTCGCCCACGCGGAGAGATGGATCGAGTGCTCCGGCAAAGCCGACGGAATAGATTTTCTGCGGATGATAGAGGACGATGGCGGCTTCGGAGGCACGGCGGGCGGCCTCGAGGCCGATGCCACCGCAGATGCAGATGTGCTCGCCATTCTCGAAGAAAGTGTGAGTGCGGCCTTCGTGCTTGTGCTGAACACGCCGCCAGTTTTTGATGAGCACGCTGACTTCGCGCTCCATGGCGGCGACGATTGCGATGCTACACGTAGCCATTCTCTTGAAACCACTTTACCGCACGGCGCAATGCGTTTTCTGCCGGAACGATTTTCCAGCCGAGTTCGCGCTCAGCTTTGTCGGAGCTGGCCCACATCTTTTTCTTGCCCATGCGCACGGTTTCGATGGTGGCACGCGGCTCGCGGCCACGCAGTGTGCCGGTGAAGGTTTGATCGACTGCGCCTGCTATGTAGGCGACGAAATAGGGCAGCTTGATTTTTGGTGAGGGCAGGCCGGAGATTTTGCCGAGCTTATCGAGAACTTGCTTGAGCGTGAGATTTTCGCCGCCGAGAATGTAGCGCTCGCCACTTCTGCCTTTTTCGAGTGCGGCGATGTGGCCGAGGGCACACTCGCGGACATCGACGAGGTTGAGGCCGGTTTCAACGTAAGCGGGAAATTTGCCTTTGAGGAAATCGACCACGATGCGGCCGGTGGGAGTCGGCTTGATGTCTTGCTCGCCAATTGGGGTTGTGGGATTCACGGTGACGACGCGCAGACCGCTGCGTCCGGCTTCGAGCGCGATTTGCTCGGCCATGAACTTGGAGCGCTTGTAGTGGCCGATCATCCCGGCGAGCGAGACGGGAGAATCTTCATCGGCGGAGCGGCCGTTCGCGGTGAAACCGATGGTGGCGACGCTCGAGGTGTAGACGACGTTCTTGACGCCGTTTTTGCGCGCGGCTGCGAGGATGGCACGCGTGCCTTCGACGTTGGAGCGATACATTTCGTTGGGATCGCGCAGCCAGAGCCGGTAGTCGGCGGCGACGTGAATGACGGTGTCGCAGCCGGAGATGGCTTTTTCGAGCGAGGCGGGATCGCGGAGGTCGCCAGTGGCGGTTTCGGCCTTCAGGCCCTCGAGATTTTTCAGGTTGCTGGTTGGGCGGACGAGCAGGCGGAGGTTTGCGCCTTGCTCGGCGAGGGCGTGGGCTACGTGGGAGCCGAGGAAGCCGGTGGCGCCTGTGAGGAAGATGGGCATTACGGGTCAGTATTAAGCATTCTGGTCATCGACGGCAAGATCAGGAAGCGATTGTTGGAGGCTGCATTAACTCGTAACGAGCTTTGGATCGTACTTTCGCAGCCAAGCGATGGTCCGGTCGTTCAATTCGAAGGCAAGCTTAATCATCGCGCCTAATTCCTGATCTGATACGGCTCCGGCGACGTCGTAGACGGACTTATTTCGTTTATTGTTGAACGTCTTGAACCGCTGAATGAGCTGGGCGTTCGCTTTTATGGTGAATTCCATAGATTCGATCGTCTTGACGTGATGGCCGCCCTGCACGGCAGTCCGATAACCAGATGCGCGAAGCGCGGCCGTAGCTGCGCATAAGGCAGCATTAAACGCGGCGATAAACCTGAGGTCCGTGGATATCGCCTCGATTTTTGCATCCCTTAGGCTGCGTTGCGCGATTCCTATAATGCCTGTGATTTCCTCTCCTCAGGTCGCGTTACAAGCTCATCTGGAAATGAACGCCTAAAAGCGGGGCGCTAGTTTTCGTCCTCATAAAACTTTCGCGTACGCTCTTGAGATCGAAAGGTGAATGTGTTCTGATAAGAAAAAGTCCTGACCCGCGTGTCCACTCGACATGCGCGCCGTAACCTCAACGCTCCAGCTAAAATTCTTGAGGAGGAAAATGATGAGCAAAGTATCGTATATCCCCAAAGACTACAATTCCGTCACACCATATCTCGTGATCAAAGATGCTGCCAAGGCGATCGACTATTACAAGAAGGTGTTCGGAGCTACAGAAGTGTTTCGTATGAACGGCCCGGACGGCAAGGTCGGCCATGCTGAGATCCAGATTGGCAATTCGCGCATCATGCTGGCGGATGAGAATCCTGCGATGGGCGAAGGCCACGCCAGCGCCGCTACTGTTGGCGGCAGCCCTGTGAGCCTTTATCTTTACCTGCCGGATGTCGACCGCGTAGTCGAGCGGGCGAAAGCCGAAGGGGCGCAGATTCTCAAGCCGGTACAAGATCAGCCCTACGGAGACCGTAACGGTTTTCTTCGCGATCCTTTCGGGCATTTGTGGGGGATTGCCACGCACGTGGAGGATGTCTCACCCAAGGACCTGGAAGAGCGGATGAAGAAAGCGCCGCACGCCGCATAGCTTGCGAGCACGGCGTCGCGTGTGAAGCTTGTGCTGCCCACCCACCGAACCCGCGGTGGGTGGGCATCTTTTCGTGGTGGGCGGGCGAGACCCTGATGTGGGCCGGAGGCGAAGAGTCTTTTCGACAGATTACTTCCAGCGATCGCCTCGGTTCACGATGAAGTGCGCGAAGACGTAGCGCCAGGGAATGAGAGGGATGAAGATCACTACCATCAGAACGGATCTTATATCTTCGGCCACGGCGGCGTTGATCTGATGCGCGGAGTGTAGCGGTATTGCGAAGGCTACGAGATAGATTGCCTTCCAGATCAATTCGAAAAGCAGCAGCGGCAACATTTGCACCGGATAGCGAAAGCCCAAAAGGGCTGTCGCGCCAAGGCCGGCCAGCAAGCTGAGCTGAATGCCCCTGGCGATAGCCAATTCGCTGGTGTGGTGGATGACGACTGGCCAGATAAATGTGCCTAGCCCGGCGGCCAGGATGAAATAGCAGAGGCGCAGGGTGTAGAGGCGGAAAAGGGAAAGCTCGGGTTTGGCGGAAGACGAGGTTGCACTGTAGGGAGTGGAACTCGTGGCGGGGTTCATGATTGCACAGTGTAGGCGTGGTGGTGGACGGCTGCAAGAGAGGCGAGTCCCGCGCGGAGTGATGCCTTCCAGGCGGCAGCCTACATTGCTTCAATGATGGGTATAGTCGCGGACACCAAGGTTCCGGGCTCAGCTCTCGAAATCTTGAACTCGCCGTTCAATTGCTTGACGCGCTCCCGCATGCCGCTGATGCCGACTCCGGCCATAACGCCGAGTGGTTGATTCGGAATCCCTTTTCCAAAATCTCGAATTCGCACCGTGACCGCGTCCAGCTCATGGATGAGGTCGATGCGCGCGTCCTCACTTTCGGAATGGCGGTAGGTGTTGGTGAGTGATTCCTGAATGATGCGAAAGATGGCGACTTCGAGATCACGGGGAAGGCGCGGAAACATTATGGGCTTATGGTCGAAAGTGATGCGCAGCTGTCCGCGCTTTTGCAGACCCTCGAAATACCAATGCAGAGCGGGGAGCAATCCCGATTCATCGAGCAAGGGCGGATGAAGGAGGTAAGACAGATTGCGAACTTTGCCAAGGACGCTGGCCGCCAGTTCCCTTGCATGCAAGAGCTGGCCGGATTTGTCGTGGATATCGAGTTCGAGCTTGAGCGTAACAAGTTCCTGGCCGAGATCGTCATGAAGATTGCGGGCCATTCTGCGCCGCTCTTCGTCTTGTACGCGCAGCAGTTCGTTGGAGAGTCTTTGTAACTCGAGGGTGCGCAATTCGACTTGCCGTTGGGAATCGAGAAGTTCAGACACCCGGCTGCGCAGCTCCTTGTTGAGCTGCCGGGCGCGCTCTTCGAGCATGCGCCGCTCAGTCAAGTCCCGCGTGACTTTGGAAAATCCACGCAGCTCGCCGTTTTGATCTTTTAAGGCGGTGATGACGACGGAAGCCCAGAAAGTGGAACCGTCTTTCCGCACGCGCAGACCTTCGTCGGCGAAACGCCCTTCCTTGGCGGCCATTTCCAATTCGCGGTCTGGCCACTTTGTTTCCTGAGCTTCCTTGGGATAAAAGTGCGAGAAATGCTTTCCGATGATTTCGTCGGCTTTGTAGCCCTTGATTTTTTC
>DASXEG010000089.1:0-21620 GCA_036490235.1 Candidatus Sulfotelmatobacter sp. | reverse complement strand
GAAGAAGGACTGGCCCATTCTCGCGTGATGGATTACGCAACCGCTCTCTTTGACGACATCGGTCCGCGCCTCACCGGTTCGCCCAACCTTACCAAGGCCTACAAATGGACAAGCGGTCAGTTCACTGAGATGGGATGTTCTAACGTGCACCTCGAAAGTTGGGGTGACTTCGGCATGGGCTGGCGCCAGATCGCCACTTCGGTCGATATGTCCTCGCCCGATACTGCCGTCTTCATCGCGCAGGCCACGCCGTGGTCGCCGGCGACCTCCGGCGATGTGCATGCTGCCGTGATCGCTGTGCCCCACCTGGAAAACGAAAAAGGCTTCGACGCGTGGAAAGGAAAACTCTCGGGCAAGATCATTCTTTACGGCAAACTCCCAAAAATTGACCTCAACCCCAAGCCGATTCTCGAGCACTACGATGCGGAGAAACTCCGCCAGATTTTCGACTACCCTTTGGATCTCGACTTTACCGAACAGCACATTGACAACTTCACCCCTGAGAAATGGGCCGACATCTTTAAACACATCAGCTTCAGGGAAAAGGTCGCCAAATTCTTCGCCGACGAGGGCGCTGCTGCTGTGCTCGTCCTGGGCTGGGGCGGAGATGGCGGCATTATTAAGGACGACAACGGCGAGATGTTTGGCAAAGTCTATCTTCCTGATCACAAACAGCCCATCCCGTCAGCCGTCGTAGCCAGTGAAGCTTTTGGGCGCATCTCTCGCCTGCTTGAGCACAATGTTCCTGTCACGCTCGATCTCGACATCAAAACGGAGTTCACGGGAGATCACGAGCAGGGTTACGACGTGATTGCCGAGGTTCCGGGCGCCGACCCGGCGCTCAAAAGTCAGGTCGTAATGGCAGGCGGCCATCTCGATAGCTGGATCGCCGGTACCGGCGCAACCGACGACGGCGCGGGAGCCATCATTACCATGGAAGCGATGCGCATCCTTACTGCGCTCCACGTCCATCCCCGCCGCACCATTCGCGCCGCGCTCTGGTCGGATGAGGAAGAGGACGAGTTTGGTTCTGGCAACTATGTCCAACAGCACTTCGCAACTCTCGGTCTCTCTACCACCCCCGACCAGCTTCGGGTTCCGCAATTTCTCCGTGAGGCCGTTGGTCCACTTACGCCCAAGCCTGAGTACTCGCAGATTTCGGCTTATTTCAACATCGACAATGGCGGGGGGAAATTGCTGGGGGTTTATGCCGAGAACAATTCAGCCGCAGCGGACATCTTTCAACAATGGATCAGCCCACTTAGGGATATCGGCGTCACAACCATAACCCTGCGTCCCAGCGGTTCTTCCGATCAGGATAGCTTTGAGCGCGTGGGCATTCCGGCTTTCCAGTTCATCCAGGATCCGCGCGATTACGAAACACGCAGCGTACATAGCAATCAGGATGTCTATGAGCGCCTGTCACCCGACGACCTCAAGCAAGCCGCCGTGGTTGAGGCGACTTTTCTCTACGACGCTGCTATGCGCGACGAGATGATCCCGCGCAGGCCGATGCCGTTTTCTGAAAAGCCTGTCGAGCTGAAAATATCCGGCCCGGACAACCAGCCCGCGAAATAGGGCCAGCCATTCTCGCCAGGAATGTTGGATCAGACTATTTCGGCATTGGGATCGATAGGGCCTTGCCCGCGCCGCGCTCGGCGATCCAGATCGTGTCTCCCGCTGGTTCGACTCCAGTTGGTGTGTCGAGTCCGTCTTTGAGCACCGTGACGCTGGCCTTGTCGCCATTTACGGTAAGTGCGGAGATCCTGCCATTCGCATTTTCTGCCAGGATCAGTTTGCCGTTCGCCGCGCGCATGCCATCCGGCCCTTTTACCGGCTGATCCATCCAGATATCGACCGGATCGCCTGGTTTACCGGAAGCATCGACAGGAATGCGATAGACCTTGTTGAAGATAACGTTGTTCACGTAGAGCACGCCATTCAGGAAGGTGATACCGTCGACACCGTAAAGCGTCCGATGCTCGAGATAGAGTTCCGCGGTAGTGGCACCGGCCGGTAGCCGGAAGATTCTGCCAGGGATCGTGTCCGTGATATAGAGCGCCTTGTCCGGCCCGATTGTGAAGTCGTTGCAGACGTTGCTGTCCCCGGGCAGGTTCCAGCGGATTTTCGGCGCGCCGGTCGTGATATCAAACCCTCTTAGCGCGGTATGCCGCTGTGGCGGATTCGTGTTCGGCACCGGCGTCAGTTGACACGTCCACAATGTGTTGGTGGATGCGTCAGCCAGCATGCCCAGAAAGAACGTTCCCGGGCCTTCTGCGCTGACATCGATAAACTTCTCAGCCGTAGAGGAACCCGGACGCACCTTATAGACGTACGGCGAACTGGCGCTGCCGACAATCAGCACGCCGCCCGGCGCCATGGTTAAACTTTCCGGCTGCGACTTCGAATCACCGATCAAAATATCCGCCGCGAATGTGGCTTGGGCAATAGTAAGAACGAGAGCAGCGCAAGCGGCGAGGCATCGAGTGGATGAGAGACGCATTGGTAAATCTCCTCAGCGCCGTCATCATACTTTATTCGATGAAAAATCGGGGGGGATCGAATCTAATTTCCGCTTGCCAGGAAGCGAGCCGGTGACTGCCACGAAAGCATTTACACTGGCGATTCATGATTCTGCTTCCGCGCCTGTACCCCGTCCTTGACGCCGCGTGTTTCTCTGCGGACGAAGCGCTGTTTGCTGCGGCGGAGAGCTTTGCCGCTGCCGGCTGCACGCTTATCCAATACCGCAATAAGTCGAACAACGCACGGGTGATGCTGGAGCAGGCAAGGGAGTTGAGGCTGCGTCTCGGTTCCGGCGATCCCGTCAAGCTAATCATGAACGACCGCGCTGACCTTTGCCTGGCCGCAGGCTTCGACGGCGTCCACGTTGGCCAGGACGATCTCTCGCCCGAGTCCGTCCGCAAAATCATCGGCCCAAACCGCTGGCTGGGAGTCTCCACCCACAACCCCGAGCAACTCGCCGAAGCCGACAAAACCTCGGCCGACTATCTCGCCATCGGCCCGGTGTTCGCCACATCGAGCAAGGAAAAGCTTGATCCGGTCGTCGGCATTGAAGGCGTCCGCCGCGCCCGCCAGTTCACGCGTAAGCCGCTGGTCGCCATCGGCGGCATTACCCGCGGCAACGCCACCTCGGTGATCGAGGCGGGGGCCGATTCCGTCGCAGTGATCTCCGATCTATTACGAGATCCTCGAAAATCAGCAGAGGAATTTTTCCGGATATTAAGGTAAAGTGCTCAGGAACGCGCAGGATGCGGATTGTCAGCATTCTCGTTTTCCGTTTGCAGCGTTTGTGATTTGTCATCCTGAGCGAAGTGAAGGACCTACGCAGGTTGTGGCTGCTACTGAAATGCAGAGGTCCTTCGGTAGGCGACAGACGATCAAAAGAAATAACGATGACGAAGAACTAAACTGCGACCGACAAGTTAATGATGCAGGGAATTGACAAGGAGATTTTCTGAATCCGCCCACAACCCCGGCCCCAACCACCGACTGGGACGTCCACTCCCACCAGGATAAAGAACTGGTCAAAGGCCTTGGCCTTACCAGCGCCACGATGCTGGTCATCGGATCGATGATCGGCTCGGGCATCTTCATCGTCTCCGCCGAAATTTCGCGCGAAGTTAATTCTCCCGCGCTTCTCCTGGGCGCTTGGGCGATGGGCGGACTCATGACCATCATCGCGGCCCTTAGCTACGGCGAACTCGCCGCCATGATGCCGCGCGCCGGGGGTCAATACGTTTACCTGCGCGAGTCGCTCGGGCCGCTCTGGGGATTTCTCTACGGCTGGACGCTGTTCATGGTCATCCAGACTGGCACCATCGCCGCAGTCGGCGTGGCCTTTGGCAAATTCCTCGGCGTTTTCTTCCCGTCGATCTCCTCAAGCCACTGGATTTTGCATTTCTGGAAAGTTCCACCCATTCGCATCGGACCGATGGTTCTCGGCAATATGGATGTCGGCATCAACACACAGAATCTTGTGGCGATTGTGATTGTCATTTTCCTCTCGATTGTGAATGTCTTCGGCCTCAAGACGGGCGCGCTGATTCAGAACGTTTTCACTGCAGCCAAGGCCGCAGGTCTTCTTGCGCTGGCTCTCCTTGGCGTAGCGTGGGGCCGGAACGCAACCGCCATCGCGGCAAACTTCAGCGGACATTTCTGGCACAACGCCGCACTCAGCGCGCAGCACGCGGTGCAAGTCGGAGTTGGCGGGCCCACTGTCCTGGTCGGGACCCTCACGATTCTCGCTGTGGCGCAAACTGGGGCGCTATTTTCCATGGATGCCTGGAATAACGTCACTTTCACCGCCGGAGAAGTGAAGAACCCTAGCCGTAATCTACCCATCTCCCTCGCGCTGGGTACGATCGTCGTTGTCGCGCTGTACCTCGGCTGCAACTATGTTTATCTGAACACCCTGCCTCTGGATGGAAGTGCCAGCGCAACCACCGAGCTTGGCCGAGGCATCAAGTACGCCGTTGAAGAGCGTGTAGGGACGGCCGCCATGACGCAAATGTTCGGACCCATCGGCGGTTTGCTCATGGCGGCCGCGATCCTGGTTTCGACTTTCGGCTGCGCCAATGGCCTGATTCTCTCCGGGCCCCGTGTCTACTACGCGATGGCGAAGGATGGCCTCTTCTTCCGCGCCGTCGCGAAACTGCATCCGACTTACAAAACGCCCGCAGTTTCCCTGATGGTGCAGATGCTCTGGACATGCCTGCTCTGCATCTCCGGCAGCTACAGCCAACTGCTCGACTATATTATTTTCGCCGCGCTGGTCTTTTATATTCTGACCATCGCCGGGCTTTTCGTGCTGCGGCGCACGCGTCCGAATGCAGAAAGGCCTTACAAAGCCGTTGGCTATCCGGTTCTGCCTGCGATTTATATCGTGATGGCCGCGTTCGTCGATGTCATACTATTGCGCTATAAGCCGCAATACACGTGGCCGGGGCTTTTTGTGGTGTTATTAGGAATTCCGGTGTATTACGCGTGGTCGCGAAACGCTCGATCAGTGAGCACGTCGGCTTAACGACAAGGGGAAAACAAACCGAATGTCAAATCTGCTGGCCACAAAGCCACTCCGATCCATCCTGGCAGAAGCGCAGGAAACCGGCGAGCACAGCCTGAAGCGCGCCCTGGGAGCGACCAACCTGGTGTCGCTGGGTATTGGCGCCATCATCGGCACCGGTATTTTTGTGATCACCGGAACGGCCACGGCAAACTTTGCCGGCCCCGCCATTGTGCTTTCGTTTATCGTGGCGGCGATTGCCAGCTTATTCGCCGGATTGTGTTATGCCGAGTTCGCGTCCATGATCCCGGTTGCCGGCTCGGCATATACCTACGGCTATGCAACCCTTGGCGAGTTTGTCGCCTGGATCATCGGATGGGACCTGATTCTCGAATACGCGCTCGGCGCGGCCACCGTGGCCAGCGGATGGAGCGGCTACGTCATCAGTTTTCTCGGCGATCTCGGCGTAAGGCTGAACCCCAAGCTTGCGGGATCGCCCGGTACGCAATTTGTGCTTTACAACGGCCATTGGGAGCGGCTAACGGCACGCTTTGAAATGGGATTGATGCAGCATGGCGTTACTGCGGCGGGACTGCCGCATCAAGCGTGCATCTTCAACCTGTTCGGCTTCATCGGAATTTTGCTGGTCACCGCTGTTCTGGTCATCGGAATCAAGGAATCTGCAAACTTCAATTCATTGATCGTGATTGTGAAAGTCTGCGTGTTGCTGGTTTTCATCGGCATTGGCGCAAATTTCATTCTTAGTCATCGGGCCATGGCAAACGCGAACTGGACTCCATTCCTACCTCCAAACAAGGGACATTACGGCGAGTTTGGATGGTCAGGAATCGCCACCGCCGCAGGAGTCATATTTTTTGCCTACATCGGATTCGACGCGGTTTCAACCGCGGCGCAGGAGGCGAAAAATCCCAAGCGCGACATGCCCATCGGCATTCTCGGGTCATTGGCCGTCTGTACGGTTCTCTATATTCTGACCGCAGTCGTGCTCACCGGTTTGGTGAAGTACACCAGCCTCGATGTTCCCGACCCGCTTGCCATCGGCATCGACATGACGGGTGTGAGTTGGGGCAGTTTCCTCGTAAAGATCGGCGCGATTTGCGGCCTGAGTTCGACCATGGTGGTCATGCTCCTCGGCCAATCGCGCGTTTTTTTCTCGATGTCGAAAGATGGGCTCTTGCCCCAGTGGGCGAGCATGATTCACACGCGCTTCCGAACTCCCTATATCTCGACGATTGTGGTTGGACTGTTCGTGGCTACGGTCGCGGCCCTGACCCCCATTGATGTTCTGGACTCGCTGGTCTCCATCGGCACATTGCTCGCCTTCGTAATTGTTTGCGCAGGGGTTTGGGTTCTTCGCCGGAGAGGCACCGATATACCGCGTGCTTTCGTCGCGCCCTGGGTTCCGTTCACGCCGATCATGGGAATCGCAGTTTCGCTGCTGATGATGTTCAGCCTCGGCCGCGACACCTGGTTGCGGCTCATCATTTGGCTGATCATCGGCCTGTTTATTTATTTCTTCTATAGCCGCAAGCACAGCAAGGTGCAGGCGATGCAATCGGCAGATAAGCCCGCGCCCACGATGGCGGATTAGCAAGAATCCGCATCTTACAATCGTTCTGCGGAAGACCTGCAATCGATAGATCAGGATTCCGGCTGGCGCAATCGAGCCTCCAGTCACGACCGATGTCCGACATCGGTTGGGCATCGTCCCATGAAAATCGTTTCCGCCCAAGAGATGCGAACCATCGACCGCTCCACTACGGAGCGCTTCGGCGTGCCTCCACTTAAGCTGATGGAAAACGCCGGAACCGCTGTGGCCGATTTTGTGTTGAGGCAGTTTCCCGGCGCCAAGCAGATCACGGTGTTCTGCGGCAAGGGCAACAACGGCGGCGATGGCTTCGTGGCCGCGCATCACCTGCACGAAGAGGGAAGAAGAGTACAAGTCATCCTTCTTGCCAAGCCGGACGATCTCAGCGGCGATGCTGCAGTGATGTTGAGCAAACTTCCGCGTCCCGCAATCAGCGTAACTTCCGCCGACGAACTGCACAGGCAACACGCCCTGCTTGACACCGATCTTTACATCGACGCGATTCTTGGAACGGGCTTTAAACCTCCGGTCACAGGTCTTTATGCCGACGCGATCAAAATCATGAACCAAGGTTCGCAGCCTGTAATCGCAGTCGACATTCCGTCCGGGGCCGACGCCGACGCAACCGGTCCGCAAAGCGGAACCATCGCGCGATGCGATGCGATCATTACGTTCACTGCGCCCCGCCCCGCGCACATCTTCAGTTTGCTGACTCCCGGCGTGACCATAGTCGCGCCCATCGGTTCTCCCGGCGAAGCGATCGTCTCCGACTTGCACCTGAACCTAATCACGCCTCGCGATCTCGGCTCGCTGATCGGTCCGCGTCCCGCCGAATCGAACAAAGGCAATTATGGTCACGTCCTCGTGATCGGAGGATCGCTCGGCAAAGCCGGCGCCGCTGCCATGGCAGGTATCTCCGCGTTGCGCACGGGAGCTGGCCTTGCGACCGTCGCGACTGCAAAGTCGGTTCTCACTACCGTCGCTGGGTTTCACGCTGAAATCATGACCGAACCGTTGTATGAAACATCGGGCGGAACCATTGCTGCCGGCGCTTTGCCCCAGATCGATGAGCTCTCAAAAGGGAAGACGGTTCTTGCTATCGGGCCGGGCATCTCGCGCAATCCGGAAACTTCCGAACTGGTTCGAGCCCTGGTTTCGAAAACGCGCATACCAACGGTTCTCGATGCCGACGGGTTGAATGCCTTCGAAAACCGTGCCGATGAACTGAACGGTAAAGAAAGAACGCTCGTCATCACGCCGCACCCTGGAGAGATGGCGCGTTTGGCGCGGATGAGCATCCCCGAAGTCCAAAAAGATCGCCTCGCCGTCGCCCGCAAATTTGCGCGCGAACACGATCTGATCGTGGTGCTGAAAGGTCATCGCACACTCGTGGTTCGTCCAGACGGCGAGGCATGGGTCAACACTACCGGCAATCCAGGAATGTCCACCGGCGGTACGGGAGACATTCTCACCGGCATGGTAGCTGGGATGATCGCGCAAAATACTAAGGACGCGTTTCGCGCCGTCTGCGCAGCTGTGCATCTCCACGGTCTCGCCGGCGACGTAATGCGCGAAACCCTTGGTGAGCATTCTCTAATCGCCACCGATCTTCTCACCGGGCTGCCCGAAGCTTTTCACCGTACGCAACGAGACGCGCGAGAAAAAACAGTTCAGTTCTGAGCCGGCCTCGACTGTCCTACCGGACATTAACCAACCCGTTAACATCGCCATCTGCTTGACCCTGCAAGTCTTCAACCACCCGGAACGAGGCTTCCAGCGCGGAGTTTGGTCATCCGCTTCCGTAACCTGTCGCTGCGCCTCGCGCCATGCCATAGTGCCTTCAGTTATGACTCACTTCCCCCAACCGCACCCCTCGAGGCGCGCGGCCCGAGTCCAGCTTGGAGCATCCGTTCTGGCTGCGATTCGTCTTGAAGATGGCCGCCGCGCCAAAGCAAGGCTTCAATCGATTTCCGTGACTGGCGGCCTGCTCCAGTTGCCGCATCCACTTGGCAGCGGGTCTTTTGTCGAACTGGCTTTTCAAACCCAAGCCGGTCCTGTACACGGCATGGCCGAGATTCTGGAACCGATGCGTAAGACTCCTCAAGGCACGCTGCAACCCTTCCGCTTTGTCGCCTTCGAGGACGACGATCATCGCCGGCTGCGCACTTCCGTCGATCATGTTGTCGATCGCAACAGCCTGCTGGGGCTGAAGTCGTCCGTCTTCGTCACGCCGAAAACGATCTAGCAAGCCGGCTCTAGCTATACTGATCCGTGGCCGAGCGCTCAGGCTGCAATCATGACACGAGAGACGACTACACATTCACCCGAAGAGACCATTGCTTTCGGCAAAACTCTGGTTGAGCTGCTAACCCCGCCGAAGATAGTACTGCTCCGTGGTGATCTGGGCGCCGGAAAAACCACGCTGGTCAAGGGAATTGCAGCTGCCTTCAAAGCCGCCGAAGAAGAAAACGTTACCAGCCCCACTTTTACGCTGATTCACGAATATCGCGGACCGCTCGCCACGCTCTACCACATCGACCTTTACCGCATCGATACGCCGCGAGAACTGGAAACTCTCGGCCTTGACGATCTCCGCACGCAGGAGAGCATTTTGCTAATCGAATGGGGAGAGAAATTTCCGCACCTGGTACGCGAACGCGATATGGAAATTTCTCTCGACCGCGAAAGCGAGAACGCCCGAAGAATCCGGATCAGCTGAAGTCGCAATCTCTGTTGTCCGAATGCGACCGGAGTTTGCCCGCGATCGCTCAACTCAAACCGCTCTTCATTTCGGCGAATTCCAACTCCCGGTAATCAGCCGTGCCCCGCGTTCATAGGTAAAGTAAGACCAGGCCCACTGAATAAAGACGAGCAACCGGTTGCGGAACCCAATCAGAAAGAAAATGTGAATGAACAGCCACGAAAGCCAGGCGATGTATCCGGAAATGTGAATTCTGCCAAACTCCGCAACCGCCGCTGCCCGGCCAATCGTGGCAACACTTCCTTTATCCCAGTAGAGAAATGCTTTTCGAGGTTCTGAAGAAGCCCCGTGCATCACTTCGCGCCGAATCAGTTTCGCTACATATCGCCCTTGTTGAATTGCCACTGGTGCAACCCCCGGCAGCGGCTTGCCGTGCTTATCCTTCAATGCTGCCAGATCGCCGATTACGAAGACTTCGCGCTGCTCTGGAATGCTCAAATCACTCTGCACCAACACGCGTCCCGCTCGATCCACCGGCACGCCCAATTGTTTTCCCAGTGACGAAGCGGCCACGCCAGCGGCCCACAGAATGACCGTGGCGTTCATCCGTTTGTCGCCCATCACGATGGCGTGCGCTTCCACCTTCGTGACCATGGTGGAAGTCAGCACCTCTACACCGAGGCGCTGCAATTGTTCCAATGCGCTGCGTGAAAGATCTTCCGGGTACGCCGGCAGCACATGCGGGCCGCCTTCAATCAATCGAATATGCGTGCGCCGCGGATCGATCGACCGAAAATCCTGTGCCAGTGCGTGCCGGCAAATCTCCGCCAGCGTCCCGGCCAGCTCCACGCCAGTCGGGCCCGCGCCGACCACGACAAAGTTAAGGGGATCATCCGCCTCGCCCTCAAACGCCCGCCGCTCAGCCAACTCAAACGCCAGGAGCACACGGCGACGAATTTCCAGCGCGTCTTCGATCGTCTTCAGCCCGGGCGCTAGCGCCTCCCACTCGTCGTGGCCGAAATAAGCGTGGCTGGCCCCGGCTGCAAGGATCAAGTAGTCGTACGCGACCTCGTATTCACCGTCCTGGCCTGTTGTTCGTACTACTTTTCGCTGCAGGTCGAATCCCGCAACTTCACCGAGCAATACTTCAATATTCTTGTGCCGCCGCAAAATCGAGCGAATCGGAGAAGCAATCTCGCCCGCCGACAGCCCGGCAGTTGCCACCTGGTAAAGCAAGGGTTGAAATGTGTGATAATTTTTCTTGTCGATTACCGTGATCTTCACCGGTGCACTGGCCAAAGACATGGCAGCGTTCAAGCCGCCGAATCCCGCGCCCACGATCACCACTCGAGGAGTAGTCTTGCCGTCCATTCCGTTCTGTCTATAAGATTCAGCCCAATGGAAATCGGCTCCTTAAGTTCTGCGAACAAAAATCGTTTGCTGGCGCAATGGCTTCTACCTTCCATTGCTGACTTGATTTTCATCGCTTTCCTCGGTGTTCTCGCCTTCACCAACTTATCCGTCCGCTTACTTGGCGACGCCGGAGTCGGCTGGCACATCCGCACCGGACAATTGATTTTTTCCACCCACACCATCCCGCGCACCGATCCTTTTTCGTCTTCGATGGCGGGCCACGCCTGGTTTGCCTGGGAGTGGCTTTACGACGTCGTTGTTGGCTGGCTCGATCAAACCGCCGGGCTGAATGGCGTGGTGCTCTTCACGGCAATCCTCATCGCCGCAACTTTCTCGTGGATGTTCCGGTTGCTCGTCCGTCGAAATACAAATCTGGTTCTCGCATTGCTGCTGCTGCTGTTGGCCGCTTCGGCGTCAATGATTCATTTCTTCGCGCGCCCGCACATTGCCACGTGGCTATTTTGCGTATTGTGGCTGTGGATTTTGGATCCCTCCCAGCAACCTCGCCGATTTCTGATGTTGCTTCCCCTCTCCATGCTCGTGTGGGTCAATGTTCACGGAGGATTTCTTCTAGGTTTCGCTTTGCTCGCGATCTTTTGGCTAAGCGCAATCTGGCAAATTCTCCGCCCGGCAGGAGATCACTTCGAAGGTCTCCTTGAGAAACTCAGGGCAGGGAAGCGTGCTCGCGACCTTGCGGGTGTCGCGTTTCTCTCCGCTGTTGCGACCTTGGTAAATCCTTACGGCTGGAAGCTCCACCTTCACATCTACCGCTATCTTTCCAATCGCTTCCTGATGGATCACATCGATGAATTTCAATCGCCAAATTTTCATGGTGTCGCGCAGAAATGCTTTGCCGTGCTGCTGCTGCTTACGCTTCTGGCGTTCGCAATGCACAAAATCGAAGACAACAAAATCTCAGCGTCGGAGCTGCTTCTAGTACTGTTCGCCGCCTACTCCGGCCTGTATGCGGCGCGCAATATTCCGGTCGCCTCCTTACTGCTGATCTGGGTGATTGGTCCGAAACTATCGCGTGCGCTTGGCTCAATGTCAGAACGGTTTGCCCATAAGGGCAGCGCACGGAATGAGCCAGCAGGATCGTTCTTTCAGCGAATGCAGCGAATCGATACGGGCCTGCGCGGCCATCTCTGGGCCGTCGTCGGAGCCGCAATCTCTGCCTGGATTGCCTTCCACGGCGGCAGAGCCGGCGGGTCATCGCTCATGTATGCGCACTTCGATGCAAAGCGCTTTCCGGTCGCCGCAGTCGATTATGTCGAGAGCCACAACCTTCCCGGCCCCATCTTCGCTCCGGATTTCTGGGGCGGCTACCTCATCTATCGTCTGTATCCGCAAACCAAAGTTGTAATCGATGACCGCCACGATTTCTACGGCGAAGAATTTCTCAAGTCGTACTTGAAGACGATCCACGTCGAGCCCGGCTGGCAGGATTTTCTGCTTGCCCACCGCCCAGGTTGCATCCTTGCTCCCAAGAACTCGGCGCTGGCCAACATCCTGCAGGGGACTTCCTCATGGCACCCGGTCTACACCGGCAAAACCGCAATCGTCTTTGCACCGGAACCCTCGATGTCCTCAAGGCGGGCTGGGTTGCAACTTCCTTCACGTTGACACTCCTCAACCTTCCGCGCTATCTTCAGCGCGCGGTTACTATCGGTGATCGTTGCTCTTGCGGACCCTGCTAATCGCAAGCGGCATTGAAAAATCCATTCTTCGCATCCCGGGGAAGTATCTCAATGAATCGAGTTTCATCCGCACGCCGCCTGTCTATCTCTCTCGCTTGTGCCGCAGTTCTCACTATTTCTGCGATTACGGTTTATGCTCAGGAGGCTCCAACCGTGAGCCAGACGCAAATCAGCTCTGATCCATTCACGGTTGGTCCGGGTCAGCATGCTACCGAAGTTGAGCCACATGTGCTTTCCAATGGCACAACTCAAGTTTCTGCATTCCAAGTGGGCCGCATCGCCCCCGGCGGCGCAACTGCAATCGGCTGGGCCACGTCCACCGACGGCGGCACAACCTGGTCGCACGGTTTTCTGCCCGGCCTGACCACAGGCAACGGCGGCGGCCTTTACGATGCTGCCAGCGATCCGGCTGTCGCCTACGACGCCAAGCATGCCGTGTGGATGATCGCTTCCTTGCCCATCTCTAACACCTCTGAAACTCCAGCTGTAGTCGTTAACCGCTCCACGGATGGCGGATTTACCTGGGATAATCCCGTCAGCGTCGGCCCAAAAGTAATTAGCTCCGACAAGAACTGGATCGTCTGCGATAGTTATTCGACCAGCCCGTTCTACGGGAACTGCTACGTCGAGTGGGACAATCCCGACACTGGCGACGGCATCCTGATGAGCACTTCGAGCGACGGCGGCCTGACCTGGGGTCCAGCCACTCCGACCGCGAATAAATCCTTCGGTATCGGCGGCCAACCGCTCGTCCAGCCCAGCGGAACCGTTGTGGTTCCTATCGAGACGAATGGCATCTCAGCTTTCAATTCCACCAACGGTGGTGCAACATGGTCGGCTCCGGTAACGGTATCGAACATTCAAAGCCATGGCGATGCAGGCGGTATTCGCAGCGGTCCGCTTCCCACCGCCGCAATCGATGGCGCAGGCAACGTCTATGTCGTATGGGAAGATTGCCGCTTCCGGGCTAATTGCGCCACCAATGATCTTGTGTTCAGCAGGTCCGCTGACGGGACTCATTGGACGAAGGTCGTCCGCATTCCCATCGATCCCATCACCAGCACCATCGATCACTTCATCCCCGGCATCGGCATCGATCCCACCACTTCCGGCGCAACCGCACACCTTGCGGTTCATTACTATTTCTATCCGAAGAGCAATTGCACGGAATCGAGCTGTCGCCTTTACGTCGGATACATTTCTTCAGCAAATGGCGGCACAACCTGGAATTCTCCCGTCAAACTTGCCGGCCCCATGCAACTCAACTGGCTGCCTAACTCGCAGAACGGCTTGATGGTCGGCGACTACATCGCGACCGCCTTCGCGAATGGCATACCCCACGGAGTCTTCGCCGTGGCAGCGGCAAAGTCTGGCAGCACGTACAACGAATCCATGTACACGGCGCAAGGCCTCACCGTGAAAGAAGAAGGCCTGCAGCTCTCGTCCAGGAACGACAAGCCGCTGCATCATCTCTCTGATCCAATCGAGAAAGAGAGTCCAGAAAAAGGCATAAAACCGCCTTCGAAGAAAGCGGCTAAACGCAGTTCGAAGTAGTTGCTTGCCACAACGTTCAACGCCGGCCATTGGTCGGCGTCATCCCTGGGCCCGTTTTTTCCCCAGCGGGCCCGGAGAGTGCTTTTGCTCACATTTCGGAATCCCGTCCCCTGCTAAACTCTCTTCGTGCCCCGACTAACCCACCTTGAATGCACTCGCTGCGGTGAACATTATCCCGCCGACCGTCCTCAAACCGTCTGCCCCAAAGACGGAGGCATCCTCTACGCCCGCTACGATCTGGGCGCAATCAAAAAGACCTTCACGCCATCGTCACTGCTTCCGCTTGCCCCCACGATGTGGCGCTACGATGCGGTTCTTCCGGAGGCTGCACCGGTCACGCTGGGTGAGGGCTTCACACCGATGCTCCGAAGCCGTGAATACCCAAATGTTTTCATCAAAGACGAAGGCCTGAACCCTACCGGCTCCTTCAAAGCTCGCGGCCTTTCTGCCGCTGTTACCATGGCCCGCCACTTCGGCGTGAAGAAATTGGCCGTTCCTTCCGCGGGAAACGCCGCCAGCGCGCTCGCCGCCTACGCCGCCGCGGCTAATCTTGAAGCTCACATCTTCATGCCCAAAGACGTGCCACTCGCCAATCGCGTCGAATGCGATTACTACGGCGCGCACGTCACGCTGGTCGACGGCCTCATTTCCGACTGCGCGAAAAAAGTGGCTGAGTTAAAGGCTTCCGAGTCTTGGGAAAAAGACGGCTGGTTCGACGTCTCCACAACCAAAGAGCCCTATCGCGTCGAAGGCAAGAAAACCATGGGATACGAAGTCGTCGAGCAGTTAGGCTGGACGCTTCCCGACAGCATTATCTATCCCACCGGCGGCGGTGTCGGTTTGCTCGGTATGTGGAAGGCCTTTGATGAACTCGAACAACTGGGCCTGATCGGACGTGAACGCCCTACGATGATCAGTGTGCAATCTGCCGGATGCGCTCCAGTTGTTAAAGCATGGGATGAAGGTCGCGCTGAATCGGATATCTGGCCGAACGCCGCAACCGTCGCAGCCGGGTTGCGTGTGCCGAAACCGTACGGTGACTATTTAATCCTCGACATCCTCAAAAAGAGTGGGGGAGTCGCGATCTCGGCCACGGATGCTGAAATTCTCGGAGCCGTTCGCCACTGGGCAAAAACCGAAGGCATCTTCGCCGCTCCTGAAGGCGCAGCCACACTTGCGGCATATCAAAAACTACTCGCCAGCGGTTTCTACACTGCGGACGACACAGTCGTTCTCTTCAACACCGGCTCTGGTTTGAAATATCTCGACGTGCTCGATGGGAAGGATAAAGACGTGGAGTACGCACCAGCCTCCCGCGCCATCGCGGGAATCATCGGGCCGTACTAGCAACCAACATGACAACCACCACCGCAGACACCAGCATCCATCGCACCATCCCCATCGACGCAATTCTTGCCGCCCGCCAGCGCGTGTATCAGGCCGCGGTTCGTACCCCGCTCGTGCGCTTGTATTACGACGACGCGCCCGCTGAAATTTATCTCAAGCTCGAATCTTTCCAGCCCATCGGATCGTTCAAACTGCGAGGAGCCTACAATGCGATATCGCTTCTGCGCCCCGAAGACAGGGCGAGAGGCGTGTGGACCGTGAGCGCCGGGAATGCGGCGCAAGGTGTGGCTCTTGCGGCTCGCATTCTGAAAACGCGTTGCGATGTCCTGGTCATGGATACCGCTCCCCAAGCTAAACTTGATGCCATCAAACGTCTCGGCGCAGGTATCCGGCAAGCCTCCATGGATGAGTGCTGGACCGCCGTGTGCGAGCGCAAGCATCCCGCATTTCAGGGCGCATTCGTTCACCCCTTCGACGACGACGATTTTATTGCCGGCAATGCCACCGCCGGTCTAGAAATCCTCGAAGACTTGCCCGATGTCACTGCAATCGTTGCTGGCTTCGGAGGAGGCGGCCTCAGTTGCGGAATCGCCTCGGCCACAGCAGCACTGAAGCCCGAAGTGAAAGTATTCGGCGCCGAACCGGAAACCGCCGCCCCACTTCACCTGTCCTTTCTCAAAGGTTCAGCGCAAAAGTTTCCCGATTGGAAAGCCAGTTTCGTGGATGGCTGCGGCGGCAAGTCAGTTCTGCCCAGCATGTGGACGCTCGCCAGCCGGTTGCTCTCCGGTTCAATCGTCACCACTTTAGAAGAGACCGGCCGCGCCATGTCCATCGTAGCCACGCGCAATCACCTGATCTGTGAAGGTGCAGCCGCGTGCGCCGTCGCCGCCGGGCTCAGCGGCAAAGCAGGCAACGGCAAGATTGTGTGCGTCGTCAGCGGCGGAAACATCGACCTTGTGAAATTCGCACAGCTGGTTTGAGCAGATTTATCCCCCGCGGAAACGCAGCAAAGTTTAGCTTCGCTCATCGGAAGAAAAAAATCGGGCTGGCATGCTCCACGCCGCCAGCCCGAGTATGCCGAAACCGATCTGCCCCGATGCTATGGGGTAACTTCAAAAACCACTCCACAACCCAGGCCCGCACAAGTTGGAGATCCGTAATAAATCGCGGTGCCGTAAAGATTGCCGGCGGAATCCAACACCAGGCCACCCAGTGGATTTCCTCCATCGGTTGTGCCGGTGAAGTCGTAGAGTTCTTTGTAGCCCCAACCGTTTCCATTCGCAATTAATTCAAAAACCCTGCCAAAACTGCCGTCTCCACCCCCGTTTTGCGTCGTCCCGTAAATGTTTCCGTTGGAATCCATAACCAGCGGATCGAGCGCGAATCCGGCATTCTCAAAACTGGCAAGCACGCGCAACGACGAGTTTCCACTAGCATTCCGACGCAGCTCAAATACGGTCCCGCCCGTACCGGCGCCACCCTGCCATGTAGTGCCGTACAGATTCCCGGTCTGATCAAGGATTAATCCGCCATTGGGATTTTCTCCGTCTCCGGTGCCGGTGAAGCTGTATAGAATTCTTTCTGTCCACCCCGATGCTGAGTGCACCATTTCGAAGATCGTCCCGCAGCCCTGGCCGTTGCACGAGCCTGGAATGCCGCCGTAAGCCGTCACTCCGAAGAGGTGTCCGGCTTTGTCGGCAACCAGTCCACTGAGGGGAAAGGCGCCGTCGCCACCAGCGTCGGTGAACTGGTGAAGCACAGTTTCTTTGCCTGTCGGCGTCAGTTGGTATACCACCCCGCAACCATACGGGTTGTTGCAGCTGAGGTCGCCGCCCACTTCGGTGGTGCCGTAGATGTTGTTGCCGCCAAAGATCACGCCGCTGATCAAGGGCAATCCGCCGTCCCCGCCGCCGCTGAAACGGTAGAGAACTTTGTCAGTCCTGAGCCCGGTTTCGGGTATTTCGAAAACTGTTCCGCAGTCCGTGTCGCCGAGGTAGGCGCACGAGCCTTCACCACCGGCCACAGTTGTGCCGAAAAGATTCCCGTTGGGTCCGATAGTTAGCGGCGCGAGCGGTGCCGCGCCGTTCGGCTCTCCCGGAAAACCGTACAGAGCGGAGAAGCTCCAGGTTCCGTTACTCGGAGTGAGTTTGTAAGCTAAGCCGCATCCCGGCTGGCTGACAAGGACACAGCTCCCACGGCCGCCCGCCGTTGTAACCCCATATAAGTTGCCGGCCGAATCCATAGTCAATCCGGAAAAAGGATTGGCCCCGTCGGTGCCGCCAGTGAAGCTGTGAATGACCTGGAACGTCTGCGCGTTCATCAGCCCCACCAGGAGGCTTCCCAGCACCAGCATGAGTTCTAACGTTCTTTTCACCTTGATCCTCCTGAGGAAAACGGGTGTTACGAGCCACGCTTAAGCTAATAATTGAGGGGAGACGCAGGATGGGGTGCAAGAATCTGCGTATGCCGGCGTTTATCGTCTGCATGTGCCGCCATAATCGAGCCCATCAGCAGGAAAGAATGCCTCTGTAATCGGCGAGACGCAAGAATCAAGGGGTATTGTTACGGTATCAATCTGTGATATCTTGCAGTTGCCCGAATCGTTGTCCCCGAATCCTCGGGCACTCTGGGTTCTCCCCGCAAACTATTTTTGAGGCGAAGTGTGGACCATGAGCCACCTGCAAAACCACGCCACCAGCTCCGGTGTTGAAGCATTTAGCGGCGTGTCGGCGGAATCCATTCGCGCCCAGTTGGGAACGATTCTAGCGTCCAGCATCTTTCTGAACGCTCAGCGCCCAACTCAGTTCTTGCGCTTCATTGTCGAGATCACGCTCGCCGGCAACGAGCGCCAGATCAAAGAATATCTCCTGGGGGTCGAAGTCTTCGGACGTCCCGAGTCCTACGATCCCAAAGACGATCCGGTCGTGCGCATCGAAGCCGGCCGGCTGAGAAAAAAGCTCGCCGAATATTACAGCGGGCCCGGGCTAACCGATTCTGTCGTCATCGACGTTCCGAGAGGCGGCTATGTCCCCGTCTTTCGGGCCAAAACTTCCGGACTAGAGATCGTGAGTCGTAGAGAAGAAGATGCCAGCCGACCAAAAAGCTCAGCCCTCGGAAAAGCGGCGGTCATCATCATCGCAACTGTTCTGTTTCTTGCGGCCACCTACGTCGTCCGATTCCGGCACTCCAGCCTCGGAACACCTATTTCAATCGCCGTGCTGCCATTCCTGAACCTGAATGCCAATCCAACCGAAGCCTATCTGAGTGACGGAGTCGCTGAAGAACTGACCACGGACCTGGCTCAGTTGAAAGGTCTCCGGGTCGTCGCCGCAACCTCTGCTTTTCAATTCCGGGGCAAAGCCGAGGACGTCAGAAAAATCGGCCAGGCTCTGAACGCTCAAGCGCTGCTGGAAGGAAGCATCCGCCAATCGCAGGGAGCTCTTCGCATCGATGCTCAGCTTATCGACACGCGCAACGGCTTCCATATCTGGTCGAAAGGCTACGATGTGCAACTCGCCGATCTGCAAGCTTCGGAACAGGACATCGTCGAGCAGGCGGCACGCACACTGCAAATACCAGTAAGCGCCAAGCCGCACCCTGCCAAAAGCGACACAGATAACCCGGAAGCCCACGTTCTCTATTTACACGGCAGATATCTGTGGAACACGCGCCAAATGCCGGACATGGAAGAGAGCATCCGCCTCTTCGAACGCGCCCTCACGGACGATCCGAACTATGCGTTGGCTTATGCAGGACTCGCCGACAGCTACACGGTAATGACCATCAACACCCAAATGTCACCTGCCGAAGCCGTTCCTCGCGCGCAGGCTGCGTTACAGCGCGCACTAGAACTGGACCCCAATCTGGCCCGCGCTCACGCCACCCTGGGTCTGCTCGAGTCGCAATGCGAATGGAAGTGGCGCGATGCTGAGCAGGAATTCCGCAAGGCCATCGAACTCGACCCCAATTATGCGCCTGCCCATCACTGGGCCGCCCTCAATTACATGGAACTCGGCGACTTCGCCGATGCCGACGCGGAATTCCGCAGAGCAGAAGTCCTCGATCCTCTGTCGCCTATGATCACCGAAGGGCTTGCGGAGAATTTCCACGACGCGCACCGCTTCGATGACGCGATTTCTACAGTTCTCAATATGCCGGATCAAAGAGTGGGCTGGGTCATCCTCGCTCAATCGTACGTCTTCAAAGGCGAGTATCGCGAAGCGCTGAAAATTCCCAAAGTCGCGAATCCCGATGATCTGGAAGGACTCGTCATCCGAGCCGCAGCCCTGGCGCGCTCGGGAGATCGCGCGGCAGCGCTCAAGATTCTTGCCGGCATCGAACAGAATCCTCAAAACACTGGCCCAACCCACGGCTATATCCCGCCCGGCTACCTGGCGTGGGCCTATGCGATGGTGGGTGAGAAAGAAAAATCATTCGCCCTTCTAGACAAGGCTTACAAGCAGCGCGATCCGGCGCTAGCCAACCTGAAAGTCGGTCCCGGCTTCGACATCCTGCGCGGCGATCCGAGATTTACTGTTTTGCTGCATAAAGTGGGATTCGACAACTGAGGCTGGCTGGTGAAACTGAACCACTACCGACGACGGTAATTCATTGACTTCCCACAACTGCTCTCCTAATATTGCCCCCGGCCACCTTCTTGATCGGAAAGACCATCTCGCATTACCGAATCGTTGAAAAGCTTGGCGGAGGCGGCATGGGTGTCGTCTATCGCGCCGAGGACATTAAACTTGGCCGCTCCGTTGCCCTCAAGTTTCTTCCCGAAGAGCTGGCCAAAGACCGCCAGGCGCTCGACCGCTTTCAGCGTGAAGCTCGCGCTTCTTCCGCCCTGAACCATCCCAATATCTGCACCATTCATGAGATCGACGAAGAAGACGGCCAGGCCTTCATCGTGATGGAGCTCCTCGAGGGGCAGACCCTCAAGCACCGCATCGCCGGCCGTCCTTTGGATACCGAAACGCTTCTGAACCTGGCCATCGAAATTGCCGACGCGCTCGATGCGGCGCACTCCAAAGGCATCGTCCATCGCGATATCAAGCCGGCTAATATTTTCGTCACCAAACGCGGCCAGGCGAAACTGCTCGACTTCGGATTGGCGAAACTCGCTCCCTCGCAGCGTTCTGGATCTTCCGAATCGGCCGTGATGACTGCCACCGACAACGGCATGATGACGACACCGGGCTCAACCATTGGCACCGTCGCCTACATGTCGCCAGAGCAGGTGCGCGCCGAAGATCTTGACCCGCGCACCGATCTGTTCGCCTTCGGCTCCGTTCTTTACGAAATGGCGACGGGAAATTTGGCATTCCCCGGCAGCAGCAGCGGCGTTATCTCTGAGGCTATCCTCAACCGAACGCCACCGCCGCCTTCCGTGGCCAATCCCACTGTGCCGCCCAAACTCGAAGAACTGATCTTCAAAGCGCTCGAAAAAGACCGTGACATGCGCTACCAGACCGCCGCCGAGCAGCGCGGCGACCTGAAGCGCATCAAGCGCGCTCTCGACACCTCGCGCGCCAGCGGCATGATTCCCGTTGTTCGCGAAGATTCAGCGTCTCCGGTGTCTGCAATCCCTTCGCCTCCGCGTTACAAATTCCTCCCCGTCGCTCTCGTCGCCGCAGTTACTCTGGTTGCCGGACTTCTCGCCGGAAGATATTTACTTCAGCGGGCGCCGGCCCAATCCGCACTGCCCGTCTATCACCCGCTCACCTTCCGTCGCGGTATGGTCCACGCCGCGCGCTTTGCCCCGGATGGGAAGACGATCATTTACAGCGCTGCCTGGGAAGGCAAGCCGATGCAGCTTTTTACCACGCGACCCGAAAGCCCGGAATCGCACGAGCTCGAGCCTGCCGGCGCCGATGTGCTCGCCGTTTCCTCCACCGGCGAAATGGCACTCTCGCTGCGCAGCCATCCGGTCGCGCAGTTTCTTTACTCCGGCACGCTGGCCCGCGTGCCGCTCGTCGGCGGCGCCCCGCGCGAACTGCTCGACAACGTCGAGTGGGCTGACTGGTCTCCTGATGGCACCACCCTCGCCCTGGTCCGCCAGGAGCAGGGCCGCCATCGTCTGGAATACCCGGCCGGCAAAATGCTGTACGAAGCCGACGGCTGGATCGGTCACATCCGTATCTCGCCCAAAGGCGATCTCATCGCCCTGATCGACCATCCTCAACTCGGCGACGATGGCGGCTCGGTCGCCATGGTTGACATGGCCGGGAAGAAGACGACGCTATCCACGGGATGGGACAGCATTCAAGGCGTCGC
>DASXEG010000006.1:0-5732 GCA_036490235.1 Candidatus Sulfotelmatobacter sp. | reverse complement strand
GGGCTCGCTTGCGCTCGCCGCTTCGCTCAGAATGACAGGGACTACGTGTTCAGCGATTGTGCGGCGGACGATAGCGCGGAGGCCAAGGCATTAGCGTTGGGGACGCCGCCTTGGGCAAGATCCTTGCTGCCCCCGCCGCGCCCGGCGGCGCTTGCGATGGCCTGCTTGAGTAAGACGGACATATCGTTGGGCTGCCCGAGCGATTGAGCGAAGACCAGCACTGGCTGCGGCGATTCGGCGGCAAGGAGAGCGATGACACTCGAGGTCTGATGCGTAAGCTTCTGGGCCAGGAGTTTGAGCGAATTTAAATCGCGATCGACGAAACTGCGGACGATCAGCTTGCGTCCGTTTTGTTCCGGAGTTTCCGCCAACAGGTTCGCCGCCTGGGCTGAAGCGAGTTCTGCGGAAATTTGTTCATTATGTTTGCGAAGCAGTCTTATTTCATCGAGAGATTTGCGGGCTTGCGTGGGCACATCGTAAATGTTGGCTGAGAAAAGCGCTGCGGTTTCAGTGAGCGCCAGGAAATCGCGCCGGGCCGTTAAGACAGCCCGCTGGCCGGCAACGAACTCCACGCGCCAGCCTTGGCGGACTTTTTCAAACTTGCGGCAGAGCAGGCCGGCGATTTGTCCGGTGCTGTTTACATGGGTGCCGCCGCAGGCGGAGAGATCGAAATTCTGAATGTCGATGAGGCGAAGTTCGTCGTGTCCTTCCGCAGGCGGTTTGCGCAAGCCCAGCGATGCTGCTTGTTCGCGGGCAACGTAGCGGATGCTCACGGGCCGATTTTCCAGGATGATTTCGTTGGCGCGCCGTTCGGCGGATTCTATTTGCGCTTGCGTGAGCGCCGGAGTGTCCAGATCGATGGAGCAGTAGTCGTCAGCCATGTGGAAGGAAACCGTCGGCATGTCGAAGAGTTCGATGAAGGCAGCGGAAAGAACATGCTGAGCGGAGTGCTGCTGCATGTGGTCGCGGCGGCGGGCCGAGTCGATTTGGCCGTGGATACGCGTGCCGGGCTGAAGATCTTTTAGCGGCGCATCGAGATAGTGGACGACGTGGCCATCTTCGGTATCGGCTACTTCCGTGACGCGGAATTTGTGATCGTTGTTCGCTAACGTAATGTGGCCGGTGTCATGTATCTGGCCGCCGCTGGTGGGATAGAAGGCGGTGCGATCCAGAACAATGGACGGACGCTGGGAGTCTTGAATCGCGCGGACTTCCCCGTCGAAGTCGTAGAGGAAGGAGTCGTTGTAGTACAGGCGGTCGGTCATGTTTTCAGAATAAGTATCGCGTTTGCCGGGCGCAAGCTGGGTTGGTTAATGGCAAAAGCTTGAACACAGAGGGCACAGAGGATCACAGGGTAAGACTTTGGGTTCATCGATGTGATTTCTGGCCGTCGCTGCGATAATCTCAATTCGTCTATGGATGTTCTGAAAAAACTATTCGAGGCACATTTTCACACCTCGCCTATGCGGGTGCAGCCACTGCAGGGAGAATTGGGCGGATCGGGGCGGAAGATTATCCGGCTGAGCACCGGCGAGGCCAGAGCGATCGGCATTTTGTATGGAGTGCGCGAGGAGAATGCAGCGTTCCTCGAATTTTCCAAGCACTTCCTTGGGCACAATCTGCCGGTACCGGAGATCTACGGTGAAGATCTGCAGCAAGGCGCTTATCTGGAGGAAGATTTGGGCGACGTCACTTTATTCGATTTTCTTTCCAACAATCGAGACGGCGAGAACATTGCGTCTGTGGTCGTGGAAGCTTACCGGAAGGTGATTGCGGTTTTGCCGCGATTTCAGATTGAAGCGGGGCGCGATCTGGATTACAGCAAGTGCTATCCGCGCGGCAGTTTCGATCGGCAGTCGATCAACTGGGATTTGAATTATTTCAAGTATTACTTTTTGCGGCTGGCAGGAATTTCATTCAACGAGCAGGCACTGGAAGATGATTTCGAGAGCTTGACAACTTTTTTGTTGAGCGCGGACCGCGATTACTTCATGTATCGCGATTTTCAGTCGCGCAACATTATGCTGCGCGGAGGCGAACCGTTTTTTCTGGATTATCAGGGCGGGCGCAAGGGCGCGTTGCAGTATGACGTGGCTTCCCTGCTCTACGACGCGAAGGCAGATTTGCCGCCGGAGTTGCGGCGGCAGTTGCTGGATTTGTATATAGAGCGGGTACAGGAATTCATCGCGGTGGATCGTGAGAAGTTTTTACATTACTTCTACGCTTATGTTTATGTGCGGATTTTGCAGGCGCTGGGAGCTTATGGCTTTCGCGGATTCTATGAGCGCAAGTCGCATTTCTTGCAGAGCGTTCCGTATGCGCTGAAGAACGTGCGCTGGCTGCTGCACAACGTGAACCTGCCGATCGCGCTTCCGACTCTGATGGAAGCGTTCCATTCCATGCTGGGATCGGAGAAGCTGCAGGGGCTGGCTTCGTCGGCGGAAAATCTGACGGTGAGGATTTTCAGTTTTTCGTTTCATCGTGGATGGCCGAAGGATGAGAGTGGAAACGGCGGCGGATTTGTTTTTGATGGACGCGGTTTGCCGAATCCTGGGCGCGAAGAACGGTTCAAGGCGTTGACGGGGAAAGACGCTCCCGTCATCGAGTATTTGAATCAGCAGGAAAGCGTGCATCAGTTTTTGGCGAGCGTGATGTCGCTGGTGGATGCGAGCGTGAATGCCTATCAGCAGCGTGGATTTAAAGACTTGATGGTTTCGTTCGGTTGCACCGGTGGGCAGCATCGGTCGGTATATCTGGCGGAGCAGTTGGCGAAGCGGCTGAGATTGCGGGGCGGAATAGATGTGGTTGTAAAACATCGTGAGTTGGAGAGTCCGGAATTCAAGGCTGCTGCGCTATGAAGGCAATGGTCCTTGCCGCCGGCCTGGGGACGCGATTGCGGCCGCTGACGAACGATCGCCCGAAGGCGCTGGTGGAGGTTGGCGGGCGGACGCTGCTGGAGATTACACTGGCGCGTCTGAGGGAATTTGGGGTTCGAGAAGTGATCGTGAATGTGCATCACTTCGCCGATACGGTGGTCGATTATCTGAAGGTGAATAACAGCTTCGGACTGCGCGTCGAGATTTCGCGCGAAGACGAATTGCTCGATACCGGCGGAGGGTTGAAGAAGGCCGCATGGTTTTTTCAGGAAGGTTCTGCCGGTTGCGACGAGCCGTTTGTTCTGCATAACGTCGATGTGATCAGCACGATTGATCTGGATCGCATGGCGCAATTTCACCGCCTGCACAAAGCTCTCGCGACGCTCGCCGTGCAGCAGCGGAAGACATCGCGCTATCTATTATTCGACGACCGAGTTCAGCTTTGTGGAAAACAGTCTGGACCCGATGGAGTTCCTGAACTGGTTCGCAATTGTCAGCAAGTGCAGGCACTTGCCTTCGCCGGTGTGCATGTAATCTCGCCTCGCATTTTCGATCAGATGACCGAACATGGCGCATTCTCCATTATTGCAACTTATCTGCGGCTGTCCGCACAGGGAGAAACTATTGCCGGTTTCGCCGCGGATGAATACGACTGGCGAGATTTGGGACGGCCCGAGCGCATCGCGAAAGCCGAGGATGAACTCCGTGGCTAGACGCCCTTTGCAAAAATCTTCAGGGTATTGATGTGGTTAAAACCGGCGAACTTTACTAAAGTAGAAGCCGGAAATAAGGAAGAAGGTAAAAACCATGCGCCGCTTGAAATCGCTCTCCTTTCTACTGCTCTGCTTCAGTGTCATATTCGCCATTTCAACCTTCGCGCTCGACGATGACATGCCCGGCCATCATCACGACGGTGCCGAGCAACTGGGCAAGGTTTCGTTTCCAATTTCCTGCGCGCCTGGATCGCAGAGCGCTTTCGAGCGCGGCGTTGCTCTTATGCATTCTTTCGAATATGAGAAGGCGGAAAAGCAGTTCACCGATATCGCGCAGAAAGATCCGGGATGCGCCATGGCACACTGGGGCGTGGCCATGAGCCTGTTTCACGAAATCTGGGAGCGGCCCGGGGATTCGACCCTGAAACACGGCCATGAGGAGATGGAGCAGGCGCAGAGGATTGGCGCAAAAACCGAGCGCGAGCGTGGCTATATCTCCGCTCTGGCTGTGTTTTACAGCGATCCGGAACCGAAAGACTATCTGAAGCAGGCTGCCGCGTATTCCGATGCGATGGGAAAACTCTACCAGCAATATCCCACAGACCTCGAAGCCGGGGCGTTCTACGCACTATCGTTGCTGGCCGCTCAACCGCCCAGCGACACTACGCACGCCGCGCAGAAGAAGGCGGTTGCGGTACTTACTCCATTGTTCCAGCGAGATCCGAATCACCCCGGCCTGGCCCACTACATTATCCATTCCTGCGATTCGCCTGAGCTAGCGCCTCTGGGTCTTGATGCCGCACGCAGGTATGCGGGAATTGCGTCGTCGTCGGCGCACGCCGTCCACATGCCTTCACATATTTTTGCCCGGCTCGGGTATTGGCAGGAGGATATCCAGGCCAACCTGAAATCGGTCGCTTTGACGCAGCAGTCCCATGCCATGTACATGGGTGGACACGAATTGCACGCCATGCACTTCCTGCTTTACGCCTATTTGCAAACCGGACAGGACGAAGCCGCGAAGCACATGCTGGCTCAAGCGAAGCAGGTGCTGGCGGCAGCGCCCACAAACGGCGACGACACCGGCATGCTGGAATACTACGGATATGCGGCGACGGACTTCCCTGCCATCTATAACCTCGAGATGCGGCACTGGACGGACGCGGCTGCGCTCGAACCGGCCGCAAATGCGACTCCGGATTTGCAGATGATTACCTATTGGGCGCGGACGATTGGCTCGGCGCGCATGGGAGATGTGGAAGCAACGCGACGCAATGTGCAGAAGTTTAACGACGCAGAAGATGCGACCCGCAAATCTAAGAATGCTTATACGCTCGAAGGGCCGCAGATCGCGCGAGGCGAGGTGGACGCTTGGCTCGCGTTCACAGAAAAACGAAATGACGACGCGTTACGACTGATGCGCCAGGTTGCAGACACGCAGGACAAGGTAGGAAAAAGAGAGGTCGACATTCCGGCGCGCGAGATGCTGGCGGACATGCTGCTTGAACTCAACCAGCCGGAGAGCGCTTTAATGGAATATGAGAAGTCGATGAAGATCGATCCCAACCGCTTCAACGGCCTCGCGGGTGCGGCGCGGGCGGCTGAAATGGCTCATCAATCGGCCAAGGCTGCTACCTATTATGCGCAACTGCTGAAGAATTGCGATGAGGGGAAACACTCGGATCGACCGGAATTGCGGAGCGCGAGGATGGAGTTGGCTAAGAACAGTCAGTAGGGCAGCACCAAAATCATTTCACTTTGACTTTCAGCTGACCGCTATTCAATTGCTGAACGCCACGATGAGCCTTGGCGCGCCTCTCTCCGCGATGCCGCTTTACTTCAGGCCTTCCACCTCGTAGAGATCAGAAAGAGTGCGGATGTACCCATAGACATAGGCATTGGCGTCCGAGGCGAGGGTGATGTTGCGAATGGTGTCGATGCCGGCCGAGTCGGAAGGTGCCAGTTCCTTCCACAACTTTCGTTTTCCAGAGGCGAGTTCCAGTTCGTAAACCCTGGCAGGGACGGAACCGAAGTGAAAGACGTAGATTGAGCGTCCGTCGGCGGACCAGCCTGTTGGGATCTCATCGGGTTCGGTACCGTTTACGGGGACGGGATCGCCGCCGAAAGTTGGATAAAGATAAAT
>DASXEG010000161.1:0-11952 GCA_036490235.1 Candidatus Sulfotelmatobacter sp. | reverse complement strand
GACTGGCACAAAAACAATGTCTCTCCCAACCGCATCATCCTCGGCATCAGCGGCGACTTCGATTCCGCCGCCATGGAATCCAAACTGCGCGCCGCATTCGATTCCTGGCCGAAAGGTCCCGATGTTCCACAACCTGAAATTACTTTTCATCCCGCCAAACCCGGCTACTACCTCATCCCGAAAGATGACGTCAACCAAAGCACCATCCGCATGGTCGGCCTCGGCACCACGCGCAACAATCCCGACTACTACGCAATCTCGGTGTTCAACGAAGCCTTCGGCGGAGGCTTCTCAGCGCGCCTGTTCAACGACATTCGCACCAAACGTGGCCTGGCCTACAACGTAGGCGGCGGCATCGGCACAAACTTCGGCCATCCCGGAGTTCTGCAGTTCGTCATTGGAACAAAAAGTCAGAGCACCATCGAATCCGTGCAGGCACTCGATGAAGATATCGATAATCTCCGCAAGCAGCCGATCTCCGAAGAAGAAATCAAGCACGCCAAAGACGCCATCCTCAACGCCTTCATCTTCCGCCTCGACTCGCCCGACAAAGTTCTAGCCGAGCGCATGACCTACGAGTTCTACGGCTACTCCGCCGACTGGCTCGACAAGTTCCCCGGAGAAATCCAGAAGGTCACCGCCGCCGACGTAAATCGCGTAGCCACGAAATACGTGCACCGCGATCAACTCGCAGTTCTGGTAGTAGGCAACACAAAAGAGTTCGACAAGCCGCTCAGTTCGCTAGGCGAAGTGAAGCAAGTCGACATCACGATTCCCCCTCCGCCCGGCGCGAAGGAAGCCGAGAGCGCCAAGCCCACCGCTTCAAATGACGAAGGAAAAGCTCTAGCAGAAAAAGTTGTGGCAGCGATGGGCGGCGAAGAAAAACTAGCCGCAGTCAAATCGATCAAGGCAAAAATCACCCTCGCGCAGAAAACGCCACAGGGCGAGTTCCCCATCCCCATGGAAACCGTAATCATCTATCCCGATCATCTGCATGCCGAAATGCAGACTCCCGGCGGAACGATGAACGTTGTCGTAACTCCCGATACCGCATTCATGGCGGTCGTAGGCCAGGGCATGCGCGACCTTCCCGGTTCGCAAAAAGCCGAATCCATCGACCAAATCAAGCGCGATCCGATCTTCATCGCCTCGCACGCGACAAGTAAAGATGCGGACGTCTTCTTTCATGCCGCAGGCACGGAAAAAGTGGGCGATGTAGTTGCGCGCATCGTCGACGTAAACTCCGACGGCGTCTACATTCGCTGGTTCGTCGACCCGCAAAGCGGCCACATCTTGAAGGAAACCTATCCCACGCTAGCCCAGTCCGGCCCCGTGCAGGGAGAAACCGATTTCGACGATTGGAAGCCGCTGGGCGGTCTGACGATCCCGACCGTCCGCCACAACAAACAGAACGGGCAGGATTCGAGCACCTCGACCTACACCGCACTCGAAATTAATCCGTCGGTCGATCCGAAGCTGTTTGAGAAACCCGCAGAGAAGTAGTTCAGGACTATGCGGTCCGCACTAAAGAAGATCTACGCTATTGCGCTTGTGCCGTTTTTCCTTCGCGTTCTTTGATCTTGGCCATATTCACGGCGATGCGCTGTGTATCTTTTCGTTTCCCCGAGCGATTCCGCCGCTTCGGCTTGGTGCTGTAATGATTTTTCGCCATCAGTTCTCCTAATTAGTCGATGAAATAAGCGTGACGCAAAGATTGCGAACGCAAGTCATTTCGGTCTCTTTGACGCCCTAGCGATCATACCTGATGTGCTGACTCCGGGGTTGACAGTTAAGCGACGGAGACGCTACCATAGGCGAACAAATGACGAAAATATGCCTCCTCCCTCCCTGTTCCCGATCTCCGAAAAGCCCGCCCTGGTCGGCATCGCTCGTCTAGCCTCTGAGGGCGAATCCCTCCGCGAAGGCCACCACGTCGAATACTTCACCCTGCCCACCCGCTCGCTCCTGAACCGCTGCGTCAGCAATCGAAGACTCCCTTTCACCTGGACCATCAATCCCTACCGCGGCTGCGAGTTCGCCTGCAAATACTGCTACGCCCGCTACACCCACGAATTCATGGAAATGCGCGACGGCCTCGCCTTCGAGCAGAAAATCTACGTCAAGCAGCAAGCGGCCGAACTGCTTCGCCACAACCTGCGCAAAGTGAAAAACGGAGAATCGATCGCCCTCGGCACCGCCACCGACCCCTACCAACCCGCAGAGCGTCGCTACGAAGTCACGCGCGGGATCCTGGAAGAGTTCGCCCGCCATAGCGGCTTCGAACTCGGCATCGTCACCAAATCGAATCTCATCCTCCGCGACGTGGACCTGCTGCGCGAGGTAGCCCGCACCAACATCCTCTCGATCCACATCACGGTCACAACTTTAAACGTCGAGCTAGCCAGAATCCTCGAGCCACGCGCCCCACGCCCTGACCTGCGCATGGAAGCAGTTCGCACCCTTGCCCAAGCCAGCCTCGATGTCGGCGTAAGCTGCTGCCCGGTCCTCCCCGGCATCACCGACGCTCCCGCCGATCTCGAAGCCGTGGTGAAAGCCGCATCCGAAGCAGGCGCGCACCACATCTTCGCCAATCCGCTGTTCCTCAAACCCTGCTCAGCCGCAATCTTCCTTCCGTTCCTCGAACAGAATTTTCCGCAGCTCGTCGCGAACTACCGCGAGCGTTACAAAGATCGTTCCTTCCTGCCGCCGTCCTATGCCAAGCGCATTTCCCAACTCATGTCGCATCTGCGGCAAAAGCACTCCATTCACCGCGCCGATCCGCGCGGAACGATGAAAGTGGAGACGCACCCGGCGGAGCAAATGGCGTTGTTCTAAAAATCATGAGAATTGTTATCAATCAAAAGCAACCCTTATCATTCCGAACGCGCGCGGAGCGCGGGCGAGGAACCTAACGTCTTCTTCCGCGATCACAGTCGCCGAAGCCGATGACCGCACCTAGCGCCACCACATGTAGGTTCTTCTATAATCACTCTTCTATGGCGACCGCTCCCCCACCAGCCAGAGTGCCAGACCCTCCCCTCGGCGTGCGCCTGAAACGATTCTGGCGCCGCGTCACCGAAGGCCTGGAGCTCACCCAACTCTGGTCGCAATTCGAAACCGAAGCCCGCGCCAGCTATCGCCTCTACTCGAAAGATGTCGCCGCAAAAACTCCCGAAGGCCTAACGAAAAAAGGCCACCGCATTCATGTCGTCAAAGAATTTTTCTGGGCCGTACTCGAAAAGCTCTCCCCGGCGCGCCGCGTTCTTCTGCTCGTCGCCTTAATCCTGCTCATCTTTCCCGGCGGAGGCTTTAGCTATCGCGGCTCCGACCACGATATACACATCCTGGAATTTGACTTTCACTTCTGGGGCGGCCTGCTGATGTTCCTGCTGCTGATGCTAGAAATAGCCGACCGTGTCGTGATGAAGCGCGACCTGCAGATTGCCCGAGAGATTCAGACCTGGCTCCTGCCAGGCGCAGCTCCGCAGATTCCCGGCATCTCGGTCGCCTATGCCACGCGGCCCGCCAACACAGTCGCCGGAGATTACTACGACGTCTTTCCCCGGCCCGGAAAAACCAACGAAGAAAACCGCGTAGTCTTTGCCGTAGCCGATGTCGCCGGCAAAAGCATTCCCGCAGCCATGCTGATGGCCACGTTTCAAGCCAGCCTCAAAACCCTTTCGACCACGCAAGTCGCGCTGCCCGAACTCGTCATGGACATGAACAAGTACGCCTGTTCGAACAGCCAGGGCGGCCTTCGATTCACCACGGCATTCCTCGCGGAGTACGACTCTGCAAACCGCGCCTTCACCTACATCAACGCCGGACACAACAGTCCCATCCTCCGCCGCGCGAATGGCTCCATCGAACGCCTCGACGTGGGCGGCCTCCCTCTAGGCATTCAAGCGGAAGCCGTCTATCAATCGGCAGGCGTTACGCTCGCACCCGGCGACTGGCTAATAATTTTCACGGATGGTTTGGTCGAAGCTGAAAACGCGCGTCAGGAAGAATACGGTGAGTATCGCCTGCTGAACGCCATCTCGGCAGGCGCAGCCTCAACCCCCGCCGAAATGCTCAATCGACTGATGGCCGAGCTAGATCTTTTCGTCGGATCAACGCCGCAACACGACGATGTCACTTGTCTCTTGGTTAAAGCTGTGTAGTCACGCTCTCTGCTTCATCCACTCCGCATACATCCGATGAAACGCGTGCACGCCTTTTTCCTGCTTCACGCTGAACCGCCCTCGCGAGTAACTGCGCGACCGCAAATTCTTCTGCACCCGCTCGCAGATGGCCGCATCTTCCATCTGAATCTGATCGCTGAATTCGACCGAAGCCTTCGCCGCCGCACTGCCCAACTCGCTCTCCGGTAAATACCATTCAAAAATCGCCAACGACCGCTCGGGCGCGACCGGCAGCACAATGTTCAGCGAAATATTGTCTGGATAACAATTCAGCATCCAGTTCGGAAAAATCCAGAAATAATCCGTAGTCAAATCTTCGCCAGCATCCTCATAACGGCGAGGTGTCACATCTCCCGGCTGCGCCCCGCGAATCGGACTGAACTGCCGCACATACCTCGCATACGGCTCGACGGCATAAGCGTTGTAGTCAAGTTCCCGATTCAATCCCGGATGCACACTGGGCAAATGGTAGCCTTCAAGATAATTATCGACATAAGTTTTCCAGTTGCACGCCATGTCATAGGTGCGCCGCTCGAACAACTTCATCCCCGCAAAAGGAAATTTTCCCGCCTGTGCCGCCAACTCGCCCAAGCTTTCACACAGCGGCTCAGCCGCAACATCAAGATTCACGAAAATAAAATTGAACCACTCCTCCACCCGCACCGGCGCGAGCGCAAAATCCTCGGCCCGAAATCCTTCCACGCCCTCAATCTCGGTCGCGCTGATCAGCGATCCATCCAGATCGTAAGTCCACCCGTGATACCCGCAGCGAAACAACTTCCGATTCCCGCAACCTTCCGCCGGAGGTCCGGCCCGATGCCGGCAAACGTTATAAAACGCGCGCAACTTGCCTTCGCCTCCGCGAACAACCAGCAGAGGCTCTCCCACCAACTCAGTCGTGAAATAATCGCCCGCCTTCGCCGCCTGGTCGCAATGTCCCACCACCTGCCAACTTCGCGCGAAAATGTTTCTTTTTTCCGCCTCGAAAACCTCCACATTGCTATAAAGATGAGCAGGCAGCGTCCAAGCCCGCGCGATATCCGAATCGATTTTCAACGACTCAAGCGAATTATCCATATCGTAAGCATCCGTATTGTAAGCTGGAACTCGCAAGTGCATCGTGCCCCAGCCTAACGCACAAGAAACGGGTCCGCGCCGACGCACCGAATGGCTCGCGCTTGCCGGACTTCTGGCAACCACGCTTCTCACCTACTCTTCGACATTCCGGTTCGGCTGGGTCTACGACGATCCTCCACAAATTACACAGAATCCCAATCTGCAATGGAACCGTGTCGGTTTTTTATTCACACACCAGCTCTGGGCCGCAACCGGAATCGCGCAGACCCGCTACTATCGCCCGCTGCTCGCGTTCTGGTTCCTCATCAACAAATCCCTCTTCGGCCTTCACCCTCATTGGTTTCACCTGACCTCTGTCCTCACGCATCTCGCAGCCACAACTCTCGCCTACTTCGTTGCCAGGGATATTCTGAAGAGTCCGGGAGCGTCGCTGTTTGCCGCAGCCATCTTTGCGCTGCACCCGCTGCAGGCAGAACCGGTCTCGTGGATTTCCGCCGTAAACGATCCCCTCGCCGCAGTCTTCTGCTTTGCGAGTTTTCTGATGTATCGCAAAGCAAGCAACAAAGAGAATCCTCTCGCCCACTGGACTCTTGCCGGCTTGTTTTTCGTGCTGGCATTACTGACAAAGGAAGTGAGCGTCGTGCTACCGGGAATCGTTCTCATCGATCTGATCGCGGACCGCCGAAGAACATCGCCGGGATTTTTTCCAAGAAAGTTTCCGCTCGCGTATTTCTCCGCGTTCACCTTATTAATCGTCCCCTGGTTCGCCGTGCGAGCCGGAGTGCTCGGCGAAACCGCAGTAATCTCCAACTCCATTCCGCTTCCCACAATTCTGTTGAGCGCACCCAGGATTCTGCTCTTCGATTTCTATCGTGTCATCGCGCCCATAGGCCTGAGCTCGCAATACACTGTGCCTTTGATCGGATATCCCGATAAACAATTCCTCATCGTCGGACTCGCTCTCTTCCTCCTTGTCGTTCTCGCCCTGGCGCTGGCACTCCGCGACTCGAGGCTCTGGGTCGCATACGCCTGGCTTCTTCTCCCTTTACTGCCAACCTTAAATCTCGCCTGGATGAACGAAGACGATTTCATTCACGACCGCTACATGTACATGAGCATGTTCGGCGTGGGGCTGATGGCAGGAATTGCCTACGGCTGGCTAAGAGACAAGTGGCCGCGACAGCAACTCTTGCCCGCGCTGGCGGCAGCGCTCGCTTTAGCTCTGGCCTTTGCCAGCACAACCCAATCCCAATACTGGGCCAACGATGTGATTCTTTTTTCCCGCGCTGTCAGCCGCGCTCCCGCAAACGAATGGGCGCAATTGAACTATGGCTCAGCTTTAAGCGCGCGCGGCAAATATTCCGAGGCTGCCCAGCATTTTGTTCGCTCCTACGAAATAAAGCCCGGCTGGCGCGCCGCGGATTTTGCCGGATTCTGCTACTTTCAGGCGGGCGATCTGACTCAAGCCGAACAGTGGTTCGATGCAGCCCTTACCGCCGATCCCACGCTGGCGATCGCCTGGTTCGGCCTCGCACAGATTCGTCTCGCACAACATCTGCCAGAGCCGGCTATCCCTTACTTGAAAAAAGCTCTGGAGTTCGACCCCACTGCGGACGGATTTCACTACGAACTGGGAACCGCGCTGGAAGCCGTTTCGCAACCCACAAGCGCAATCGAAGAGTACAAGGCCGAACTGCAACTGCATCCCTATCAAACCGCTGCTCGCCAAGCGCTGGACCGCCTGCAATCTGAAAGCGCCACGAAAAAATAAAACCTCATCTCGACTCGATGCCGGCCGCAGCTAACTGCTGCACCTCAGACTTTTGCGCCTCATCAAAGTGACTCGAGATTCGCCGCGCCTGTCCTTCTGCCGCGTCCGCCTCCGGCAACCGGCCCGCCCGCCGCAAAGCCTGCTCCAACAAAAGATAGTTAACATCGCTCGGCTCAACCTTTACAGCGTGGGCAATTTCCTCCAGCGCAATGCTCAGGTCGCCAACACGCTCCGCCAGCAAACCACTTCCTATCAGCGCCAAACTGTTTCCCGGATTTCCCCGCAGCGCGTAAGCATAAGCCAACTTCGCGTTCACCAGATCGCCCGTCTCAGCCAGCGCCGCCCCCAAGTGCGCATAACCGTCCGATTGCTCACTCGCGTCCGTCGCCATCGCCAAAGACAATTTGTACTGCTCCACTGCCTCTGGCAAATGCCCATGCGTCTGCTCGTAGACTCCCACCTGAATGATCGCCGGCGCGCCATATCCGTGCAATTGTTCGACTCGGTTGTACTCTGCGATGGCATCGTCCACGCGCCCTTGCTCGGTGAATGTATAACCCAACCCGTCATGCGCAACCGTATTGCGCTCCGTCACGCTGAGCGTTCGCCTCCACATCGTCTCGCCATCATGCCAGTAGGTAATCTGATGATGCGTGAGAACACCAAGCACCGCCAAAACGGCGACGCCAGGCGCTGCCATCCACGCCGCAGGAACGCCTCGCCAATTCGAAATTTCTGCCACACTCCAAACCACCACAATGAACAAACCAACAAAGGGCAAATACGCATAGCGATCCGCCATCGCCTGCATCCCCACTGCAACCACGCCAATCACCGGCACCAGCGTTCCTAAAAACCATAACCATCCGACAACCAGATAGCGATGCCTGCGAAAGCGCCATACCAAGCCGGTCACGCCCATCAGCAACGCCGCTGAAGAAACTGCAACCCACAGCGAAATCGAATGCCCGCGATAGATGTACATCACAGCCAGATGACTCGGCCAGAATGCCTTGCCCAGATAACGCACATAAGCCACCAGAGCATTCCCAATCCGCGCAGAATTAAATCCGTTTCGCACCGCATCATTCGCCCTGGCGGCCACCACGGTCACAATCGCGCTTCCGAAAGCAATGAACAACAAAGGCAGCTTTTCGAGTAACAGAAACGCAAACGATCTCCCACCCGCCCCTTCGGCCGATCCCTCCGCGCGCTCGCCCATCCTTCGCAACGGCCAGTAATCCCACAGCAGCAACACGAACGGCAGCGTGATGATCTCCGGTTTCACCATCAATCCCAACGCAAACAGCAACGCCACCGGCAGGTATCGTTTCACGCTGATCCGCCGCGCATACCGCGTGTAAGCCAGCATTGCCAGCAGAAAGAATGTCATGCTCAAAACATTTTTCCGCTCCGCCGCCCACGCCACCGATTCCACATTTATCGGATGTAGCGCAAACAGCGCCGCCACCATCAGGCTCGGCCAGGTAAATTCCGTGCAGATCTCCAGCAGCAGAAACAGCAGGACCGCATTCAAACCATGTAGCAGAACGTTTTCAAAATGAATGGCAACCGGATTCACGCCAAACATTTGGCAATCCAAAGCCAGCGACAACCAAGTCACCGGATGCCAATTACCGGAATGAAATGTCGTGAACGCCCACTTGACCGTCTCCCACTTCAATCCAGCGCGAACCGGAGGATTATGCAGAATATAAACTTCGTCATCCAGCGTGGTGAAGCCGTTATGAGCAACCGAGCTGTAACCGGCAAGCGTAATCACCACCAGCAACATGCAGAGCACGACGATTCGCTTGCCATTGGAAGCGCGAAAATCCCCCGCGTCAGAACCGTGAATCACACGCCGCGCGGCCGCTGTAGCAGTCGAAGCCAACGGATCATCCTTTATTTATTTCACTTATCTATTTCGCTTATCTGTTTCACTTATCTATTTCACTTCGTCCCGGAAGGGTCTTCCATTCCAAACGAAGCCGATATCTGTTCCACCATTGCGCGCGCAGCCGCCAAATCACGAGAGCTTTGCCGCGCATGTTCGTCGGCAGCATCCGCTCCCGTCAACCGTCCGGCGCGCCGTAACGCCCGCCCAAGCAATAGATAACCTACATCGGATGGCTCAATCTTAAGCGCACCGGAAATTCCCTTCACAGCCAAATCAGGATTCCCGTCACGCTCGGCGAGCAGACCCCTCGCCATCAGCGCGCGCACATTGTTGCCATCCTCGCGCAGAGCCGAATCATAAGCGCCCTCCGCGCGGACGAAATCCCCAGCCTGTATAAACGCAGAGCCCATCCGGCACAGCGCCTCCGCGCGCGATTTCGAATCCATGGAAAGCGCAGCAGCCCGCCTGTATTCGAGAACCGCATCCTGCAGACGCCCATTCGTCTGCTCGTAAGCCCCAATGTCCATCATCGCCGCGGGCGTGTAATCGTACACACTCTCGGCCTTTTTGAACTCAGCGACCGCCTCGTCCACATGCCCGTGCAATGCCAGGTCGCGCGCAAGTCCATCGTGCGCCGCGAAATTGTGATCACCTGTCACCGCCAGCGTATGCCTCCACAGAGTCTCGCTATCACGCCAATAGCCGACCTGTCGGCGAGTAACCAAACCAAGGCTCACCACCACCAGCACACTTAACACGCCGAGCCAGACGCCAGAGATGCGCCATTCATGCGCCAACTCCCACACGCCCCACACCACCGGCACAAAAAGCCCGATGTAAGGCAGGTAAGCATACCGGTCAGCCATCGACTGCATTCCCACCTGCACCAGACCAACCACCGGAACCAGCGTGCCCAGAAACCAAAACCAACCCGTAGTCAGATAGCGGCGATTTTTCAGCCGCAGCACAATGGCAGTAACCAACAGCAGCGCCACACTCGCCGCCACGATTTCCCACATAGGAAGAGAACGCCCCTCATGCGGATAAAATGCAGCCAACCCCACCGGCCAAAAAGCCTTCCCCGCATATCGCACGCAGCTCACAGCTGCATTGCCAAGCTTCCAAAAGAACCCAATCTGGTGAACGCTCTTCCCACCTCCCTGCGCCAACATCGTAATCACAGCGCTCGCCGCTGAGAGCAATAACAGCGGCACTTTCTCCATCACCAAAAACCCCAGCGCCTTCGGAACCGCTGCACCCTCCGCCGCATCTCCCACACGCGCAAACATCCGCCGCAAAGGCCAGTAGTCCCAAAGCAGCAGAACGAACGGAAAAGTAATAATCTCGGGCTTAGCCATGAGCCCCATGGCAAACAAGCCCGCCACGGCCGCGTATCGCCTCAAGCTGATCTTCCGCGCGTACCAGCCATAAGCATGCAAAGCGAGAAGAAAAAACAACATGCTAAGCACATTCTTCCGCTCCGAAGCCCACGCTACCGATTCCACATTCACCGGATGCAAAGCAAACAACGCCGCGACCACCACGCTGGGCCACGCAAGCCCAGTCGCACCTTCGAGCAGCAGGAAAAGCAAAACCGCGCACGCCGCATTCAAAAGAACCGTTTCATAATGATGACCCGCAGGATTCAACCCCAAAATTTGGACATCCAGCGCATGTGACAGCCAGGTAATCGGGTGCCAGTTCGCTTGCTCAAAACTGCTGAACGCCCACGCGACGGTATTCCACCGCAGCCCCTGCATCACATGGGCGTTTTCAATGTAGGCGTAATCGTCAAGGTCGGTGAAACCGTTGCGCACAACCGGGTTATAGAAAAGCAGCGTGACGAACGCCAGCACCAGACACAGAATCGCGTTTCGCCTTTCGCGAGAAATAAAAAAGGAGGCCGGCCGGGAACGAGTCACAGGCTGCATTACCGTAGCAGTAGAAGACAAGGCTCCAGCGCTCCTTCCCCGAACAGCGATTATAAAAACGGCCATCCGCCAGTAATATCAATTTCGCCCCGCATCGGATTACCTTCGTTCCGCACCGTAGTCGGAACGACCCAAATGTAGCCCTGAGAGCGGACAGACGAAGAAGAAATTGCCATGCAAGCGGAGCGACAAAAAAGACCTGTCATGCTGAGCGGAGCGGTGAGGAGAGCGCAGCGATCCTCATCGCGCAGCCGAAGCATCCCTACCTCCTCCCAACCGTCGGCGCCTCACCACCCCCCATGACCTCAGTCACTAATCCCCGAAGTTACTCCCCGCAAGTCTTCACCAACACCCCGTTCTTCCACCGTGTCCCAGACAACCGCCCCGATGCCGCGAAAAGTCAATGCATCTGACAGTTTTTGGCACGAACATCCCCCGGCGCGCTCCACAGCCGGCTCTAAAGTTTGTCCTACTCCTGAAAACAAACCGCTTGCTGAGAGCCCATGCGAACCAAGGTAACTAGCGAGTTTGGCCCGGCAGGTGCGAATATCAAGCCCGACTGCGTCATTCGTGACCAGAATTTGAATCAAATGAGAACTAACGAGGGGAAAATCGAGATGCGGAAACAGAAGGGTTTCTCACTTATCGAGCTGCTGATCGTGGTGGCCATCATCCTGATCATTGCGGCTATCGCAATTCCAAACCTGATGCGTGCGCGTATGGCAGCCAACGATTCGTCCGCGGCCGCTTCTGAGCGCTCCATCGTCACCGGCGAAATCGCCTATTTTTCGGCGTATCCCACAATCGGCTTCACCAGCTTGGCGGCTATCGGCGGCCCGCTCAGCGCGGCTTGCAGCCCGGCTCCGGCGACTGCCTGCTTCATTGACGGCACATTGGCCAACAACGGCAACCCGGCCAATACCGGAAAGAGCGGTTACAGCTTTGCTATGACCACCTCGACCGGCGCCGGCAGCGCAGTTCCGAACCAGTTCTATACGACAGCCAGTCCGCTGGCGACGACCACCGGTTCGAAGTCCTATTGCGCGGACGATGACGGCGTGTTGCGTCAGCAGCCTGCTGGCACGACCA
>DASXEG010000033.1:0-3498 GCA_036490235.1 Candidatus Sulfotelmatobacter sp. | reverse complement strand
GCCGTTCAATGCATCAAAGTATAGGTTTAACGACGAACCTGCATAAACACTGCTTTGGCGCGAGGTTGAGAGCGCCGGAATGTTAAAATAAAGCATCACCTAATATGCCCCTTAAAACACTGTTTCTGAACCCCCCGTCTTTTGAAAACTTTGATGGCGGAGCCGGCTCGCGCTGGCCTGCTACGCGAGAAATCGAGTCTTATTGGTATCCGGTATGGCTGGCTTATCCGGCCGGAATGCTGGAAGGTGCGCGGCTGCTGGATGCGCCGCCGCACTATATTTCCGGCGAGCAGACGATCGAAATCGCCAAAGATTATGAATTTCTGGTGCTGTTTACCAGCACGCCCGGATTTCCCGGGGACATTCGTTTAGCGCGCGCCATTAAGGCGGCGAATCCGAAGATCAAGATTGCTTTTGTTGGGCCACACGTTAGTGTGCTGCCAGAGAAGTCGTTGCGGGAGTGTTCGGCGATCGATTTCGTGGTGCGCAAGGAGTTCGATTTTGCCGTAGTCGATTATGCGAAGGGCAAGCCGATCGAGGAGATTCCCGGCGTTTCGTTTTTGAAGGATGGGAAGATCGTGCACAATCCTGACTCGCCGCAGATTCAGGATCTGGACGCGTTGCCTCACGTGACGGATGTCTATAGGCGCGATCTGGATGTTACGCGTTACAACGTGCCGTTTTTGCTGCATCCGTACGTTTCGTTGTATACGACGCGCGGGTGTCCGGCGCAGTGCACGTTTTGTTTGTGGCCGCAGACTTTGAGCGGGCATCCGTGGCGGAAACGCTCGACGGATGACGTGGCGGCTGAGATGTCGAGGGTGAAGGAATATTGGCCGGAAGTGAAGGAATTTTTCTTCGATGACGACACGTTCAACATTCAGAAGGCGCGAACCGTCGAACTGTGCGCGAAGTTGAAGCCGCTGGGGCTAACGTGGTCGTGCACTTCGCGCGTTACTACCGATTTTGAAACTTTGAAGGCGATGAAGGAAGCTGGATGCCGGCTGCTCATTGTGGGATATGAATCAGGCGATCAGCAGATTTTGAAAAATATCAAGAAGGGCGCGACGATTGAGCGGGCGCGTCAGTTCACAAAGGATTGCCACAAGCTGGGTTTGGTGATCCACGGCGACTTCATCATGGGACTGCCGGGCGAGACGCATGAGACCATCAACAACACGATCAAGTTTGCGAAAGAGCTTGATGTGGAAACGATTCAGGTCTCGGTGGCGCATGCTTATCCGGGAACGGAGCTTTACGATTACGCCGTGAAGAATGGATTCATGGTGGCCGACAATAAGATGGTGGATGAAGGCGGACATCAGTTGGCGCACATTCAGTATCCGGGGCTGCCGGCGGATGAAATTTTATCGGCGGTGCACCGGTTCTACGATGAGTATTACTTCCGGCCGAAGGCGGCGTTCCGCATTTTGAAGAAAGCCGCGTTTGATGGGAAAGAGCGGAAGCGGCTTTACAAGGAAGCGAAAACATTCCTGAAGCTGCGTGCGGCGCGCAACAAGATGGTGAAGCAGCATGAGAGCAAGGCCTCGGCTGCGGTGGAACCGGCCAAGGCGTAAAGCCGCGGCACCCACTGAACCGGCGTGGGTGTTCGTTCTCCTGGGGTCAGGCTAGCTTGTTTGTCCGCTTGTACTCGTCAAATTTTTCCAGGAACCGGTCCAGGTCCTTCTTCTGCAAGTAATAGGGCGTTGAAAGCCGCAGCTTGCTGGGCTCCCCGCCGCGGATGCGAATCTTGCAGGTCTTCCACATCCAGTTTTCCAAATCCATGCGTTTGACGGGCGGGACGTTGACGGTCACAATCGCGCAGCGAAGTGCGGGATCGGGCGATGTCCAGGAGCCTGCGCCGCGCTTCTTCATTTCATCGAGAATGTAATCCGCGGAGGCGCGATGACGTTTTTCGATTCGATCTAATCCGATGTCGTTTGCCAGTTTGATCGAGGCTCGCAATCCCCAGAGAGCGGGAACGTTGGAGCTGCCGATGCGCTGGAAGCGCTCGGCGCGAAGCTGAGGCTCGTCCCAGCCTTCGGTGACGATGGTGTTCCACACGCGGTCGATGACTTCGTCACGAACGTAGAGAAAACCCGAGCCCTTGGTCGCGAAGAGCCATTTGTGCGGGCTGGCCGAGTACATATCGCAGCCGATGTCGCTTATGTTTAGCCGCATCATGCCGGGCACGTGCGCGCCATCCACGGCGGAAAGAATTCCCTTCGAGCGCGCCAGTGCGCAGATTTGCTTCGCCGGCAGGACTACGCCGGAAAATGTGGTGATGTGGCTGAAAAAGATTACTCGCGTGCGCGGAGTGATCGCGTCGTTGAACAGATTGAGTACCTGGGCTGCGTTTTCAACTGGCCGCGGCAATGTCACTTGTTTGACCACAATGCCGTAACGTTTGGCTTTCAGATTCCAAGGCTGGAGGCCGCCGGGATGCTCCTGATCGGTCATCAGCACTTCGTCGCCGGGCTTCAGGTCGAGGCCGTTGGCGATGTAGCTGTTCCCTTCTGTTGCGTTGCGCAGCAACGCGATCTCATCCTGCTTGCAGCCGACGAACTGGGCCAGCGGATCGCGAAACTCGTTCCATGCGGCGTATCCCCAGATGGGATAGTCTTCCGGATCCTGCTGATCCATCTTTTCGGTGCTGGTATAGCCTTCGAAAATGGCGCGCAGCACGGGCGCGGGACTGGAACCGACAGTGCCGTTGTTCAGGTAGATCTCGTCTTGAGGAATGAGGAATTGCTTGCGCATCGCGGCCCAATACGCGTCTTCATTCTTATCGAGGAGTGAGTGATCCGGCAGTGCGGGGATGTTTTCCAATTGAGCCAGCAGCGGCTGGTGGAGGGCAAGAGAGGCAGTCAGGCCTGCGGCAGCGGTGGTTAGAAAGTTACGGCGGTTGATCATAGGCTCCCCCAGATGAGCAATGTTTCGACGTACGGCCTACGTTGTGTCGGCACGGAAGATGAAAAGTTGTCGCTCGGAAGGTTACCGCACTCGGCCGAGTTTATCCATGGGCCAGTAGCCAAAAACAGCTTTGCCGTAAATGTAGGATTGATTGACGGGACCGAAATCGCGGCTGTCATTCGACATGGAGCGGTGATCGCCCAGGACCATGTAGCAGTGCGGGGGGACGGTTATTTCTGGGTAGGAACGAGTGTCCGTGTAGGCGGGCGGGACGTAGTCTTCGTCGAGCGGCTCGTTGTTTACATATACTTGCCCGCTGTCGATGCGGATGCGGTCGCCTGCCACTCCGATCACGCGCTTGATGTAGCTTTTCGAGGGATCGCGGGGATAGCGGAAGACGACAATGTCACCGCGGGAGATTGGCTCCAGCCGGTAGACGAACTTGTTGACGAAAATCCGCTCCTGATCGAGGAGCGAGGGCATCATGCTGGTGCCCTCGACTTTTACTGGCTGGTAAATGAAGACGATGATGAAGGCTGAGATGGCGAGGGAAACGATCAGATCTCGGAGCCAGATACCTATAAT